>NZ_SMUS01000012.1 GCF_004353185.1 Clostridium cuniculi | reverse complement strand
AGCTCATAATATAAATAAATTGCATAACAAAATACAGGCTAACCGAACTGGTAAGCATTTATTTGAATTAAAGAAAACTGCATAATTTAATTTTTTAAAGCCTTTTTTCATTAGGCTTATTTAAGTGCGTCTATTTTTATATTCAATTTGATTTTAATCGAAAATGTACAATTATTTTTTTGAAAATATAGAAAAAGAGCTATTGCTAGCGGATTTTTTTACCCGCTATTGCGACAGCTCCTTTATTTTATATTTATCTACCAATTTCCTGATGAGCCACCACCATTAGATGAGCCACCGCCAAATCCACCAAATCCGCCACCAGGGCCAGAACCACCACCAAATCCACCACCACCACGTCTTCCACCATTAAAGAAATTATTCCAAAATAGTAATTGTAATAGTGTTGACATAATACGACCTCTATTAAAAATTAGATCTAAAAATATTAAAATTAGAAATCCAATTCCAATAAAACCTAAATTTTTATTTTTAGAGGTGGTTGACTGTGTTTCAGAGGGTAGTTCAATATTTAATGATTTCTCTAATGTAACTCCATATTCTTCAGCGATATAATCACAAAATTTACTATAGCTATTTAAAAGACCTTCTCCATAATTTCCTTGGGAGAAGAGTGGTTTAGCTAAAGATTCCATAACTCTATTGCTTAAGGCATCAGGAATAGTACCTTCAAGTCCACGACCTACTTCAACTCTATATTGCCTATCATTAATGGCTAATAATATAAGAAGGCCATTGTCTTGTTCACTTTCTCCTATTCCCCAAGTTCTAAAAAGTTTATTGCTATAATCTTCAATAGGAATATTATTAGTGGAATCAATTACTACAATTACAGCTTGAGCGCCTGTTTTATCTTCTAGCTCTTTGCCTATTGAAACAATTTTTTTCTTATAATCATTATTAATTGTGTTAGTATAATCATTAATATATTTTAAATTGGTTGGGGTTGGATAATTACTGCTAGCATTAGGTATGTAATACACACTGCATAATAGTAATAATAAAAATAAAGTAAAAGCTTTAAGTTTACTTTTTAAATTTTTCATAATTTTTAACTTGAGAAGTTAACTTCAGGTACTTGTTGTGCACCTTCAGTAGCCTTATACAAAGGTTTTTCTTGAAAACCAAATAATGATGCAACTATTTTTGTAGGAAAACTTTTAACTTTTGTATTATATGTTGTAGCAGCAGTGTTATAATCTTGCCTTGCTATAGCAATTCTATTTTCAGTACCTTCTAGTTGTATGGAAAGGTCTTGAAAGTTTTGATTTGACTTTAAGTCAGGATAATTTTCAACAACTAATAATAATCTTGAAAGAGCACTACTTAATTCACTATCTGCATTAGCTTGTTCAGTAATATTATTAGCACCAGCTAATTTACTTCTTGCATCAGCAATTTCAGTAAAAATATCTTTTTCTTGAGAGGCATATCCTTTTACTGTATTTACTAAGTTTGGAATTAAATCAGAACGTCTTTGAAGTTGTGTGTCAATATTTGATTCAGCAACATTGACATCTTGTTCTAAGGTAACTAGATTGTTATAGCTTGATATCATAGGAATTGCAATTATTATCAGTATAATAATAACTACTATTAAAGATTTAACCCATGTCTTCATAGTTTCATCTCCTTTCTAATATTTAGTATGCGTATAAATTAAATTTTTAAATCATAGAAAAATGGCTTAAAGGCTATATTTATTAAGAATTATAATTTATATTTAATATATAATTAGCTGCATTTAGGAGTAAGACGTAGAAAATGAAAAATATTAAAAATATATTAAAAGAGTTAAAAGAATTAACATATGAGAAAAAGGTAGATTTAATAAAGAAAAAACTTAATTTTATAGATAAGCTTATAAAGGGAAGGGTATTTGAAGAGTATTTAGCATTTTTATTTGAAGGAAATGGATATATAGCAACTATAAATGGTGGCTCTCATGATGGTGGAGCAGATATAATACTATCTAGACCAGATAATCCTAATAAGACAGTTTGGATAATACAAGCAAAGAATACTATGAGACCTTTAGGTAATCACGATATTGTTGAAGAATTATTAAAATTTGAAAAAGAAAGTGGTAAAAAATATAAATGCAAATACTTTATGATAATTTCTTTAAATGGATATGTAGAAAATGCAAATATGTTTAACAGGACAAGCATGTCATTAGAGGATTTTGATTATGTAAAAGAATTGATAAATAACTATACTGAAAAAAGTAAGACTGGAATACTATTACCTGATTTAAAGCCTCATAATAGATATACCTATAAAGAAGTTAAAGCTATTTTAGAAAATAATAATAGAGTAGCAGTTCCGAATGCAACAGGAACAGGAAAAAGTTTTATTATACTTCAACTTTTATTTGATTATAGAGAGAAAAAATCTATTGTTTTAGCACCTACTAACGAAATATTAGATAGATTAAAATTAATAGCACCATGGAGTATTACTAATTGTAAATTTTATACTTATAGTAAATTTTCTTCTTTATATTCAAAAGGAAAATTAGAAAACTTAGATGTTGATTTAGTTATTTTAGATGAATTACATAGAGCTGGAGCAGTAAGTTGGGGAAAAGCTGTTAAATATGTATTGCATGCAAATAATACTGCTAAGGTTGTAGGGCTCTCAGCAACTCCAATTAGATTCTTAGATAATAATAGAGATATGATTAATGAGTTGTTTTATGGAAATTCAACTACTCCAATAAGTCTTTCTGAAGCAATAGTTAGAAAGATTTTACCTATGCCTATTTATGTTTCGGCAATGTATGATTTAGATAAGGAAATTGATAAAAAGCTTAAATTAATGAAGAAGTTGAACATATCATTGGCAGATAAGAAAAGATATATAGAAGAGCTTAATATATATATAAGTAAATGGGAAAAGGAAAGTAGAGTTGAAAGTATAATAAAAAAACATTTACCTAATAGCAAAAAATTAAAGTTCATAGTTTTTTGCGAAAATAATAAGCATTTGAAAGAAATGAAAGATGAAGTTATTCAGTGGTTTAAAAGTGCATTAAATGAGAACTTCAAAGTAAATGATTTTATTATAACTTCAACTAATACAAAAAATAAAGAAAATTTATCTGCTTTTGAATGTGAAAATAGTGAAAATGAACTTAAGCTCCTTTTTGCTATAAGTAAACTTAATGAGGGTATACACATTAACAATATAACTGGAATAGTTATGCTTAGAAATACTAAATCTCCAAGTGTATATTATCAACAGTTAGGACGTTGTCTTACAGCAGATGCAATAGATAAAAATCCTATTGTATTTGATTTTGTAGACAATATAGATAATTTAGAACTTGTTAACTTTAGAAAGAAGCTAGAAGAAGCAAATGAAAGGAATAATCTTTATAGAAGACAAATAGGATTATATGATGAAGAGATACGTCTTTCATTATATGAAGAGCACGAAGATGTTATTTTACAGTTAAAAAATATAGAAAGAAAAATTACTTATAATTGGGACGAATCCTTTGAAAGTCTATTAAAATTTAAAGAAATTAATGGTCATTTAAATGTTCCTAAAGATGATGAATATTCAAGATTATATAGTTGGGTTAGCCTTCAAAGAACTCTTTATAATAAGAATATATTAAATGAGGAATTCATTAATAAGCTTGATTCTATAGGATTTATTTGGAATATTAATATTTATAAGTATAAAGAAAACTATAGGAAATATGAAAAGTTAATTATTGATTCTCATGAGAAAGAAATAAGTTATTATAAGATTTTAAATGAGAAATATTATATTCCTATATATAAACAAGAGTCATTAATATCAGAATATGAAGATGGATGTATTTTACCAGAAAAAGAATTCATTATGAGATGGTGGGACAAGCAATTAAAAGATTTTCAGAATAATAAATTAGATGATGAAAGAAAATCAATAATAATCAATGAATTTAGAGAAATGTCTAGGTTTCAAGAAAATAAGTGGATGGTTAGCCTATATAAAATAATTAACTTTTATAATAGGATTAAAGAAAATTATGAAATAGATTGTTACTTAAATAGAATAGCTCCAGATAAGAGAAGGTTTATAAGTTTTGTAACCTCAATATATCACAGTAAAAGAATAATAGAAAACACTATAGAAAGAAATTTGCCTAACTCTTGGAAGGATAGAGAGATTAAACTTGATAATGAAGAGTGTAGGTGTAGAGACTTCATAATATCATTATTATTAGAAAATAAATTTATTTTTGACATAGAAGAATTTATAGATGATATAAATTATATTTATTTTGAAGATATGATTAATATTAATAAAAAAAGCATTAAATAATGTTTTAATTAATAAGTATTATAGTAGTAATAGATTATTATATAATAATATCAAAATATTTGGTAAATAGGGAGAGCGTTTATGGATAGCTATAGGGTTTTATTAAATGGTATTACTATACCTAGTATAGGATTTGGGACTTATAAATTGGGAGATGAAAGTGAAACTATAGATGCTATTAAATGTGCATTAAAGATAGGATATAGGTTTATAGATACGGCATCTTTTTATGGAAATGAAGAGGGGATAGGTAAAGGAATTAAAGAAAGTGGAGTTAACAGAGAAGATATATTTTTATCCACAAAAGTTTGGAATGATAGTCATGGATATGATAAAGCAATAAAATCATTTGAGGAGTCCATGAGAAAATTAGATATTGATTATTTAGATTTGCTATTAATACATTGGCCAACAGAATTGAATAGCGAAACTTGGAGAGCATTTGAAGATCTTTATGAATTAGGTAAAATTAGAGCCATTGGAGTAAGTAACTTTAAAATAGGACATTTAGAAGCCTTGAAAAAAACAGCAAGAATAATGCCTATGGTTAATCAAATTGAGATACATCCATGTTTTTCTCAAAAGGAATTAGTTAATTATTGCAATAATTATAAGATACAAGTTATAGGATGGAGTCCAATTATGAAGGGACAATTATTAGAGGTTCCTTTAATGATGGATTTAGCTGAAAAATATAACAAGAGTATTGCTCAAATAGCTTTAAGATGGCATATACAAAAAGGTATTATTCCTATTCCAAAGTCATCACACTGTGGAAGAATGACTGATAATATTGATATTTTTAATTTTGAGTTATCAGAGGAAGATATAAGAAAAATTGATAACTTAGATAGAAATGAAAAAGTATCAGATACTCCTCCAAATACAACATATGATAATTTTAAATGGTAAGCTAGAGTTTTTTGAAATACTTATATTATGTAGAAGGAGATATGAGTTTTAAAGGAGTATTTAAAAATAAAAGTATCACTTCTCAACATAATTGCATTTATTGATAGTATGGAGAGAAGTAGTGGGAGATGATTAATATATGGAAATAACTAATTTTGTAACTGAAAATTTCCTTTCATCATTTGCAGGGACGTTACTGGCTGTAGAGTTAGTAGTATTTACAACAAAGAGTTTACCTTTAATAAAAAGAATACCTACAAAGTTGTATACTTTTATTCTAGCAGTTATACATCTCATTATTGTACAAGTTTCAAGTGGAAAGGCTGATATAACAGTAGAATTTGTGTATATATTATTTATAAATTCATTAATAGTAGAAGTGATTTTATGTGGTGGATATGATACTTTAATGGGTAAATTTAAGAATATAAAAGATACTTTAAATCAAGCATCTGAGGATATCAGTCAGATCAATAATGAAATTAGTAACGGTACTAGTATTAATACTAAAGGTATAGCTTCAAATGCTGCAGCTGAAGTAGAGAAAACTACTAATACTGAAGTTGAGAAAACCGCTAATATAACAAATAAATAGTATATGTAAGTGTAGAAGGTGATTATTTTTAAGTAATCACCTTTTTCATTAAGAATGTTTTTTTGATGATTTTATCTTTTTACTTAGATATGAGCCAATTCCTAAGCCAACAAATAATAATATTATGGGAGCTAATGCCATCCAGAACATATTATCAGTTAATAAGAATGCTATAATTCCAATAACTAGACCAATAACTAAACCAATAAGTGAACCATATGATAAGTATTTTTCAGCTTTTTCATCTGCAAGAGTTTTTTTATTTTTCTTCTTGTTACTCATTTATTAGCCTCCTAATAGAAAGAATTAATGGTTATATATAGAAATTATATAACAAAATTTTACATATTGTAAAGCTGGATTAATTAGCAGTTTCATAAATAGCTTTAGATATTTGAGCAATTTTTTCTTCTGCATTTTCTAAATCATAAGTATAAATTACTAGAATGTATGGAGAATCATCAAGTATTATTCCAACATCATGTATATAGGAGTCATAGCTACCTACTTTATGTGCAACTATTTCTTGGGGAATATATTTATCTAATCTATCGTGAAATTCAGTTTTAGTTAATATATCTATTAAGTGAGAAAAATTAATATCACTTTTATGTTTGTATATGTACTTTAATATTTTGAATTCTAAATCAGCAGTTATATAATTACCTTTTGCAGAAAAATCTATGTCTAATAAATCATAAAGTTTTTGTCTTACAACAGCATGTCCACCTAAGTAGCGTCCAAGCATATTTGTAGCTATATTATCTGAATAAACTATTGATAAATCAAGTAGTTCTTGTATTGTATATGAACCAATAGATGAATAAGTATATAAGATTCCAGTTCCCTCTTCATAGTCAGATGAATTATAAGAAATATATGTATTAAGATCAATCTCACCTTGAGATGCAAGATAGTAAAATAAAAGATTTAATCCAACCTTATATGTACTAGCTGCAGTAAACTCTAAATCTTCATTTATTTTTATTGTTTCATCAGAGGATAAATCATAATATACTAGTCCAACATTGTCTATTTCACTACCTAGAAAAGCAGTAATTCTATCAGATAATGAGTATGAAGTATTAAAAAGAAAGCTTAAACGCTCTTCATAGGATAAGGATGAAAAGTAAGAAAGTTCATCTTCGCTTAATTCAATGGTTTTAATAGTAGCCTTATAAGTAGTAATTTTATTAATGAGCTCTTCTGATGAAGAGGTGAAATAACTTACTGATCTACTATTAGAAGTAGAGATAGAAGTAGGGATTTTTTCTAGAGTGTTAAAATAGATTGAATTCCAGTTATTATAAAATTTCCAAATTAAGAATATTGCTATTAGTATAGTTAGAAAATAAAATAATAAATATTTTTTTAAGAAATTTAATTTGTTATTTTTTCTATTCATAATATTCAATTTCAATAGTTCTCCTTAAGTAGTATAAATATAAAAGTATTCTAATATATAAACCTTAAAATAAACTTAATAGATAAGGTAGGATAGTATATTGTTGTTTTATATAAAAAAATTAAATATAAGAAACTGAAGTTTAAATGAATTCAATATGTAAAAGTAAGTATTATGGTAAAATTAAATATATATAACTTATTGGAGGAAAATATGAATTACAAAATTTTAGTGGTAGAAGATGATAATCAAATACAAGAATTAATAGTAGAGTTTCTATCCTCACAAGATTACATAGTAGATACAGCAAATGATGGGGTAGAAGGATATGAAAAATTTAAATCAGGAGAATATGACTTAGTAATTTTAGATGTAATGATGCCAAGGCTTGATGGACATTCGTTATGCAAAATGATAAAGAGTATAGATAAGGAAGTCTCAGTAATATTTTTAACAGCACTAGGTGATGAAGAAAGTGAAATAAAAGGTTTTGACTTAAAGGCAGATGATTATATTAGTAAGCCATTTTCATTTAACATATTAATTAAAAGGGTAGAGGCTGTTTTAAGAAGAAAGAATAAGGAAAAATCTGAAGATGAAGTTTTAAAGTTTGAGGGACTAAGGCTTGAGTTACAAACATTTAAATCTTATGTTGAGGAAGAGGAAATTGAATTAACTTTAAAGGAGTTTAATATATTAAAGTTAATGATAAGTAGTTATCCAACAGTAGTTTCTAGAGAAAAGTTAATTGAAAAAATATGGGGTTATGATTACTTTGGAGATACTAGAGTTATAGATGCACATATGAAAAATATAAGAAAGAAGATAAAAAAGGATTATATTAAAACTATTAAAGGTGTAGGATATGTTCTTGAAAAATAAATGGAAAAACTTAAGTATAAAGAAAAAGCTATTTATATGGAGTAGTTTAATAATAATATTAGCATTTACACTCCTATACATATGCATATATTTCTTTATGCCAAGAGTCTATGAGATTTATAAGGTTAAGAGCGTTAAATCAGGAATCCAAGAATTAAAGGTTAAGCTAGCAGATGATAAGGATATAGATATAGATGATTTATTAGATGATTTTTCTTATAATAATAATATAGATATTATTTTAGTAAGTAAGGATAAAAATAATTTAATTGATGATATATTATATTCATCATTTAGAGAAGGAGCAAATTCTCCTAACAATATACCATTTTTATATAATAATAAGTATGAAATATTTCAGGAATTTGGCAAATATGGGTTGCAATTTAGGATAGATGGAAGTTTAGATACAGCAAAATTTGTATATCAATTAATTAATAAAACTGGAAGTCTAAATATAGATGAAGCTGTTTATATAAAAAGCTTAAATAAAATATATCATATGATAGTACACTTTCCTATAAGCCCAGAAAATGAAGCGGCAGATAGTATTGTTTTATTTTTCCCATTTGCTATTATAGCAATTATAATTATTGCTTTTACAATAGCTAGTTTTTATGCTCTTTTAATAAGTAGACCATTGATTAAGATTAATAAGGTTGCTAAGAAAATGGCAAATTTAGATTTTGACAATATTATTGAAATAAATGGTGAAGATGAAATAGGTGAATTATCTAATAGTCTAAACTTAATGAATAGGAACTTAAAAGAGTCTTTTGATAAGCTAGAAAGAATGAATTCACAGCTTACAGAAGAAATAGAAATGGAAAGAAAATTGGAAAAGGAAAGAAGAGAATTTATTGCAACAATTTCCCATGAGTTAAAATCACCTATTACTATAATTAATGGACAATTAGAAGGGATGATTTATAATATTGGAAAGTATAAGGATAGGGATAAGTATTTAAAAGAATCCTATGATGTTATACAAAAAATGAGTGAGCTAGTACAGGAAATACTACATTTAAGTGAAAGGGAGAATGGTGAGTTTAAATATAATTTTACAAATGTAAATATAAGTAAAGTTACTAATTGTGTAGTTAAGGAGTTAAGATATTTTATTGATGAAAAGAGTTTAAATTTAGAAACTCATATTAATGAAGAGATTTTTGTAATTGCAGATGAAAAGCTAATAAAAAAAGTAATTACTAATATAGTTAAAAATGCAATTACTCATTCACCTGTTAAGGAGAACATTATTGTAAAGTTAACTAGTGATGAATTAACTGTTGAAAACACAGGTGTATCAATTCCTAATGACCAAATTGACAATATATTTAATGCTTTCTATAGGGTTGATAAATCTAGAAATAGGAAAACAGGAGGGACTGGATTAGGACTTTATATAGTAAGAACTATATTAGATAAGCATGAAAATATTAGTTATAAGATTATATCTAAAGATAATTCAGTAGTATTTAAAATAATATTTGATAAAAAATAGATAATACAAATTGTATTATCTATTTTTTTGAATTTACTTCTTTTCGACATCTAAATATTACATGTTTAAGAGCATTCCAATTAAATGGTATTAAAGGGTAAAGATATTTTTCCCCTGTAATTGTTTTAGTTGTAACTAGAAGAATTAAGTTAATAACTAAACCAAATATAAATCCCCATGTACTAAATAATCCAGTGAAAAATAGCAATATGATACGACAAAACTTTAAAGCAAATCCTAACTCTATGCTAGTTTGAACGAAACTTGATAAAGCTACTATTGACATATAAAGGATTGTTTGGGGAGTAAACCATCCAGTTTGCACAGTATAATCACCTAATATCAAACCGCCTATAATAGAAAGAGATGTTCCTAAGGAGTTAGGCGTATTAAGTGATGCAAGTTTTAATCCATCTATAGCAAATTCAGCTAATATAAATTGAATAAATATAGGCAATATATAAGGATCTTTAGGTAATAAAAAGCTGAGTTTACCTGTTAGCCATTGAGGATTATCTGTTAATAATACATAAACAGGAGTTAAAAACATATTAACAAATAAAACTGCAAATCTTAAAAGCTTTAAGTAGTTACCAGTTAAAAAAGGTAAGTAATAATCATCTATAGATTGAATAAAATCAAATATACTAGATGGTAGTATTAAAACGGATGGAGTATTATCAATTAATATTACTATTTTTCCTTCAATTATTTCAGAGGCTGCTACATCAGGTCTTTCTGTATATCTAGCTTTGGGAAATGGATTAAACTTATCTTTAGGACATAAAGATTCTATAAAGCTTTCATCACCTAATGTTAAAGACTTTAAATCAATATTCTCAATTAGCTCTCTTACTTTATTTAATGTTTTTCTATCAACGGTACTATCTAAATATCCAATAGCTATATCAGTTTGAGAAATAGAGCCTATACTATGCATTTCAAAAACTAATTTTGGATCTCTAATTCTTCTTCTAATAAGGGCAGTGTTAAAAACTATTGTTTCAACAAAACCATCATGAGATCCACGAAGAACTTTTTCCTTATCAGGTTCATCTACACCTCTTGAGGGATAAGTCCTATAGTCAAGTACTATTGCTTCAGGGAATTTTTCACATAACATAATAGATTGACCTGAAAGTACAGCTTTTATGATATTATCTAAATCAGTATCTGTACTAGCTTCTATAGAACTAAGAGCTTTTTCAATAAGATCATTAGCTGAAGTTATTTCTTTAAAATCGTCAGCTTTTAAGTTGTACATATCTCTACGTACATATTCCATGTTTGTATCTTTTACAAAGCCATCCATATAGTAGCAATAAAATTTTGTGTTATGAACATCAATAATTCTTTCAAGTATATCGAAAGTTTTTCCAACATTGAGTTCTTTTCTTATTGTTTCTAAGTTAGTTTTAAAGTCACTTGTTAATTTCATATTTTTCTCCTTAGTAAATAAATAATACCTTTAGTTTTTACATTTTTTTATAAAGTATGCAAAAATTAAAGGTATTAATATTAAGGATAGTTATATGTAATTATAAGAATTAAATATTTTTTATTATTTAACTGGTATTAAGTTACCACCATATAATTTCATTTCAGTAAATTTAATTTTAAAAGCTTTTTGGTATGATTTTATAGACTCTAAATCACGTCTTGTACCTATACAAATTGAAGATCCTGAAAGGTTTCCACGTGCTGTTCTTCCTGCTCTGTGTAAGTATTCATCAGGATTTTCTGGGAAATCCATGCTTATAATATGAGTTACTTCTGGAATATCTAAGCCTCTAGCTGATACGTCAGAAGAAACTAAAACATTAAATTTTCCATTTCTAAAGGCTTCTATTGATCTTTGTCTTTGTTCTTTTGAAGCATTTCCGAAGATAGCTGTAGATTTAACTTTATGATAATCTAATTTTTCATTAATATTTTGAAGTTCTGTACTATTGTTAATAAATACTATAGCTCTTTCAGGGCTTTCAGCTGCTAATAGTTTTCTTAAAGTTTCAAATCTATCTCTAAATTCACAAGTAATAAACATATGAGAAATATTTGGGTTTAGAACTGACTTAGATTCAGATTTTACTATATGAACTTCTTTAACTAATGATTTAGAAATTTCTAAGGCTGTATTATTCATACTTGCAGAGAAGAACATAAGCTGTCTATCTTTCATAGTAGCCTTGATTATATCTTTTATTATTGTAGATTTATTTTTAGCTAATAAACTATCAGCTTCATCCATAACTATAGTTTTTATAGTATGGGCAGATATTTTCTTCTTTTTAATTAAATCAAGAACTCTTCCAGCTGAACCTACTATTATATGAGGTTTTACTTCCTTAAGTTTTTTTATTTGTTTTTCAATATTAGATTCACCCATTATAGTAAGTGAAGTTACATTCATATTTGAGTTCTTTGCAAGCAGTTTTATTTGTGCATCAATTTGCATAACTAACTCGTGAGTTGGAGCAAGTATAATAGCTTGCATTTCTTTTTTTTCTGTATTTATTTTTTGAAAAATAGGACATATGTAAGCTAAAGTTTTTCCACTACCAGTATGTGATTCGGCGATAATATCTAAGTTTTCCAATGCTTTTGGAATAGTTAGGCTTTGTACTTCAGTTGGAGAAGTGATTCCTTGAAGTTTTAAACCTTCTATTATATTTGAATTTAAATTAAGTTCATTAAATGACATATTCATTATTTTCTCCTCGGTATTTTTTAGTATCTATATTAGTATACACTAAAAATAATTTTAGTATAGAAATTTATACATAGAAATTAAAAATTATTGGGAAATTAATAAAATTAATATAGTATATTAATTTAAAAAAAGCAAAAAACAAAAATGAAATATAAAATAGAAAAATGAATAAAATGTTAATAGCATGTTTAAATTTTATTAAAAAAATTTTTTGTTTAAATATAGAAAAAACGTTTAACTATATAGAAAATTAACGATTGACAGGGAAAATAGTAAAAAAATCATAGAAAACTAAAACTTGAATTTTAGTACCAAAGTGCTAAAATGTACTCTATTAGTAAGTAAATATCAAAGGAGTAGGACGAAATGAAAGGCGCATTTGAAATTTTTAGAAGAGATTTAAAAAACATCTTTAAAAATTATGGGGCAATTATTGTTGTTATAGCATTATGTATTTTACCTTCTTTATATGCTTGGTTTAATATCAAGGCATCCTGGGATCCATATGCAGAATCAGCAACAAGTGGTATAAAAATAGGAGTTGTTAATAAGGATGCAGGAACAACTTTAAATGGTAAAGATATTAATTTAGGAAATGATGTTGTAGAGCAGTTAAAAGATAATAAACAAATGGGATGGCAATTTGTTAGTGAAGAGGAAGCAACTCAAATGGTTGAAGAAGGAAAGTATTATGCAATGATAACTATTCCTGAAGATTTCTCTAAAAATTTAACATCTATTATTACACAAGATATTCAAAAGGGAAATATAATTTATACAGTAAATGAGAAAATAAATGCAATAGCACCTAAACTTACAGATAAGGGAGCAAGTGCCATACAAGAAAATGTAAGTAAAGCAGTAGTTTCAACTGTAAGTGATACAATATTTGGATTAGGAAATGAGATTGGGATAGAACTTGAAAATCAAATACCTAAGATTAGTACAATTTACAATTCACTAGTAGAAGTACAAAGTCATTTTGGAAATATAAATGATGTAGTTAATTTAGCAGGAAGTGGTGCTGAACAACTAAAAACATTAGTAGGTGAAGTTCAACAAGATATTCCTAAAATAAAAGAAACTATTGAGAATGCACAAACTTTAAGTGGTGAGGTTAAAGATTTCTTAAATTCTTCAAAAGAAAGTTTAAATAATATAGCACCAGTAATTAAAAATGATATTAAGTTATTAAATGAAATAGCTAATGATGTTTCTAAATATACTAGTGCATTAATAGATGCAATAAATGCTGGTTCAGAAAACGCTCCAGCAATGATAGATAGTTTAATTGATAAATTAAGTAGTATAAATAAGAGTGCTGATTCATTAATAAGTATTCTTGAAACTATGAATAAGTTTAATCCTGGAAAATTTGATGATATAATTAGTAATTTACAAAATGTAAATAATAAGGTGAGTTCTGCTATAACTGCTTTAAACACAGTAAAAGATAATTTAGCAAATGGACAAAAACCAGATTTAAATTTATTAAATAATGTTGTATCTTTTGCAAATGATATTAGTAGTATATCAGGAAACTTATATGATAATTTTGATTCTAATATATCAGCAAAGATAAATAGTATTTTTGATCAGGCATATACTACAGCGGATAACGCAGCATCTGTATTAAGTGCAGCAGAGGAAAAGTTACCACAAGTTTCTGACTTATTAAGTACTGTTTATGAAGGTGCAGATAAAGGTATTGAAGGAATTGAATTTGTCAAGGAAAAGCTTCCAGAAGCTGAAAATATGATTAATGATTTAGTTAGTAAGGTTAGTAGTATTAATAATAGTGCGGACTTACAAGAAATAGTAGATTTATTAAAGAGCGATGTTCAAAAAAGAAGTGACTTTTTAGCCAATCCAGTAAATATAGTAGAAAATAAATTATTCCCAATGGGTAACTATGGTACAGGAATGACACCATTTTATACAGTATTATCATTATGGGTAGGATTATTATTGTTAGCTTCAATGTTAACAGTTGAGGCTGAAGGTGAATATTCAGCTATGTCACAATATTTTGGAAAGATGTTATTATTTATGAGTATAGCAATAATTCAAGCTATAATAGTTGCTGTAGGAGATTTATATATATTAAAGATATATTGTGTAAATCCGTTATTATTCGTATTAGGTAGTGTATTTACAAGTATTATATTTACATTAATTTTATATTCACTTTGCTCTGTGCTTGGAAATATAGGTAAAGTTTTAGGTATTGTATTATTAGTAATACAAATTGGTGGATCAGGAGGAACATTCCCTATTCAATTAACACCAAAGTTCTTCCAAGTTATTAATCCATTTTTACCATTTACTTATGCTATCTCATTTGCAAGAGAAGCAATTGGTGGAGTTGTTCAAAATGTATTAATTAAGGATATAGTAGTACTTTTAATATATGGAGCAATATTTATACTTATCTCATTATTCCTTAAGAAACCAATAAATAAATTAACACATGGTTTCACAGAAAGTTTTGAAAAGAGTGGAATTGGAGAATAGATTAATAATTATTAAATATTAATTTAGTGGAGTATTTAAAGTTTAAAAGATATTTAGGCTTTAAATACTCTTTATTATTTTTATAAATATTTAGGAATATTAATAATAATGAGATGAAAATAGTGATAAATTGAAAGTAATTAAGAAAATATTTTAACATTATTTAGGTTAAACTAAATTATAATATAGTATAGGCTTTGGAGGAAGTATAAATGAAGAAGGATATATTTTTAGCAAATGTTAAAAATGGAAGTGAAATAAAAACCTCACTAATGGTTATGAGAGTCATGTTTAGAGATACTACTAAGGTAGTATGTATATTAGCGGATAAAACTGGAGAAATAAAGGCAACAATACAAAATAAAGCCGGAGATATTCTTGAAGGGAAAGTTATTGAAATAGAGGGTAAAAAAGATACTAATTTAGAAGTGAAAAAATATACTTTTGTAGATGAATATAATTCTATAGATTATTTACCTACAGTCAAAAGAGATATAGAAGATATTATGGAGGAAATTGAATTATATACAGATGAATATATAATATCCAGAGAAGGAAAAGCGTTAAATGATTACTTCTTTAAAGATGAAGATTTTTTAGATAAGTTTAAAAGAGGCATTGGTGGCGTTTCTATGCATCATAATTATATAGGAGGGTTGGCAGAGCATACATTAGGTGTTATGTATTTAACTATTATGCTTTGTGAAAGATATGATTGTAGAAATAAGGAAATTGCAATTCTTGCAGCAAAACTTCATGATATAGGGAAAATATATGAGTTATATTATGATGGGCCTTTTAAGTATACACTTAGAGGTGAAATGGAAGGGCATATAGTAATTGGAACAGAAATGCTTGATAAAGCCTTTAATGATAATCCAGGATTTTATTCAGAAGATTTTATTACAAGAATGAAGGGGTGTATAGTACAACATCATGGAAAACTTGAATATGGTTCACCAAGAGAAATGAGAATGGAGGAAGCATTTATTCTTAATTCGGCAGATTCTATAGATGCAACCATGAATAAAATATCTCAAATAAAAGAAAAAACAGAACCAGGAAGTTGGTCAGAATATGATAGAAGAATTGAAACGAAATTGTATCTATAAGAGGTGAAGCAGATGAAAAATAGAATCAAAATAATATGTTTTGTAATGATACTATTAGTTATACCATATAAGGTTTATGGAATTACTATAGAAGACAGTAATTATATTACTCATGTAAAACAAGATTTATTAGTTCTTATGTTAGCTTATCCTGAGCAAATAATAGATATAGAAAAAGATTCTAATGATTCTATTTATATTGTAATGAAAAATGGTAAGAAAATATTATACGATGATAAAAAAGAAAAAACTTATGATCAAAAGTTTTTTAATGCTGATTTAGAAGATACATTAAGTGATATTTATCCGCTAAATATGATTGATAAAGTAATGGATAATAATTATGATCCAGGTAGAATAAGAAATTATGGATTTTTAGGAGCCATGTATGGAGAAAGTAAAAGTGAAATTGAGAAAAACTTAAGTTCAATATCAACTTATTATGGAACAGTAATGTTTAGTACTGTTAATAAAGCTAGTGAAGAGCTGAAAGCTGCATTAAATGATATTTCAAATACACTTCAAAGAGGGTCAAGAGATGAATCTTATGTAGCTCCATTAAGTGGTGGATATAATTATAGACATATACAAGATACTGGACTTTTAAGTGCACATGCATATGGAATTTCAATTGATTTAAATAGAAATGATTCAGATTATTGGAAGTGGGTATCTAAGGAGGAAGGAAGTAAAAGAATAGCTTCTTATCCACAGGCAATTGTTGAGGCTTTTGAGAATCATGGATTTGTTTGGGGAGGAAAGTGGGCTCATTTTGATATTCTACATTTTGAATATAGACCAGAAATAATACTTAAGGCAAAATATTTTGGGGATAATAAACAGGAGGATTTAGAAAATTGGTATGGTGATATAGAGGTAAATGAAAATATTGAGGGAATTATTAATTTAATAAATAAGAAGTTAGGAGAGTAAGGATAAAATTATGAATAAATTTGAAAATAAATTAACTGAAGAAGATATATTTGTAGAAAGTCAAAGTAGCAATACTTCTATTGTAAATGTTGAAGATATAGTTAAATCTCATAATAAAAGTAATTTTAATTATATAAAAGAGAATATAGATATAGAGAGGGAGAATTTTAGTAAAAAATAATAAGCGGTATTGTAAGAAAAATATAAATAATGTCAATATTAAAAATAGATAAACTTAACTAAAAACTTAAGATTCTAATATGTAATAAAAATTTAACTATTTTGTAAATTGACTAAAATAGTTAATCTGTATATAATTTTTATAACAGCGAGGTGGAGAATATGAGTATTAAAAATAATAAAAAGTTAATTTTTGGAGCATTATCAGCGGTTGTAGCTTCAGTTGCCGCAGGTGTTTTAGTAAAAAATAATATAGATAAAAAAACTAAGAATGTTGAGGAAGAGAATAAAAATAATAAAAAAGAAAAGAAAAGTAAGAATGTATATTATACAGTACATTTAAATGATATCTATAGTCCATATGATGATAAAACTTTATCAGAAGATGATATGATAGAAGAAATAAAAAAAGAGACTTCCTTATAGAAGAAAAACAGTATTTGCTATTAATGTAAATACTGTTTTCTTTTTCTAAAAATAAAATTTTAATGAAAGTAATAATATAAATGTTTTTTTAATATATATTTTACTGTAAAGGTAAGAGAGGACAGTGTTCCAAAATAAATACTTTATTACCATGAAAAACTGTGCTATAATTACCAATGTTATATTTGAAATATGGAGGATTCGACATGAAACACATAAAAACAATCAACAAAACAAACATCAAAAATAGCTTATGCAAACCAGGATGCAAGGAATGTGCAAACTCATGCCAATCAGCTTGCAAAACTTCTTGCACAGTTGCTAACTTAGAGTGTGAAAACTAATTAAAGACAAGCAGTAACTTGAAAAAAGTTGCTGCTTAACTTTATTTGTTAGTAGAAGTTGATTTATCAAATTGACATTAGGATTAAATAAGATATTGTTTCAAGATATAGGGGAAAAATATTACTAGGAGGAAAGTGAAATGGCTTTAATACACAAATTTAAACAAGGAGATAATTTCTTTGTTTTAGACGTTAATACAGGCGCTGTACATATTGTAGATGAATTAGTTTATGATTTAGTAGATGATAATAAACTAAGAGATAAAGAAGAACTTATAAAAGAATTCGGAGCTAAATATGGTGAAGAAACTATATCAGAAGCTTATGAAGAAATATTAGAGCTTATTGATGAAGATATATTATATTCAAGAGATCAATACGAAGATATAGCACATTCATCAATGGATGACAGAGATTATATTAAGGCAGTATGTTTAAATATAATTCATGGATGTAATCTAAGATGTAAATATTGTTTTGCAGATGAAGGTGAATACAATGGACATAAGGGTGTAATGTCTGTTGAAACTGCTAAAAAGGCAATAGATTATGTAGTTAAGAGAAGTGGTCCAAGAAGAAACATTGAAATTGATTTATTTGGTGGAGAACCAACAATGATCATGGACAAGGTTAAAGAAATAATAGCTTATGCTAGAGAAAATGAAAAGGCTTGGAAGAAGAACATTAGATTTACTATGACTACTAATGCTACTCTTTTAACTGAAGAGATGATGGATTTTATGGATAAAGAAATGGGCAACATAATCCTTTCATTAGATGGTAGAAAAGAAGTTAATGATAATGTAAGAATTAAAGTAGATGGAAGTGGTTCTTATGATGATATACTTCCAAACATTAAGAGAATGATTGAAAAGAGAGATAAATCTAAGCATTACTATGTAAGAGGAACATTTACAGGAGCTAATACTGACTTCTATGAAGATGTTAAGGCTATGGTAAATGAAGGATTTAGAGAAATTTCAATTGAACCAGTAGTTTTAGAAAAAGGACATTTCTTAGAACTTAAGGAAGAACACTTACCAGAAATATTTGAAAACTATGATAAATTATATAATGAAATGGTTAGAAGAAAGAAAGAAGGAGATGAATTCAACTTCTATCACTTCAACATTGATTTAAATGGTGGACCATGTGTTTATAAGAGAATTTCAGGATGTGGTGCAGGATTTGAATATGTTGCAATAACTCCACAAGGAGAAGTTTATCCATGTCACCAATTTGTAGGTAAGGAAGAATTTAAACTAGGAAGCATTTATGATGATACATATGATGCTGAATTAGGTAAGAAGTTTAAGAAAGCTCACATCTATAACAAGCCGAAATGTAGAGAATGTTGGGCAAGATTCTACTGTAGTGGTGGATGTCAATCAAATAACTTTGCATTTAATGGAGATATGCATATCCCTTATGAAATAGGATGTAAAATGCAAAAGAAGAGAATTGAATGTGCAATAGCACTTAAAGCTGAATAAATTATTAAATAGCAAGAACACGAGAATATCTCTGTTCTCGCTATTTTTTTATAATTTTAAATGAAATGTATATAAAATAAATTTTTGAATATAAATATGAATATTATAAGTTAAGATTTTAGAAGAAGTTACAAAATGTAAATAAAATAGTTTATTAGTATAGATATAAGTTAAGAATTACAATTGGTGATGTAATTATGATTAATGTCTATAAAATTTTAATGAATAATAAATCTAATGATAAGGATATAAAAAAATATAAAAAATCAAATACTAGTTGTCAAAAGTGTAATAAGAACAAGAAAAATTTATGTCCATATTGTGAGGGAGACAAAGTTATTAAGTATGGTTTTTATAAGGGAATTCAAAGATATAAATGCAAGAATGAAGAATGTGGAAAAACATTCAATAATGATATAAATAATCCCTTTAGATATTGTAAAAAATTTAAAGAGATGTGGAAAAAGTATTTTGAAGTTTTTCTTGAAGGGCGATCTTTAAGGGAATGTGCTCTTAGGATGAATATTACATTGGTAACAGCATTTTTCTGGAGGCATAGATTTTTACATGATTTGTGTGAAAAAAGTTATATTGAAAAAATAGGTTCATACGTTGAATTAACAAAACTAGTTTTGAATGAGAATTTTAAGGGTGATAGAAAATATCATAAAGAAAAAAGAGATAAGATTATAATAGTGAATGCAGTCAATGATTATATAGATATTCTTCCAATCTTTGCTGCTAGAAATTTTATTGGGCTTTTTGATATAAGAGATAATATTATTCCGCGCTTAGATAGGAAAGCTTATGTTGTAGGTCTTTTAGATGGTAGATTAAAAGTTTTTGCAAAAGGGTTTAATGAAATTAATAAAATTAAGTTAAAAGAAAGTAAAATTTCAAATATAGATATATCATATTCCAATAAAATCAAAACATGGCTTACTAAATTTAATGGAGTAGCTAGTAAATATTTAGAACATTACTTAAGCTGGAGAGCTTTTGAGTATAAAAATAGTATAGAATATAATAAAAAAGATAAACCAGTTCTAGAAAAAATAAATTTTAAAGTTAATGCCAAAGCAGAAATAAACACATATATATCTTGGAAGAAAATAAAGGCAAAGGTAATACCAATATAATTGTATAAGAGTGATTAAGAGTTTTACAGATATATAATATTATAAGGCGATTATCAATTTTGATAATGGCTTGTTTTTGTTTAACAAAGTTTAAAATAAGTAAATTTAAGCAGAATAAATTTATTATATAATCGATAAACTGGCTATTTAAATAGTAATATATAATAATAAATATTTAATTATATTCACTAATGTTATATAAAAGTGTTGCTAACAACATTTTTATATAACAAGATACTATATAAAGATAGAGGTTATCATAACTTTAAATTAGATATAAAAGCATAATATTAAAAAAACAGCCAAGAATAATAAAAATCAAAAAAATGATATAATAAAAAAAGAGGTGATACATAAATGAAGGATTTTATTTTTGATAATGGATTAAAATTTATTTATAAAAAGAGTAATAGTGAATTAAGCTCAATATGTATATCATTAGATGCAGGAGCAGCTCGTGATGGGGAAATGTTAGGAGTGGCACATGTAACAGAACATATGGTATATAAAGGAACAGAGACAAGAAGTGAAAAGGAAATAAACACAGAATTAAGCAGTATATTTGGTTTCCAAAATGCCATGACTAATTATCCTTATGTTGTATTCTATGGCACTTTATTAAGCGAGGATTTAAAGCAGGGATTAGATTTATTTTCAGATATTCTTTTAGCTCCAGTATTTACTGAAGAAGGCTTTAAGGAGGAGATGGAAGTAATAAAGCAAGAACTTAAAGAATGGGATGAAGACTTAGAGCAATATACAGAAGATAAGCTTTATTATAATTGTATGGAAAATAGAAGAATTAAGTATCCTATTATAGGTACTGAAGAATCATTAAATAGTATGACAATAGATGATGCAATAGATTTTTTTAATAACTATTATTGTGCCAATAATGCAACTATTACTATTATTTCAGATTTAGAGTTTGAAGAAGTAAGAGATATGGTAGAAGAGTATTTTATAGATTGGAGAAGTGAAAAACTACCTGAAACGGAAAAAGTTATTACTATTCCTAAGAGTGGAGTATTTATAGATAGCAAGGAAGAGATTAATAGTGCTAAAGTTCAAATTATATTCCCTATTGATGAGTTAAATCAGTGGGAAATAAAAGCATTAAGAATTTTTAATCAATATTTTGGAGAAGGAGTAAATTCTGTTCTATTTGATACATTAAGAACAAAAAATGCTTTAGTTTATGATGTATTAACAAGAGTGGCTAATGAAGAACATATAAAGGTTTATAAAATTACTTATAGTACTGCACATGAACATGTAGAAAAGTCCATAGAAATAGTCAATGAATTGATAAAAAATATTAATGGATATAGATTTATATTACAAAAGAATGATATTGAAGCTTTAATAAAGAGTTTTAGGTTAAAAAGATTATTTGCAAATGAGCAAAGTGTAAGATTAGCAATGGGAATATCTACATATGATACTATGTTTGGAGATGGAATGTTATATATTGATGAAACTGAAAATTTAGATAAAATACCTGTAGATTATATTATTGATACAGCTAATAAAGTGTTGAAAAATATGACAGTTCAAGTGATAAGTAATAAATAGTTAAGTTGATTTTCATAAAGATTAAAGCAATTTGTTAAGAAGAGGAAGAGATGAGTAAAAGAATACCGTTACTAGATGAAGTTTTAAAATATAGAAAAGAGAATAACCTTATTCTTTCAATGCCAGGAAATAAAAGTGGGATTGGCTTTTTAAGAGATGATATAGGAAAAGAATTTGTAAATAATATGGGGTTCTTAGATATTACAGAAGTTGATCCATTGGATAATCTTCACTGTCCAGAGGGAGTAATAAAAGAAGCTCAAGAATTATTAGCAAAAACTTATGATGTTAAAAAAGCGTATTTTGTTGTTAATGGTAGTACTGCTGGTAATCTAGCTTCTATTTTTGATGCTTTTAATGAGGGGGATGAAATTTTAGTAGAGCGAAATTGTCATAAATCAGTTTATAATGGACTTATTTTAAGAAAATTAAAGGTTAGATATATTGAACCTGTAATTCATAAAGATAATGGTATATTCCTACCACCTACAGAAAAAGAGATATATAAGGCCTTAGATGAATGTAAAGATGCAAAGGGAATAATATTAACTTATCCAAATTATTTTGGAATTGGTTATGATAGATTTGATACTTTAATAGAATTAAAGAAAAAAGGATTGAAAATAATTATAGATGGAGCCCATGGAGCACATTATGGAATAACTGAAAAATTACCTAAATCTATAGTTAAATATGCAGATTATATAGTTTTAAGTGCACATAAGACATTACCAAGTTTAACTCAGGGTTCATATCTTTTAGTTAACAATGATACTAATGTTGATTTTTATTTAAAAGTATTTATGACTACATCACCATCATATTTAATAATGTCATCATTAGATTATTCTAGATATTATTTAGATAATTATGGAAAAGAAGATTATGATAGATTAATTGATTTAGCAAATAAATGGAGTATTAAAATTAATAAGTTAAATAAAGTAAGTGTTTTAAATGAAGAAAACTTACTGGATGGATATAGTTTAGATTCAAGTAGATATATATTGATATTACCAAAAGGTTATAGTGGACATAAGTTGTTAGATTATTTAAGAAATATGAATATACAATGTGAAATGAGCTTTGCAGGTGGAGTAGTTTTGATTTTATCACCATTTAATTTAGAAAAAGATTTTGAAAAAATATATGATTCACTTGAAAAATTAGATTTATCATTATTAGTAGATGTACAATATCAAAATTATTATAGTGTAATTCCTAAGAAAGTATTAGAGCCGTATGAGGTATTTAATATGGAATTTGAATATGTAGATATTTATGAAAGTATAGGTAGAATTTCCAAGGAAGCATTAACTCCATATCCACCTGGAATTCCATTAATTTGTGCAGGTGAAGTTATATCTAAAGAAGCAATTGAGATTATAAGTGGATATATTAGAAATAATAAGACAGTAATAGGGTTAGATGGAGAGCTAGTTAAAGTAATAAAAATCTAGAAAATATAGCAATGAATTGGAGTGAAAATACTAGAAATAAAATCACAATATAAATCAATATATTGTGATTTTATTTCTTTATATTCCTAAATTTACGAGGATAATGGGAAAAATAATAATATTAATTTAAATTACACCAAAATTTTCATTAAATTTGGTTTATTTTGCCGTAAAATTATGTATAATGTAATATAGGGATCTAATTGAAAAAAATAATGAGTGTAGTATGTGTGACTTAAACTGGATAAATTAAAATTTAGAGTTTAAGTCAAATTTTATTAAGAAAATTAAAATTTTAAATCTCACTTATAAGTAAATAGAAAGCAAGGTGGTTAATATTAATAAGTTAAAGATATTAAGTCTATTAATAATTTCAGGAATGTTAATAACTCCTTCTAGCATAGCGCGAGCAGGAGAAATCTATAATGTCTCAGAAAGTGATTTAATTAAATTATTAGAAAAATATAAAAACGAAGAAGTTGTATTAGAAGACGGATTAGTTTTAACTGTTGGTGAAGCCATAAACTTACCTATAAATGAAGGTTGGACTGTTTATAATGAAAATGTAGCAGAGATAGTTGATGGAGAATTAGTAGGAAAAGCTGTTGGAAGCACATTTGTATCTCAACAAACAGACGATACAGTATATATTTTAGAAGTATGTATAACAGAAAATGGAGTATCTGCAGCTAGTTATTCAAGAAGCATAACTAAAAATGTTGATAGAAATTATTATAAAGTATTCATTGATCCAGGTCATGGGGGATATGATAATGGAGCAGTGCAGAACGGAGTACTTGAAGATGAGATAAACCTACAAATATCTCAAAAGATAGAGGCTAAGTTAAAAGCAAAAGGTGTACAAGTTAAAATGAGTAGATATGATGATACATATTTATCATTGACAGAGCGAACGACAATGGCAAATAGTTGGGGTTCTGATATCTTTGTTTCTATACATCAAAATTCTGCAGCAAGCTCTAGTGGTAATGGAATAGAAACTTACTATCATCCAACAAGACAAGATGGTAGAGAATTAGCAAGTGAAATACAAGAGGATTTAATAAAATCTACTAATGCTGTTAATAGAGGTGTTAAGAGTGCTAATTATGCTGTAATTAGAACTTCAAGTATGTCTTCAAGTTTAGTTGAGTGTGGGTTTGTATCAAATCCAACAGAAGCTAAGAATTTAAGCTCTAGCAGTTATCAAGATAAAGTTGCAGAGGGTATTGTTAATGGAATAATGGATTACTTAGAGTCAAATGTTATATTAAATAACGCTGGAAGTAATAATAGTGGAAGTAGCAATACAACAACACAAAGTGGAACAATAAAAGTAAGCGGTGCACTAAACGTAAGAAGCGGAGCAGGAACAGGCTATTCAGTAATAGGTTCATTAAGTAATGGAGCAAATGTAGAAATAGTAGGAACAAGCGGAAGCTGGTATAAAATAAAATATGGAAGTGGATATGGTTATGTAAGCAAAGATTATGTGACAGTATCAACAAGTAGTAATGGTGGAGGTACTAGTAATAGTGGAAATAGTACAACTACAACAACACAAAGTGGAACAATAAAAGTAAGCGGTGCACTAAACGTAAGAAGCGGAGCAGGAACAGGCTATTCAGTAATAGGCTCATTAAGTAATGGAGCAAAAGTAGAAATAGTAGAAACAAGCGGAAGCTGGTACAAGATAAAATACGGAAGTGGATATGGTTATGTAAGTAAAGATTATGTAACAGTATCATCAAGTAATAATAGTGGAAGCAATAATAGTGGAAGTAGTAATAGCGGAAGCACTAGTAATAGTGGAAGTAGCAATACTGCAACAACACAAAGCGGAACAATAAAAGTAAGCGGAGCATTAAATGTAAGAAGCGGAGCAGGAACAAATTATTCAGTAATAGGTTCATTAAGTAATGGAGCAAAAGTAGAAATAGTAGAAACAAGCGGAAGCTGGTACAAGATAAAATACGGAAGTGGATATGGTTATGTAAGTAAAGATTATGTAACAGTATCATCAAGTAATAATAGTGGAAGCAATAATAGTGGAAGTAGTAATAGCGGAAGCACTAGTAATAGTGGAAGTAGCAATACTGCAACAACACAAAGCGGAACAATAAAAGTAAGTGGTGCACTAAACGTAAGAAGCGGAGCAGGAACAGGCTATTCAGTAATAGGCTCATTAAGTAACGGAGCAAAAGTAGAAATAGTAGAAACAAGCGGAAGCTGGTACAAGATAAAATACGGAAGTGGATATGGTTATGTAAGCAAAGATTATGTAACAGTATCATCAAGTAGCAACAGTAATAATGGAAGCACTAGCAATAGTGGAAGTAGCAATACTACAACAACGCAAAGTGGAACAATAAAAGTAAGCGGTTCACTAAACGTAAGAAGCGGAGCAGGAACAAGCTATTCAGTAATAGGTTCATTAAGTAACGGAGCAAAAGTAGAAATAGTAGAAACAAGCGGAAGCTGGTACAAGATAAAATACGGAAGTGGATACGGTTATGTGAGCAAAGACTATGTAACAGTATCATCAAGTAGTAGCAATAGTGGAAGTAGTAGCTCTACAACACAAAGTGGAACAATAAAAGTAAGTGGTGCACTAAACGTAAGAAGTGGAGCAGGAACGAGCTATTCAGTAATAGGTTCATTAAGTAATGGAGCAAATGTAGAAATAGTAGAAACAAGCGGAAGTTGGTACAAGATAAAATACGGAAGTGGATATGGTTATGTATCAAAAGATTATGTTACAATAAATACAAGAAGTATAGCAGAAAATACAGTTCTAAGAGAGGGGACAGCTGTCACTTTAGCATTAAAAGTAAGAAATGAGTCAAATTATGAATCAACTGTTATGGGAACAATAGCTATGGGAGAAAAAGTTTCTGTATTAGAAGATAATGGTGAATGGAGCAAAATAGAATATAATGGTAAAATGGGCTATATATTAAATGAATATGTAGATTTTAATATAGCATAGTTTAAATTTAATATTTTAATTATTGATTAATTAGTTATGTTAGTTTGATTTATGGATATAGTAAATATATGAATAAAAATCAGATTAACATAACTCTTTTAATTTTTATGTAGCATAAACTAAAGTTATGTGTTAAACTAAATAACCCTATATAAATAATATACAAAAGAGGAGAGTAAAAAATGGAATTATTTGTAACGGATTTAGATGGAACATTAATTAATAGTAAGAGAGAAGTTCCTAAAAGATCTTTAGAAATTTTAAATAAATTAATTGAAAGAGGCGTTAATTTTACAGTAGCTACTGCTAGAACTCCAGCAACAGCAGTTGAAATATTACAAAATTTAAATTTAAAATTACCAGTTGCTTTAATGAATGGAGTATTAATATATGATACTAAAGAATTAAAGTATATAGACATTAAAGGAATAGAGAAAGAAGCAGTAAATAAAGTATTAGATATTTTTAAAACACATAAGAAGAGTCCATTAGTATATGGGGTTAAAGATAATCATTTATGGGTCTATCATAAGGAATTTGAAAATGTTTATGAATATAATTTTTATAAAGAGAGAGTTGATAAAAAGTTAAAAACTTTTGTGAAAGTTGAAGATTATAATGGTTCATTAAGAGACTCTAATATAATTAATTTCGTAGCTTTTGATAATTATGAAAAGATAAAGGCTATTGCTGAAGAAATTAAATCTATTGAAGGAATAACAGTAAATTATTATAAAGATGTATATGAAGATTGTTATTTCCTAGAAGCATATAGTAGTGAAGCATCTAAGGCTAATGGTATAAAATATTTATCAAAATATATAGGATATAGCAAAGTTATTTGTTTTGGAGATAACTTAAATGATATACCTATGTTTGAGTTAGCTGATGAAGCATATGCCACTGCAAATGCAGCAGAAGAAATTAAGAAAATAGCTACTGATGTAATAGGTAGTTGTGAAGAAAATGGAGTTGCGGAGTTTTTAGAAAATAGGTTTAAAAATAAATAATAAATTAAAACAGAAAGCGGTATATTATTGATAAAATGATATAATGTTTTCTGTTTTATTACTTTATTTATAAAAAAAATTAAATATATATCTAAAAGGAATAAATGAAAACGATTCAAAAAGGATATATTAAGAATTTCTCTAAAAAAATTAACAAATTGTAAATTGAATTGAATTAAGATATATCAATAGTTTTAAGTGTATAAAAAATGTAAATATAAAATAAATTATAAAATGGTTAATAAATTAATAAGAAAAACTAGATAAAAATTGATGATTTCCCATAATTTACTTGAAGAGAATAATAAAATCATATACTATGATAATAAGGAATAATTGGAAATACATATAAAGATAATTAAAAAGGGGGAGTAACAATGGATAATAAAAGAGATCAGTGGGGAACAAAAGTTGGTTTTATAGTAGCAGCAATAGGCTCAGCAGTTGGATTAGGAAATATATGGAGGTTTCCGTATTTAGTGTATGAAAATGGAGGGGGAGCATTCTTAGTTCCGTATTTCTTTGCCATATTCACAGCTGGTATACCACTATTAATTTTAGAGTATGGAATGGGACATAAATTTAAAGGGTCTACTCCGTTAGCTATGGCAAGGGCAAATAAAAAATGGGAATGGCTTGGATGGTGGCCAAGTATTACTGCATTTTTTATATTAGGATATTATTCAATGATTTTAAGTTGGGCTATGAAGTACTTTACACTAAGTTTTTCAAAAGGCTGGGGTAGTGATCCAAATTCATATTTCTATAATGATTTCTTAAAACTTACAGACTCACCATTTCAATTTGGAACAGTTGTTTGGTCTATATTAATTGGAATAGTATTAGTTTGGGGAATTAGTTGGTTTATATGTTATAAAGGGGTTAAAGGTGGTATAGAAAAGTTAAATAAAGTTTTATTGCCTGCATTAGTTATTATAATGATAGTAATTGTTTTAAAAGGTATAACTTTAGAAGGTGCTACTTTAGGATTAAATAAATTATTCACTCCTGATTGGAGTAAGGTAATGGAACCAAAGGTTTGGATAGCTGCATATGGACAAGTATTTTATTCTTTAAGTTTAGCTATGGGAATAATGATGACATATTCAAGTTATTTGCCTAAAAAGACAGATATAAATAATAGTGCATTTATGACTGCTTTTGCAAACTGTGGATTTGAGTTCTTATGTTCAATTGGGGTATTTGCAATTTTAGGATTTATGGCAACAAGTCAAGGAGTTGGAATTGAAGAAGTTGTTTCAAGTGGTATTGGGTTAGCCTTTATAGTTTTTCCTAAGGTATTTTCAGTTATGGGATCATGGGGAACTATACTAGGATGTTTATTCTTTGCTTGTTTATTCTTTGCAGGATTGACTTCTTGTGTATCCTTAGTTGAAGCTGTATCATCAGCAATAATTGATAAGACAGGTTGGGAGCGTAAAAAGGTAGTTTCTGGTATAGCTTTATTAGGACTTGTTATGAGTTCAATATTTGCATCAGGAGCGGGATTATATATATTAGATATAATGGATAATTTCATTAATTGTTATGGAATTGTAGTTGTAGGATTATTAGAAGCCATTGTTATAGGATGGATAATCAAGGCTGAAACAATTAGAAATCATACAAATAAAATGTCATATTTTAGAATTGGAAAGTGGTGGAATTTTACTGTTAAATTTATAACACCAATAATGCTGGCAATAATGTTAATTAGTAATTTTGTAACAGAAATAAAAACACCTTATGGTGGTTATAATTTAACAGAATTATTAGCATATGGCTGGTCTGTTGTTGGCTTAGGTATAATAGGAGCCATATTATTTTCAAGAAGACCATGGAAAAATAAAGAAATAGAAAAGTTTGAAGAGGTAAGTAAAGAGGAGGTAGTTTAATATGACAGCAACAGCATTAACTTATTTTGCAATTGGTGCAATAGTGTTATGGGGAGGCTTAATAACCACTTTAGCTATCTCTATTAAAAAAGGAAAAGAAATAAATTAGTTAAATCCAAATTAACAATATAAGACATTTAGCAAGTAAAAGGGAGTACTATAGGGGACTCCCTTTTATATTATCTAAATTATTAAAAAAATTATGATTACCGGAAAACAAATATTTAAATTTTTTCTATTCAATGTGGTGCGCAATATCAAAGTTTGTCATATTCTATACTATGAATTTAATGAGAAGGTGAAATTATGTGTGGAATAGCTGGAATAGTAGACTTTAATAAGAGTTTAAAAGGAAAAAGAGATATACTTTGTAAAATGGTAAAAACATTAGAAAGAAGAGGGCCAGATAGTGAGGGATTATATGACACTAACAACGTATTGTTTGGACATAGAAGATTAATAGTTGTTGATCCTGAAGGTGGTAAGCAACCAATGATTAAAATTGTAGGGGGAAAAAAATACGTTATAGTATATAATGGGGAACTTTATAATACAGAAGACTTAAGAAAAGAGTTGTTAGAGGAAAAATTTACTTTTGACTCTTATTCAGATACAGAAGTATTATTGACATCATATATTGCTTGGGGAATAGATGCTATTAAGAAATTAAATGGAATATTTACATTTGCTATATATGATGAAGATAAGCAACAAGTATTTTTAGCTAGGGATCCTATGGGGGTTAAACCATTATTTTATTCTAAAAAGGGGAGTACACTAATTTTTGGATCTGAAATTAAGACAGTACTTGCACATCCTGAAGTAAAGGCAGAAATTGATAGGGATGGATTAACAGAGCTTTTTGCCTTAGGGCCAGCGGTATCACCAGGAAGTGCAGTATATAAGGGGATAAATGAAATAGCACCAGCAAATTGTATGTTAGTGACAAAAGATAATATGAAGATATGGGAATATTGGAAAGTTGAAGCTAGAGAGCTAAATGAAACAACTGATGAATCAGTAAGTCATGTTAGACAACTATTAATTGATGCTATAAAAAGGCAATTAGTAGGGGATGTACCAGTGTGTACATTCTTATCAGGAGGATTAGATTCATCAGCAATATCAGCAATAGCAGCTGCTGATTTTAAAGAAAAAGGAAAAAGGCTAACAACTTATTCAATAGATTATGAAGGTAATGATAAGTATTTTAAAGCATCATTATTTCAACCAACTTCAGATCAATATTTTGCCGAACGAATGGCAAAATTTATAGATAGCGATCATAGAACTGTTTTATTGAAACAAGAAGATTTGGCTCATGCTTTGAGAGAATCTACTTTTAGTAGAGATTTACCTGGTATGGCAGATGTAGACTCATCACTTCTGTTGTTCTGTAAGGAGATTAGAAAGGATTTTGTTGTTGGATTATCAGGAGAATGTGCTGATGAATTATTTGCTGGATATCCTTGGTTCACAAATGAGGAAATGATAAATGCTAATACTTTTCCATGGTCAAGATCTGTAGGAGAAAGAAAAACAATTTTAAATGATAATCTTAAAAATATAAAGATTGAAGAGCTTACAAATGAAGAGTACTTGAAAACTTTAAAACAAGTACCACATTTAGATAATGAAGATAAAAAAACTTATAGAATGAGAGAGTTATTTTATCTAAATTTAAAATGGTTTATGGTTAATTTGTTAAACAGAAAAGATAGGTCAAGTATGTATAATAGTTTAGAAGTTAGAGTTCCTTTTGCAGATTATAGAATTGTAGATTATGCTTTTAATTTACCAGTAGATGTAAAACTTTTAGATGGAAGAGAAAAGGGATTGTTAAGGAAAGCATTAGTAGGTATACTTCCAGATGAAATAATATATAGAAAAAAGAGTCCATATCCAAAGACTCATAACCCTATATATACTAATATTGTTTGTAGTATGATGAATGAAATATTAAATGATAAAACTTCACCTATACTTCAAATAATAAACAAAGATAAGGTTCAAGAAATAGTGGATACAAAGGGACAATCATATAAGACACCTTGGTTTGGACAACTTATGACAGGACCACAAATGATTGCGTATTTAATTCAAGTTGATACTTGGTTAAGAGAGTACAATGTTAATATATTAGTATAAGTAAATTAGAGTTTTAAATTTATAATATTATAGAAAGAGGGTTGAAACTTAATAGGTTTTAATCTTCTTTTTATTTTAAGCTAATTAAAATAAAAAGAAGATTAAAAATAATGAATTTTTATTACAAAATAAATCAAATATTGACAATGTAAAGTATATAAATTATAATAATACGGATAATTACAGGGCTCATATAAATCTCAGATATGGTGAGATGTTTCTACTGAAAACCTTAAATTTTCAACTATGAGTGAGCTTGATATATTTTAACTCTATACGAATTATATATGAGTTATAGTGTATTAAATTCACTATAGTAATTTATGTGTTTTTGAATATAGAGTAAATATTATAAAGCTTATAAAAAATAGAATACTTAGGAGGCGTCTACTTATGAAGAAAAAAGTTATTGCATTAGCACTTTCAGCGCTAATGGTAACAGGATTAGTTGGTTGTGGAAGCGATAACAACTCATCAACATCAGAAGGAAGTACATTAAAGGTTGGTATGGTTACTGATACAGGAACAATTGATGATAAATCATTCAACCAAGGTACATGGGAAGGAATTGAAAAGGCTGAAAAGGAATTTGGACTTGAAACAACATTTATGCAACCAAATGGAGAGTCAGAATCAAGTTACTTAACAGAAATTCAAAACCTTTATGATTCAGGTTATAAGTTTATAGTAACTCCAGGTTACAAATTTGAAACAGCTATCTATAAAGCTCAAAGTCAATATGAAGATGCAAAATTCGTTTTAATCGATGGAGAACCAAATGATGGTAACGATAATTATGTTGTAGCAGACAATACAGTTGCAATATACTTTGCTGAAGAGCAAAGCGGATTTATAGCAGGTGTTGCAGCAGCAGTTGAATTACAAACTGGTGATTTTGGATTTATTGGCGGAATGGAAGTACCATCAGTTAAGAAGTTTAACTATGGATTCCAACAAGGTGTAGCTTATGCTAATGAGCATTATGGAACAAATATTAGCTTAAAGGCTGAAAATATAGTTTACTCAGGTTCATTCTCTGATACTGCATTAGGACAACAGTTAGCAGCTCAAATGTATGATAGTGGAGTTAAGGCAATATTCACTGCTGCAGCAGGAGTTAATATAGGTGTTATTACAGAAGCTAAGTCAAGAGTTGTTAATGGTGAAGAAGCATGGGTTATAGGTGTTGATTCAGACCAATACGATGATGGTATTTATGAAGGAAATAAATCAGTAGTGTTAACTTCAGCTATTAAAAAGATTCAAGAAGCAGCATATGAAATAATAGAAAATGAAATAAATGGTGAATTCCCAGGTGGACAAGTATTAAGATTTGATGCTACTCATGATGCAGTGGGTATTCCAAGTGAAAATCCAAACTTAAGTGAAGATACAATCACAAAAGTTAATGAAGTTACAGATGCTATTAAATCAGGTGAAATAGAAGTTAAAACTGAATTATAGAATTAATATAAAGTTGGGGCTATGCTAATTGATATTAACATAGTCCCTTTTGAATTTAAATTCTATAAAAAATAGATAATTAGTAAATAACAACCAATAAATTTTATAAAAAGATATAAAATGTAACAAAAAAATAAAAAAATATTATTTAAAATAAAACTTATGTTGACAAGCATAAATGTATAAATTATAATAAAACACGAACAATAGAACAACTCATATAAGTCCCAGATATGGTGGGATGTTTCTACCGGAAGCCACAAATTTCCGACTATGAGTGAACTTAATGTATACTAACTCTATACGAACTATAAAAGAGTTTTTAACGTATTAATTTCACTTTAGGAATTGATACGTTTTTTTGTGTGTATAAGAGTAAGTATTATAAGTTTATCAAAAAAATATAAACCATTTAGGAGGAGATTTTCATGAAAAAAAGAGTTATAGCATTAGCACTTTCAGCACTAATGGTAACAGGATTAGTTAGTTGTGGAACTAACAGTGATTCAGGCAATTCAGCAGAAACAACATTAAAGGTTGGTATGGTTACTGACGCAGGAACAATTGATGATAAGTCATTTAACCAAGGTACGTGGGAAGGAATTCAAGCGGCTGAAAAAGAACTTGGAATTGAAAAGAACTACATGCAACCAGCAGGAGAAACAGAGGCGAATTATTTAACAGAAATACAAAATCTTTATGATGCAGGATATAAATTTATTGTAACTCCAGGTTATAAGTTCGAAAGTGCTATATATAAGGCACAAGATCAATATAAAGATGCAAAATTTGTTATAATTGATGGTGCTCCACATGATGGAAATGATAACTATGTTGTAGGGGAAAATACAGTTGCTATATACTTTGCTGAAGAACAAAGTGGATTTGCAGCAGGTGTTGCAGCAGCAGTTGAGTTACAAACAGGTGAATTAGGATTTATTGGTGGAATGGAAATACCTTCAGTTCAAAAATTCAACTATGGATTCCAACAAGGGGTAGCTTATGCTAATGAAAATTATGGAACAAATGTTAGCTTAAAAGCTGAAAATATAGTTTATTCAGGATCATTCTCTGATTCAGCTTTAGGACAACAATTAGCAGCTCAAATGTATGACAATGGTGTTAAGGCAATATTTGCTGCAGCTGGTGGAGTTGGTACTGGAGTTATAACAGAAGCAAAAACAAGAGTTGTTAATGGAGAAGAAGTATGGGTTATAGGTGTTGACTCAGATCAATATTCTGATGGTATATATGAAGGAAATAAATCTGTAATTTTAACTTCAGCTATTAAGAAGATTGATGAAGCTGCTTATCAAATGATTGAAGATCAATTAAATGATAAATTCCCAGGTGGAGAAACATTAACATTTGATGCATCTAATGATGGTGTTGGTATACCAGCAGAAAATCCAAACTTAAGTGATGATACGGTAAGTAAAGTTAATGAAGTTTTAGAAGCTATTAAGAATGGTGAAATAGAAGTTAAAACTGAATTATAAAATATTATAATAAAAAGGGCTATGCTAAATAATTTACATAGCTCTTTTTATATGAAAAAGTATAATTAAAAATGTTAAATAGTATACACTAATTTAAATTTATACATTTTGTGGAAAAAATAATAACCAATAATTATATTATATGGAAATAAAGGAATAAATATAATTGGGTTAAATAGAAAATAATGTTACATTATTAGGATAAATGCAGATAAAATGTATATATTTTGAAAAAATATATAAATATAATTAATATAGTATACTATATTATAAAAAATAGAGAAAAAAATGTTGAAAATGCGAATTATATAAATTATACTTAGAAGGAAGTTTCGTGCGTAATTATGAAATTACTATATAAGCATATCAATTTATAAGTTGAATAAGTTAATTAGTAATATGTATTAATAAAATAATTATATAAGAGGAGGATATCCATGGAATATGTAGTTGAGATGCTAAATATCCGCAAAGAGTTTCCTGGAATAGTAGCAAATGATAATATTACACTGCAACTAAAAGAGGGAGAAATTCATGCTCTTTTAGGCGAAAATGGTGCAGGAAAATCAACATTAATGGGAATGTTATTTGGAATGTACAAGCCAGATAGAGGTTCCATAAAGGTTAGAGGAAAAGAAGTAAAAATATCTAATCCTAATGTTGCAAATGATTTAGGAATTGGTATGGTTCATCAGCACTTTAAATTAGTAGATAACTTTACAGTTACAGAAAATATAATTTTAGGGTGTGAACCTAGAAAAGGATTGACAGTAGACATTAAAAAAGCTGCAAAAAAAATTGAAGAGTTATCTAAAAAATATGGTTTAAATGTTGACCCTTATGCAAAAATCGAAGATATATCTGTGGGAATGCAACAAAGAGTAGAAATATTAAAAATGCTTTATAGAGATGCCAATGTTTTAATATTTGACGAACCAACAGCTGTATTAACTCCAAACGAAATTGATGAGTTAATTTCAATTATGAAGAACATGACTAAAGAAGGAAAATCTATTATCTTAATTACTCATAAATTAAGAGAAATTAAAGAATCAGCTAATAGATGTACAGTTATTAGAAGAGGGAAATATATAGGAACTGTTGATGTAAAAGACGCTACAGAAGCTGATATGGCTAAAATGATGGTTGGAAGAGAAGTATCATTTAAAGTTGAAAAAGTTGAAGCAAAACCAAAGGATGTAGTTGTAAAAATAGAAAACTTATCTGTTAATAATAATAAAAAAGTACTTGGCTTAAAGAATTTTTCTTTAGATATTAGAGCTGGAGAAATAGTTGGTATTGCTGGTGTTGAAGGTAATGGACAAACTGAATTAGTTGAAGCATTAACTGGTATGAGAAATGTTGAGTCAGGAAACATAATATTTAAAGGGAAAAATATAGTTAAAGAATCAATACGTCAAAGAATAGATGATGGTATGGCACATATTCCAGAAGATAGACATAAAAGAGGGTTAATTCTTGATTATACAATGGAAGATAATATGGTACTTAAAGCCTATAGAAATAAGCCATTTTCTAAGAATGGTTTAATTAATAGAGCAAAGATTTCTGAATATGCAAAAAAAATTATTGAAACATTTGATGTTAGATCAGGTGAAGGTGGAAAATCTATAGCAAGATCATTATCAGGTGGTAACCAACAAAAAGGTGTAATTGGACGTGAAATAGAATCTGATCCAGATTTCTTAATTGCAGTTCAACCAACTAGAGGATTAGATGTTGGATCAATAGAATATATTCATAAAAGATTAGTAGAACAAAGAGATTTAGGAAAAGCAGTTTTATTAGTATCTCTTGAGTTAGATGAAGTTTTAAATGTATCTGATAGAATAGCTGTTGTAAATAACGGTGAATTAATAGGAATAGTAAATGCTAATGAAACAAATGAAAATGAAGTTGGTTTAATGATGGCCGGCATAAAGAAGGAGGAAGCTTAGTGCATAAGAATCAATTATTAAAATCTATTATGGCAGTAGTTTTAGGATTACTTGCTGGATTTTTACTAATGCTAGCAATGGGATTTAATCCAATAGATGGTTATACTTATTTATTTAAGGGCGGATTAATGAATCCTCAAAGAATAGGTAACTCCATTGCAACTGCAACACCATTAATTCTTACTGGATTATCTTTTGCTTTTGCAAATAGAACTGGGTTGTTCAATATAGGTACGCCAGGTCAAATGTTAGCTGGTGGTTTTACTGTAACAGCTATAGGATTATTAGTTGATTTACCATCTCCTATATTAGTACCATTAATGATTATTTGCGGTATTTTAGCAGGGGCTATTTGGGCAGCTGTACCAGGACTTTTAAAAGCATTATTTAATGTTAATGAAGTTGTTTCAGCTATTATGATGAACTGGACTGCATATTGGATAGTTTATTATATGGTTCCACAATATTTAAAAGGAACTACTGAAACAGAATCAGCTAGATTAGCAGATTCAGCAACTTTAAAGGCAGATTGGTTATCAAATATATTTGGTGGTTCGTACATAAACTATGGAATATTCCTAGCTATATTTTCTGTATTAGTTATATGGTTTATTTTAAATAAGACTGTTTTAGGATATGAATTAAAAGCTGTTGGATACAATAGATTTGGTGCTGAATATGCAGGTATGCCTGTAAATAGAAATATAGTAATTTCAATGATGATAGCAGGTGGACTAGCTGGATTAGCTGGTGTTGCTCAATATATGGGTAACTCTGCAGTACTTCAAATTGGTGTAATGCCAGCTCAAGGTTTTGATGGAATAGCTGTTGCTTTATTAGGTAATAACAGTCCATTTGGAGTATTATTATCAGCATTATTCTTTGGTGTATTATATGTTGGTAAAGGATTTATGAATGCCAATGTTAAGGTACCACCAGAATTAGCAGATACAATAATAGCTACAATTATTTATTTTGCTGCAACAAGCGTAGTTATGGACAAGGTAATTAAGAGTATAAAGAAAAAAAGAGCTGATAAAAAATTAGTAACATCTGGTGAAAGGGCGGTGGAAAAATAATGTGGGATATAGTTGTACAAATTTTTCCTTATGCAATAGCGTATACTATACCTATGCTAATTACTGCTTTAGGGGCGCTTTATTGTGAAAGAAGTGGTATTGTAAATATAGGGTTAGATGGATTTATGATAGTAGGTTCTTTTGCTGGAGCATTAACAATATCTCAACTTCAAGCAGCAGGTGTTAGTGGAGCATTATGGATAGGGCTTTTAGTTGCTGCAATAGTTGGAGCTTTATTCTCACTTTTACATGCATTTGCAAGTATTAATTTAAATGCAGATCAGGTTATAAGTGGTACAGCAATTAATATGATGGCTGGAGCTTTAACAGTATTCTTAGCAAGAAACATGACTGGTAGTGGTAATATAAGAATAACTTTAGGATTCTTACCAAAAAGTATTCCAGTATTAAAGGATATTCCAATAATAGGACCATTACTATTTACAAAGACTTATATTACAACATGGTTAGTATTAGCAATATTAATAATAAGTGTATTCTTACTATATAAGACTTCATTTGGATTAAGATTAAGATCTTGTGGAGAAAACCCACAAGCTTCTCAAGCAGCTGGTATTAATGTAATGAGAACTAGATATATTGGTGTTATGATATCAGGTGCATTAGCTGCATTAGGTGGATGTATAATATTAGTAACATATTCTGGTGAGTTTAATGGAAGTGTTGCAGGATTAGGATTCCTTTCATTAGCAGCATTAATATTTGGACAATGGAGACCTTTAGGAATATTAGCATCTACTTTCTTCTTCGGATTTGCATCAACATTAGCAAATGTTGCACAAGTAATTCCAGAGTTAGCAAGTATACCATTAGTAGTATTAAAGGTATTCCCTTATGTAGTTACATTAATTGCATTAATTATATTCTCTAAATCTTCACAAGCACCAAAGGCTGCTGGTGAAATATTTGATGCAGGAAAAAGATAGATTTAAATTAAATAAAAGAGGCTTTTTAAAGCTTCTTTTATTTTTTTACTTATTTTTAAAAAATTATTATATGGAAAATTTAAGAAATGTATTATAATTAATATATTATAATATTTATAATACATATACATTGGGGATATAAATATAAAGGGGGATTACTTAATGAAAAAAGTAAAAATAGCCTTGTTAGGTTTAGGAAATGTAGGTAGAGGTGTATATATAATATTACATCAGAATAAAGAAGAAATTATGAAAAGATCAGGTTATGAAATTGAAATTTCTAAGATCTTAGTGAGAGATTTAAATAAAAATAGGGGAGTTGAAGTACCAGAAGATATTTTAACTACTGATTTTGAAGAGATATTAAATGATGACTCTATAAAACTTGTAGTTGAAGTTATGGGTGGTATAGAACCGGCTAGAGAATATATGTTAAGAGCTATGGAAGCAAAAAAACATATAGTTACTGCTAATAAAATGCTACTTGCAACAGAAGGTGATGAAGTCTTTGAAAAGGCTGAAGAAATGGGAGTTATGTTCCAATATGAAGCAAGTGTTGCTGGGGGAATACCTATAATTAATGGTATAAATGAAAATTTAACTGCAAATAAAGTAAATGAACTATATGGAATAGTTAATGGAACAACAAATTATATATTAAGCAAAATGGAACTAGAGCAACTAGATTTTGATTCAGTATTACAAGAAGCTAAAGAAAAAGGATATGCAGAAGCAGATCCTACATCAGATATTGAAGGATATGATGCTCAATATAAACTTGCCATTCTTGCTTCCTTAGCCTTTGGTACTAAAGTTGATATTAATGATGTATATAGAGAAGGAATAACTAAGATAAAACCAATAGATATGAAATATGCCAGTGATTTTGGAATGTCAATAAAATTACTAGCTATTGCTAAAGATGATAATGGAAGAATAGAGTTAAGGGTACATCCTACTATGATACCAGAGACTCATCCACTTGCTAATGTATATGATTCATTTAATGCAATATTTATAAATGGAAATGCTGTAGGAGATTTAATGTTCTATGGTAGAGGAGCAGGTGATTTGCCTACAGGTAGTGCAGTTGTAAGTGATATAATTGCTATTTTAAGAAAAAATATAGAAGTGGAAAATCAAAATCCAATTATCAGAAATAATTTATGGGAAAAGCAAGTTAAAAATATAGATGAAGTTGAAAGTAGATATTATATAAGAGTAACTGTTGAAGACAAGCCAGGTGTATTAGGACAAATAACTACTATTTTTGGTTCTAATAGAGTAAGTTTAAAATCAGTTATTCAAAAAGGCAGAAAGAATGATGAAAGTCATGAAGTAGCTTTAGTTTTAATAACACATAAAACTAAAGAAGCTTTAATAAATGATTCTATAGAAAAGTTATATGACTTAAGAACAGTAAAAGATATAGAAAACATAATAAGAATAGAAGACTTTAACTAAATTGTTCTTTAGGGCTTGAATGCCGTGATGACGAAAATTAATGATATTATCTCCAGGAATTAGTGTAATTTGCGTTAAGAATTTATATTATTTTTTCCGGAAAAGGGGCTAAAGCTTCGAAAGTCACTTTGTTCCCTCAGCTTCTTAACGCCCCTTTTCCTCCAAAAATAATTAAATTCTAAAACTTAATTACAATATTCCTTCCGATAATATCATTAATTTTTCTCTATCACTGGTTCTTAAGCTAAAAGATATAATTTCCTGCGTAATCACCTTAAGAGTTAACGACTTCTGCTATATTTTATATAATAAATTGTTAACTTATAAATATATATATTTTTAAATAAACTAAGAATATTAATATACAAATTAACTATTTTATCAAAATAATATGTAGCACAAAACATTAACTATAAAGGGAGTGTGTTATAAGCATATACATGAAAAAAGAAAAAATGAAATATTAATTTGGAGGGATGATTGAAATTAAGCCGTAGAATTTAATAATTGATGGAGTAAAGTTGAGTAAAGTGAAGCTCTAAATCTTGATTTAGTTAGCTGAACTTACTCCTCTGAGCGATAGTGAAGAGTGAGTTTCCTTTTAAAAGGAAGCACCTTCTCCTTACGTCGAATGTGTAAGTTCGATTTACAAAATTGAAATTTTGAATCTCACTTAAGTTTAAAAACTTTAGCAAACTTTACGGAATCAATTATATAAATTCTAGGTGAAAATTTCACCATTACCGGAAAATAAATATTTCATTTTTTCGCTTCCATGTGGTGCGTAATATATTTTTTATTTTACGTATTTGGTGTAAAGGTTGACTAGGAGTTGGATGTGGAATTCTTCGTCTAGGATAATTCTTTTAAGTACGGCATTTATATATTTATCATCAATTTGAGTTATAGTTTCTTTATATTGCTTAATAGCTGCTTTTTCATCTTGAATATCAATAGTAAGAATATCTTTAATTGATGATAAATCATAATTTACTAATTTACTGGACCAATAATTTTTCTTTTTATTATTAATCCAGTAACCTGGCTCTCCACCAAGTAGAATTATTATTTTACCAAGCATTTCTAAATGATGCATTTCAACAATAGATATACCGCATAGAGTGTCTGATATTTCTTTATTACTATAGGTTAATGCAATTTGATGATAAGTATATTGTGCTATAGCGTCAAACTCGGAAATAGCACTAGAGTAATTAAGTAAGATTAAGTCAATATATTTTGAATTTTTTTCTTTTACTTTAATTTCTGGATATGGAAGATCAATTGAATACATTTATATACTCCTTAAATTAATTATAGTGTATCAGTATATTTTATGAATAGATATAGATAAATGTTAAGAAATAGAAAAACTCTAAAGTAGACTAAATCTACTTTAGAGTTTTTTTAAGACATTAATCTAGAAATTACTCTAGATATTCTTTGAGAGTTATATAGAATGAAATTATTTCTAATAGCTCTATCTTCATTTATAAATCCTTCATAAAAAAGAGTTTTATTTTCTATTTCTAGTAAATCCATAGGCTTGATTACCTCAGGAAGCTTGTCCGTTTTATAGATACCACTATTGATTAATAGCTCTGCTACAAATTGAGAACAGAAATAATAGTACTCTCTTTTATGAGGTTTATTAAAGTAAGCAGTTACTGTTCCAAGAACACTATATTTATACTCGTCTTTATTTTCAAAAAATTTATTAATTTCATTTTGTAAAAAATTGAATTGCTCAGAAGTAATATTGACTTTATATACTAAGCACCTACTGTTAGGGTACATAGCAAATACACCATCATATAGATTTTCCTCAACAAGGCCAGCTGGTAAAACTCTGCTTGGAATTTTGCGGCCGAAGGAAAACATTTGAGTGAAGGAGCTATCAAGAGATAAAGAAACATGAGAGTATTCTTTTTGTGTAAAAAGAGCAATTATATTAGAAAACATAGTTCCAGTTCTAGACAAAACTATGTATATATCTCTATTATTCAAATTAAATCCCCTCCTTTTATTTTATAGTCTATATTGTACACTAAAAATATGTAACTGTTAATAATTTTTTTACAAAATTCACACAAACTTTTATTAAATAACTTTATTTATGAATACTGGTATGTTATTATGTACAATAAAGTAATGCAAAGAAAACTTAAAAAAGAAAGGAAGGTAATTTAAATGGAATTTAAATTTACTTTTGATGATAAAGAATATATTTTAAATGAAGATAATCTTGAGTATTTTGTAAATGATGAAGAGAATCCAATTAAAGATATAGATGAGAAAAAAATAATAGAGATATTACATAATAGTGAGAATGTTGAATTTACAAAGGCATTTTTTGATTTCCCTTGTGAAAACTGTAATGAAGGAGTTGCTGAGAAAAAGAAGTTTTTTGATTTCTTAGGGTTTAATTTTTATATATATACGAAAAATGAGGAGTATGTAATAAGTACTTTAGATAAAGAGTATGAAGGTTTATCTTTTAAAAGATTAATGAAAAGTGGAAAAGTAGATAATAGTTATATTGTAATGATAAATGTTTGTAAGCATTGTGGAAGTTATTCTATAGAAATTGAAGAGTTTGAAGTTTAGTTTAAAAAGGTTGGTATGTATTATAATTTAATTCATATCAACCTTAAAATTTTTATAAGCTCAAGTAATATAGGTTATTTTTTTTTATTTATATTAAAATTCTTAGTGTTTTTTGAATTATATATAGAAGTTTTGTAGAAAATAATATAGAAGGGAGCGTGTCTTACAAATGAGTACTGATAAATTTAAAGATAAAAAGTATCAAAAGGGAGAAAGAAGACAAAAACTTCATCAAAATCAAAATAATGTAGGAAATGATAAAAATCCTAGTGAATATAAAAGCTTTGATGGAGAACCTCTTTAGTAAATTTTTAGAAAAATAGCATATAGGTCTAGATGAAAAAAGCTTAACTTGAGGGTTAAGCTTTTTTTTGATATCATAAAAAATGACAAAGTTTTTTGTGGAGGGTATTTATGAATAAAGTTATTAAAAAGGGCGTAATTTTAGTAGGAATAAGCGCTATGTTAATTGGATTAGTAGGATGTACAAATAATACTTCAAATCAAAATAATACTGAAGAAAGTGTAGTAACAATTGAATCAACAGGAGAGTTACCAATAGCAATAATTAAAGTTAAAGACTTTGGAACAATAAAAGCAGAATTATATCCAGATAAAGCACCTAATACAGTCAATAATTTTATATCATTAGCTAATTCTGGATTTTACGATGGATTAATATTTCACAGAGTAATTAAAGATTTTATGAATCAAGGTGGAGATCCAGATGGAATTGGTACAGGAGGTCCAGGGTACTCAATTAAAGGAGAATTTAGTAGTAATGGATATACAAATAATGATTTAAAACATACAGCAGGTGTTTTATCAATGGCAAGATCAAATAATCCTGACTCAGCAGGAAGTCAATTTTTTATAATGGCTAAAGAAGCATCACATCTTGATGGTGATTATGCTGCTTTTGGAAAAGTAACTGAGGGAATGGATGTAGTAGAAGCTATTAATTCAGTTGAAACTGATAGAAATGATAAACCATTAAAAGATGTAGTTATTGAAAGTATTACAGTAGATACAAAGGGAATAAATTACAAGGAACCAGAAAAAGTAGAATAATAACTAAATTGTTCGTTACGTGGAAGCGAAAAAATGAAATAGTTATTTTCTACGGCTTAATTTCAATGGCCCTTCCAAATTAATATTTCATTTTTTCTTTTTTCACATAACTACCTATACATAAAACCTTGCAGTTAATTTCTTCTACTACATACTGTATGACAAGTCGTTAACTAAAAGTATTTTAATATCTTGATAAAATAAGGGTCATTAAATTAAAAGATAATTATTCTATCAAAATAATTTATAGCACAAAACATTAACTTTATAGTATTTCTCTTTTAAATTGCAGACCTAGGCTTTAAAGCTAGTGATAGAGAAAAATTAATGATATAACCGGAAGAAAGTATTATATAATAAGCTTTAGAATTTAATTATTATTGTAATAAAATTAGCGTTAAGAAGCTGAGGTAAGCGATAGCGAACTTCGAAGCTTTAGCTAATTTTATGGAAATAATAATATAAATTCTTAGCGAAATTATATGACTTAATGGAGGTTATATCATTAATTTTCGGCATCACGGCATTAATGCTTTAGTTCGCAATATTTTTCAAGTTATATATATAGTTGTTCCGGATGGAACGTTGTAATAAATCCATTTTGCATGCTTAGTAGCAAGTCTTACACAACCGTCTGTTAATTGCATACCTAAACGAGAATCCCTTATGGAGCCATCTAGATTATAGGGGATTGAATGAAATAAATAATTATCTTTTATTTGGGTGTAATATAAGCATCTAAATCCACGTGCTTCACCAAAGGAATAACCTTTAGGTCCTGCATAAAAAGTGCCTTTTATTGTAGGGGAGCTAGGTCTTCCTACAGTGCAAAGAAAGCTATTCTCTAATACCCAATAATGTGTACTTCCTTTAAAGATATTAGTTTTGAAGTTTTTTGTATCTACCCATATAAAGTATTTAGTTTTACTAGAAAAATCGCTTTTATTTATTTTTTCTAAAGCATCATTAGTATAAGAATTTGAATTTTTTAAGGTGTCAGATATAAGTGTTAAGTTTTGACGTGATGAATGATATAAGTTTCTAAATTTAGATATAAACTTCATAAAATTTAACTCCAAAAAAGTTTTATAGTATATTTTACGATTATAAAAAATAAATGTTAAATGTGATATCATTTATTTAATATAAGATTGCTTGTTAAATGTATAATAAAAAAATATACATATATATATCATTTAGTAAAGATAGGATACGACAAACATATAATAAATTAATAGAATTTATTATGAATAAATCATGAAATCGTTTAAAAATATTCTGTAATAGTGTATAATTTTCTTATATGGGGGTGTATTTATGCAAGTAATAAAAAAGGATGGTAGATTACAAAGTTTAGATGTTATTAAAATAAGAAGTAGCATATTAGGTGCATCTATTGATAGTGATACAATTATAAATGAAGCAGATTTAAAGGTGTTAAGTTCTAGAGTACTAAAAGTATTACAAGGTATAAGAGGAGATGACGGGATTGCATCAACTTATGAAATTTTTGCAATAATTATAGAAACTCTCAATAAGGATGGATTTAATGATATAGCAATGTCGTATTTAGGTTATAAGAGCAATAATGATAGATAAAAATAGGTTGTAGCTTAATAATAGTAATTTTTTAATTATTATTATGAGTTACAACCTATTTTTTTGATAATAATAGTATAAGGAGGTGTTAATACAATGAAAGTAGTAAAAAAAGATGGAAGATTACAGGAGTTAGACCAAGGTAAAATTGAAGTAAGTATATTAAATGCAACTAGAGATCAAAAGGCCTTATTAAATGAATCTGATGCAAAGATAATAGCAGAAGATGTGGTAAGTTGCATTAAGGAGTTTAGAGGAGAAGAGTATAATACATCAAGTTATGAGATTACAGGAGTAGTTATAAGTATATTAGATAGAGATGGATTTGATGATGTAATTAGCTCTTATGTTGGATATGATAAGTAATAGAATTAATTTTAGATATAAGAAGTTATATTGGGAATATAGTATTTTCGATAAGTAAAATCAATACTAGCTATAAAATTTATAAATAATATTATGCCGCTATCAGTAAATTATATGTTATAATGAAACAGAATGTTATTATAAGGAATGGTGGAGGAGTTTATGTATAAATTAATAGCAATTGATATGGATGGAACACTTCTTAAAGAAGATAAAACAGTTTCAGAAAGAACGAAGAATGCTATAAAAGCAGCAAAAGAAAAAGGTGTTCAAGTTGTAATTGCAACTGGTAGACCAATAGATGGAGTAACAAGATATCTAGAAGAATTAGATATGTATGATGAAAATGATTGTGTTTTAACTTATAATGGTGGACTAGTTTTAAAAACTAAAAGTAGAGAAGTTATTTCTAAAATAGCATTAACAGGTGCTGATCTACATTATTTACATAATTTAAGTAACGAGTTAGGTGTAAATATTCATGCATTTTCAGATGTACATGGATTAATAACTCCTAAAAATAGCAAATATACAGAAGTTGAAGCAAACATAAATGGTATAGAAATAAATATAAACGATTATTCAGATATTGAAGATGACCACTCTATAATTAAGGTTATGATGATTGATGAACCAGAGATATTACAAAAGGCAGTAGATAACTTACCACAAGAGGTTTATGATAAATATACTGTTGTTAGAAGTACACCATACTTTTTGGAGTTCTTAAATAAAGCTGTAAATAAAGGAACTGGTGTTGAATTATTAGCAAAGCACTTAGGAGTAAAGCAAGAAGAGATAATGACTTTTGGAGATGCTGGAAATGACCTTGATATGATAGTGTATGCTGGTATGGGTGTTGCAATGGCAAATGGATTTGAGGAAGTAAAAGAAGTTGCAAATTATATTACTGATTCAAATGAAAATGATGGAGTTGCAAAAGCTATAGAAAAGTTTGTACTTAAATAATAGAATAAAATTATTCTTAATAAAATAAAGTCTGCTTATAGCAGACTTTATTTTATTATTATTCACACACATCTATGAAATTAAAGTTTTTAACATCAAATAATCCTTTATCTGTAATTTTGATATCTGGTATTACTGGTAATGATAAAAATGATAAAGTTAAAAATGGATTAAAAGTAATATCAGGGGCTATGATTTTTAAAGCATCATGTAATTTATCTAAATCAGAAATAACATCATCAGAATTTCTAGCTGTTATTATTCCACCTATTTCTAAGGATACAGAAGCTAAAACTGTACCATCTTTAACGATAATTATTCCACCATTTATCTTTTTTAACTCTTCAACAGCAAATAGCATATCAGCATCATTAGTACCACAAACAATTAAATTATGAGAATCATGTGCTATAGTCGTAGCAATAGCTCCAGATTTCAAATTCAATCCTTTTAAAACACCAACACCAACATTTCCTTTATTTTTATGACGTTCTATAACTGCAATTTTTAATAAGTTATCAGTTGTTGTCAAACTAATAAACTCATCATCAAAATTTAATTTAGATATATCAAGTTTTAAATGGTTACTTTCTAATTTATTTGGTATTAGTTCTATAACATTTAGTATTGACTTATTTTTCACATCTATTTTAAGAGTATTTTTTGTAAGAGTAGGTAATTTAATAGAATTTGATAAAGATGGATATACATTAGAATATTTTATATCATTTATAAGTATATTATTAGATACTACTAATTTACCATTTTTATAAACAGAATTAATTTTAAATTCCTCAAGGCTATCAAGAATAAGAAAATCAGCAACATATGAAGGGGCTATAGCACCTTTATTTTTTAGGTCATAGCATTCAGCTGCATTTAATGTAGCCATTTGAATTGCAATTTCAGGAGCAAGTCCACCTTTAATACACATTTTAATAGAAGTATCTATACTACCATTATGAGCTAAGTCATCAATATGCTTATCATCTGTACATAAGCAAAGACGTCTACTATTAAATATAGAAGCGCCTTTAATTAGCTCATTTAAATTTTTAGCAACAGTACCTTCTCTCATTAAGACGTATATTCCACGTCTAACTCTATCAATTAATTGTTCATAAGTAGCACATTCATGATCAGTTTTTATATTAGCAGTAGAATAAACGTTAATAGAATGAGAGTTTAATCCAGCACCATGACCATCTATAATTGAGTTATTAGAAATTGCGTCATAAAGTTTATTTATCATATCATCATTGCAGTTTGCAACTGAAGGATAATCCATAACTTCAGCTAGTCCTAAAACTTTAGAATTAGAGTAGAAGTCTTTTAAATCTGAACTAGTTAATACTGCACCTGAGTTTTCAAATGGTGTAGATGGCACACAGGATGGAAGCATAAAATAAAAATCAAAAGGTATGTTTTGTGCAGAATCAATCATAAATTTAATTCCAGCTTGTCCTAAAACATTAGCTATTTCATGAGGATCTGCAATTAATGAAGTTACCCCATGCAATAGAGCTGTTTTATAATACTCATTTGGAGTAAGCATAGAAGATTCTATATGAGCATGAGAATCAATTAGTCCTGGGCATATAAACTTTCCAGTACCATTAACTTCTATATTACCTGAATAATCTCCAAGACCAACGATGAATCCATTTTTTATAGCAACATCGCAAATAAATGAAGAGCATTGAAATACATCAACGACAGAAATGTTTTTAATAACTAAATCACAAGAGATTTCTTTATTAGCTGCTTTAATATTATCGATAAAAATCTTTTTATTCATTTAATTAATCCACCTTTATAAAAATAATACATTAACCTTCGTGGATTTTACTTCATAGTTATATCATTTACGGTGATATAGTAGAGACGCCTAAACCATATTTTTAGGCTTATACGAAGGTTATTTTTATCATTATATGATTATTTATTTTTAGTGTCAAAGAGAAATTGTGGAAATTAAAAACCTACAAAGATTAATATTGTTAATAAATATTCTAAAATTGGAAAAAATATGATTTAATATTGATGTAAGGAGGGGGAGGCTATGCCAATAAAAATTCCAAAAGATTTACCTGCATTTAAGGTTTTATCTGATGAAAATATATTTGTAATGAATAATGAAAGGGCAGTAAATCAAGATATAAGGCCACTTAAAATAGCTATATTAAACTTGATGCCTAAAAAAATTCAAACAGAAAACCAATTACTTAGATATTTATCAAATACACCGCTTCAAGTAGAAATTAAGCTTTTACAGACAGAGAGTTATAAGCCTAAGCATACATCACTTGAACATATGGAAAAGTTCTATAGTGGTTTTAATGATATAAAGGATGAGAGGTTCGATGGATTAGTAATAACGGGGGCGCCAGTGGAACAATTGGAATTTGAAGATGTTATGTATTGGAATGAGTTAAAGGAAATAATGGAGTGGAGCAAAAGTAATGTATACTCAACACTTCATATTTGTTGGGGAGCTCAAGCAGGGTTAAATTATCATTATGGGATTCCAAAATATCAATTAGAGAAAAAAATGTTTGGGGTATTTAAACATTTTATAAATGATAGAAATGCAGATCTTACAAGAGGGCTGGATGATGTTTTTTATGCGCCACATTCTAGGCATACTGAAGTAAGAAGAGAAGATATAGAAAAGGTTGAAGAGTTGGATATATTATCAGAATCTGAAGAGGCTGGAATATTTATTGTTGCTAATAAAAATAGAAGGCAGGTTTTTATATCAGGGCATTTAGAGTATGAAAGAAATACCCTTAGTGATGAGTATTTTAGAGATGTTAAGAAAGGGTTAAATATAGAGGTTCCTAAAAATTATTTTCCAAATGACAACCCTAGTTTAGAGCCAATGGTTACATGGAGAGGAAGTGCAAATGTAGTTTTTAGTAATTGGCTTAATTATTGTGTATATCAAAATACTCCATATAATTTAGAGCATTTATAAGAGCATATTAAATAAAGGTAGGTTTAATCTTACCTTTATTTTTTTGGTATAAAATAATTATGTGAATAAAAAAATAATTATTTTAGTGAAAGTTATATTTTTAAAAAGCATATATTATGTTAAATTTCAAGAGGTGTTTTTTAAAATTTAATGTAGTATAATGAAAAAAGTTGGAATGAAAAATTAGTAAAAAAACTAAAAAGGATAATATAGGAAATTGAGTGAAATATAAAGATAAATAAAGTGTTTGTAAGAAAAATACAGTAAATCTATTTAAAATACGACAGACTATATATTGTGTTTAAGAAGAAAAGGTAGTACAATATGTTGTGTATTTAAGGTTATTAGTATTAATACAAGCACTATTTTTTTATGTTAATTCTAAAAAAATGAATTACATGATATAAATTAAAATGAGTATTATTTTAAAGAAAAAGGTTAAAAAAAGATATATTTGAAAGTTTATTTAATATAATCGACCATATAGTATTATGAAAATAAATATCGATTAGTGTATAATTAGCCTTTAAATTAATAACTTATTTTATTGGTAGTGAGTATTTAAAATATACTGAAGTTTAGGGAGTGGTATTAATTGAAAGTAATTAAAAGGGATGGAAGTACAGTAGAGTTCGACAAGAATAAAATAAGAGAAGCTATAACTAAGTCGATGAAAAATGGTAGTGGAATACTTTTAGCTGATATTGCAAGATTAATAGCAAATGACGCTGAAAAGTATTTTAGTAAACAAGATGAAGTAGCAACTATTTATAAAATAGAAAGTTATGTGTACGATAGATTAGTTCACTACGGACAAGCTGAAACTGCAAGAGCTTATGAAGGTTACAGAGCTGTACAAGAGTTTAAGAGAAATACTAATACTACTGATGATAGCATATTAGAGTTACTAAGCAAAAAGAATGAAGATGTAATGAAGGAAAATTCAAATAAGAATCCTGTAGTATCTGCAACACAAAGAGATTTAATTGCAGGGGAAGTATCTAAGGATATTGCAAGAAGAAAACTTATTCCTGCGCACATAGTTCAAGCTCATGATGAAGGGGCAATTCACTGGCATGATATGGATTATACTATATCTCCAATGTTTAACTGTTGTTTAATAAACTTAGAAGATATGTTTACTAATGGGACTGTAATTAATGAAAAATTAGTTGAAGAGCCTAAGAGTTTTGGAACAGCATGTACAGTAGCAACACAAATAATTGCTCAAGTTTCATCTAATCAATATGGTGGTCAAAGTATTACTATTAAGCATTTAGCTAAATATCTTAAGGTAACAGAAGATAAAGCATATAAGCACTATATGGAAATGCTTAATGATGAAGAACTTGCTACTAAGTTAGCTAAAGACATTAAGATGAAAGAACTTAAAGATGGAGTTCAAACTATAAGATATCAATTATCTACGTTGCAAACAACAAATGGTCAATTAGGCTGTCTATGTTAGAAATATCATAGAGTATAAGGCGGTGAACCTATAAATGTAGGGTGTGCTATGTATATACATAGTGCTATCGGTGAAAGCTAAGTCTTGGGTGATAAGAATGATTATTTATAAGGCAACTAATATTATCAATAATAAAGTATACATTGGACAGACAATACATCCATTAAGTGTGAGAAAAAGTCAACATGAGAGAAGTCATGAATATGGTTATAAAACTGCTTTTTCAAATGCAATAAGGAAATATGGAAAAGAGAACTTTAAATGGGAAGTTATCTACGAAGCAGACGCGATAGAAGAGTTAAATGAAAAAGAATCTTATTATATAGAATATTATAAGTCACTTGTTACTGAAAATGGATATAATCTAAAAGGTGGCGGAGGCAATAATTTTTTAACACAAGAAGTTAAAAATAAGATTGGAGAGGCTCAATTAGGTGAAAAAAATCATATGTTTGGGAAAACAGGAAAATTAAATCCGACTTCTAAAAAAGTAATTAATATTACTACCAATATGATATTTGGAAGTGCAAGTGAGGCAGCAAGATATGATAAAGCTAATTTTTCGCATGTATGTGCTGTTTGTAGAGGTCTTAGAGGATCAACTAAAGGAAATGTATACAGATATTTAGATGAAGATAATAGAATAATAGAGCCAGAAAATGCAGCATCTGTTAAGGCAAAGAAAGTTAAAAATATTGATACTGGAGAGATATTTGAAAATGCAATTATTGCAGAGTTTCACTATCAAGGATATAAGAGTGGAAATCTTTCAAAAGCCTGCACAGGTAAAAATAAAACTTTTGCTGGATTTAGATGGCAATATATATAAATCCAAGATATGTTAATACCGAGCCAAGTTTGAGAAGCAATTCTCTTAAAGGTGTAACGACTAGCTTATACAATCCTTATGGGATTATGAAAAGCGTACTGTATAGGTGAAACTCCTATATGGGAAGTGCCGTCCACCCTAACGAAATAAGACGAGGGTGAAGAGATAGTCTGTAGTATGTGAAAACATACTGGGAGCACGCAAGCTCCATTTAGTACAATTTACTTAGAGATAGAAGAAGGTCACCCATATGAAGAAGAAATGGCAATGATCTGTGAGGAAATGATAAGACAAAGACTTGAAGGAATGAAAAACTATAAAGGTCAAGAAATTGGAGAAGCATTCCCTAAGTTAATTTATGTTCTTGATGAGCATAATTGTCTTGAAGGTGGAAAATATGATTATATAACTAAGCTTGCAGCTAAATGTACAGCTAAGAGATTAGTACCTGATTATCAAAGTGCAAAGATAATGAGAGAAAATTATGAAGGTGAAACATTCCCACCAATGGGTTGTCGTTCACACCTATCTAACTGGAAAGATGAGAATGGAAACTATAAGTGGTATGGAAGATTTAACCAAGGAGTTGTTAGCTTAAATTTACCACAAATAGCTATAATAGCTGATAAAGATATGGAAATGTTCTGGGAAATGCTAGATCAAAGATTAGAACTTTGTAAAGATGCATTATTAACTAGACATAAAATGTTACTTGGAGTAACTTCAGATTCAAGTCCAATACATTGGCAACATGGAGCTATAGCAAGACTTAAGAAAGGTGAAAAAATAGATAAGTTATTGAAAAACGGATACTCTACTCTTTCACTTGGATATGTAGGTATAGCAGAAATGGTTCAAGCAATGTTAGGTGTGAGTCATACTTCAGAAGAGGGAGAAAAATTTGCTCTAGAAGTTATGAGACATATGGATGAGAAATGTAAAGAATGGAAAGAAGAAACAGGTCTTGGATTTGGACTTTATGGAACTCCAGCAGAAAGTTTAATATACAGATTCTGTAGAATAGATAAAGCAAGATTTGGAGAAATACCAAATGTAACTGATAGATTATATTATACTAATTCATATCATGTTCATGTTTGTGAAGAGATAGATGCATTTAGTAAATTAAAATTTGAATCACAATTCCATTCAATAAGTAGTGGAGGATGTATTTCTTATATAGAAGTACCAGATATGAATAAAAATCTTGAAGCTGTTGAAGATATAATTAACTTTATTTATCATAATATTCAATATGCAGAAATCAATACTAAATCCGATCTTTGTTTCAAGTGTGGATTTAATGGTGAAATGCAATTAGATAAGGAAAGCTTAACTTGGCACTGTCCATCATGTGGAAATGATGATGAAAGTGAATTACAAGTTATGAGAAGAACTTGTGGGTTAACTATATAGGCTCACGTAAAATTATCGAAACTGCGGGAAAATCCTTAGAGCTTAATACTACCAATCTATTTAAGAAATTAAATAGTGGCTAAGAGTAATTGCTTAGGTATGGTAAAAAGGTATTTTGATTGGACAATCCGCAACCAAGCTCCTAAGTCGATAGATATGGATAAGGCTCAACGACTATAATGGTAATGCATATATTAGTTATGTAAAGGGATAGTCTACTCCGACCTTTAATTAGGTGTTAAAGTATTGGGAAACCAACGGTATTATGGATATAGGAAGTTCATATTGGAATAAAGGAAGAACTGCTGAAATTGGAGATAGGGTTCTTCATTTATAAAAAATGAGAGGGAATCCTCTCATTTTTTGCATAATAATTAGTATATTCGTCAATACTTAATGCGGTGATTATAATGGAGAAGTATTATGTATATGAATGGATAAGATTAGATATTTATTATATAGATTAGTAAATCTTATTAATGAAATGGGAGGTATTTATCATGAAATATGCTAAGATTAGAAAGTTAGATGTAACAAATGGTCCTGGAGTGCGTACAACACTTTTTGTAAGTGGATGTACACATAACTGTGAAGGATGTTTTAATAAAGAGCAACAAGATTTTAATTATGGAAATGAATTTACCAAAGAAACAGAAGATGAATTCATTGAGTTAACTAAAAGTAGACAAATAAAAGGTGTAAATATATTAGGTGGAGAACCTATGCAGCAAATAATGGATGATACATTATTAAATCTTTTAAGAAGAATAAAAACAGAAACTAATAAACCTATATGGCTATGGTCAGGATATAAATTTGAAGAAATAATATCTAATCCTAAAAGATTAGAGTTATTAAAGGAAGTAGAAGTTCTAATAGATGGCAAATTTCAACTTGATAAAAGAGATATAATGCTTAAGTATAGAGGATCAGCTAACCAAAGAGTTATAGATGTAAAAAAATCATTACAGCAAGGTAGCGTAGTTGAAATATTATAAAAAATAATTAATAAAATTAGTCACAATAACAGCAAATAATAAAAATATTTTATGCTGGTATTGTGATTTTTTTTATAAATATCTAGAAATATTTATAAAATATATTAAAAAAGATAAAAATTAATTATACTAATAATATGGTCACTTTTATAAAGAAAGGAGTTAGGAGATATGAGAAAACTAAAAAAGTATATACTAGTTCTATTTTTAATTATGAGTATGATATTCCTATTAATTGGATGTGGTGAAGCAAAAATAAGTACTGATACTTCTATTAATATAGATGGCACTAGCAATACTAAGATAAAAATATATTATGATGATACTATAAATAAGTTAGTAGATAATGATTTACTATCAAAAGTTATTACTGAGGTTAAGAATAAAATTCCAGATAAAATACATTTTGGAGAAATAATTAAATCAAAGGAAGGAAGCTTAAATACAGAAGAGGTTGATATATCAACTGATAAAGTTAAACTTAATGAAGTATCTAATTTAAGTAGTGATTATTTTAGTATAATTGAAGTTGAAGATAAAGGAATTTTTAAAAATGAATATAAAGTAACATTTAAACTAAAGGATAGTGCAATAGATATTATTAGTGACTATATAAATAATAATATAAATAATAACCTAGGATTAGATTTAGGAACATTGATAAATAAAAATATAGCTAACTTAATAGGTGATATTCCAGTAAACTTATCAATATCTATGCCTGTTAAAATAGTAGATACGAATTCTAAGGAGATAGTTAGTGATAAGACTGTAAAGTATTCATATACTATAAATGATTTAAATGAAAATAATAGTATAATGATAGGATTTAATGTTCCTAATATATCTAATATAGTGATTGTACTAGTAGTAATTATTCTAATAATAGTTATATCTATTATTTATTATGTAAAAAGAAGAAAAAATAAAAATAATTAATTTTTATGCTATATTAATTATATTGAGTAATTAAGAAGTTATTTATAAGAAGTATAAATGACTTCTTTTTATATTAATTTAGTTAGGCATTTTAAAGAAAAGTTATACATAAATAATTAGAAAAGTGAATATAGTATAATATCTTAGTGTAATAAAATTTAATTTATATTGAGAAAGAATATTACATAGTTAATTTTAGAATAATGATAGTAAAAAGAACATTACTTTATTAGGTCTATTTAAATCATTATATTTATTAAAATAGAATAAGTAAAAAGTTAAATATTTTAATTAATATAAATATTGTAAATTCATAATAAGGTATAGGAGGGGATTATTGTGAAAGAATTAGAAGAGATAATTAGGTATGGTTCTTTAAAAAAGGGGAAAATTTATAGAAGAGATTTACTTGAGGAATATGTAGAAACTTATAGATGTATGTTAATAGAATGTGGAGCTAAGAGAGGGATTTTATCAACTGAACATACAGATAATTTTTTAATTAAAGATATTATAGAAAATGCAAGTGGAAATTTTTTTGTTGGAAAAACTGTAGTAACTAATAAATTTTTTGGGCAAGTTATAATAATTGAAAAAGTAGATGGTATACACAGGATTTAAAACGTTTACAATGATAAATTTAAACATATCTAATCAAAAAAAGATTAAGGAATTGCTTCACCTTAATCTTTTTTTTATAATTATTTGAAATAAATTCATTATAAGGGTTAATCTTATATTTAATGTAACATAAGAATTATTAATAGCAAAATGAAGGAAAGGAGTATTGGAAAATAGCTATTATCAGTACAATTAGCGCCTTAAGATATACTTTAAGTTTTAAAAGTTATATTATTCTGAAAATTGATAGTTAAAAATTTCACTATGGACATTATAAATAAATGAATATAAAATGTTATAGGAATTGTAATGACTAAAGTTTATTTTATAAAATCAGAAGGGAAGGAAAAACAAATGTCTAAAAAGATAGTTATTTTAGGGGCTGGATACGCAGGTGTACATGCAGCTAAGAAATTAGCAAAAAAGTACAAGAAAAATAATGATGTAGAAATAACATTAATAGATAAGAACCCGTTCCATACACTAATGACAGAATTACATGAAGTTGCAGGTGGAAGAGTTCCAGAGGAGTCTGTTAAGATTGAGTTAAGCAAGATATTCCACAGAACTAAAGTTAATGTTGTTGTAGACTACATAGAAAATGTTGATACAGATAAAAAGGTAGTAACAACTAAAGATGGTAGCTTTGATTACGATTACTTAATAGTAGGAACTGGTAGTGAGCCAGCATTCTTTGGAGTTCCAGGAGTTAAAGAAAATGGATTTACCTTATGGTCTTTAGAAGATGCTTTAAAAATAAGAGAGCACATTAAATCAAGATTTAAAGCTGCATCTTATGAAAAGAATGATGCTAAGAGAAAAGAAATGCTTACTTTCGTAGTAGCAGGATCAGGATTTACTGGTATAGAAATGGCTGGTGAATTATTAGAATGGAAAACTAAATTAGCTCATGATTATAGAGTAGATGAAAGCGAAGTAAGACTTCTAGTTGTTGAAGCTATGTCTACAATATTAAATATGCTTGACAGAAAGCAAGCTGATAAGGCTGAAAAATATATGGTTAAGCATGGTGTTGAAGTACTTAAGGATTCACCAATAGTTGAAGTATCATCAAATGGTATTACGTTAAAAAATGGACAAACAATACCAACACAAACTTTAATATGGACTTGTGGTGTTCAAGCTAATCAAGAAGCTAAAGAATACGGATTAAAAACAGCTAGAGCTGGAAGATTAGAAGCTAATAAGTACATGGAAGCTATAGGTAAGAAAGATGTATATGTTGTAGGAGATATAGCTTACTATGAAGAAGAAGCTGGTAAACCTAACCCACAAATAGTTGAAGCTGCTGAGCAAACTGCAGTTACAGCTGTTAAAAATATAATAGCTTCAATTGAGAATTCAGATAAGAAAACTGAATTTAAATCAAATTATCATGGATTCATGGTATCAATTGGTGGTAGATATGGTGTTGCTAACTTAATGGGAGTTAAGCTTTCAGGATTTATAGCAATGGTTATGAAACATTTAGTAAATATGTACTATTTATTTGGAGTTAATGATGTAAATGCAGTATATTGCTATTTACAACATGAATTCTTTGGAATGAAAGATAGAAGATCTATAATGAGAGGTCATTTATCATCTAAAGGAAATAGACTTTGGTTAGTACCTTTAAGAGTGTTTATAGGATGCTTATGGTTAATTGAAGGGCTTAAGAAGTTCTTTGGTGAATCTTTATGGGAAGCTAATATTAAAGCTATTTCAAACTTTGATTTTGATAAAGTAAAAATAGCAATTGGTTCAGATAGCTGGTTAAAGGCTGGAAACATAAATATGCCTTTCTCTTGGTTACAAGATGCTACAGCAGGAGCATCAGAAGCAGCGGATACTGCTGTTGAATATGCAACACCAATTTTACAAAAAATGCCTAAGTTCTATGAATCTATAATGCAAGTAATGATTCCAACTCCAGAAATGGCAACATTATTCCAAACAATGGTTGTAATTATGGAAATAGGAATGGGACTAGCTTTAATTGTTGGTTTATTTACTTTCTTAGCAAGTGCAGCATCTGCATTTATGGTTTGTAACTTTGTATTATCTGCAATGGCTGGATGGGATATATTATGGTATTTCTTCGGTTCAATAGCTTTAATGTCAGGTGCAGGTAGAACATTCGGTTTAGACTATTATGTAATGCCTTGGATACATAAGATAGCTAAAGAGTTCTGGATAGGTAAGAGAACACCTATATATATAGAACATGGTACAGAAAAAGTAGCAAAATAATATATATAATAGTTAAAATTAATATTGAGCCAGGCTTTTATAAAGTCTGGCCCAAACTATTATATATTTTTTTTATAGTTAAAAATAAATATATAGAAAAAATCAAAAGATAAAAGTAATAATTATTATTTTAAAGGTGATTATGAGGTTGATAGAATGCATAAATTGTGGAGTAAGTACCCAGAAGTTAATAAAGAGCTTAAAGAAGTTAAACAAATAATAGAAAAAAATGCTAAGTGTAGAGATAAGGTTGTAGAAGGATCTATATTAGAATTACTTAATTCTGGTGGAAAGATGCTTAGACCTGCCTTTGTAATATTATCATCAAAGTTTGGAAATTATGAAGAAAAAAAAGCCAGAGCTTTAGCCTCTGTAGTTGAGATGTTTCATATGGCAACATTAGTTCATGATGATATAATAGATGAAGCAACATTAAGAAGAGGGAAAGAAACAGTACAATCTAAATATGGAAAGAATTATGCTGTCTATATAGGAGATTATCTTTTCTGTGTCTGCTTTAAAGTATTAGCAGGTGTAGGGTCATTAGATAGTGTACAAATAGATACTATGACAATGTCAAGAATATGTATGAGTGAAATAGATCAGCTAAATTCTAGATTCGATAAAAATGTATCAGTTAAAAAGTATTTAAAAAGAGCATCTGGAAAAACAGCTGAGTTATTTTCATTAAGCTTATTTTTAGGGGCATCTGAAAGTGGATGTTCTAGAAAATTATCTAGAGCTTTTTGGGAGATAGGGCATAATATTGGAATGGCATTTCAAATAATAGATGATATATTAGATTATACTGGTAGTGATGAAAGTATAGGTAAAAATTCAGCTAATGATTTAAAACAAGGAATATATACTTTACCTTTAATCATAGCTCTTGAAAATAAGCCAAGTGAATTAGTTAATATATTAGAAAAAAGTGATTATACAGAAGATGATGTAGTAGAAATAATAAAGTTAGTAAACAAATATGATGGTGTAAATAAAGCAAGAGAAATTGCTAAAAAATATACAAATAAAGCATATAAACAAATAAAGGCTTTACCAGAAAATGAGTACAGAGAAATTTTATTAGAAATAACAAAAGGTTTATTAGATAGAATTTATTAATTTATGGATATTATGCCTTTAGATAATATATAAGGAGGGCAATATGAGTAGATTTTTTAATGGGCAAGAAGTTGAGTTATTAGCTCCAGTAGGTAATTTTGATATATTTAAGAAGGTAATACATAGTGGTGCAGATGCTGTTTATTTAGGTGGAAAAATATTTAATATGCGTATGCACAGAAAAGATTTTAATTTCACAAATGAAGAGTTAGAAGAGGCTATAGACATAGCACATTCATTAGGTAAGAAAATATACATAACAGTTAATAATTTATTAAGTTCAGATGATTTAAAGCAAGCTGAAGAATATTTAAGATATTTAGAGAAGATAGGTCCAGATGCTCTAATAATACAAGATATGAGTGTTATTAAAGTAATTAGAGAGTTAGGATTAAAACTTAATATTCACTCATCAGTAATGATGAATGTACATAATTTTGAAACTATTAAAGTATTAGAAAAATTAGGAGTAACAAGAGTAGTTGCTTCTAGGGACATAGATTTAAAAACTATAAAACAATTTTCTGTAAGAACAAATATGGAATTTGAATATTTTGTTCATGGAGATATGTGTGTAGCTCACGGAGCTCAATGTATGTATAGTGGAATGTTATTTGGGAAAAGTGGAAGCAGAGGTTTATGTATGAAGCCTTGTAGATGGGGATATAAAATTAATAAAGAAGGTCAAGAATACAATACTACTTTCCCACTAGCTGTCAAAGATATGTATATGTATGAAAATATTCCAGAATTAATTGAAGCAGGTGTAGTTTCATTTAAAATTGAAGGTAGAATGAGAGATGCAGAGTATTTAGTAGATTTAATTAACTATTACAGCGATGCAATTGATAGATATATAGATGATCCGATTTTATATAATAGAAGAAAACATGCAAAAGAATTATTTGAAAATAGAAAAAGAGATTTTTCAACAGCATATGCTTTTGGAAATCCAGGTTTATCAAATATAAATGAGAGATATGAAGGTACAGGAAAATTCTATAGTACAGGAAAAGTATTTAGTAAACCAGTAGATGAATTTGATATAAATAATGATAGAGTAACTGAAATTAAGGAATTATTAAAAGTTGAAAGTAAAATAGATAATAAGCCAGAAATATCAGTTAAAGTAAATAATTATGAAGCAGCGCTAATTGCAATTGAAGAAGGAGTAGAAAGAATATATCTTTCAGGAGAGGTATTTGAACCAAATCTTCCTTTTAGTAAAGAAGAGATAATTAGCATTACAAGCAAAAAGAAGCAATCTAAAATATACTTAGGGCTTCCAAGAATGATGTATGAAGATGATTTTTCTAAATATAATCATTTATTAAGAAATAATAATTTAGGTATAGATGGATTATTAGTTACAAACTTAGGAGCAATAAATAAGTTTAAAGATTTAGGATTAGAATTAATAGGTGATTATTCATTAAACATATATAATGCAATTTCAGCAGATTTTTATAAGAGTCAAGGATTAAGTATAGGTGCATTATCATGTGAATCACCAGTTAATAATACTAAAGAAGCATTATTAAAATCAGTATTACCATTAGAAATAATTGTACATGGTTCACCGGTAGTTATGTATATGAGCCATGATTTATATGAAAATACAAAAGTTAAAGAGCCAGTTAAAGAAGCTAATAGAAAATATAATGATAAAAATGTTTTATTACTTATAGATGATAAAGGAAATGAACATCCTATTTACAGAGATAATAACGGAAATAATCATATGTTATTATCAAAAGAATTATGCTATATGCCAATTTTAAAAGAATTAAGTAATCTAGGTGCATCAATTTTTAGAATAGAAGGATGTCATTATGAAAATGAAACATTAAGAAAAGTAATAATAGCATATAAGGAAGCTATTGAAAATTTAGAGCAATGTAATTATATTTTTGATAGCTTAAAATATGACTGTTTAGGATTTACTTTAGGAGCAATGCAATTTAACTAAGGAGGCTATAAATATGATAGGTGCAAATAAGATAATAGAAAAAAAGAGAGAATATTTATTTCCTTCATCTTGGGGAAATCACTTTTACAAAAATCCTCCAGAAATAGTTAAGGGAGATATGCAATATTTATATGATAGTGATGGAAAAGAATATGTAGATTTCTTCGCTGGAGTATCTGTAATGAATTGTGGACATTGTAATAAAGAAATATTAGATGTAACAATTAAGCAAATGCAAACTCTTCAACATACTACTATTATATATTTAACTGAACAAATGGTAAATTTAGCAGAAAGAATGTCTAAAATTTTACCAGGAGATTTAAAAAGAGTATTTTTCTATTGTACTGGATCAGAAGCAAATGAAGGAGCAATGTTATTAGCTAGATTATATACGGGAAAAAATGAGTTTATTGCTCTTAATAATGGATTACATGGTAGAACATATTTAACAATGAGTGCAACTGGAATTCCTATGTGGAGAGCTGATCCAGACTTATCTCAAGCAATACATTTTGCAAAAAATACTTGGGATTGTAATGGTGATATAGAAACAGCAGCAAGAGAATCATTAAAAGATATTGAGAAAATTATTAATGATAGAGGTGCTAATAATATTGCAGCCTTAATAGCTGAACCAATACAAGGTAATGGTGGTATAATAACTCCTCCGCTATGGTACTTCAAAGAATTAAAAAATCTTTTAGAAAAGAATGAGATATTATTAATAATTGATGAAGTTCAAACAGGATTTGCAAGAACAGGTAAAATGTTTGCTATAGAAAATTATGATATTGTACCTGATATTATGACTGTAGCAAAAGCATTAGGAAATGGAATGCCTATATCAGCGTTTTGTACTAATGATAAAATATCAGAAAAGTTTACTAAACCATCAGCATCTACATTAGGTGGAAATCCGGTTTCATCAGCAACGGCAATGGCAGTTTTAGATTATATTGAAAAATATAATTTATGTGAAAACTCTAAAAAGCTAGGTGATATTTTAAAGAGTGAATTAGAGAAATTAAAATCTAAATATCCTTTAATAAAAGATGTAAGAGGAATTGGATTAATGTTAGGAGCCGAGTTGGTTAAAGAAAACGGCGAGCAAGCTTCAGAGGAAACTGATATTATATTAGAAAAAATGAAAGATAAAGGATTTATAATAGGTAAAAATGGAATTGGAAGAAATGTATTAGCCTTCCAACCACCTTTAGTAATAAATGAGCAAAATATTAAAGATATGATAAATGCATTAGATGAAGTATTAAGTGAACTTAAATAAAAGAAATAAGCTGTTACTAGTTGTAGCAGCTGTATTTTCTTAAATTTTATAGCTTTTTATATTAATAGATAATTTAGTAATTAAGTTATCTATAATATTATTTAATATATTGATTTCATCAAAAGTAATATTTTTTATATGTATACCACAAGATACAACCACAGTTGTATTAAGTTGCTTTGCTAATAATTTTGCAGATTTATTTACTATTTCATCTTCTTTATGACCAGGTACTGTTATTAATGATGAAGATGAGGTTAATTTATTTATATCGTGAGGTAAAGCTACAGGAATACCAACTGCAACGGCACCTATATGTGGAATATCACCACCATATATAGTTATATTCCAATCATTACCTATATTAATAGCTTTACAATTAATCTCATGATTTTTAAATTTTTCTGATATATGTAACATATAAATCTCCTTTAATATTATGTTTTCTAATAATTATAATATTAAAGACAATAAAAATACATATGTAAACTAAATATTTAAAGATAAAATAAATTATCAGATTAATATATTATGATTTAACTAAGGAGGAAAATATGCCTTTTAAAGATATACAAGCCTTTATGAAGGTGCTAGAAAGTAAAGGACAATTAAAGCGTATAACAGCTGAAGTTGATTCAGATTTAGAGATAACAGAAATAACTGATAGAATCTCTAAAGAAGTTGGACCGGCATTGTTATTTGAAAATGTTAAAGGCTCTAAATATCCTGTATTAATTAATGCTATGGGAAGTTACGAACGTATGAGTTTAGCCCTTGGTGTAGATAAATTAGAAGAAGTTGAAGAAGATATAGCTAATTTAATTAATATGCAAAATTATATAAAAATACCTAAGTTAATTAAGTCTATACCAAGTTTGACAAGATTATTAGCGGTATTACCATGGAGACTTCCTATAAAAGGTGCTTGTCAGGAAGTAATAGAGCATGATCCGGATTTATCTACTATACCAGTTTTAAAATGTTGGCCAGATGATGGAGGAAAGTTTATTACATTACCATTAGTAATGACTAAAGACCCAGATACAGGGGTACAAAATACTGGTATGTATCGTATGCAAATATATGATAAGAATACTACAGGAATGCATTGGCATTGGCATAAAGATGGAAGAGAGATATATGATAAGTATCGTAAATTAGGTGGTAAGATGCCAGTTTCAGTGGCTATAGGCTGTGATCCTGCAATTACATTTTCAGCCATTGCACCATTACCTAAAATGATTGATGAAATGATGTTTGCTGGATATTTAAGAAAATGGCCAGTAAAAATGGTTAAGTCAATAACTAATGATATATATGTTCCAGCTGATGCAGAGTTTGTACTAGAGGGATATGTAGATGTAAATGAACCTTTGAGATTAGAAGGACCATTTGGAGATCATACAGGGTATTATTCTTTAGCTGATATGTATCCAGTATTTCATGTAACATGTATAACTCATAAAAAGAATGCAGTTTATCCAACGACTATAGTAGGTAGACCGCCTATGGAAGATTGTTATATGAGTAAGGCTACAGAGCGTGCATTTTTACCATTATTAAAAATGATTTATCCTGAGATAGTGGATTACTCATTACCATTTGAAGGAGTATTTCATAACTGTGTAATAGTTTCTATTAAGAAGAGATTCCCAGGTCACGGGAAGAAGGTTATGAACTCACTATGGGGAATGGGTCAAATGATGTATGCAAAAATGATAATAGTAGTAGATGAGACAATTAATCCTCATGATATAAAGGCTGTTACAAAACAGGTCTTTGAATCAATAGATATGGAGAAGGATTTAGTGTTTTCAGAAGGACCACTAGATGCTTTAGATCATGCATCAGCAAATGATCATTATGGATATAGATTAGGAATAGATGCTACTAAGAAATTTAAAGCTGAAGGTAATGATATTAGATGGAATTGCCAAGTTAAAAGCTCATTAGAGTTAGATAAGTATCTAGAAAGTCATGAAAAAATAACTAGTTTTAATTATCCTATAAGTGGAGCTATGCAAGGAGCATTAATTGTATCAATAAATAAAAGTGAGCCAAATGACGCCAAAAAGTTAATTAAAGAGCTATGGAACCATGAAGATATGAAATATAATAAGTTCTTAATCGTCGTGGATAAAGATGTTGATGCAAATGATATTTCAACAGTAGCTTGGAAAGTATTTAATAACATAGATGCTAAAAGAGATTTGTTAATTGAAGAAGTTAATTTTGATAATGAGGATTGTTTTGGTCATCGTTTAGGAATTGATGCAACGAAGAAGTTCAAAGAAGAAGGACATAATAGAGAATGGCCTGATGATATAGTTATGTCTGAAGATATAAAGAAAAAGGTAACTAAGAGATGGAGTGAATACGGATTTGAGAAAAATATTTAAAAAGATAAATGATTATGGAGTATTAGTAATGTTTTCTCACACTATATTTTCATTATCATTTGCTTTAATATCAATGTTATTGGCTGGAGAAGGTAAATTAAAGCCTATGGTTATATTTTGGATATTAGTTGCTTTTATGGGAGCAAGAACTGGAGCTAATGCTTTAAATAGAGTAATTGATGCTGAAATTGATGCAAGAAATCCTAGAACAGCAACTAGGCAATTACCACAAGGTTTAATGAATAAGAAAGAAATATTAATATTTGTTGCTATATGTTTTGGAATTATGGTTTTTGCTGCATGGAAACTAAATACTATTTGCTTAATATTATCTCCAATAGCCTTATTTTTAATGATTATATATTCTTATACGAAAAGATTTACTTGGATGTGTCATTTAGTATTAGGTGTAACTTCAGCAGCGGCACCGGTAGGAGCTTGGCTTGCGGTTACAGGGAAAGTATCATTAATTCCTTTAGTTATGGGAGCGGCTAACACATTGTGGGTAGCTGGCTTTGATATAATTTATGGAGCTCAAGACTATGATTTTGATACTAAGAACGGAATACATTCAATTCCAGCTAGATTTGGAGTTGAAAATGCGTTAAAAATATCATCTGTGTTTCATATATTAGCAGTAATATTTTTATTTATTGTAGGAGTATTATCACCTGAGTTAGGAATTATATACTATATAGGTTTAAGTATTAATATAGTTTTATTTATAATACAACATAAAATGATTAGTGCAGATAATTTAAAAAATGTTAAGATAGCATCTTATAGTATAAACCAAGTAATAAGCATAGTATTCTTACTAAGTGGATTAATTGATTGTTTAATTTAGGAGAGTAGTATTATGAAAAAAATAGTAGTTGGAATTACTGGAGCAAGTGGAAGTATTTACGCTAAAAGACTTATAGAAGTTTTAGTAAGTAAGGGAATACAAACTAATATAATTGCTACGGATAAAGGTAAACAGGTCTTTAATTATGAACTTTCTTTAGATTTAAAAAAGTGGGTTGAAAAACTTAAAAATACATATAGTAATGTAAAACTTGAAGATAATAATAATTTATTTTCAGGAGTAGCTAGTGGGTCGCATGGATTTGATGCTGTTATTATAGTTCCATGTTCTATGGGAACATTGGCGGAGGTAAGTCATGGATTATCTAAAAATTTATTATGTAGAGCTGCAGATGTAGCTTTAAAGGAAGGAAGAAAATTAGTAATAGTTCCAAGAGAAACTCCATTTAATGCAATACATTTAGAAAATATGTATAAATTATCAAGAATAGGTGCGACTATTATACCTGCTATGCCAGGATTTTATAATCATCCACAAACAATTGATGATTTAGTTAATTTCATGGTAGGAAAAATACTAAATTATCTTAATATAGATAATAATTTATTTAACAAATGGGAGGATACAGAGTATGAAACTTAAGAAAATAATTGCGCTAGCTATGACAGCTGTTATGACAGCATCTATGGTTGCATGCGGAAATAAAAAAGAAGAAGTACAAACAGAAAAAACAAAATTAACAGTAGGAGTAATGGGATCAATTGATGCAGTTCCATTAGTAATAGCTGAACAAAATGGATATTTTGAAGAAGAAGGAGTAGATTTAGATCTTCAAATATTTAAGGCAGCTAACGATAGAGATGCTGCACTTCAAGCTGGAGAATTAGATGGAGTACTATGTGATGAAACTGCTATTTCTATTTATCAAAATTCAGGTATAGATATGAAAATTACTGGAACTACAAATGGTTCATGGACATTAGTTGCAGGAAAAGACTCTGGAATAACTAGTTTAAGCGATTTAAAAGGCAAAAAAGTAGGTATATCAAAAAATACAATGATAGAATATTTAGCAGATGATATAGCGTTATCAAATGGACTAGAAGTATCTGATATAGAAAAAGTTGCAATACCAGCAATGCCAGCTAGACTTGAAGCTTTAAAAAATAATCAAATAGATGCTGCTATATTACCAGCACCTTTTAATGATACAGCAGTTGCAGATGGTGGTGTAGAAATTACTAAAATATATAATAAAGATATAATGATTTCAGTAACAGCATTCTTACAAGAAGTAATTGATAAAGATGCTAATGCTATTAAAGGGTTCTACAATGCTTATAATAAAGCTATAGAGTTCATAAACTCTAATGATATAAGTGAGTATGAAGATATAATAATATCAACTGTAGGATATTCAGAAGATATGAGAGGAAATATTGTATTACCTGAGTTTAAAACAAATTATTTACCAGCAGAAGAAAATGTTCAAAATGTATTAGATTGGTCTAAAGAAAAAGGATTATTAACTAAAGATATCACAGCTAAAGATGTAATGAGTGATGTAGGTATAAAATAGTTTAAGGAGATATATATGATACAGATAAAAAATTTATCTGTTTTCTATAAGTCTAAAAGAGAAAATATAAAAGCATTAAATAAAATAAATCTTAATGTACATAATAGCGATATATGTGCAATAATAGGGCCATCAGGCTGTGGAAAGTCTACCCTATTAAATGTACTATCGGGAATAATAACTGAGTATGAGGGTGAAGTTCTTTTAGATTCAAAGGGCTTAAGCCCTCATATTCATAAGATAGGATTGATTCCGCAAAATTTTGGACTTTTACCATGGAAAACAGTAGAGGAAAATTGTCTTTTATCTTTTAAAATAAAAAAGGAAAAAATAAATGATGATATTTTAATAAAAATGGATACTCTTATGAAAAAGTTAAATATATATCATTTGAAAAAAAGATATCCTAGTGAGTTAAGTGGTGGACAGAAGCAGCGTGTAGCTATTGTAAGAAGTTTTTTGATGAAGCCAGATATTTTGCTATTAGATGAGGCTTTTTCTGCCTTAGATGCAATTATTAAAGAAGAAGCTCAAGAATTATTTTTAAATATTTGGAGTGAAAATAAAATAAATACTTTTTTTGTTACACATAGTATTGATGAAGCAATATATATGGGGAAGAAAATAATTATAATGAGTAACACACCAGGTGAGATAATAGAAGTAATAGATAATCCTATGTTCAATAATAAGAAGTATAGAGAAGAAAAAAATTATTTAGAGTTGTATCTTCATATAAAGAATTTAATTAAAAAGGGGTGGGATAATTGACTGCCTTAAAGAAAACATGGAGTTTTATAAAGGGATTTATAATATTAAATATATTATGGTATATTTGTGCTATTGTTATGAACTCAAGAATTTTGCCTACTCCAGATAAGATATATTTACATTTGCCTGAGCTATTTAAAAATGGTTTTTATGTTCACATTGTAGCCAGTCTATACAGAATATTTATTGGATTATTATTAGCCTTTTTTATAGGAAGTATAATTGGATTAATAATGGGATATTCAGAAAAATTTAATAAGATATTAAATCCATTAGTATATTTTGCATATCCAATTCCTAAAACGGCATTATTGCCCGTAGTAATGACTTTGTATGGTCTTGGGGATGGTTCTAAAATAACAATTGTTGTTTTAATAACTGTATTCCAAGTTATAGTTTCAGTAAGAGATTCAGTTATAAATGTTGAAAAGGTGAATTATAATCCATTAATTAGTTTAGGGGCATCAAGAATTCAAAAATTTTATCATGTTACTTTGCCTGCCATATTACCAGAAGTTTTAACTAATATAAGATTATCTATAGGAACTGCATTTTCAGTATTATTTTTTGCAGAGGCTTATGGAACTAGTATGGGAATTGGATATTTTATTCAAGATGCATGGACAAGAATAAATTATATAGATATGTATTCTGGAATTGTAATATTAAGTATTTTAGGGTTAATATTATTTATAATTTTAGATTATATTGAAGCTGTTGTTTGTAAGTGGAAGAGAAATTAAATATAATAAAGAGCAAATAGTAAACCAACCTATTTGCTCTTTATTTTTGCTAAGTATTAATTTTCTAAAGTAAAATCTTCATTTTCTAGTGTAAAAGAATCTCTTATACCATTAGTAATATAAACCTTATTATCTTTAGTTATAAATATAGCATCAACATTAGGTAAGGTTTCAACAAACTTTAATCCTTCTTCTAATCCCTTTGCAAATACAGTAGTAGAAAGTGCATCGGCATCAATAGATTTATCAGTTATTATACTTACTCCAGCTATATTGTTTTCAAAAGGATATCCAGTATTTGGATTAAGTAAATGATGATATTTTACTCCATCTTTTTCAATGTATCTCTCATATATACCAGATGTAACTACAGTTTTATTTTTTACTTTTAAGACACCTATAATATCTCCTCTAGTACTAAAAGGATTTTGAATACCTATGTTCCAATCCTGTCCTGATGGTTTTATACCATGAGCATAAATATTTCCACCTAAATCGATTATAGCACTATTTACATTATTTTCTGTTAATATACGAGAGATTTCATCAGCAGCATATCCTTTTGCTATAGAACCTAAATCTATCATCATACCTTTATTTTTTAGAAATATAGTATGATTTTCCTCATTAAGTTCTAAAAGATTATAATCTATTAAAGGTAATACTGAATCGATTTCTTCCTGCGTAGGGACTTTTGCATCATCTAAGCCTATATTCCAAAGCTTAACTAATGGACCTATAGTTATATCAAAATCCCCATTAGAAAGTTTTGAATATTCAAGTCCTTTTTCTACTATTTCATATGTAGTAGATGTAACTTCAACAGGAGAAATTCCAGCGAAATCATTTACTTTATCAAGTTCGGTTCCGGCTTCATTAATACTAACTAGTGATTCAATTTCAGCTACTCTATCAAAAGCTTTATCTAATATAGCTGAATCATTACTATCATATAGGGTTATTTTAACTACTGTTCCCATAAACAACTCTGTTCTTGAAAGCACTTCAGAAGTTGATGTTGTATTTTTGTTGCATCCTATCAGTGTAGTAACAAAAATTAGTAGTAGTGGAAAAAATAAATTTTTAATTTTTAACATATATACCTCCATAAAGAAATTATTAGTGAAAATAAGGTCTTTAAATATAGTATTATAATAATAAAAAAAATTAAAGAGAAAAAGAGAAAAAATGTTACAACAAAGCGAAAAAAACTGAAATATGTAGAAAAAAACCTCTCGAAAGTATATAATAATTCTTGGCTATGTATAAAAATATTTAATCTTATAATTAAGAATTTGGAGGTGAGTTCTTGTTTAAAAAGTTAGACATAGTAATAATAATAGCATTAATAATAATCTCATTTATTCCAGAGATAGTTTTTGGTACTGTTATGGGATATAAGTATGATATGACTTATGCAGAAATAACAGTAGGGGGAGAAGTTTATTCTAAGATTCCACTATCAGCTCATAAAGGAGAAGAGATTATTGATATAAACCTAGATGGACATGAAAATAAAATAGTTATAAAAGATGATACTATAAGAATGATAGATGCAGATTGCCCAGATTCTTTATGTATTTATCAAGGAAAAATAAGTAGAGTTGGACAATCGTTAGTTTGTTTACCTAATAAAGTTATGATAGAGATAAAAGGTAGTTTTGTAGATGACGACGATGTTATATTATCCCATTAGGAGTGATTAAGATGAAGAAGACAAGCAAAATGGTATATATATCTTTATTAGTTGCACAGGCTTTAGTACTGTCTTTGTTTGAAAGAATGATACCAGTTCCTTTTATAACGCCAGGAGCAAAATTAGGACTAGCTAATATAATTATTGTAATAGGATTGTATACATTGGATAGTTATAAGGAAACATTTTTAGTAATAATTTTAAGAAATATTTTATCAACTATTTTTGGTGGAAATTTATCTTCATTTATGTTTAGTTTTGTTGGATCTATTTTTAGTTTTCTAATAATGGTGGCAATTAAGGAATTATTTAAAGAAAAAGTTTCAATTATTGGGGTAAGTGCTGCAGGTGGTGTATTTCATAATATAGGACAACTTGTAGTTGCATCTTTTATAGTAAAAAATATAGGGGTTACATTATATTTACCAGTATTATCTATGGCAGGGATAGTAACAGGTATATTTGTAGGATTAACGGGAAATATTGTGGTTAGACATTTAAAGAAGTTACCGCAGTTTAAAGAAAGGCAACTTATTAAAAATTAGATATATTTTTAGATGAATTAGTATAATAATTAACAATTAAAAATAAAAAAAAGAAATAAAATGAAATTGTTAAGTTATAAACTTAACAAAAATAATAAAAATACAACCTATTTAATGTAAAAAGAGATATATAATACCAAAAAGTTGATAAAATTTTTTGATTAAAAATTAATATAATTCAAATAAAATGTTAAAAATAAAAAATAAAAGATAATTAAATATAAAAAAACAAGCGTATAAAATGATGAAATAGCAATAAAAATAGATATTTTTTTTATAATAATAAGTAAAGGTTTTTAAAATAAAGTGTTGCTTTTACAAAAAGAATATTGTAGAATAAATACGAATTATTTATTAATAGGGGGATAAACGAATGATAAATAAAAAACTAGTTGCATTAGCAGCGGCTACTATGGTAGTTAGTACTTTATTTGTAGGATGTGGAGGAAGCAAGACAGAAGACGCAGCTACAGAAGGAACATCTACAGAAAATGCTACTGTAAAAACAGTTGAAATACCAGGTGAAGAAGATACTACAATTGTAGAATTAACTTTAGAAAATGGAACTCCAGTAGCTGTAAATATCGATACTAAAAATGCTGATGGAACAATGAAATCAGAAGCTTCAGCTTCAGGTGCATATGACATGAAAAATGACGGTAAGAAATGGCATGAACAAATCGATTTATTAGAAGAAGCAATTGTTGAAAATAATTTCGATTTAAGCAAAATCAACATAACTGATGAAGCTGGACACACAGATGCAGTATCAGGTGTTTCAATAAAAGTTAAAGGATATGTTGATGCAGTTCAAGAAGCTTTAGATCAAGTTAAATAATTAAATTTATTATTTTAAGATTTAAAGGTTTTATGAAGGTGAATTCATTAATTTGAATTCACCTTTTATTATTAATGAGAAGATATAAGTAATAAATACATAAAGTATAAAAGCTATACTATTATAGAAGAAATAGTATAGCTTTTATGTTAAGCATAGATTATGATAAGTTAATTATCACCTAAAAATGGAGTTTTAAAATTACGAATTAATGTTAACAGTTTACCTTTTAAAACTTTATTAATATCATTTTTATAAGTTAAATATAAGTTATAAGTAATATTATCTAATTCAGGTAGAGGTATTTCCTTTAAAATACCTTGTTTTAATTCGTTTTCAACACATATTTTAGGTAAAATAGATATAGATGGACCTATTAGTAAACAGCTTAAAATAGTATGAAGTGAATCTGTTTTTATTATTACATTATTTAAATCAATAAAATCATTAATTTTATTTTCTATATCAATATCATCCTTTAGTAATAAAAAAGGTAACTTATTAAAATTAGTTGATTTACATGATGGATTGCAGACGCAAACTAATTTATCAGTACCTAATAAATATGAAGTACAATCAGGATCGGTTAATTTTGTTGATGTAATTGAAATATCACAAATATTATTAATTAAATTACTATGTATTTTTTTTTGTGTTTGATAATTAATATCATAAAAAAAGTTATTAGTTTTTCCAGATGATTTAGATAAAAATTTAGATAAAATATAATAACCTGATAAACAAGTTGTTTCAATAATTAAACTATTTTTTTGAGAATGAATTTTATCTAACTCTTCTATAAGTCTATTGTAAGTAGATAATATTTCATTTGCATAATCATTTATTATTTTTCCTTCTTCTGTTAACTCAACACCTTTATTACTTCTAATTAGAGCAGTAACACCTAATTTTTCCTCCATTTTAGATAGTTGTTGGCTTAATGCAGATTGAGATATATGAGAAGCAGCAGCAACTTTAGATATACTTTTTAATGTTGCTACATTATGAAATAGTCTCAAAGATTCTAGATTCATATAAATACCTCCAGTAATAGATATATATAGTAAAATAACGTTTATGAGTCTATATAAAAATATATAATTATTTATATAAGGGCGAAATTATATTTTAACATAAATTATACAATAATAAATAGTATAATTAAATATCTATATATAAAATATATTTGCAAATGTTAAAAAGATGAAATAAAATGTAGAAAAAAGAAAAAGATACTAATTAAATTGGTAAAATTATATATAAATTAAAAAATATTATATTAATCATTAAAAATTTTAATGATGTAAAAATAATGATTAAAACCGTATTTAGTATTATAATAAAAAAGTTAAGAAGCCTTGTTTTCTTAATTTTTTTGTTAAGATAATTAGTATATTATAAAAATAATATCTTAGAAATGTGGTGATTAAGTGTTAGGTCTTATAGGAATAAGAAAAAATGTTGATATAAAAATAAGAGAAAGACTAGCTATTACATTAAGTAGACAATCTAAGGCAATAAAAGAATTAAATAAAGTATACGAAGAAGTAGTAATAATAAGTACATGTAATAGAACAGAGATTTATCTTTCGGGTTGCTTAGGAAGTGAAGATGAAATAAGAATGATATTCGAAATATTAGATTGGGATATTTCACTTTTAGAGTATACTTTTTATCTTGGAGGAGCAGATGTAGCTAAGCATTTATTAGAAGTAGTTTGTGGTTTTCATTCTAAGATATTAGGAGAAGATCAAATATTAGGTCAAGTTAAATTAGCATATGAATTAAGTTTAGAACATAAGACTATACATACAAAGCTTTTAAGGTTATTTGAAGAAGCGATAAGTTGTGGTAAAAAGTTTAGAACAGAAAGTAAATTATATGAAATACCAGTATCAGCATCATCAATTGCAGTAAATAAAGTTGAAGAGTTTGGTGCAAAGAGTGTTATGGTAGTAGGATATGGAGCAATAGGTAGCTTAGTTGTTAAGTATGCGTTAGGTAGTAAGTTTAACAAAGTATTTATTGTTGTAAGAAATAAGGCAAAGGTATCAGATTTAAAGGATGAAAGAGTTGAGGTCTTAGATTTTAATGAATATAAAGAGATTATTAATGATGTAGATGCAGTTATAAGTTGTACGGCATCGCCACATATTGTTATAAAAGGTGACTATATAAATAATGAAGGAAAAGAAATTATTCTAATTGACTTAGCACTTCCTAGAGATATTGATGAAGGATTATCTGAAAATAAAAGAGTAACTTTATTAGATATAGATACTATAAGTAAGTTAGATGATAACAATAAGAAGTTAAGAAATGAAAAAATGAATGAGTATAAGTTTTTAGTTGATGAATACTTAAATGAATACAAAAATTGGTTAAATATTAGAGAAGTTACATATTATATACATGAAATGAAAACTAAGGGGAATAGTGTTGTAGAAAGTAGGGTTAAATCTTTTGAACACAAATGTAAAGATAAAAGAGATATTGATTTAGCTACAACTTTAATAAAAAGTACATCAGATTATTATATAAACAGAGCTATAAAGTTATTAAAAGAAGAAAAGTTAAAAGGACGTGAAGAGGAATGTCTGAATATTCTAAAGCAAATCTTCATGGAGAATTAAGTTATGCACCTATAACTCTTTTTGGAGAAAAACTTAAAATTGGAGTAATAGGGGCAGGGCGAGGTGCATTAATTAAAGTAAGAAACTTTTATAATAAAGGTAGTGAAATAGAAGTTTTAGCATTAAATTTTTTAGAAGATTTTTATAAATTTAATGGGGATAAAGTAAAGCTAATAAAGGGAAATTATAATAAGGATTTTATATTAGATAAGCATTTGATAATAATTGCTATTGATGATGAGGTTGTAATTAATGAAATAAAAAATGATTGTGAAAAATTATGTAAAATTTATATAAATTCATCAAAGTTTAAGGAAGGAATGGGAGTAATACCTGTTACAAGAGAAAGTAAGTTTATTACTGTAGCAGTTAATACTAAAGTAGGGAATCCTAGAGGATCAGTAATGGTTGCGGAATCTATTACTGAATCTTTGCAAGAATTTGATGAATATATAAGATTAACAGGACAAATAAGAAATTCTTTAATTTTAGATAAAGAAATTAAGGATAATTTATTAAAATTTATAAACACAAGTGATTGTAAATTTTTTTATACTAAAAATAAAATTTTTCAAGTATTTAAATTATTTTATGATGAAGATTTAGTTAGGAAGATAAAATCTCTAAGGAAGGAAGAGTAATATATGGAATTAGTTTTAGCAACTAGAAAAAGTTTACTAGCTCAAACTCAGACTGAAACAGTTATGAAGTTATTAAAAGATAAAGTTAATATGGATAGTAAAAAACTATTAGTAGTAACTGAGGGAGATAAGAGGTTAGATGTAACACTAGATAAAATAGGTGGTAAAGGTCTATTTACAAAGGATATAGAAATAGCTTTACTAGATGGTAGAGCACACGCTGCAGTACATTCAATGAAAGACGTTCCATATGAAATGGGAGAAGAATTTGAATTAATAGCAATGCCAGAGAGAGAGGATGTAAGGGATGTACTTGTCTGTCAGAATGGAGAAACATTAGGTGAGTTAAGAAAGGGAGCAATAATAGGAACTAGTAGTATAAGAAGAGCAGCTCAGTTAAAAGCTTTAAGAGAAGATATAAATATTGTTCCTATTAGAGGAAATGTTGGTACAAGACTTGAAAAAATGAAAAATGAGGGTATGGATGGAATTATATTAGCTGCTGCAGGATTAAAAAGGTTGGGGATGGAGGATATAATTAGTGATTACTTAAATCCAGATATATTTGTGCCAGCTGTATCTCAAGGAGCATTAGGAATAGAATGTTTAAAAGATGGGGCATATAATAATTATTTTAAGAGTTTGGATAATATAGATGTAAGAATAGCTGTAGAAGCTGAAAGAAGCTTTATGAGGGAATTAAATGGTGGTTGTCATAGCTTAATTGGAGCGTATGCAAGACTTCAAGGAAGTGATATATATATAGTAGGAACTTATGAAGTTAATGGTATAATAGTAAAAAAAGATATTTTAGGAAATAAAGAAGAGTACGTTGAATTAGGTAAAAAACTAGCTCAAAAAATTTTGAAAGCTTAAAGAAAAAGTACATAAGGAGTATGAAGAAGGTAGGCGTTAATTATGAATGGAAAAGCTTATATAATAGGAACTGGACCAGGTGATGAAGAATTATTAACAGTTAAGGCTGTTAAAGTATTAGAAAAGTGTACAGCAGTACTTTATGATAGATTAGTTTCTAACAATATTTTAAATTATTTAAATGAAGATTGCTTAGTGTATTATTGTGGAAAAGAGCCTGGAGCTCACTATAAAACACAAGAAGAAATAAATAATATGTTAGTTAAATTAGTTAAAGAAGGACATATAGTTGGGAGAGTAAAAGGGGGAGACCCTTATGTTTTTGGAAGAGGTGGAGAAGAAGTATTATCACTTGTTGAAGAAAATTTAGACTTTGAGGTAATACCAGGAGTAACTTCCCCAATATCTGTATTAAATTATGCGGGTATTCCAATAACTCAAAGAGCTATAGCACAAAGTTTTCATATTGTAACTGGAATGACAAGTGCAAGTGAAAAAATAAATTGGGAGGCCTTAGCAAAAGAAAATGGAACTCTTGTTTTCATGATGGGACTTGAAAATATAGAGAGAATAGTAACTAATTTAATTACTAATGGAAAAGAAAAATCAACACCAGCAGCAGTAGTAATGAGAGGAACTTCATCTAAACAAAGAAAAGTAATTGGAACTTTAGAAAATATTTCAGAAAAGGTAAGAGAAGCAGGACTTAAATCACCATGCATAATTGTTGTGGGTGAAGTTGTAGAATTAAATGATAAGCTATCATGGTATGAAAAGAAACCACTATTTGGAACTAATATATGTATAACTAGATCAAGAGAACAAAGTTCTAGTTTGAAGAGTTCTTTAAAGGATTTAGGTGCAGAAGTAACAGAAATAAATTCAATAAAAATTAGGCCAACTAAAGAAAATTTAAAACCGTATTTAGAGAAACTTTCTAATTATGATCATATTCTTTTAACATCGGTAAATGGAGTAAATAATTTCTTTGATTATTTAATAGAAGAAAATTATGATATTAGAAATTTAAAAGCTAAATTTTCTGTAATTGGAAAAGCTACTAAAAAGGCATTAGTTAAAAGAGGAATAGTTCCTTTTATAATGGCAAGAGAATTTGTTGGAGAAGGATTATTTAAAGTTTTAGCGCCTCATTTAGTTAAAGGAGAAAAAGTTTTAATTCCTTGTTCATCAAGTAGCAGAAGTTATTTAGTTGATGAAATAAGCAAATTAGGGTTATATGTAGATAGAGTACATACTTATGATACTATATGTGGAACATTAAAAAATAAAAGAGTATTTGATGAAGTTGATTATGTATTATTTACAAGTCCAAGTACTGTAATCAATATGATTGATATGTTAGGTTTAGAAGCTATAAAAGAAAAGAAGCTTATTGCTATAGGACCACAAACAGCCAAGGCTATAAAGGAAAGAAATATGGAATGTTTTATTTGTAAAAAGCATTCTGAAGAGGGATTCCTTAAGGAAATAATTGAGTTTAAGGAGGCAGAAAATGTTTAGAAGAGGTAGAAGATTAAGAGCAAATTCAGCAATAAGAAGCTTAGTAAGAGAAAATTCTTTAAGTGTAGATGATTTTATTTATCCTGTATTTGTAGTTGAAGGTAAAGATATAAAAAGAGAGATTAGTTCTTTAAAAGGGAATTATCACTGGTCAGTTGATAGATTAGAAGAGTTAGTTGATGAATTAAATGAAGCCAAAATTAAATCAGTAATATTATTTGGAATTCCTGAACATAAAGATTGCGTAGGAAGCGAAGCTTATAATGAAAATGGAATAGTTCAAAAAGCAATAAGAAGACTAAGGGAATTAAGTCCAGAATTATATATAATAACTGATGTCTGTATGTGTGAGTATACAGATCATGGACATTGTGGAATATTAAATGATCATGATGTAAATAATGATAAGACTTTAGTATATTTAGGAGAAATAGCTTTATCACATGCTAAGGCAGGAGCTGATATGGTTGCTCCTTCAGATATGATGGATGGAAGAATAGCGTATATAAGAAATGTTTTAGATGAAAATGGATATGAAAACTTACCTATAATGAGTTATGCTGCTAAGTATTCATCAGCATTTTATGGACCATTTAGAGAAGCAGCAGGTTCAGCACCGAGCTTTGGGGATAGAAAAAGCTATCAAATGGATCCAGCAAACTCTAGAGAAGCAATGGCTGAAATAGAAGCCGATTTAAATGAAGGTGCAGATATAATAATGGTTAAACCTGCAATGTCTTATCTTGATATAGTAAGAGAGGCTAGAGATAAAATAAATGTACCTATATGTGTATATAATGTTAGTGGAGAATACGCTATGGTAAAAAATGCAGGAGAAGCAGGATTAATAAATGAAAAATTAGTAGCCCTTGAAATGCTTCTATCAATGAAAAGAGCTGGTGCTAAAATGATAATAACTTATTATGCATTAGAAGCAGCAAAGTGGCTTAAGGAGGAAGAGTAATATGTCTAATCAAGAAATTTTTGATGAATCTAAAAAATACATGCCAGGTGGAGTTAATTCACCAGTAAGAGCTTATAGAGATATGGGTATAGATCCTCCAGTTATGAAGTCAGGAAAAGGCGTAATAATAAAAGATGAAGATGGAAATGAGTATATAGATTTTGTTTTAGCATGGGGACCAATGTTATTAGGGCATTGTAATGAAGAAGTTGTAACTGCTATTAAAGAGATTTCTGAAAGTGCTATAGCTTTTGGGGCACCAACAGAATTAGAATTACAAATGAGTAGATTCTTATGTGAGGAAATGGATAACGTTGAAATGGTTAGATTTGTTAACTCAGGTACAGAAGCTACAATGAGTGCAATAAAGCTTGCTAGAGGATATACAGGAAAAAATAAAATAATAAAATTTGCCGGATGTTATCATGGACATTTTGATGGTTTCTTAGTTGAGGCAGGATCAGGAGTATTAACTGAAGGGATAGCTGGATGTTTAGGAATACCTAATGATAGTATAAAAAATACTTTAGTTGGTGTTTATAATGATATGGAGCAAGTAAGAAGATTATTCGAAGCTTATGGTGATGATATTGCAGCTGTTATAATTGAGCCAGTAGCTGGTAATATGGGAGTTGTAAAAGCAGAAGATCAGTTTATGGAAACTCTAAGAGTATTATGTGATGAGTATGGTTCATTATTAATATTTGATGAGGTTATGAGTGGTTTCAGAGTTGCATATAAGGGAGCTCAAAGTTTATTTAATGTAAAACCAGATTTAATTACTTATGCCAAAATAATAGGTGGAGGACTTCCATGTGGAGTATATGGTGGAAGACGTGAGATAATGGAAAAATTATCACCACTAGGTGGAGTATATCAAGCAGGAACTATGTCAGGAAATCCAGTAGTAATGGCTGCAGGAATATCAACACTTAATATAATTAAAGAAAATCAAGAAATATATGATCATATAAATAAAATAGGTGAAAAACTGCAAAAGGGAATTGAAGAAATTGCTAGAGAAAAAGGAATAAATTTAACAGTAAATAGAGTTGGTGGAATGATGACAGTATTCTTTACTGATAGAAATCCAGTAAGAAGCTATGATGATGCAAAAAGTTGCGATCTAGAAATGTTTAAAAAATACTTCTTGCATATGCTAAATAACGGATTTAACATACCACAATCTCAATTTGAATCAATGTTTTTAAGTGCCGTTCATACAGAGGAGCATATTGATAAATTCTTAGAAGCATTTAGAAAGTTTGAAGCTTAGTGAATAAAGACTACACTTGTTACTTGAAACTTGTCACTAAATATCGGGGGTGTTTTATGAGTAAAGCAATAGTTTTGGCGGCCTTTGGTAGTGCAGATTTAGATGGTATTAAAAAAAGTATAGGCCTTTTAGAAAAAGATTTAAATAGTTATTTTGGCAAAGAATATATAGTAGTTAAATCTTTTACATCTAATAAAATCATTGATCTTCTAAAGGAAAGACATGATTATGTTGTGCCTCATTTAAGTAAAGTACTTTTTAATTTAGTTAATCAAGGTTATGAAGAGGTAATTATACAACCTCTTCATATAATGAGTGGAAGAGATAAAAAGCAAATTGAAGAAATAGTAGATGAGTATAAATATTCAATGGAAAAGTTAGTAATTAGTAAATCACTATTTACTGATGATGATAACTTAAATAAAGAAAGTTATGAGATTGGAAATGTAATTTGTAAAAACATAGGAAACAACGATATTTTATTAATAGGTCACGGATCAAAAAGAAGCTCTAATAAGCTATATGATGTAATAGAAGAGGCTGTTAGAGATATTACTCATAAAAATGTTTATATGGCAACTCTAGAAGGTGAAAAAACGATAGATGCTGTTATTGAGAACTTAGTTAATGATAAAGTTAAGAATTTAATAGTAAAACCATTATTTATAATTCCAGGTAAACATGTTATTTCTGATATATCTACTGGAGATGGATCTTGGATGAATATGTTAAGAGAAAAAAATATTAATGTTACTATCAATGAAAATTCTCTTTTGCAATATGAAGGTATAAGAAAACTATATATAAAAAATATTAATAATGTTATTTAAAAAATAAACAGTAGTTAATATAATTATTAAATTTAAGGATTCTTTTTAGAATCCTTTTATTTATTTAAAAAGTAAACCTTTATTATTGATACTTTGATGTAATTTTAAATAATTGGATTTTTTGTTTGAAAAATGTATATAAAAGTTGTATTATATATAATTGTGATAAAAAAAATACAAAGATTAATATTAGGTAGAGGTGTAGGTATGTACAAGAGAGAAATTGATAATTTAACACACTCTGCAGAAGTTAAAATTGGGTTATTTAACAAAAGTATAGCTAAATATTTAACATCTGCATTCCTAGGAAGCTTTTTTGTAAGCTTAGGAATTATGTTAATTTATACAATAGGTGGAACAATGCATCATGCAGGCGTTGAAACGTACAAAATATTAATGGGAGCAAGTTTTGGTGTTGCTTTAACATTAGTATTTATGTGTGGTGGTGATTTATTTACTAGTAATGCAATGATAATGACTATAGGAGCTTTAGAAAAGAAAGTAACTTGGTTAGATGCAATTAAAATATGGGTTGCAGTTTGGATTGGTAACTTAATAGGTGGTGTTGTAGGGGCATTCCTATATGTACAAGCTGGTCTTGCAAGTGGTAAGAGTGAATATATTGGAGAATTTATAGTAAATAATGTTGCTACGAAGATGAATACACCAGCAATGGAGTTATTCTTAAGAGGTTTATTATGTAATGTTTTAGTTTGTCTTGCTACTTGGATGGCATATAAATTAAAAGAAGAAACTGCTAAGATCTTAATGATATGGTGGTGTTTATTTACATTTATAACTGCTGGATTTGAACATAGTGTTGCTAATATGGGATTCCTTACTATGGGATTATTATTACCTCACGGAGCTGATGTTACTATTATGGGAATGGCTCATAATTTACTTTGGGTTTCACTAGGAAACTTTATAGGTGGAGTATTATTCGTTGGTTTACCATATTACTTCATAACAAAAGAAAAGAAAAATGCTTAATATATATAAGGGAACTGCTTAATTGTAGTTCCTTTTTTATATATTTAATAAAAAAAATTTTATTTAAAATTTAAAGTTGAGTAAAATAGTATGAAATAAATATTGACAAATAATCATTATTAGAAGATAATAGTTGTAGGAAAATAATATCATTTAAACGGAGGATGAGATAAGATGAAAGCATTTGTTGATGAAAATGTATGTATAAGCTGTGGATTATGTGAAGGAGTATGTCCAGACGTATTTTCACTTGATACAGGAGTTGCAGTTGCTACTGAAGAAGTTGCAGCAGAATTCGAAGATGGTGCAAGAGAAGCTTGCGATGGATGTCCTGTACAAGCTATTTCTATAGAAGAATAATTAATCTAGAGCACTAAAACAAAGGAGATAAAGTTATGTCAAAAGTATGTTTATGTAGAGGAATAACAGAAGAGCAAATTGTTGAAGCTGTAAAAAATGGAGCAACTTCTTTTGAAGAAGTTAAGGAAGAAACTGGTGCAGGTGCTGGTGGATGCCGTGGTGGAAGATGTAAGTGCAACATCGAAATGATAATAGAAAAAAATAAATAATTTAAAAATAATAAGGTAGAAGTATAATATTTTATGCTTCTACCTTATTTTATTACTCAGAAAATAAGCTATTTAATATCATACCAACAATAACTAATATAACACCAATATATCCAATGAATGTTGGAAAAGTTGTTTTCAATATTAAAATTTCACCAAGAAGTGTAAAAATAACTTCGCCAGATTGAGTTGCTTCAATGACAGCTAGCTGATGAGGATTACCTTTAACAATTTCTGTTGCTTTGAAGAATAAAGTTGTGGCTATTACTCCGGAAAATAATGCTACTAAAAATGATTGAAGTACTTGAGAATCAGAAGGTAAACCAACAGTTGTTATTCCAAAGATAGATAAGAAAATCCAAAAAGGTAGGCTACATAAAGTCATACCAAAGACCCTTTGGAAAGTATTTAATTCATTATTACAAACTTCCATCATTTTACGATTACCTAATGGATATGCGAAAGCTGCAATTATTACTGGTATTATTCCAAGTAAAACTTGGGAAATAGAAATAGTAGTTGCTTGTTGAAGTTGAATTAAAAATACACCTATTAATATTATTATTGAGAAATACAAGGCTTTTTTAGGTATTGAATTTCTTTTGTGCGCTATATAGTTTGTCCCTTTAGTTACGGTAAAAAATAATGGAGATAAAAGAGCACCAGCTATAATAGTTATTTGCCATGTACTTGCAACCATCCAAGAAGCTCCATAGGTTGAGGCAAAGCTAAGGGGTGCATAAAATAATCCAAAACCAATAGTGCTCCAAAGGAACCAAGATGAAGGATCATTTTTGATTGCAAGAAAAACAGGTTTAACTTCTTTTTTCAATGCAACTATTATAAATAAAATAGGAAACATAAATAAGTATCTAAGGGATGCGCTCCATATCCAGCTACCACCAGAAATATTCATTTGGCTATTTAGTATAAAAGTAAATGAAAAGAAAAATGCAGCTAATAAGCCAAGTGAAAAAGCTTTTTTCATAGTAAGTCCTCCTAAAAATTTCATTTGTTAATATGAGTTTATTGTATAGATACAAATATATTAATTAAAAAATGGACAAATTCTATTAGAAAATGTCCATTTAAAATTCAATTATTTAACTTTATAAATCCATCCTTCTGGAGCTTCAATATCTCCAAATTGAATTCCACAAAGAATTCTATAAAGTTCTTTAGTGATTGGTCCAACTTCTGTTTCGCTATAGAATACATGAAGCTCTCCTTTATACTCAATACCACCAATAGGAGTAATAACAGCAGCAGTACCACAAGCACCAGCTTCTTTAAATTCATCAAGAGAATCTATTGGAACTTTTCTTTCATATACTGGCATATTTAAATATTTTTCTGCAATTTCCATTAATGAATATTTAGTTATACTTGGTAATACTGATGGAGACTTAGGAGTAACAAACTCATTGTTCTTTGTAATTCCAAAGAAGTTTGCAGCACCAACTTCCTCAATATATGTTCTAGTAGCTGGATCTAAGTATATACAATCAGCAAAACCTCTATCTGCAGCTATTTTATGCGGTTGCATTGAAGCTGCATAGTTACCACCAACTTTTTGTCCACCAGTTCCATGAGGAGCTGCTCTATCATAATCTGCAATCATAAAGTTGCAAGGTTCCATTCCATTTTTAAAGTATGCTCCAACAGGAACGCAAAATACACAGAATATATATTCTGGTGCAGGTTTAACACCTATATTATCACCAACTCCAATAACAAATGGTCTTAAATATAAAGTACCACCTGTACCATATGGAGGTACATAATGTTCATTTGCTTTAACAACTTGCATACAAGCATCTATAAATTTTTCTTCAGGAATTTCAGGCATAAGTAGCTTATTAAGACTATCATTAAGTCTTGAAGCATTTCTATTAGGCCTAAAAAGTTGAATATCTCCATTTTTAGTTCTGTAAGCTTTTAAGCCTTCAAAGCATTGTTGACCGTAGTGAAGAGCACAAGAAGCTTCGCTTATGCTAAGCATATTATCTTCAGTTAAGTGTCCTTCATCCCAACTTCCATTCTTCCAAGTAGAGATATAACGAAAATCTGTTTTAATGTAACTAAACCCCAAGTTACTCCAATCGATGTTTACTTTTTTAGTCATTTAAATCGCCCCTTTAAATTTAAAATTAAGATTTAAGATTAGCTTTATTAAAAAATATACTTATGATATAGTTAATAATAAATATTTAATATGTAAGCTAAAAATTTAAGCTTAGTTTCTTAATTATTTATTTTACCACTAATAATAAGAATCTTAAATAAGAAAAATGAAAAATATAACAAAAAAATATATAAGGTACAAAAAAATTCCAAAGTATAGTATAATATTTATTAAATGGTAAAAACCATTGGTATATTATATTTATTTTTTTAGGAGGTAAAAAAATGAAAAGAGAGGTTATTAACACTAAAAATGCGCCAGGAGCAATAGGACCATATTCACAAGGAATTATAGTTGGAGATTTTGTTTATACATCAGGACAACTTCCAATAAATCCTGCTACTGGAGTTCTGGAGACAGATATAAAGGTTGCAACTAAACAATCAATGGAAAATGTTAAAGCAATTTTAGAAGAAGCAGGAACATCTTTAGAAAATGTAGTTAAGACAAGCATTTTCTTAAAGGATTTAAATGATTTTGCTGCTGTTAATGAAGTTTATGGAACATATTTCACTGAGAACCCACCAGCAAGAAGTTGTGTTCAAGTGGCAAAATTACCTAAGGATGCAGTTATAGAAATAGAAGTTATAGCTACTAAATAGTATTAAAAAATAATAATTATTAATAAAAAAGCCGAAAAGGCTTTTTTATTTTCTCAAAATATAGTAAATTATATATTTGTAGGATAGAATTATGGGCTAAATATTGCTATATATGTATTAATATGATTGCAAATGTGCAATTATAACATTTAATGAAAGGAGACTACTTTATGAAAAAAAATAAGTTAAGGTTAATAGCTGTAGCTTTATCTACTTTATTTATTGCAAATACATTTGTTTCTTGTAATAAAAAAAAGTATGATGTAACTATTAATTTTTTAAATTGGGGAGAAAATATAGCTGAAGGACTTATAGATGAGTTTGAAGAGAAATATAATATAGGTGTTAATGAAATCTTTGTTGATGATAATGAAGCTATGTATCAAGAACTTATTTCAGGAAAGACACAATATGATGTAGCTGTACCAGGAGATTATATGGTTGAAAGACTTATAGCTGAAGATAGATTAGAAAAGCTAGATAAGGACAAGATACCTAATTGGACTCAACTTTCAGAAGATAATTTAAATAGACCATTTGATCCAGGAAATGTTTATTCACTTCCATACATGAATGGAACTATAGGAATTGTATATAATACAGATATAATAAAAGAAGATATAGATAGTTGGAAGGCAATGTGGAATCCAGAATATAAAGATGAAATATTTGTTCTTGATTCACAAAGAGATGCTATAGGAATGGCACTTAAAATGTTAGGATATCCTTTGAATAGTACAGATACAGCGCAGCTTGAAGAAGCAAAGCAAGCATTAATAGAACAGAAAGAATTAGGAACTATTTATGGTGCAGATAATGTTAAGGATTTAATGATATCAGGAGAGAGGGCTATAGCTATGATATGGTCAGGGGAAGGGCTTAACTTAGCTGATGAATATGACTATTTAGAATATGTTGTACCAAAAGAAGGAGCAAACTTCTGGATAGATTCATTAGTAATACCTAAAGGAACTGAAAATAAGGAAGCGGCAGAAACATTTATTAATTTCTTGTGTGATAAAGATAGTGCATATAGAATAGCCGAGGAAATAGGATATACAACACCTAACAAAGAAGCTATGGAGGAGCAACCAGCTGATGTTAGAAATAACCCTGGAGCTTATATGCCAGAAGAAATAATGGATAAATGTGAGGGCTATAAATATTTAACTCAAGATCAACTTAAATTATATGATGATATTTGGATGCAAGTAAAAGGATAATGATAATTATAGTTGATATTGTTATATAAATTGTTATATGGTAGAAGAATTGTAATAATACTTTAGTAGAAAAACAAAAAGTTTTAGTATATAATACTTATAAAAGGAAATGAGCTTAGGAGGAGAGAATATGGATAAAATAATTGACTTTAATGAGCTTAAAAATAGAGTTAATGATAAAGATGTAGATCAATTTGAATCATATATTTATTCTTTATATTATAAGATGGCTGAAGGCAAGATAAATATGTCTGAGTTTTCTAAAGAGTTAGGTGAATATATGGAGAAAAACAACCTTTCTCCAGATAAATTCTTAAAGATGCAAACAAAGCTTATGGAGAGATATGGAATAGATGCTTCTGGTTTTGAAGAGCAATTAAAGTCATTAGGATTAGAAAATATATCGACAAATCCAGCAGATTATGAAAAAGCACGTAGAACTCTAAGTTTTCAAGAAAAATATAAAAGCAGACTTAAAGTTAAGGGTGCAACTGAATATAGTATAAATAATGACAAGAATAATCTTACTATTTTATTAGATGCCCATAATGTTATTCTAAAAAGTGAGGGATCAATTGATCTTACAGATAACGAGTTAAATGAATTTTTATGTTCATATAAAAAGACTGTAGACAATGATTTACTTAAGATTTCAATTTGTGAAAATGTAAAGGAATATGATTACTAAAAATAGAAACAAATTTCTATTTATTTTGACTTAAATTAATGTATAATAAATAAGGTGTGATGTATTAATCACTCCTTATTTTTTTGCTAACGGAGGATAATAATGAGCGTTTTAACAGTTAAAAATATAAGCCATGGATTTGGTGACAGAGCAATATTTGAAGATGTATCATTTAGATTACTTAAGGGAGAACATGTAGGTTTAATTGGAGCTAATGGTGAAGGTAAATCTACATTTATGAATATAATAACAAGTAAGTTAATGCCTGATGAAGGAAAGGTTATTTGGAGTAATAAAGTTAGAGTTGGTTATATGGATCAACATGCTGAACTTGAAAAAGGATTAACTATAAGAGATGCACTTAGAAGTGCATTTAAATACCTATTTGACATGGAAGCTGAGATGAATGAGCTTTATGGAAGAATGGGTGAAATGAATGAAGATGAAATGAATAAAGCGTTAGAAAGAACAGCTGTTATTCAAGATATGTTAGATAATAATGGATTTTATGTTATAGATGCTAAGGCTGAAGAAGTTGCTAAGGGGTTAGGACTTTTAGATGTAGGTTTAGATAGAGATGTTACTGAACTAAGTGGTGGTCAAAGAACAAAAGTTTTATTAGGTAAGCTTTTACTTGAAAATCCTGATATTCTTTTATTAGACGAGCCTACTAACTATTTAGATGAAGCTCATATTGAATGGTTAAAGAGATTCTTACAATCTTATGAAAATGCATTTATTTTAATTTCACATGATATTCCATTCTTAAACTCAGTTATTAACTTAATTTATCATGTGGAAAATAAAAAGCTTACTAGATATGTTGGAGATTATTATGAATTCCAAAGAATCTATGAGGCTAATAAGGCTCAATTAGAAGCAGCATATGAAAGACAACAACAAGAAGTTGCTCAACTTAAAGATTTCGTTGCTAGAAATAAAGCAAGAGTTGCAACTAGTGGTATGGCAAAGGCTAGACAAAAGAAGCTAGATAAGATGGAAATGATTGAACTTGCTGCAGAAAAACCAAAGCCAGAGTTTAATTTCTTAAAGGGAAGAACTTCAGGTAAGGTTATATTTGAAACTAAGGATTTAGTAATTGGATATAATGAGCCATTAACTAAGCCACTTAATCTTTATATGGAAAGAGGGCAAAAAATTGCTTTAGTTGGAGCTAATGGTCTTGGTAAGACTACACTTCTTAAGAGTTTAATGGGATTAATTCCTTCATTAGGTGGAGAAGTTAGCTTAGGAGAATATCAACAAATTGGTTATTTTGAGCAAGAAATTAAGGAAGCTAATTATAATACTTGTATTGAAGAGGTTTGGGAAAAGTTCCCTTCTAAGACTCAATATGAAGTAAGATCAGCTCTTGCTAAATGTGGTTTAACAACTAAGCATATTGAAAGTAAGGTATGCGTATTAAGTGGGGGAGAGCAAGCTAAGGTTAGATTATGTAAGCTTATTAATGAAGAAACAAATATTTTAATCCTAGATGAGCCTACTAACCATTTAGATGTTGAAGCTAAGGATGAGCTTAAGAGAGCTTTAAAAGAGTATAAGGGAAGTATATTGCTTGTTTGCCATGAGCCTGAGTTCTATAAGGATGTTGTAACAGATATTTGGAATTGTGAGGATTGGACAACAAAAGTTGTATAGTGAAATTTTAAAAGAGTTAGTTATTATACTAACTCTTTTTTTAGTATAAATAAGAAAATGATAAAGGTAGCTATCAGAAAATATTGATGTGATTTAATACAGAAGATTGTATTTAATAAATTAAATACAAATATATAATTAATTCTATAGCTATATTATGTTTTGTATAATTATGGTAAGCTAGTATTAGTGTTTTATAATTAAAGCAAATCTAAACTATATAAAATTAGTTTGATAATAATAAAATAAAAAGGGGCAGATACAAATGAGTTGGATAAAAAATATATTACTTGAAGTGGGTAGAGAAGAGATTTCTAAAAATGATATTATAACAAAAACAAAGAAGGTTTCTTTATGTATAGAAGATGGAATTATAAAAGAAATTGCAGATGATGTTCCAGAAAATGCTGAAGAGGTTATAGATGCAAAAGGATATTTAGCAGTGCCATCTTTGGTAGATAATCATATTCATTTAGATAAAGGGCACTATGGTGGAAAGTGGAAAGCGGTTGTCCCTATGAATAATGTAGCTGAAAGAATTGTAGAAGAGCAAGGATTTTTAAAAGATTTTTTATTAGAAACACCAAAAAAGGCACAAGCTTTAATTGACTTAATTACAAGTAATGGAGCAACTTTTTTACGTGTTCATGTAAATGTTGATCCTACTATTGAGTTAGATAATCTTAATATCATAAAAGAAGTTCTAGAAAACAATAAACATAAGCTAGATTATGAAATTGTGGTTTTCCCACAACATGGAACACTTACTACTGAATATAAAGGCTTATTAACGAAAGCATTAGAAGATGATAAGGTTAAAGTTATAGGAGCTTTAGATCCAGCAACCATTGATTATGATATTGAAAAATCTTTAAAAACTACTTTTGATTTAGCTAAAAAATATAATAAAGAAATAGATATTCATTTACATGATAGAGGTACTTTAGGTATTTATGAAATTAATCGTATAATTGATTATACAGTAAGTTCAAATTTACAAGGAAAAGTGCAGATCAGTCATGGACTAGCATTAGGAGATATTTCTAATAATGAATTAGACACTATTGCTAAAAGGTTAAAGGAAGCAAAGATTACTATTAATACAACTGCTCCAATTGATACAAAAGCATTGTCTATTCCAATATTACAAAGCCATGGCATAAGTGTAAATGTTGTAAATGACAATATAAATGATCACTGGAGTCCTTTTGGTACAGGTGACTTAATTCAACGTGTAAGTCGTGCAGCAGAAATATTTTCTATGTGTGATGAAGTGTCACTATCAGAAGCTTTGGGATTAGTGACAAATGGTATAACTCCACTTGACAAAGAAGGTAAGCAAGTGTGGCCAAAGGTTGGAGATAAAGCAAATATATTATTTGTAAAAGCAGAATCATCTGCTCATTTAGTAGCAAGAGTTTGTCCTGAGAGAGTTATTTTATTTAAAGGTAGATTTGTTTCAGGAGAATTTAGATAAAATATAAAAAATCAAATTCAAGAAGATTTAGCTTATGAACAAATGAGTTAGCAAACCGTTTGACGTGCGAGTAGCACAGCCAGCAACAGAGCTTTATAGACGTAGAGCAAACCACCCGTTTGACGGGTGGTCCTGATTTATATCACATTTCAAATTATTTAGCGATAAAGGAATTATCTACAACTTTCATAGGTCTCATCATATCATGATCTTCATGTTCAAGAAAGTGGCAGTGCCATACATATTCACCAGGGAAACCAGTAAAATGAACAATAAATTTTGTTACTTTTCCAGCTTCAGCATTAACTGTATCTTTAAATCCCCTTTCATAATCTTTGGGTTCTTCAATATCTCCAGTTGGTACAATTATACCAGTCTTATTATAAATATCTACATCAAAAGGTGTTCTGCTTATTAATTTAAATTGAATTAGGTGAAGGTGTATAGGATGATCAATATTTAGATCGCTAAAAGTGTTGATTATATTCCAAACTTCAATAGTATCAAGTTCAGGCTTTTCAGAAACTGGGTCAGACCACATTTTATTATCTATCATAAGCATTGGTCTTCCGAAGTGGTCTAAAGCAGGGATTAAAGGTATAAATCTTTCAATTTTAGCTGCTGATTCATCTAATTCTGGAACATGACGAAGAGTTTTTGGAATAGTGCTTGTATCTTCACATTTTAAAGCTTTAGTAACTCTAAATTGCATAATAACTCCGGTATTGGAGTCTGCATCGACGTTTGTATTTACTAAGTTAAAAGTAGAACCTTCATACTTAGAAAAGTCTACAATTACATCTATTCTTTCAGCAGGATCAAGAACAAAGGAACTTAAAGTTACAGGAGCTTCAATAAAACCACCATCAGTGCCTATTTGAGAAAATTCTGCATTATTATCAAAGCTAAAGTTATATACTCGTCTATTAGAACCATTTAAAATTCTAAATCTATATTTACGTGGTTCAACTTCAAGATAAGGCCAGACTTTTCCGTTAACTACAATGGTATTCCCTAAAAATGCTAGAGGAATAGAAGGGGTGAAATCTACAAAAGGTGAAGAATCAGGATAAAATAAAGAACCATCACTATTGAAAGATTTATCTTGTATTAATAGTGGAATTTCATAATCACCCTTTGGCAAATTTAATCTTTCTTCTAAGGAATCTCTTAGTATATAAAATCCAGCCAGTCCAGCGTAAACATTTAATCTTGTTACTCCCATAGCATGGTCATGGTACCACATAGTTAATCCAGGCTGATGATTAGTATATTCATATATTTTTCTTGTAAATTTAGAACCAGTTATTTTGTAATCAGCAGTATACCATGCTTCTGGATGACCATCACTTTCCCATGCAACTTTTGCACCATGAAGATGAACTACTGTTCTTACTTCAGGATCATCTTGGGTTCCGTGAAGAGTAGTATCAAAAGGTAAAAAGTGCTTGTCAGGAAGATTGTTAGCCTATTCAACATATACAGGAATATCTTTGAAAGCTTCAATAGTTGGACCTGGATATAATCCATTGTATCCCCAAATATAAGTCTCAGGGAAATCAGAATGAAATTTGTGATAGCTTTCTTTCATTGTTATTTTATAATGATTTGATTTATTTTTACAATTTAGATTATCACAGCCGCAATTATTAATAGGCTTAGCTGTTACTGGAATTGGAAGTTCATCTGCAAATTTTTTAATACTGTCAGCATTAGATGGATCTACTTTAGTTTTAGAACAGTCATTATCATATAACATAGTTTTCCCTCCTAAAATGTTTTTATAAGATAATATATGTAAAGCATTTTCTACTTGTGATAAAAGAAAAATACAATATTACATAATAAGTAGGTATATTATCAAGAGATTGGTAGGAAGTATATTAACAAGGTGGGTAGTTATTTTTTAATTTTAAGAATACATTTTTTATATGATATAAGAAAAACTAAAATATAAATATATAAAAGGAGCATGATGAATGAAAATACATATAAATAATGGATGTGATAAATTAAAATCTTGTTTACTATGTTATCCAGCTAATTATAGAATAACTAATAAATCAAATAAACATTATAATAAAGTAGATTATAATTTAGCACTTAATCAATATAATAAATACATAAATTATTTAATTGAAAATAATGTAAAAGTTATATTTATCGATATTACCAAATCTTCAAAACAAGTGTATATAAAAGATGTAGCCTTTGTAATAGAAAATGTTTTATTTATAAGTAAAATGTCATTAAAGGAAAGGAAAGTGGAGATTGAGCCTATAAAAAAATTAGCTTTAGAAGAAAAGCTTGATTATTACATTATGCAAAATAATATAGAAGGTGGAGATGTAGTTGTTGGAGATAAAATTATTTTTGTAGGAGTAAGTAGTAGAACAAATTTAAATGCTATTGAAGAATTGAAAAAAGTATTAATTTTTAAGGGAATAAAAAAAGAAGTTATATCAATTAATTTTGATAATAGTATGTTACATTTAGATTGTGTTTTTAGTTTAATAGGGAAAGAATCTGCCTTAGTATCTCCATATGTTTATGATAAAGAAGTTGTTGAAAAATATATAAAAAATATAATAGATGTAACTAAAGAAGAAGCTGATAATTTTGCTACTAATATTGTTTATTTAGGAGATAAAAAGTTGGTTACAAGTAATATAAGTATAGGTAATAAGTTAAAGAGATTAGGGTATGATGTTAAAATTTTAGATTATACAGAAATAGTTAAAGGTGAGGGGAGTGTTGATTGCAGTACATTAGATTTGTTGAGAGAATAATTATTTTAGAATAATTACATAAGTAATGTTTTAATTTCTATTATAATTTTATATAATCAGAAATAAATTGTTAAAATATATGTGTAAGATCTTGGGGATTAAGAGAAAGAGTTGTATTAGAGTTAATATTAAATCTGATACAACTCCTCTTTTAAAATCTATAAATCACAAAATAATCAAATTTATTTTATGAAAATTTTACTTTAAACTTAATAACAATTTACACTTTTAGGTTTATCACAGTTTGGAAGTTTAAACTTACCTGTAAAAACTACTGCGCAGTTAGGTTTACATTGAGTTTCACATCTGTTAGCCATTAAATTCTCTACAGTTACACAACTACAGCTTTTTAATTTTAACTCTAAAAATGCACAAGCTTCAATAGCAGCTTCATAGCTACATACATTACAAACAACCTTGTCTACAGGCACTACACATGCGCAAGATATCTTTATAGGACAATCTGTTTCAGCAGTACTGCATTGATTTTTTTCCTTAGTAACAATTGCATTTACGATAAATGGAATAGAACCTACAATTCTTATATCAAATCTTTTACAACAACTTGGACCTTCAGAGCATTTAGGTTCAATCTTACAAAATAAATTATCTAAATCATATAGAATTGTAGGTTTAGGCATTGCAGCAAGTTTAAAGTTATTTGGTAAATTTGCAGCACAGCAAAAATCAACAGTATTATTAGGTTTGCTTGGTGGACGAGTAGCTGAAGCAGTATCAACAGCAATTAAATCCATGCATGAATCATTTAATATTTCAAAGTTATTTTCCATAATTAATTCTCCCTTTGTTAATTACTTATTTAAACTTTCGTTTATAGTATATATATATGAAATAGTATAAAAAATGTTCCAACAGTTCTAATAATATGTAAATATATTTATAAATATAATTTAATAGTTTTGTAGCTATACTCTTATAGTTTTTAATTGAATTTAAATATTAATTATATAGAAGTATAAATTCATATAAAGTAAGAACATAATTCTTTAAAAAGGAGTATAATATAGAAAAATTAAATGGAGGAAACTATGATAAGTAAAGAAGAATATATTACTTCATCTCTAGAATTACATCTTTTTTTTGGACGAATTATGAAGGAACATTCATTATTTTTAGAGGCGGGATTTACACCGAAAAATACAAAACTCTCTAAAGAGGCAGAACATTATAAAGTAAGTTTTGAAAAGCTTTTATTAGATACAGTTAAATTGAGTAATGGAAGGATTAGAGAATCAGTAATAGATTCTGGAGAAATTTTTACAGAGTATACATTAGAAGCAGAGAAGAAGACAAAATACTATACAGGAATAGATATTAATCATAAAATAACACGGATGGAAGAAACTTTAGATTGTAAAACTATCAATAGTATTGATAGTAAGATAGTGAATAGTGTAAAGAATTTAAATATTAGAGCTATAAAATTATTAGACTGCCTAATAGATTTTAAAATGAGAATTTTAGATGGTATGTTATGTTGTAAATTATTTACTGTGAATTACCCATTACTTATAGAACATATAATACGGGAGGGTAAATTATATCGTTCATATATAAAGGAGCTTGAATTAAATAAAGATATAAATAAAGAAAATATTAAGAAAACTGAGCTATTTTGGGATCGAATTATGATGGAGCATTCTTTTTTTATTAGAGGATTACTTGACCCTAGTGAAAATGAATTAATAAGTACTTCAAATAAATTTGCAAATGAGTTTAGTGAATTAATTCAAAAGGCTGATGATGCTACTGAGCTCACAATGCCTAGCGTTACAAGTGACACATTAATGGAAACTATTAAGTTAAGAGATTTTAAGCAAGCAGGTACAAAGGGGATAGTTGACTGTAAGATAAAATCTATAATACTACCACTACTTGCTGACCATGTATTAAGAGAAGCTAATCATTATATACGATTACTAAATGAGTGTAAAGATGTGTAATAATTTTAATAAGAAGAGTTAGTGTAAAAACTAACTCTTCTTATTAATAAAAAACTTAAATATGAATAAATATTCATATTATTTAACTGACTTAATAAATAATGCATAGCATATTACATTTAGAACAAAATATATTATCCAAGCAGCTGGGTATCCATATGATGTATCAGCAATAATACCTGATAAAAATGGGCCTATTGATGCTCCTATAGTATTAAACATACTAGAGATACCAAATATTACGGAGTAATTTTCATTGGAAAATATCTTGCTTACACCAATTGATGGCCAAACTGAAGCCATACACATTGTCATTCCATATAATATTATAAATAGATATACAAAGATACTTGTTTTTGAAAGCAATAAGAATATTATACTTGCACAAGTAATGATGCCAAAGAGAGTTAATATATTTTTAAGTTTAAATTTATCAAATAAAAATCCTCCAATAATATTTGTAAATACACCTATTAGTGCTAAAATAGATCCCATATTTGCATTAAAACTAAGAGGATAGCCCAAAAAAGATAAATATGTTTGATAATGCTGTTTGATTCCAGCAAAGCTTATTCCAAACAAAAAAAGTCCAATAGAAAAATACCAAAAGCTTGTAGAAGCGGAAATCGTGCTAAAATTTAAAGATTTTTTATTTGATGAAGCATCTTTATTATTTTCAACAAGTTCTTTTGATTTTTTGTAGGATTGTAGTGGTCTTTTGGCAATAAATAAGCTTATAGTAAGAGAGAATACAAGAACAATACTACCTAATAATAGATATACAATCTTATAACTATGTGTTTCTAAAATTTTAGAAACTAATTGCATCCAGAAAAAAGTACCTGTACCTATCCCAGCAAAAACTATACCCATAACAGAACCTTTTTTTTCAGGTTCAAACCAATCTGAAATCATTGTTGATATTGGAATTGTAGTTAATCCACATATGCCAATAGAGACTATTATTCCTATTCCATAAAATTGGAATATGCTATTAGCAAAACCATATAGTATAAATCCTACACCAGCAAGAATAGAGCTTATTGACATTATGATCTTTATATTAATTTTATTAAGTAAAGTACCAACTAGAGGCGAAAATATAGAGATAGTTATTGCATTTATTGTGAATAAAAAAGAATATTCACTTAAAGAAAAATTATTTGCTATAGTAATTGGAGCTATAAGTATAGTGCTTACACTATTAATTATACTAAAGGATGTAGCCATTAATATAAAACTTGATATTGCAATTACATATTTATAGTTACTAGTATTATTTTTGTTCATAAATATTATCCTTTCTAAAAATACTATTAAATTATAAATTTAGATTTCCCTAGTAATCTTAAAAGATGTAAATATAGTTCATATTTAAAGAATAAATTTATTTAAAAATCAGTTCGTATTATTTGTAGAATCTTTGTTTCATAAGAACAATTAAATATTTTTTAGAATAATCTATAATAAATATTTAATTTAATGGAGTAAAAGAATGGGATATTATGTTAAGGGTGAATCAAATGTAAAAATATATGTAGAAGATCTTAATGAAAAAGCAGATAAGACTATTGTTTTTTTACATGGATGGCCAGGAAGCCATGATTTATTTGAATATCAATATGATTATTTAATTGACAAAGGATATAGGTGTATTGGAATAGATCAAAGGGGATTTGGAAGTTCTGATAGACCGGTATGTGGATATGATTATGATACATTAAGTGATGATATAAAGACAGTAGTAGATACATTATGTTTAGATAATTTTATATTATTAGGGCATTCTACAGGAGGTGCTATAGCTATAAGATATATGGCAAGACATAAGGGCAAAGGAGTAGATAAGCTAATTCTTTGTGGAGCAGCTGCTCCAAGTCTTATTAAGCGTTCATATTTTCCATATGGAATAAGTAGAAAGGCTGTTGAAGAAATAATAGAGGGAACATATAGTGATAGGCCTAAGATGTTAAGAAATTTTGGAGATATGTTTTTTTACAAAAAAGTTAGTAAACCTTTTATGGAATGGTTTTTTCAACTAGGACTACAAGCTGCTGGATGGTCAACAGCAAAAATTGCACAAACTTGGTTAGATGAAGAATCTTTATTTGATGATATGAAAAAAATAAAGGTTGAAACTTTAATTATACATGGTATTCATGATAAAGTTTGTTTATTTCCTTTAGCAGAAGAGCAGAAAAAACTAATAAAGAACAGTAAATTAGTGAAATTTTTAAATAGCGGGCATGCTACCTTTTATGATGAAAGAGATAAGTTTAATAAGGAGATAACCAAGTTTATTGATGAATGAATTGTTAAAATTATAAAGAAATAAAAAGTTATTGAAAATAACATATTAAACTATTTATAATATATTATATAGAAAATTATTAGAGTAAATATAAAAAGTGCTTTATCAAAATATGATAAAACACTTTTTATAATATATCTAAATTTTAAAGCCTAAATATATTTCACATACTGCTGAAATTATAAAGAAAGTACCTATAATATAAGGTGTTGTCAATACCGTGATTAAAGGATTAAATAATATTAATAATCCTAAAATAAATAAAAGAAGAATATAAACAGTGTGAAAATTAAAACCTAAATTTTTATATTTAATTGCCATTATAAATAAGTAAATTCCTCTAATAATTACCCATGCACCAAAGAATAGAGCAAGGCTATTAATTGTTGCTATAGGGGAGAAACATAAAAGTAAACCGAATAAAATTGAAATTATACCATTTACTATTAAAAAAACATTATTAGCAGAAGTAAGAGATCTAATAATACTAAATATACCAGCAAGAATTATTAACACTCCACAAATATTAATAAAACTTGCTAAAGTACTAAAAGGATTTATAAAGAATAATACGCCTATTATTCCAAATAATATTCCTTCAATAATGAATAGATACTCTAAAAATTTTTTCAAAAATATCACCACCTAAATAGATTTAATAAAGAGATATACATTTAGTTTGTGATAAATTTATAATATTATAAATTTATTAAAGAACTTTTTTAGATTATATGATAACATATTAATTATATTTTAAAGTTAAATAATTTTATAATATTAAAATAAGCTAATGGGAGGTTAAAAGTGATAAAAAGAAAGTGTAAGCAATGTGGTAAAGAATTTGTATTATCGGATTCAGAGATTAAATTCTTTAATGATAAAAATTTAGAACTACCTAAAAGATGTAGTGAATGTAGAAAGGAAAATAAAAACAATAATAAAGAATATAACATAGAGAATAGTAAAAGTGAAAAGATAAATAATAATAAAGATAATATCCATAAGGATTATAAAAGTGACAGCAAGAAAAAAACATTTAGAAATATTATAGCTGCAGGATTAGTTCTTATAGTTTTACTTTTGGGTAAATTATTTAATATAGATATTAATTGGCAAGAAATTAGGACAAACTTTGGAACCCAAGAAAACAATGTTTCACTAGAGTTCCGTAATGAAATATTGTGGGAAGATCATTTCGAGAAACATGGAAGTGAATTTGGTTATAAATCAAAAGAAGAATATCTAAAAGGTGCTAATGAAGTTATTAATTCATCTACTTCAAAACATAAAACAGAAGCAGAAGATGGTGATGAGATATACTATGATGAGGAAAAAAATGAGATAGTATTTGTATCAACAGATGGATATATTAGAACATATTTTAAGCCTAATGATGGAATAAACTATTATAATAGGCAGTAATAAAATTATATAATAATAAAAATATCTCCTATAACTTGTTTATTATAGGAGATATTTTTATTATATTATTTAAAAACATAGAATGATAAAATAATATCAATATTAAGGGCGGAATAGAGAATTAGAGTTATAAGAAATAGTGAGATATATTTAAAAAATTTTTAAAATCACAATATATAGAGAAAAATTAATACAAAAAGGAATGAAAATGTAAAAGTATAAGTAAAAATTACTAAAAATAATAGAATTTCGTGATTTTAATCACTGTATATTTTTTATAAAGAATATATAATAACCTTATAAATTGTTATTTAAATAACAATGATATAGGGGGAATAATATGTTTAATGAAGAAATTAATAAAGTTGCAGTAGCAGCTAAAGCAAAAAGTGATTTATTAAAAAATAATAAGTTAGGATATTTTGTTTCAGCAATGTTAGCAGGAATTTTTGTAGGTATGGCCATAATGCTTATATTTACAATTGGAGGATTGTTAACAGCGGCATCATCTCCAGCAACTAAGATTGTTATGGGAATTGCATTTGGTGGAGCTTTAAGTTTAGTTGTTTTTGCAGGTTCAGAATTATTTACTGGAAATAATTTTATAATGGCAGTAGGCTCATTAAATAAAAGCTTATCTTGGATAGATACTATAAAAGTATGGATAGTTAGTTTTATTGGTAACTTAGTTGGATCAATATTAGCAGGATATATGTTTTATTTAACAGGACTTGCAAAAGGGCCAGTTGGAGAATTTATAGCAAATACTTCAGCTACGAAAATGAGTTTACCAGTTCAAGAATTATTCTTTAGAGGGTTATTCTGTAATATGCTAGTTTGCTTAGCTGTATGGTGTACTTTTAGATGTAAAGATGATGTTTCAAAATTAATAATGATATTCTGGTGTCTATTTATATTTATTACAGCTGGATTTGAACATAGTGTTGCTAATATGACATTACTTACAATTGGACTTTTATCTCCAGGCACAGCAGCTGTAAGTATTGCAGGTTATGCATATAATATAGGAATCGTAACTTTAGGAAATATGATTGGTGGAATATTCTTTGTTGCAGTACCTTATTATTTAATATCAAGAAAAAATAAATAATGTTATTATTATGAGAGTTAGTACAAATACTAGCTCTTTTTTTTATATATTTAAAAAAATAATAATATTTATGAATATAAAAATCATAAATAAAATATTAGTAAAATAAGAAGGAGGAGAGTGTATGAAATATGATAAGTGGCCATTACAATATAAATATAAGGATTTAGAGCCTTATATTGATACAGAAACAGTATGTATACATTATACAAAGCATTTACAAGGATATGTAGATAAGCTAAATAAAGTCCTTGAGGGATATGAAAAATTTACTGAAGGAAAAACATTAGAAGAAATACTTTATAATGTTGAAAAAGTTCCTAAAGAAATAAGAAAGGATGTAATTAATCAAGGAGGAGGTGTAGCTAATCATAATTTATATTTTTCTATTTTATCACAAAGACCTAAGAAATATCCAAGTGGTAAGTTATCAATGGAAATTAATAAGAAATATGGTAATATAGAAAATTTAAAAGATGAAATATCAAAGAGAGCCATAAATCAATTTGGATCAGGATATTCGTGGCTCGTAGTTAATGAAAAGGGTGAGCTTGATGTAATTTCAACATCAAATCAAGATTCACCATTAATTTTTAAGATGAAGCCCATATTAACAATTGATGTATGGGAGCATGCATATTATTTAAAATATAAAAATTTGAGAGCTAATTATGTAAAAAATATTTGGAATATACTAGATTGGTCAAAAGTTGAAGAAAATTATCTGCGAGAGTGTTCTAAGTAAAAATTGAAGCATGTGGATATTCAAATAGTGGCAATATAATGTATTGTCACTATTTGTAGTAGAGAAGTAAATGTAGAAGAAGTATTTACTATTGTTAACCATACATAAGACTTTTATTGCATAAAATAATTGATGATGATATATTAACTTTGTGTTAAATTATAATTTAATAAAATAAAAAAGATATGGAGGATATTAATGAGGTTTAAATCAGCAGCACTTCCACCAATAGGAATGCGTATTATTAAATCATCAGTTGGGGTACTGTTAGGATTTATTATTTATTTACTTAGAGGAAGACAAGGGGCACCATTTTATACTGCATTGTCAGTTTTATGGTGTATGCAACCATATTCTAGTAATGCAAAGGCGAATGCAATACAAAGAACTATAGGAACTATGATAGGAGCATTTTATGGGTTATTAATGATATTAATAGAGTATTATTTCTTACCATTTGAAAATGATTTTATTAGGTATGTAATAATATCAATATTAATAATACCTGTTATATATACAACGGTAATAATAAATAAAAAAAATTCATCATATTTTTCTTGTGTAGTTTTTTTAAGTATAGTTGTTAACCATCTTACTGATAGAAATCCGTATTTCTTTGTTTTTAATAGAGTTATAGATACAATGATTGGTATAATTTTAGCTTTAATAATAAATACTGCAAGAATTCCTAGAAAGAAAAGAGATAACATATTATTTGTTTCTGAACTAGATAAAGTTTTATTAAATATGAATGATACACTAACGCCTTATAGTAAAATTGAGCTAAATAAGATGTTAGATGATGGACTTAAATTTACTATTGCAACCATGAGAACCCCAGCTGCACTGTTAGAAGCCTTAAAGGATATTAGAATAAAACTTCCTGTTATTGCTATGGATGGAGCTATATTATTTGATGTAAAAGATAATAGATATCTAAAAGTATATGAGATGACACATTCAGAGACAAAAGAGTTTTTACAGTTATTTAAAAAGAATAATTTTCATTGTTTTGTTAATGTAGTAGTTGAAGATTCCGTAATGATTTATTATGGTGATTTTAAAAATTCTGCAGAAAAAAGAATTTATAATGCTCTTAGATCATCTCCTTATAGAAATTATATTAAAGAAGAGTTGCCAGAAAGATATGGAGCAGTTTATTTGATGCTAATAGATAAAAATGATAAGATAAAAAATTTATACTTAGAAATGGAGAAGCTTAAATATACAGAGAAGTTTAAAATTTTAAAATATAGTTCTGATGATTTTCCAGGATATTCTTATATAAAAATATATAATAAGCAAGCAATTAAAGAGAATATGATTAATTATATTAAAGAACTAACTAAATCTGATAACATAATAACTTTTGAAAGTATTGAAGAAGGAAAAAATTTAAAGGTAAATAAAAACGAATCTAATGAAATAGTTAAAAAGCTAAAAAGAATATATGAACCTTATTTTTGGAGATAAACATAATGTCTTACTTTTTTTTGAAAAGTAAGACATTATGTTTATCTTTTAATGTTTATGACCACTTCCAGCGCCAGTTTTAGCTTTTATTTCATGTAAATTTAAATCACCATCATGTTCTTCAATAACATCTTTAATTTTATCGCTTTTATAAGTTTTATTAAATATATTTACTTCTTTTTCAGTTTCTACGTCATTATCATTAGGATGATGATGTTTATGACCACTTCCAGCACCAGTTTTAGCTTTTATTTCATGTAAATTTAAATTGCCATCATGTTCGTTAATAACATTTGTTATTTTATGGCTTTTATGAATTGGATCAGAATCACTTATTTCTTTTGCAGTTTCTACATGATGATTATTAGGGGTATGATGTTTATATCCATTTCCAGCACCTGTTCTAGCTTTTATTTCATGTAGATTAAGATCTTCGTCACTTTGGTGAATTACTTCTTTAATTTTTTGGCTTTTGTGCTTTTTCATTTTAACCTCCTATAAGATAAGAATAAAAATATACTTTCTATTATTGTTTTATGTTAATTATAAATAATGATACATTGTTATTATTACCATTTTATAATTAAAATAAAAAAATATTGTTAGTATTATTTAAAAAATAATTGAATATATATTAATAATGTAAAGGTATACAAGAGGATTTAGGAGGGATAATTTATGAGAATAAAAATTAAATCACTTTTGGCTGTAAAGGATACAGATATAGCTAAAAAAATAGAAAACAATAAATTTTTCAGAGTAAATCATATAATAGTAAACACTGATTCTGAAAGCTTAAAAAACTATGGAGAAGAATCAGATATATTAAGATGTTTAAAACAATGTATAAAGGATAATGGGAACACAATAGATTATAATGAAATAAGTGAATTAATCAATTCTAGTAATATAATAGGAAATAATTTCTGGAATGAGAATGAATTTGAAGGTATATGCAGATTTGAGTATAGAGATTATTTTGATTTTTCAGAGTGTAAGTTCAATTACGTGTAAAATAAAAGAATTAAATAAAAATCGACTAAAGATATGATATATTTATGATAAAATTAATTAATATATTATTATAAAAGTACCATATCAACAGGTCGACTTTTTATAAAATTATGAGATAAATTAGTATCATTATTTAACCATATATGATAATTGTTTTTTTTACAGGATATATAATATATTTTAACCAACAATCTACTATTATAAAATTTAAATTGTTGTGTTATTATCAAGTGGACAAGTTGTTAAAGACGTAAAAGTACATAACGACTAAAAATGAATTATGGATAATAGTTCAAATTATAGGAGGAATGGAAATGAAATCGAAAATAATTTCATTAGTATTATTAGGAAGTATATTTGTTGGTGGGGTGCAAGCGAATGCAGCTACAATTGATAGTAGTAATAACGCTAGAAGAGTAACTGTATCTAGACCTAATAGACCAAGTAGACCGGTAAATGGATCTACTTCAACAGTAACAAAACCATCAACTGGAGAAAGTACAGACAATAATAGTACTGTAGATAATAATGCAACTGTTAATGAGAAATTTATGGCAGAAGTTGAACAAGCTATATATAATAAAGTAAATGAAGAAAGAGCAAAGGCTGGAGTTCCAGCATTAAGTTATAATACAACTATGGAGAAGTATGCGAGAATTAAATCTCAAGATATGGGGGATAAAAATTATTTTAGTCATACAGATCTAAATGGTAATTATATAACTACACAGATGAAGGCTGATGGAGTTACATATAATGCGTGGGGAGAAAATATTGCATACATAGGTGGAATTACTGACCCAACAGCATTAGCAAATCAATTTATGACAAACTGGATGAACTCTGAAGGGCATAAGAAAAATATATTATCTACGAATTTTGATAGTATAGGTGTAGGTGTATATAAAATAGGAAATAAGGTATATGCAACACAAGAGTTTTATAAATAGAATTAGATTTACATAAAAATAGAGAGGGTGTCGTTGGACAACCTCTCTATTTTTATAAAAACAAAGCATCTTTATAGCGTCTATTAATTATATAATAATCTTTTAATAAAGTGGTAAAAACCTTTTTTAGCTCTACTAACTTTTTAATGTTATTAATGATTTTAATTAATATTTCTTCCCAATGAGGGTTTTTAATATAATTATCATCACTAATAAATATATTAAATAATTCATAAATTAAAATTGACAACTCTGAGCTAACATGTTGTAATGTATATTCAGTATTTAAATGATTAATAATAGCATTTAAGGATGTTTTATCTCCTAATGAAAAATAAATTAAAGATTTAATAATAGTATCTGGAATTATTATGCGGTGATCTATTAAACCTGTATTATAATTTAAGTATTCTAATGACTTTTCATAATCATTTAATCTATAATAAGACCAGGATAAAATAGAATTAATATGCTCAATAAAATAGATATTTTTAAATTTTTTAGCCATATTTAAGGAAATTTCCAAATAATGAATAGCATCACTATAATTATCTAACATGAAATAAACTTCTGCTAATTTTTCATAAGTATCCATGATACTTATTATATTTCCTTCAGCAACATATAAATTTAATGCTTTTTGAATTGAATCATAAGCTTTTATAGGGTTATTTTCTATTCTGTAAGAATATGATAACCAAAAATAACAATGTCCACTTTCTTTATAGCTTAAGGCTTCTTGAAGTAAAGTTTTTCCTAATTGTTTATTATCAGATAATAGTAATATGTCAATTGCAGCATAAAAATTATATATAAATTTTTGTTTATTTGATAGCAAATGAAATGACGATAAAATAAGATTTTTAGAATCTTCGAACTTATCTCTAGAAGAGGTAGAAGAATATCGTGCAAGCTTTGCTAACAGATAGTCAATAATTAAGGGAGAAGCTATATATTTATCTTCCTCTTTTTCTAGTATATCAAACAACTTATTTGTATAATCAAATTCATTAAAGTTTAGACTATTAAAAAAATCTTTTAAATAGCGTGTACCTTTATTTATAAAGTCTGGAGAATCATTAAACTCAAGGCCAAGTCTATTAAAAATTATAGATAAGACATCCTCGCTAGGCAATAATTCACCATTTTCAATACGACTTAAATATGATGGTACACATATCCCCTTTGATAATTGTTTTTGACTAATATTATTATTTATTCTATTAAATTTTATTATTGATCCAATTATTTTTTTATTATTATTGTAGATATCAATCATATATTAACCTTTAATTAACCCTTTCATATTATACCCATACATTAAATATTATTAATAATAACAAAAAACATAAATTATATCAAATGACAATATAATATATTAGAAAGAAAAAGTTAAATGATTACAATAAGATATTCTTAAAATAATATATAATAATATTTATATACAGTAAATTATTAAGAAAATAAAATATTTTTTTAATAAGTAATAA
>NZ_SMUS01000011.1 GCF_004353185.1 Clostridium cuniculi | reverse complement strand
CATAGTGTTTACTATCTTAACTACTTTTATTACAACTATTTATTCTGTACTCTTCGTTATTTTTCTCTATGAAAGTATTATTTAAATTACTATAAATACGGTTTAGTTTCCTACACTATATTTCTTTTTTATTAATTTTTATAAAACTTCAATTTTAATGTGTTATGATTTCATATACAACCATAGCTATATGTTTATATAGACATAAATTATTATCTATTTGATATTGTATAGTTTTAATCTCTTTATCTTTACAGAATTCATTTAATTTATTTTCTAATTTTGTAATAGACTCAGCAGAAAATGTTCTTACTTTAGTTTGTTTTATCATTATAATCACCTCGTTTTATTTTTATATTAATTTATATCATTCTCATATTGTTTCTCGCCTAGCCAAAAATCATCTGTGTGACTTGCCATAACTAAACAACATATAGCAGTAATAAACATAATTAAAAATATTGTTATTAATAATATCAAAGCTATTAACTTAACCATCAATCTTCCCACCTTATATTAGAATTAACTACTTCATTGCTAACACTTCCTAGGAACACTTTGTCCAATATCCTTACATTATTATCAATATCATGTATATATCTTTCCTTTTCAAGATATTGTTTAGCTTCTTCTAGACTATTAGCTGCTACACTATATAAGTGATGAACTTTTAATTCACATTCAATTTCGTACATATTCATTTTTTACACCTTCTATTTATGTATTAATTATAATATTCTGCATAAGCTTTTGCTGCTGCATCAAAATCGTCATGCTGTGATTCCCATGCTTTATAATCAACAATATCATCTTCACTATAACCACTTTCAGCAATGTTCAGTTCGCCAATATTGTTTTCTAATGTTCCATAAAACTCTTCATATTGTTGAATTCTTATACTTAAATCTTTGGCTATTTGTCTTAATTGTTTATTTTCTTTTGCTAATTCAACTTTTTCTTCTATAATTTTATTTACTAGTGATCCCAATTCTAAATTTTTAATCCCCACCATCTTAACCATTTTTAAACTCTCCTTTTAATCTATTAATTTTACATATTATGTTTGTATAGCTATTATATAACTTGTCCTTTATTTTGTCAATTAACTTTATTAATTTATATCATTAGTTGTAAGAAACTTCTTTTCCTTCTTCTCTGATGCATTTGGCAACCGGAAAACGTAGGCTTGGCAATCCAGTTTTTGAATCAACACTTTCTTCGAAGAACTGAACCTCTAAAATTCTACCTAAATATTTATCTTGATTCCTCCATATCTCTTGCCTATCTTCTATAGTCCACCCTGAACCTACACCAACTATATTCTCTCCCCTAAGGTCAACTAAGGCAGCTCCTAACATTGATTTGAAGTTGCCAGAACCTTCTTCGAATCCAACTATACGTAAATCATAACTTGTCATCCTTTTAACTTTCAAAATGTCTTTGTTTCTCTTGCAACTATATCCTGAGTTTGCTATATTAATCATTATGCCTTCCTGATTATTCGAAATAGCTTCATCTAATAATTTAGTTATCATATTGGTATCTTTCCCTATATATAAAGCAGGAACCTAAATTAACCACTTTTTATTTTTAATTAAATTAGAAACCTTTTGTTTTCTTTCTATACAAGGAGTAGGATCATAACCCTTGTTAAATCCATCTAATTCAATACAATCGAACACATGGAATTCTAAATTTCTCTTCTCTCCTTTCTTCCTAGCAACTTTCATAGTTTCTCTAAACAATTCATCTGAAGGTAAGTTCTTATCGTTTTTAAGAATTAATTCACCATCTAAAACAATTCCATTTGGGATATCTTTAAATTCTTCTTCTAATTCAATTAATCCCTCCATTACTTTACCTTGTCTAGTTTTAAATTCAACCTTATCTTTGTTTTTAATAGCCACAAGTCTATTCCCATCAAGTTTAGTAGATAGAATAAATTCTTTTCCATCCAAGAAACCTTCTTTTTGTTTAAAGAAAGATTCTGCTAGCTGAACACCAAATATAGGTATTAATCCAGAAATAGCTTTATTTATTGATTTTACATTCATTCCTATCTTTAAATCATTTGATATTATATTAATATATAAATCACGTTCTTCTTCACCATATAAAGAAAGGAATTCATATGTTTCTTCTCTTAGTTTATCGTTGATGTTGCTAGAGGATAATTCATCTAACATATCTTTGTAGTTTTTCCAAGTTAGAATAAATTTAGTTTCATATGATTCCATAGCTTGTCTTAGCAGCTTTTCGCTAAAACCATAATTCTTATCACTATATGTATAATATAGAATTTCTTTTAGCAATTCATTATCTTGATTATTTTTTAATATTGCTAATTTCTCATTTGTCTTTGTAGTTGATCTTAATCGATCGATAATTTCTAATACTTTTTCCATTCAATCACCTCTTAATTTATTTGGCAACTTGTACCTTATGTATATTATTATATATTGGTATTTTCATTCTGTCAACATATTTTGTTAATTTATATTTTAATTTTTAGAAAAGAAAAACACCCAGGATTAACCTAAGTGTTTATGTATTATAGTAATGATAGTAGTCCTAATATTGGTAGTATGGTAAACCAGGAGATTATTGATGCAAATAGTATTAATGCTATAAAGCAATATACCACTCTTTTAGGATAAGCTGAATTGTTTTATTATTTATTTTTACTCCATCTTTATCTACTGCCATGAATATAGAGAATATCAATGCTATTATAAGAATTATTAATGTCTTCATATTATTTCACCCCTGTTGTAGATCCAAATCCACCTTTTCTTTCTTCGCCATTATCAAAACTATCACCATCTACTAAAAGGAAGGGCATAAAAATCATTTGACACATTCCATCACCTTGTTTAATAACCATTTCTTTTGTTCCTTCATTTCTTAATTTGACAAACATGTGACCTTCATTATTAGAATTGTTATAATAATCTCCATCTATAACTCCAACTGTATTGGCAAGTCTACAGTAGTATTTAAACCCTAATCCACTTCTAGGGAATGCCATTAATACTTCTCCTGGTTGCATATATGCTTTTAATCCTGTAGGAACATTAATTTCTTCACCCGGAGCTAATATAATGTTATATGGTGCATAGATATCATATCCAGCCGCCAATTTAGTTCCTCTTTTCGCTAATTTAGGCTTTGCAATTGATAGGTCTTCCCCAAAATCCTTTCTTGCTTGTTCCATTGTAATAAATTCAAATCCTCTTAATTTCATAATTCAATCTCTCCTTATCTCTTATACTAAAAATAATACATAATACATATAGCCAAAATAAACTACGTTAATTGCATTTATAAATAATCTTTTAAAACTAAATCTCTTAACTTTTTCAAATTTATCTTCTTTTGTTTTACTTATTATAATATCTAAGACTAATAATAAGAAATACCATATTATAAATGCTATAGTTATTATTTTGCTTCCGTATTGTACCGCCGAAAATATGTATATAATCTCTGCTATAGTTAATGGAATTATAGTGATACATAGTAAAACTAACCTACCTAATATAGCAGCAATTCTATTTATTGCTATTTCTTCTCTTTCTTCATCATTTTTTGCATTGTTAAAATTTTTAAAATCCTCATTTAATTTATTAAATGTTCCTACCATAAAGCTTGGGTTAAATACTCTAAATATGTAATATACTAAAAATAATATTGTAAAAAATTTAATCATTAATAATCTCTCCTTTTATATATTAATTTTTATTATAATATTGCTTCGAATAAATAATTATAATTATTTACTTTACTATCAAATAAAATTCTGCTTAATGTTTTTCTATTTATGTTTAATTGATCTGCAGCTTCTCTAATTGATTTATATGTATTTAGGTAATTCCCATATTTATCAAATACTTTTATTCCTATACATCTATGCTTAGAATGATATAGGTTATTATCATACCCATGTTTAGTATTTGCCTTATTATTAGTCCATTCTAAATTATTGATATTATTATTGGTCTTATCACCATCTATATGATTTACTTGTGGTAAATTATTTGGATTTTCTATAAAATGTTCAGCTACTAATCTATGGACTCTTTTATAATAATTTTTACCATTCTTCTTTAATTTGACCTGCAGGTAGCCAACATTATCTTTCCATTGGCATATAGGTTTATTTGTAAGTAAACTAATTATTGTACAATCCTGGAATATCTCATATCTTCCTTCGAATCCTTTTATCTCTATACTAATCACCTCAATTTGTTAATTTACATAAATTTATATTTAATATACTTACCCTCTTTTAATGATTGTTTTACATCAAGATATCGTTGATTGCTTGAGCCTGATAGATATTGAGTTATATCTTTTAATGAATCTATATATTCACCATCTCGCAGCATATCTATATATTGTAAAAATTCTAAACATAAATCGTCTTTTATCAACTCTTCAAATGTATAACCTGACCAACAATAGATAGTTTTGTTTGGATATAATTCTTTGCATCTTTTAACTAATCTTATAAGACATCCATCTTCTAAATTATCTGTTGGTTCTCCACCTAATATAGATAATCCCTTCACCCAAGGCTTAGATAAGCTATTTAATATTTGTATTTCCGTCTCATTTGTATATTTTTTACCGTAAGAATGCGACCATAAATCCTTATTCCAACACCCCTCACATTTAGGGTGTTTAGAACACCCACTTACAAAAAGCGAGGTTCTAAATCCATTTCCATTGACCGTATCATCAAAGCAAATCTTTGAATAATTCATTAATTACACCCCTTATGATTTACTCTATTCTTAATCTCCTTCATCTTCCCTTTCACTGTAGGCCTTTCGAATATGCTTCCACAATAACCACATAATTTTCGAATTATACTTAATGTCATAGGATCTTCATTCTTACAGTTTGGGCATTGGAAATCAAAATCGCTGTTTTGTTTTGTAAATATTTCACCATCATATCCACATTTTAAACATTTATCAGATATCGAAGATATTCCTAAGAAGTGTGCTTTAGTATAAGCGTACCTAATTATATCTTCCATTGCTTCAAGATTATTTCTCATATCTCCAAGTTCTATAAAGTTGATGCATCCGCCAGAAGATATTCTTGATAAAGAATCTTCTAAATCTAACTTCTCAAATGGTGAGATTAAGCTATTAGACGGATAGTGGAATGAATTTTCGTAATATCCATTGTCATTAACACCTTCTATTAATCCAAAGTCTTTTACATCTTCTTCACAGAATTTAGTTGCTAATGTCTCTGCTGGAGTTCCATATAAAGAGAATCCAAGGCCTGTTTCTTCTTTCTTTCTATCGCAGAAATCTCTCATATATTGCATTATCTTTGCACCTTTTTTAACTATGTCCATATTTTGATTTTCAAGACCTTCTCCGTATAAAGCCTTTAGGCAATTATGTAATCCCACATATCCAATAGATATCGAACTCCAATCTTTATATAAAAGTCTCTCTATTGTATCTTCTGAATTTAGTCTAGCAATAGCTCCACTCATATATAATATAGGCGCTTGTTTTGCTTTTACGTTTTTTAATATGTTGTATCTTATATTGAATAATCTCTCACAATCATCTAATTGTTCTTGAAGTAATTCAAAGAATTTCTCTTCATTTCCTTTTGCCATGATTGCTAATCTAACGATGTTAATTGATACAACTCCCCAATTGAATTTTCCATCATATTTGAATGATCTACACATGTTGTTCTTATATTTCTATAAGCATGGACTATACCTTGATATACCTTTTTCACAAGAGTTTGTTTGTAGTTACTCTAAAGATATATCTCCCACATTAAGCTAGTTAATACTAACTTACACATATTGGTCTACAAAACCTTCTGCGAAGTCTCTACATCTTTACTATGTCACCATAGTCCTTCGACTCGGTATTGCCATATCTTTCGACTTAGGTTTCACCGATTTGAGTGGGATTTTATATGAGCAGTATTATTTACCCATAGGGAACTTTATTCCACCAATTATTTCAGTCAATCTATCACTCATTATATAATCAGGATATTGACGATTTGCACTTACTTTTACAGCAAGTTTAAATAATTCATAATCTTTTTCACCTGGATTTAAATTTACTCCATCTTTTAATTGAAAAACTAATTTTGGGAAAACAGGAGTAACTCCACCAGTTAATCCTTTCAATCTTTGATTTAGAATTGCTGTTATTATCATATTATGTATTTTTCTATCTTCTTCAGAATATTCTTCTTTAGCACAATCTAACCCTAATGTCAAAAATGGCGTTTCTCCTCGACTGGTAACCAAAGTCTGAACTTCATATTCTAAGGATTGCATAGAATCTTCAATCTCCTTTTCTAATCTATTCCATGCATATTCCTCTCTTTTTTCAGGTGATACAAATAAATTCGCAACATCTTTATGTTTTTGTAAACTCATCTTTGCATAAGGCAATAACCCACTTCCTAAGTTTCCAAAAGTAGTTCCACCAAATGAATTAGAACTTATATGGCTCGCAACTTGTGTTAATACATTTACCGCTGTTGCTAAAGATTTAGGAGTTTCTATTCTTGTAGTGCCTAAATCAAATCCAGTTGCAAACATATCTTGCCATTCAGCATTACAGCAATTGTAAAAAGGTAATCCAAAATATTGTTCGTCATGAATATACATTTCTTTCCTTTGTTTCTTTTGTATATCTTTAGGTATATATTTATATCTTGCATAGTTTCTAGTAAATACATTTGCAACTAATGCTCTTATAGATTGAATTTTGCTTCCATCAACATTGCCATTTGAAGTAGTTTCTTCTGATGTAGAATTTATAATATCATCAATTTCCTTATTTGCCACACTTCTTTTTTCTCTTTCAAAAGTTCTTTCCGCTCTATAGTTTTGATATGCTTTAGCAACATCTTTATCAATAACAGCAAGTTCATCAACTATTATATCTTGAATTTCCTCAACTCCGACTGCATTTTCATTTAGGCTTAAAATAGTATCTGAAATGTTCATTAATACTTTATTGATTTTATTAGTATAATCTTGTCCTTCAGAATATACTTCTATGAAAGCATTATCTATAGCCCTTTCTATTCTTGAAAAATCCATTTCTTTTAGTCTTCCATCTCTTTTAATTACTTTAATCATTCAAACAACTCCTTTATTATATTAATTTATATATTTGACTGGCTGATTCACATCGTTCAGTTTAATAAAATTGCTATTTTATAAATTTTCCTTTATGTATACATAAAACTTCCTTAAATCCTCTAGTTGTGAAAATCTCATAAATCTACACTCATCGCTATCGAGATACGTTGCAAATAAATCTTTTAATCTCTCTTGCAGATTATCTTTGTTTTGTCTTGCCATTCTCTCTGCAGTGAATTGATTGACTCTTCTTCTATCTTCTTTTAACTGATCTTGTTTAATTAAATCTTCCATAATTTTACCCCTTTTGCAATACAATCAATTTTAGCAACATTGCTAATACACTTGTTTCCTTTCATCTTTATAAGTTTTTAATAAATTTTTAATAAATCTGTAACCATTTTGACAATATTCTATCTCTTCTAAATCTTTTTTTGTAAATTTTGTATTCTTATTTGTAATTACACGAAGTCCTATATGCTCTACTGTGTCTTGTAATATATAATTAAGTAATTCCTTACACTCTTCTTTGTCCATAAGTTCTAACATTCTTGTGTAGTTATCCATATTTACCTCCTTTATTTAACTATATACCCCATAACTTTAACTCTTCCCATGCTGTTAACTCTCTTTGAATATTCGTTATCGCTTTCTCCGTAGTTTCTTTCAATTAGAACATCTAATCTGTTTATTGTATTAAAATTACTCCCTCCTCTATCTGAATTGGTAAATGCACCCCATCCATCTAAATATATTTCCGTTCCTAAATCGAGAACATTGTTAGCTACCATTCCGTACTGAAGTTCTTCACCTAAACATGTTACTGTGTATCCTCCATTTTCAGAAGGTAGCGAAGTGTAAAATGTTAATTCAAATTCAATCCATTCAATTTTATTCTTTTCTTCTTCAATTCTTTGTCTTTCTAACTCTTCTTGTCTTAATCTCTCTTGTTCTAATTCCAATTCTCTCTGTTTTTGAATTTCTAACTCCTTTAACTTTAAGTCTCGGTCGCTTAATATATTTCTACAATTTTTAAATTCGTACAAATCGACATCAATTAGTTGCCTTGCTGCAAAGGTTGGGGTAGGATAGTTAATTATACTTGTAGATGTTAAGAATAATAAACTACAAACCCACGACAGTCTTCTTAGTATCAAACCACCCCTTTATTTTATTAATTTTTTATTAATTTAATATGTATGAACAATCTTCACATCCTATTAACACCATATGTTCATTAGCTGGAAATCCTTGATATTCTCCTCTATCTTCATCCAATTCATTTATCACAGTTAGGTTTTCACCACAAGAAGGACAAACTGGTTCGTCATCTAATGCATAATCTTCTTTTGCCTTGTCTAACTCATATTCAAACTTCTTTGGATCTTCATGAATACTAAATAATAATTCATTTACATTTGTTATTATTTCTTTCTTGTTATAATCAAAATGTTCTGCTATAATTTCAAATAACTCATTTGCAGTCATTCTCTCACCTCCTGATATTATATTACCATATCTTTCTTGTTTTTGTCAACATATTTTATTAATTTATATTTAAAAATTTTAAAAAGAAAAGACAGCCGTTAAGCTGCCTTGAAATTAGATATAAAATTCTTCCATAGTATCTAAGCACAAACAAGCTAATTTACCATTTGCTCTCTTAAATACACATCCACAATCAATATAAATAGTTCCATTTCTATGCAATAGCTTAACATCATCACAATTATTAGTTATTGATTGCACAGGACTATGACCTACTATAATTGTATAATCTTTAAACTTCTTCTCATTCCCTATATTACTTCTATCCCATAAACAAAACTCTTCTTCTTGTAACTCTATAAATTCATCAATGATTAACTCTTCGTAGTTACTAGGAAAATAAACTCCTGCGTGTGTTAGTATAAATTTATCCACTACTTTTATATAAGGTAGTTTCTTAATATACTTATATAATGTATCAGCATAATAATAAGGTTGATGTACTATTCCTTCATGAGTTGTATTACCACCATTATAATACCATAATTGTGCATCACCTGATTCGTAAAACTCTTCAAAGAATTTCTCATGATTCCCTTTTATTAGATGAATATTCTTATGAGATATTATATAATCCAATATCTGTATTGGTTTATCTCCTCTATCAAATATATCTCCCAATATATAAAGTTCATCACCTTCATTAAAGTTAATTAACTCTAACATATTTATAAATTCATCGTAACAACCATGTATATCACTCATTACATATTTCATTTAATCACTCCTATTATTTTAATTTTTATAAAACTAGACTTTTATATAAATTATTGGCTTTTCTACTTAATTATAGAACGCGTTTGCCCATGTTTTTCTTAATAAATTCTCTTTCTTTTTAATGGCACTATTAATTGTTGTTATATTACCAATCATAAAACATCTTTCTTTGCTTCTAGTTACTCCTACATAAAGAAGATTTGAATTTAAATTAAAAGCATGCTGTCTAGGTGCTACAACTATAACTTGTTTAGCTGCCGAACCTTGGCTCTTATGTATTGTTATACAGTAACCTAGTTCTAATTGATCTAAATCTTCTTTTTCATATTCTATAACAAGATTATCATCAAATGTAACCTCTATCTTATCATAGCAAACCTTAGTTACTATACCTGTATTTCCATTAAATATAGCTGTTTCTGAACTCTTATTCAACTCGGATAACTTAGGCTTATAATTATTCTTAACCTGAATAACCTTATCATCTAAGAAGAATTTTGTATCTCCTCTCATGATGAAATGATTTCCCTTTCCTTTTTGTATTAAAGATTGTATAAGTTTATTGAATGCAACTGTTCCATAATTTCCTTTGTTTTGAGCTGTTAATACCATTATATCATCTATACTATATCCTTTTGACAACAAGTTCTTGTACACATAAACAATTCCGTCTAATATTTGCTTTTCTTGCTTTTCAAAATATACAAAATCTTTATTATCTCCGAATACCTTAGTGTATTTACTTAACGGTGGCACTAAGAATTGTTGACTATTTCTTATAGAAGTTGCTATATTCATAAGACCACCTTCGCCATATCTGAATATCTTTGTAAGCCTATTCACAGGTATTCTACCTGAAGTTAATAAGTCCTGCGCTAAATTTCCTACACCTACACTTGGTAATTGGTACGGATCAAATACTAATAATAACTTTGTCTTTTCTTCATCTATCGCCTTTAATAAATTATAAAATAAATTTATATCACACATAGAGAATTCGTCTATTATAACTAAATCCCCTGATATTTTATTTTCTTCATTAAATTCAAAACCACCGTTTTCTCCTTTTCCAAAACCTAGCCCCCTATGAATTGTACTACATTCCTTCTTACTATATTGAGATAATACTTTAGAAGAAGCTCCTGTAGGTGTCATCATTTTATATGTTAATTTTTTATCGTCACACATCTCAACCAAAGCTTGGACACTTGCTGATTTTCCTGAGCCTCCTGCCGCCGTTAGAATCCCAACTCCATTATTGCATATCATATCTATAGTATGCAATTGTTCATCAGTTAAACTAAATTCTCCAACTCCCCTATATGCTTCTGATTCACAACTCCATATTTTATAATTTTGTTGCATTTTATCAAGCTTGTTATATATGTATAATTCCTTATTTCGAGTGTTTCTAAGCCCAACCAACTTATTCTCCATATCCACGTATACTTTATCATCATTACTCTTTATACATTCTACAAAATGATGAATACATTCTGGTGTTAATTTATCACATTCACTTCTTAAGTTCTTTAATACAATACAACTATTCCCCTTCAACTCCTCTTGCTGCAAAACATATTCTATACAAGAATACATTCTACTTACAGAAGTTACTAATGGTTCATGAAATAATATTTTTTTATCTGATTCTAATTTTTGCAATATAGCGTCTGCACTTTTAAAACCTACTCTACTAATATCGCATAACGCTTTGTATGGGTTCTCATTTAATTTCTTTTCTATAGTTCTAACATCGTTGTATTTATCATATAACTTTTTAATTATACTCATAGACAATGTTCCACCATATTTATCCACCAATGATATAAGGACATAGTTTTCTATTATCTTTGTTCTTATATCTTCAAAAGTCTTTTCTTTTATGCCCTTTGTCTTTGACAAATCTACATATTCACCATTCATTATCATCTTTATTATATTAGGATAAACCTCTAATAATGTGTTTGTTTGCTTCTCAGTTAATATTTCATTTAAGAACTTTCTAGAAGAAAATTCATCATTATTTAAGTCCCTCCTTAGACTTATAACTTTATATTGTACTCCAAATTTAGTATTGTACTCTTTCTTAGCAGTAAACTCATATTCTATATCTGGTATTAAATTAGGCATATTCCCTGTTAATATTAATTGACCAGCACTATTTAGTTTTACATCTTTGTATTTAGTCTCATTTATATCTGCTACATAAATTTTAAATTCCTCACTATTATATCTACATTTTTTTATTGTCGCTTTAAATATAAATACATTATCGTCATTCATATATTATCAACTCCTATTTTAATAATCTTGTATTTACTAATTCATACTCCGAAATCCATAACTCTATCTTGTTAGGATCTTTTTCAAATATAGGTTTCATTTTACCTGTTTTTGTGTCTAATTTTTCTCCAACCTTTTTACTTCCTATCTTCTCTTCTGTCCCATATATGTATATTAAATCATCTTCATTTAACCCTTTGTAAATTCTTCTGCTTATCTTGTATTCTATAATATTCCCCGTATCTATTCTGTGAACTTTGATTCTAGGCGTATACTTATCATTGATTTCTAATATATAACCATAATTCTTTAGATCCTCATTTTCATAATCTATATATCCCAAATAATCTTTTTGTGCTTTTAATTTTGCAGACAATGTAATATCTTTGTCTGGGATTTGTTTTGTTATATCTGATACTAACTTTATGACATTCACATCCTTAAACATTTTGTCGGTTTCTTTATCAGAATACTTTCTAAAAATATCGGAAGATATTCCATATGGTAATTTATCTTTTTTAAACTGTTTCTTCGTAACGATTTCGTTATATAATTTAACTATTTTTATTAATTTTTTAGATTTTCCAAATTTAGAAAAGAAATCAAGCCTTATAAGTATGTCCAGCTGCCTAGAATTAATAGATGTACTGTCTAGATCTTTTAATAAATCTACGAAAGAATCATATTTGTTATTTCTTAGCTCATACAATTCATCCGCAACCGTATAATTCAGATATGATATAGAACCAACACCTTTGTATATCGATTTATCAACTTTATTAGCAAGATATTCTGCTTTTGAATATCTAAACTTTGGTGGCTTAATTACTATATTCATATCTTTGGCCATTTGAGTAACTTCTGCTCTCTTTTCTTTATATTTGTTATCAGAGAAAGCATTTAATGAACTAGCAATATATTCTACGGGATAATAATATCTTAAATACCCTAATATATATCCTATCATTGAGTATGGATCTGAATGGTTTTCTGAGAATCCATACTCAGAAGCATCTATTATAACTTGTAAAAATGGTTTAACAACCTCTTTTAATTTTGATATAGGAGTTCCATATTTTTTGTTACAAGTCTCTATGAATCTACGTTCTATTTCAGGCAATAACTGTTCTGTGCCTTTTTTCTTTGCTATTGCTCTTCTAACTGAATCCGATTCTGCCTCGCTGTAACCACAAAATTCAACACACCAACGCATTATTTGTTCTTGGAATGTAAGTCGTCCTAGTGTGCTACTTAGAAAAGAGTTTATTTCTTCTAGTCCGTTATCATAGGCAATTCCTAAACTTGCCTCATCTCTGAAGGATGCACATGACGGTCTTAATAATCCGTTTCCAAAACTAAACCATTTTAAATATGAGAAGTTGTCCGTATGAGACTTAATCCTATTTAAAGTTTCATCACTAAACATATTTTCTAATATCCCTTGTGCCATTTTGGACTCCCATTGAAATATACTCCTATTATCTTTTGCGATGCTCATCCATACATTTTCATCCTCTAAATCAACATTATCAGGAGTTAGTCTCTCTATGCCTGCCATCTCACAACACTTATTTATAACGCCCATATTAGCCAACCCTAAACAATCTAATTTTACCCAATTACAAGAGTCTACCTCTTTCATATCACAACAACTAACTGGATAATCATTGGTAGATAAAGTGATCGTTCCTATTTCCCTTGCTATATCTCTATCTGACACAATTATTCCCGCCGGGTGAGAACCGAATGAAACAACTGTTCCTTTTAATATATCTATATATTTAAATAAATCTTCGTGTTCTATCCTTAATTTTGCCAACGCTTCTTCATCATCCGCACTATTAGAAATTTCGTCTACTAAATGACTAGGAACTTTAAATGCTCTTCCTACATCCCTTGCTGCACCCTTAAATGCTATTGTATTATATGTTACAATATAAGAAGCGTTAAATTTTTCGTCTTCTAATAAAAAATGCTGAACCCATTCTTTATCTTCATCAAACCAATCCGAATCAACGTCCATCATGCTAACTCTATTAGGATTTATAAAACGAAAAAAGTTCATTCCAAATTTAATACTATTTATTTCAGTTATTCCTAGTAGATAACAAATAAAGCTGCCACTACAAGATCCTCTAGAATATCCAGGATATATACCATTTATTCTAGCATTTCTTTTAACATATTCCTCTAATAAAATAAAGTCTACAGCTCCAACTTGCTTTATTGTTTTTAACTCAGAGTTTATTCTATCATTTAATACATCTTTAGGAATATCTTTTATGTATTTTCTTCTATATCTTAGCCCCTCTCTTATCTTAACTTTTAAAACCTCTAAAGAGTTGTCATACATCTTAGGATACTTAATGCTTTTATCAAGTTCAAACCCTTCTACCATATCAGCAACCTTATTTGTGTTTTCTATGGCTTCTAAAACCTCATCGATAGGCAGTACATTTTGTCTTTCATAACATTTTATTAATTCCTCATAAGTTTTAAATGTTAAATCAAAAGACTCTTCGTCATCGTTATATTTTATGTTTTTGCTTGTTTGTAATACCTTAGTTCCGTCAACTCTTATACTATCTAAGCTATGCGTATCAGTTCCCGCTATAAGTGGTATTCCGGTTTCTTTAGATAATCTAAGCATTTCTAGATTATATCTCTTTTGAGACTCTGTTTCATGGTGTTGAATTTCTAAGTACGCTAAACCCTCTTTTCTATTCTTTAACCATTCTATGAATCTATTTTTCATATTAACGTTGCTACTTCCAAGTATACCTCCTATACAGGCACTCGTTACAACTATATTGTCAGATATATTAAACAACTCATCTAGACTTATTCTTGGATTATAGTAAAAATGGTTATCCTTTCTATTACATGCGACCTTGTGGCTCATTAAATAATTTATTTCATATACTCCGTCTAAATTTAAAGCATATAAACAACAGTGTTTATTATCTCTGATCTTTTCATCTAATGTCTCTGTTATATAAGCTTCTACTCCATGTATATATTTTATGCCATTCTCTTTACAATAATTATATTTATTTATCCAAGAACAAACATTTCCGTGTTCACTAAATGCTATTGCCTTCATGCCACATTCTTTAGCTCTATCTATAAATTGTTTGTAATTTGTTATACTATCCATTGTTGTAAAAAGATTTGATAAGCTTGTGTGTAAATGAAGTTTCACATAGTTATTCTCCATAATCAATTCCTCCCTTACATAATATTGACAAGTATTTTATATATAAAAAATCTTGTCAATCAATTTTCTTAATTTATATCTATTATTGTTTTACCAATTAAAATCATCATCGTCTTCTTTAATATTTAAATCCTTTTTAAACATATTACAATCATCCAGGTATTGCTTCCAAGGCTTATGTACGCTTTTATCATAATTACACAAGTTCCAATAATAATATTCGCTAGATTTATCTACGTTGCTCCACCATAAATCATCTATTAGTTTTTCATAATATTTTACTTCCTCATCATTATCATTATTGCTTATTATATCTAAATATTCCTTTGTTACTTCTGTTTTATTTTCTACTTCTTTTAATGTCTCAGTTATCTTATCAGATAATCCTTCTATGTTTTCTTGTGATAAATCTACATCAACATAACAATCACTTAATCTAAAATGCTGCTTAACATTAGGGAAACTATCTAGTGAATTGTCTCTAATACAGTTTTGTAATATATCTTCTACCTCCAACTCGTCATAACCCTCTATTTTAAGCCATTTTCTTACATCCCCACTCACATCTTTTACCCATTGACTCCTAACACAATCCTTTGTTTTTATCTTATTCTTTTTCGTATTCTTATCGATAGTCTTTAAATCTATCTCGACTGTTGTGTATTTTATAAAATTCCATCTAGCCCTTATCTTATCTAAGGATATATTAAATTTTTGAGATACCCCTAACGCATACAATAATAATTGAGCCGATTCTTTTTTCTTTTTCTCACCTGTATAAATTGTTGAAGTCTTTATATCTTCTATTACATATGTATCATTTATCTTTGTGATCATATCTATATATCCTACAAAGATAAATCTTCCTACTTTTATTAATATAGGTTTTTCTATTAACCATTTGCAATCCAAAGGTTTATAATTCATAAAAAAATGTCTTATACTGTTTTCATATTTATTGGCTATATTATCATTCATATTCTTATCATTCTTAGCATAAACATAACCTTCATTATTTAACTCAAACAATCCTTCCTCATATTTGTCTATCATATCATTATATTCAATTTTACCCTCTAAAAAGTCTTGAAGTATTTCATGGCACATAGTTCCAGATTTACTATATATGCTTCCATTTTCTATTTGTGGTACATGTTTTATGTATGTTAATAGATAACTATATGGATCTGTCAAATAACTATTGTATCTGCTAAAACTATAAATCGTTTCAACTCCATATTGTTCTTTGATTTTATTTAATTTATTCTTACTTAATCTTCCCATTTATTCTTCTCCTTTATATTTAACTTTTCTTTTATATAATGCTCTCCATATTTTTACGTGTTTGTCAGCAGGAGACTCTTTGTCTTTTAATAATCCCAACTCATCATATATATAATAAATATTTCTCATACCTTTAAACTTAGAGCATTCTTTCTTTACAAAATCTAGTTCTATATCTTTATCATAGGCTATAGTTATATCTACATCTAAGGATATTAATATTCTCACTTGTTCCTCGGATAAATCATGGCAACATACAGCAACTACATTGCCATAGCCTTTACTCATTAGCTGCATTACTGCTTTTTCTGATTCCACAATTATAACTTCGTTGCTTTTTTTAATTTCTTCTTTATTCTCCCATAAACCAAATAAATTCATTGATTTTTTATATTTTATTATAGGAAAGTACTTTGGTATATCAAATAATTCTATTTCTGTCTTGCTTCTTAATGTTCTTCCAATCACCCCACATACCTTGCCACTATCCCACATTCTATGGATAACTACAACTCTATTAGAACTTTCATGAAAACCCACCCCGAATTTCTCCTGGACAGACGGTAATATACCTTCTTGAACCCATCTAATATACGGACATTTATCATATAGTTTCTCTATTTCTTCATCTGAATAATTCTTAATATTATTTGATGTATGACTTCTACTTCCTCTATCATATTTTTTAAAAAAATCTAATACACTGTCCCTGGGTTTAGATGTCTTCCCATTGTAGTCATATTTAAGACCTAACAATGTATGTATATAATTCATACATTGTCCAAATTTAAAACCCTTCATTTCCATAACTAGATCATATATATAACCTCTAAAATCAAAATGGGTTGTAAAAGAATTACAATATAAATTTTCTTTTAACATACTCATTCCAGAAGGGTTATTATAATTAGGTATTGCCATAGTGATATAACCACCATTATCTTTTAATTTATGAAATCCTAAATCTTCTAATATTATAGAGGCTTTATCATTATCTATTATGTATTGTTTTAACTCATTAGCATCCACACCCTATATCCTCCTAAAAATCTGGTGTAATATATGTAATTCCAACTTCAGACAATGTATTTGTAGCCATATCATGTTCTACAACAACACTAAAATCATTACTTCCGCCTTCTCTATTCTTAACTATGAATACAATTTGATAGTGTTTGTCATTATCTAACTGCACCGGTGTTTTTGTCTTCCCATTCTTACCTGATAATTTATATACTTTTATTTCATTTTTGCCACCACTAAATTCATCTTCGTATAAGTTTCTAAGCATCAAGCAAGTAGAAGCTACATCTATAATATTCTTTGCCATTCCGATATTATCTTGTGTGTAGCATCTTTGTTTACTGCTAGACTTGTTTAATTGAAATGTTATCCATACATGAACATTTAATGCCTCCTCCTTTATAGTATCGTATATTTTAACCATATTTTGTTGCATTACTGCTGGATTTGTAGAGTCTTTATTATCATCTGAATCTGCCTTATATGTATCTAAAATAAAATTCTTAAACTTTAAAGCTGCATACTTTTTTATCGTTTTTATAGCTTTGGCTGTATTGTATTGGCTAAAAGGAACTATTATTATTTTATCTTCATTATCTTTTATCCATTTGCAAGGATATTTTTTTAACCAAGTTTTAAATTTAGGATCAAAACCACCATTTCTAAGAATGTATTTCTTTATTGGCTTATTATATATATTGTTTGTAACCCATATTATAAGCTCTCTTTGCCATTTCTTTATACCTTCTTCATTTACCATAATACATATTTTCTCATCATGTTCTACTATAGAGGGTAATATTGCATTTCTTGTAAAAGTTGTCTTACCAGCTCCACTTATACCACCACATAAAGTTATGTTGCCATTTATATTACCACCTATCTCATTTGTAATAGTTGGTAAATTATACAATGGCAATCCTATGGCCAAACCTTGATCTAATTCGTCAATCAATTCCTCTATCTTATACCCTATTTTATAACTTTTATCTTTACTGCTAATATTACTAAATATATGGTTGAGAATACCTTCGTTTTCATCATATATATCTTCACAACTCATATCTATGTATTCACTGAATCTTTCTCCTACTGGAAATCCTTCCTTTATCATTTTAATTAAAACATTCCATTTGTTTAATTCTTCTATGTATCCCTCTATATTTTCCTCATTCACATATTTTCCAGTATCAACTATTTCATATCCCCCATACTCTTCATACTTTTCTTTTAATTTATCATGTTTTTCTAAATACATATCTATTGTAATAGACTCTAATGCTTTTTGTTCTTTGATAATTATATCATTTCCTATTTGATAATATACTTTCGCTTTATTATAAGTAAAACTATCTATGCTTAATTCATCATATACAAAATATAAATCAGGATTCTTCCATAATATACTTACGATATTCATTTCACTTATTATTCTTAATTCACTTATCTTTTGGACTGCTTCTTTATTTGTTATCTTATTTTCTTTCCCCATACATAACTCCTTTTATATTAAATCTTTTAATCTCTTATTGGTTACTTCTCTACTTTTCTTCTTGTAATTTAATTTAGTTCCTTCATTTAATTCCACATTAAGAATCTTTCTTTCAGTTTCTTTTTTCATCTTTAGCTTATCTACTACAGTATTAATATTTCTTTCAACTATTTTCATAACCAAATTAATCATATGTGTTTCATCTTTTATTTCTACATTTTTCATAGCTATAATAATATCTAGTTTACAGAATTTAAACGTCATTAATATTACATCAAATCCATAACTACCAAGTGATTTGATATTATTATTTGCCATGAATTTTCCTTCGTGCAACCCTTTTAATCTTAAGATCATTTCTTTTGGGAATTTCTTACCCGACACTTCATCATATTTCAATACTTCATCTCTGACGTAACAATATAATTCATCCCACTGCTTCAATTCCTTATCTGTCATTTTTCTTTGCTTTGCCATTTTATCACTTCCTTTTTAAATTTTAATATCAATAAATTATGATTTAATTGACTCATATTAAAATTTAAAGGAGGGGATTTTACTCCTCCTCCCCATATTCTATAGTGATTTTATAAATTTCTTTATTTCTTCTAACTTAGATATATCTGCCGAATCCATAGCTTTAACATCTACACCAAGTTCTTTGAATTTATCTTTTATTGCCGCTTTGTCATCTGATTGCTTTATTAATTCTTTTATCTCTTTTGATAATTCTTCTCCTTTATCTGCATCTGATAAAGTCGATGTAGTAGATTCTTTAATATCTTTTGATAAATTAGCACCGTTTAATTCAAGACCATTTCTCTTATCAAAATATGGTTTCCAAATATCATAAGTTATATTTTGTATTATTTGACCTACTCTCGTTACTCCTGTTCTATCTTTCTTAATTTCTCCATAATATTCAACTTCTTTTGTTTGTTTATTAACTTTTGTGAAGAAATAAACTACAACGTCCATATCAAATGGTAATGATTTATGAGCCTCAAAACCTATGTATTTTTGCTTTGTATCTTCGTCAACTACTTCCTTTGCCTGTGCTATAGATACAACATGATAACCTTGTGCTGAAGCACTTATCTTAGCTGCTGACATTTTTGTATTAATGTTCTTAACTCTACCCCACTTAGCTCTTGTATCAACATTCTTACCAGCTAATTTAGCTTTTCTTTCTTCAACCTCTGTACACGCTATATCCATTGAATTGTAAAACTTAGTTTCACTATCTATTATTAATGTTTCAATTCCTTCTAATTCTCCATCTATTATAGCTTGTAGCCCTTCTTCTAAGTCATCTAAATTTGCCGTAGTGTCTACAAGTTCTACGTTGTTATAGGTCTTTCCACCTATTTGTATATCTTGTCCTAAATAAAATGATGAACCAGTTTCGCTATCCAATATTGCTGACTTAGGGAATGTTAATGCTGTATATGTTTTTGAACTTCCTGCAAATCCATAGAATAAGAATTTGCCTCCGATTTTGTTTCCTCCTAAACCTTGCTCTGCTTTGTTAACTTTCTTAAATGCCATAATAAAATCTCTCCTCTAAATTTCAAATATTTTTTTGTTTAACCGTCATCTCACAGGTTTATGCTTATCTCTGTATTGCTATTCTCACTCACAACTTAACTCTCTGTAATTTTCACACCTTTGTTATGTTAATTTATATTTATTATTCAAAATCTCCCCAGTCTATATCGTCATCATCTTCAGTATCAAATGGTGAATCATCTTCTAAATCAATTTCAGGCTGTTCTTCATCTTCGAACCTAGCACCATTTACTTCTAATACATTCTCAATCATTAAATCATCTTCATTGTACTTATCTGATACTACCGCAAGAGAAGGTGTTTTTTGTTCTCCATTTTCAACCATATCCATATGTGGCCTTAATATAATCATTTGTTCAGGCTTTTTATTTCCACCATTGGCGAATGCCATCTTTTCTAATACTTCAGCTTCATCTATCATTCCTAATTCAATTAACTCTTTGATATCTTCTGGAACATCATCTATAGTCACTTGCACAGTTTCAAGGTTTCCGCCTTTAGTAAATATACCATCTACTGTGATCTCTGAAACTTTTTTGTTTTTGGCTTTAAAATACTTAACCATTCTTTTTGCTTTGTCTAAATCTTCCCCTATTTTAAAATCAAACGTTTTAGGCATTGGAATATTTAATCCTTCTTTTCTCTTTCCATTAACCATTCTAATAATTTTCTTTCCATCTAGTTCTTTAGAGAATTCCACTATGTAACAATCTATAGGCAAAGTTCTTGTTTCTTTGTCAGGCTTTCCTAATGAAGAACTATCTGTTAATATCGTTTGAGTAAATGTGGCTCTAAAATCTTTTTCTTCTTTGTTGCTTAATGTTATAGATCTTATATTCTTTCTAACTGATAATTTACCATTATACATTTGATAAGATAAATCGCCCTTTACATTAACTACGTCTCCGTCTTTTAAAACACTTTCTATGTATTGAATTGCATCATATTCTGATAAGAACTTTTTGTAAATTACTTTTCCGCTATCATCCTTTTCTATGCCTACATTTATAAAACATCTTTCTCCTACTTTTTCAAGTATCTCCTCGTCAAATCTATCTTCCCAATCGATAGTAAATGAATTTTTAAAATCATCTACCGTTCTTCCGTTATCATTAACCTTTGTTCCATGAACATAAACCTGATTCTTTCTTGCTAATCCGTAACCACCCATCATTTCAGCTTGAATATCCCCTTCGTTTGTTCTAATCTTTAGTTGCATTTGATTATAAATCCAATCTGATTTTTGTGACTCTGCATCCATTTTAAATGTATATTGATTTACTACTGCCTTACCTACTAAGTTGAATGCTGCTGTTCCTTTTAAAACTTGATTAATTTCTTTTGCCATATAATTCATTTCTCCTTTTTATTTCAATTTATTTAACCGTCATCTCACAGGTTTTAATATTATCTCTGTATTTTAATTTTTATTATTTATTGACTTGTCCTCCTTACATAATTTAGTATATATCATACAAAAGAACTTGTCAACTAATTTTGTTAATTTATATTATATTTTATTTAGATAAAGATTCCAATTCTCTCTCTATCCTTTCTTTCTCTTCTTGTAGCCTTCTTATTTTAGATCGCTTTTCAGCTTCTTCCTTATCCTTTTGTGTCACATTGTTAAACTTGTCCTTATAATCCCAAAAGTCATGCTCGTCTCCATCAAATGAGTTATATCCTATATGTATTATTTTACTGATTGAAAATGCAGGTGCAGTCCAGTCGCAACCATGCCCACAACATCTATATCTTGCATCATAATCCTCATAACCTTCTTCACATTCACAATATCCACAATATCTCTCATCATGCAAAAAATCTATTTTATATTCATAATCCAACATCCTGTCAACATAGTATTCATATTTATTATCTTCACAATTCTTTTCAGCTAATTGGATTCTTATCGAACCATCACTATAATAATCTTCTGGATTTTCTTCTATGTATTGAATTCCATAATCATATCTTTCTAAATCATATAATAAGTCTTCATACTCTTTATTAGTTAAATGTTGATCTAATGCTGCAATCATAAAAGGAATATCCAATCGTCTATTGCCATTATAATCTCTATCTCTATTTTTTATTTTTAAGCACTCCACTATTTCATTTATTAACTTATCCTTCATATCCTCACCTCATAAATTTATATTTTTAAGTTAATTTATTTTACTGTTCCAACATATTCTTTCCAAACAATAGATAAATCATTTAATACATCTTCTAATTTTCTAAATTCTCCATCCGCCGTTTTCATATTAATGCCGACTTTATTTAGGGCTATTTCTAAATCCCAAATATCCGTATCATATGAAATTATATCATAAACTATTTCAGGATAAACTTCTCTACATTCACCATTTTTAAATATGTATCTCCACTGTTCACCGTCTTCACCAATATACTCTAAGTAACCATCATCAATATATTTAGCCATAGATTTGAATAATTCTTCTTCACATCCATCTAATTTTTCACCCATGAAATAATCAATCTTATATTTGTCACCATCTTTATATAATGAAAATCTTAACTCTTCAAACATTTCTTCTATAGTTTCAGATCCAATTACTGCATTTTCATAAATCCATCTTCCTTCAATTTTCTCCTTAAAGAAGGCTTCTTTAACATCTCTCATTAAATTCTCTGCTTTTGTCACATCAAATGAAAAATTATCACAATTTACACTTATACAATATCCCATTTTAATTCCTCCTTAAATTATAAATCCTAATATATATAACATTAAATATATTGTCATTATATTTATACTAACTCGTACCAAATTTTTAACTTTATCTTTAGTATTGCGTTCTACAATTACACCTGTTAAACATATTACTGCACTTAACAAGCTTAATATCAACACTATCCATGCTATTATAGTCATATGTATATCCTCCTAATAATAACTAATTTTACTCATAGCTTTTGCAAATCTCTTCAGTGCTAAATCCATATCCGTTAATTGTATTGGTTGTACTACTAAAAAGCTGCATTCTACTAGGTCAAATAAATCTATACAATCATTTGTTTCAAGATCTGTAAAATCTCCTTCTTCAAATCTATATACACTCGTACATTCATTACCTGAATCATCTTCCTGGAACGCAATTACAATGTCGCCTTCTTTAAAATTCTTTGCTTTACACATTTTTAATATTGTTAATCCATTTACTCTTTCCATATATTTACTCCCATTTATATTAATTTATATAAAATAACAGTTTTAAATAATTAAATTCTTCCTTGATCTTTTAATATTCCTTTAATTGTGTTAGGTAAATTCTTACCTATAATTCTCTTAATTTTATCTTCTTCATAATTAATAAATAAATCTGCTTCTTCCTTCATTATATCTTCGAATACTCTACCACCTAAATTCTTTAATATTAACCCCATATCCTTGATAGCATAATCTTCTTTTAATATACCTTCATCAACTAATTTATGTAATAATTTTTCAACTCTCGCTGTAGTTAATACTGATTTCACTAAAGATACAAATTCATTATTTATGTTAGGGTTCTTTGGTAACTTTTGTTTCTGAACTTCTGCAAACTTTTCAGATACCAATTTAACAAAACATTGTCTTCCATAATTATCAAAATAACTTACATTCTTAACTACAATTCCTTCTCCAGTATTAGGCTCTACAGTTAAATCAGATTTTCCTACAAAACTCATCATATGTTCAAATGATATATATTCCCCCTCATAGAAATAAGGTACTGTTTTAATCCCTAGTCTTACAGCTTCAGATTTTACTATAGCATCATCTTCATATTTATGCATTTCGCCACCTTCATTCCACACACTAAATAAGTAGAATTCGTGCTGTGTTTCAGATTTATATTGTACCTTATGTGATACATTCCATTCACCAAAATATACATAGTTAGGATTTAACTTGTCCTTTATAGGAACAATATTTTTGATAACCCAATCATAAAATCCTCTAAGTCTATTATCTTCTGTTAAAGGTGTATTTCTTGAATAACAACTAACCCCTAACGGATTCGTTTCATCTAATCTAAAACTTGCATTAGCTCCATCAATCTTTTCTGTAATTGTTATATAATCTCCCTCATTAATTACACCATTAGTTGAAGCCTTACCATATCTTATTATATCTGTGTACTTTTTAATCTCTTTCATTCTTTAAATCTCCTTTTATTTTAATTTATTTTTTGATAAATCGTAAATTTTATTTAAAACAACTCTCTATGTTCTACTTTCTAATTCTTTAAACATTAACTCTCTCCAACAACTCCGACATATGTTGCTTTCTTTAATATCTTTAGGATAGGGATAAATACGCCCTCTCTTTAATATATCTCTAGTTTCCTTTCCACATATCTCACATTCTATGTATTCAATTCTACTTGCTGAATATATGGGTTTAAATTCAACATGAACCTCAAATTCTCTTTGACAATTTTCACATTCATGGTCAAAAGCGTTATCGTCAGGCAAATCTACATATCCATCCGACATATCATTGTCATAGCCACAATATGGACATTCTACAGTATCATACATATTAATACTCCTCCTTTTAATTATTAATATTTATTGTTTAATATATACTGAATCAATGAATCTCTACTATGCTCAGAAGATATTACATTCAAATATATTTTTTCAAACATAGTTGAAAAACTTAATATAAATAAATCTCCATCAACATCGTGAAACCCTTCAAATATCATATCTTCTGATTTATCGATAAAATTTCGACATATTATTTTAGCAGTACGTCTATCCATATTAACACCCCTTTAAAATATTGTTTTTATTAATACCAAGACTTTTTATACCCACCTTTAAACTCACATCTATCACAAGAGCCTTCTATATCCGAAGGACAATCTGATTCACAACAACTACTACAATCAGCACAACATTCTCTGCAATTATCTCCGCCAATCCACTTACCATCAATTAATTTAAATTTGCCACAAGTAATCATTTATCTACCTCCTAATACCATACTCTATGTTTTTCTTCTACCCATTCGCTAAATCCACAATCTGATTCTGCAACGTTATATTCAACGTCATCAGGTATCTCTATGATTTTAACTAAGTTTTCATTATTTATTTCTTTTGCAATACCTATTAATGTCTTATCTTCTCTATCTTTAAACATATCGTATTCATTAACTACTTTCTGAGCTATTTCATCGGTAATTTCTTCAATAATATCACCAAAATTATCAAGTAAATACAACGGACAATATATACAAGTGTTATCATCTAATTTGTTTGGATCTTTCAATTCATATATATAATCATCTTCTATTAATTCAGGAATATAAACAAATAACTCAATTCCCTTTCTCTTATAATATTCAACCACCCACTTTGGAGTTAATAAGCCTCCATGAGTTTCTCCACCATTTACAACTATCTGATTCATTTACATTTCTCCTTGCATATATTCTTCATTACTCTTATTAGATTTGCTATAATTAATCTTCATTTCTTTCAACATATCTTCTAATTCTTCTTCAGTTAAATATTCAATAAATTCCTTAGGATTGTCCAACACTCTCACCCTCACTTTTTAAAATTGTAATTTTATCAATTTACTGCTTCATTAATTTCAAGCATTCTCATTTTTAAAAGAAATATTTTTTGATTACATTCTTCAACCTTCTTTTCATTTTTTGAAACAAATCTAGCGATAGTCTTTTCTTTTGCCTGGTATTCTAATTCATCTAATAAATCTATTAATGTACACTTATCAATTTCTTGTTTATATGAAAAATATCTCTTCATTTTACTCCTAATCTCCATATCTATTTTTACTTAAACTCATATTCTACATCTAAATAATCTAACAAACCACAAACCGAATCTTCTAATTTATCAATTTCATCGGATTGAAATTCGATTATTTCTTCACCAACTTCATTGTGTATAGTTACAAATTCCCCAAATGTGCTTTCTATCTTTAATTTACTCATATTACTCTCCTTTTTTTAAATTGCGAATTAAATTTCTAAATTAAATTCTAATAACTGTAAATGTTTTTTCTTTATTTACACAAACTATTCTCAATTCAATATCTTCTTTAGTTTTAGCAAACTTCAAACCCTTTTTAGGGAGTAACATCTTCCAATAAAATTTTTCATCATTCACGCTATATAAAAACTTTTTGTACTTCATAAGCTTATTCCACCTTTAATAAGATTATTGAATTTTAATTACATGAGATACCCTAAATAAACAAGATATACAATTTAAACTACCATCTGTTAAAAAATAACGGTTCTTTGGAATATACAAATTAGGATTATTTTTAAAATCATCTTCCCCTGTTTTTCTAAGATAGCCTTCTATGGTATCACCATCAAATAAATACACTCTTACCTTTTCATTTAAGTGTTTTTCTAACTTTTCCCTTGTCATAATCTTCCTCCCATTTACTTCTTAATGTTTTTGAATTGTGAACTAATTCTTTATTAAAATTTCTTCAATTTCTTTTAAAGTTTTAGCTTCGCAAATAAACTCTCCACCTTCTTCATTTACACAACCCCAAACCATAGACTTTAATAAGTAGCTATACTCCTTCCAAAATGCAACTTTATATTTATTTTCTAATTGCTTTCTTTTTGTCATCTAAAACTCCTTTTTTGAATTATTCATTAATAGTTAATCTAATTCAACTCCATCAGTTTCTAAATCTCCATCGCAATTTGGACACTTGAAGCAAGTTGAATCATATAACAAACCACATAAGTCATTTCCAGTAATCTTCTTAAAAACTTCAAAATCAACTTCTATTTCATTACCACAATATGGACATTCAAATTTTACTGAAATAGGTTTTTGAATTATCACTATAGCTACATCTTTTCTCATATTCAATCTCCTTCTTACCTCATAATAGATTTAAATTATTTATTATCATCCTTGGACAGGCATTCTTCTATATAATCTATAATTTCTATAGCTACACCCAGTAAACCATAATAATTTAAATCTTCAACATCATTACCAACACAGTTAAACCATTCATTTACTATAATGCCCACTATCATATCAGGTTTTAAAGGCATACTGCTACGTATTATAACTTCTATTGTATTCACTATAGTCTCACTATGGTCTTCCCATTCGTACTTATAAACATCACAATATCTCTCATCATATTCATCAACAATATCACCCAGAGTGAATTGCATTATTCCATCCTCATGCTTTTTTAAAGCCTCCATTATTATTTCTCTATCCATTTTTTATTTTCTCCTTAATTCATTATTGTTTTATTTCAAATTATTCCTTTAAAATCCACATTTTATTAATTTACAAATCCCATATTATCTAATTTTTCTTCTATCTCTCTTTTAAGTCTATCTTTAATCTTATTAAGCTGATCCTCTGTATAATCTTCTCTATATCCTGGTATGTATTTTTTAAATCTAAGACCATACACAAATATATTTACCGGAAAACCTATCATCTTAATTACCTCCTTTTATTATTTTAATTTATAAGTCATTTCTTAATTAGTTAATCTCAATACATAAATCACTATGTACTCAGATTGACCAATTAAGGTCAACCGTTAATAATGTGTTAATAGGTTTATTTTTTTTATTTAAATTAGTTTGATCTTGATTTGTTTTTATGTACTTGTCCTAGCTTTTGATAATCACCGCCTTTCATATTATTTATTATATATTACTTATTTTAATTTGTCAACATATTTTATTAATTTATATTGGATAATTTAAATAATTTAAAACTTCCATTGTTACTTATGTATTTTACTTCTCCAAATAATTTTTCTATCATATTGACATCATAAAATCTTTGGAAACTATTATTACTTGTCCAATATCCTAATTGATCCGCATTATAACTCCATGTATCTCTAATTGCTTTTATATCACTTCTAACGGAAATATATACATTATCACTCAAGCTTCTTAATAATTCTAATACTTGTTTATGTTCTTCTAAATCAGGCATTACATTAAAACAATAGTTGCAAGTAACTGTATCATATTTGCTGCTTAACAATTCTTCATTTTTATATAAATCATTAAACTTATCGTATCCAGCTATATTAAAGCCTAAGCTTGATAGTATAGAAACATCTTCACCATAGCCACAAGCAAAATCTAATATTTTCCCTTGTAATAATTCTTTATCTTTTAGTATTTTCATAGGTTTGCTCATGCCTTTTCTAATTATAGCTGTTTTAATAAATGGATTGTATTCCATCAAATCACCTCTTTATTTTATTAATTTCCATATAAAATTTATGTTTTATCTGGATTAATACCAAATATATTCTTTGCTATAATTATTCAAATCTAACTTATAGTCCCCTTCTGCAAAGCTAGGGGCTATATACCTATCATCAAATGGTAATATATCATCATCTAAACACAAGGAATAATTATATTCATTTGCAAATTCATCACATACTATTCTAAGGATTGTATAATCATTCCCATCACAATTAATAGTAAAAGGGAGTTTATAATAATTATCATTATACTCGCTTATATTCTTCATGTGATATTGTTCTAAAAATTCATCTGTAAATTTTAATAACATATTTTACTCACCCTTCTTTACTAATCTTAATTCATATTCACTAGCTTTAAATATTCTCTCATCTTCAACCAAGGAATACGTTAAATCTTCTAGGGTATCATAATAACCGTTATAGCCCGAATCTCCATCTAATGACCATAAAAGATATCTATTTTTACAATCTCTATTATCCCATCGATATGTCACAACATATATCCTATCATTATAAATACCTTCAACTAAATCTCCTAATTGTAATATGTATTTATCCTCTTTTATATTTTTATCTATTATAATTTTCATATTATCGTCCTCCAATATTTTCCCATTTAAAATCTGAAAACTTACTTCTAGCTTTTATAGGTTTTCTATTCCAAAAATAAACTTTACCTTTCTTATTGCATAACACAAAACTCCAATCTATTTCTGATTTGAAATTTACTAATTTAATATAATGCTTAAAGTAATTGCTATATGCTATCATAATTATTCTCCTCCATTTTTAATTTATTTATAAAAGGTTGATTTTAAGATAACTCACTTATAAAATTAATTAAACTATCATAACTATCAGACTCATCTCTTAGCTCCCATAATTCTTGACATTCTTTAAACCATAACTTACCGAATTCTTCATCATTTTTATGACAATATATCGTACCATCATTGTTTTTAAAGAATGTTATAGCTTTTACTAAATTCTTAGTTACTAACTTTATTTCCTCATTATCAAGATAACCAACCGTATCTATATACGTAACATCATTTCTTATTAACCACTTTAATATCGAATATGGAGCTAATAAAATTTCATCCTTATTAAATGGATTTATTAGCTGATAATTCATTAAGTATTTCTCTTCATCATTAAATTCACCATCATATAAGATCACTCTGCTTTTTGTTCCTCTACAAGACTCATTCAATCTTTTTATTCTAATTGTGTGATTGCAGTATTTTATTTTACACTCATAATTAGAAATCATAGCTTCTTCATCAAATCTAATTAGCAAATTTATTTCATCAACTAATTCTTTCATGTTTTCTCTTTTTGTATATATTAATATATCCATCTCAAAATCCTCCAATTAAAATCTTGATTTTACCTAATACTCATTTTCACATTCATATATTAACCTTGATTGTGGATAAGTTATTTCACCACATCTACCTTCTTTTGTCCTCTCTACTAATACAGGTATATATTCAACTTCGTATGTATATCCTTTCTCCTCTATTCTTCTTTGGATCATTTTATTATTTTTTAATCCCTTTGTAATATCTCTTCTTAATATATCTAAAGTATCTTGCTTCATAACACCACTCCTTTTAAATTAAAATTCATCTAATAATTTTTTCATTGTTAAAGATTCTAGTTTGCTAAATACAATTGCTAAAATAAAACATAACCAAGTTAAGCCACCATACTTCATATTTTCAGTAAAAATATATGCAAATAGAAATATAATCATAAGAAAACCACTTATAATATAAATAGTAGAAAATATTCTATTTATAATATCTAAAAATGTTTCCATTATAAACCTCCCATTAAATGATTAATTTTATTTTATTAGATCTTCTCTAATATTACATTTTACTTTATTTGATAGTTCTAAATATTGCTCGCTTAATGTTTTTGCTTTTATGCTCAAGACTTTCATATCCCATCTAAAATCACCATTATTGATATTCTCTATATTTATTCTGGGTATTATGTCGATATATAATTGTATGTAATCTGTACTTAAATCTGAGTCTACTGTGATATCAATATTATCTATATTAAATAGAAATCCATACCTATATAAATTATTGCAATAATAATTTCCCTCCTTTTCTATTTTATGCATTAAAGTATTTAATTTTTCTTGTGTAATATTTTTCAACTCGTATAATTCCAATATTTTATTTATTGATAAATACACAGCTCCATAACTTCTAGTTTGATTTTTAATGTCTTCTAGTACAGATTCGTATTTTTCAAGTTTTAACTCTCTAATAATAGATTTTTCTTTGTATTCTTGATCTTGAATCTTCATTCTTTGTTGAAAATAATATGTTATTGCACTTCCTGCAAAAACTCCTAATGTCCCTATTAATCCTTCCATCATAAAATTACCTCCTTATAAAACACTTATTTTATAAATATCTAACTTCAATTTCTATATCTAGATCCTTAAACTCTTCCTTTATGATTTCTCTAACCTTTGACCATGATAATCTATCTAGACCACAACCTATCTTTGGCATAGCCAAATACTTAATATCGCAATTCTTACACATGTCTCTCATGTATCTAATGCATGTAGTTAAAGATTCATAAGTTGGTTTATGCCAATACTTCTCTTTTGTAACCAAATTAAAAACATTGTTTATAATAATTAGTTCAGGATGTTGACCTTTTCCACATCTCTTTAGACCATCTCTTAATTTAAATCTCTTCTGAAATTCAACTGCAATTCCTGCTCCTAATGCATAGTCAGAACTTATGCAATGTGCAAAGAAATACTTACTATCTAATTCAAATAAATTACCCTTCTTTTCATTTAATATCATATTTAACACTCCTTCTTCTCTTTGAAATATTTACAATAATTATTATGCATTAGAATATCTATATTTCTAGTTTCATTTACAACTTTACAAATATCATATATACCTAACCATTTTCCTGCTTCAAAAATATAATTATCACAAGTTTTACATTGCCTTCTTCTAAAAGTTATACAGCCTTCTTCTTCTCTTGTAGCTCTATCATATTCTTCATATGTCTTATATAGTTTACCTTTGTATGTTATACCTTTAGTATAATTAACACCCATCTCACCCAATAAACATTCAAACTCTTGGTCTGTCATATTTTCAAAAAATTCTTTTGAATTTTCTAAGATTTCACTCATAATTTACACCTCTTTTTATTATATTCATACATTAATCAATACAATTCCAGTACCTTTACAACATATACAGTCTTCTATAGGTATATAATCTACATAATCCCATATACCTGTACCTTCACATTCTAAACATTTAATAGCTTTATATCCATTAGTTATATCATTTTCATTAATTTCTATAGATACTTCATAATCTCTATAATAACCCACATACAATATCGCATTCATATATGATAAATCTCCTACTTAACATCTCTTGTTTTATTCATGTTTATTTTATTCTCCTTTCATATCTTCCATCATAAAACATTCTGTTTAAATCCTTTATGGTCATTTTAGCACTTTCTATTAATTCTTTATTCAATTTTCTTAGGTTGTTTTGCTTGAATTTAGTATAAAAACGTCTATGCATTTTAGCCCTTCTATTCATATGTTTCTTCCACTTTAAATAACTTCTCTTTCTCATTTATTATCAATACTCCTCAATATTTAATTTAAAGCATTCAAATTTTTCACAGTTATATCCATCACAAGCAGATACTTCTTCTGTGGTTACACCACATATTCCTTCACCAGCAAATGATCCATTTTGTAATATATCTCTGTACTCATCTTGATAATAGATACAAAAATCACATATAGCACCAACTTCTTCACATTCTACCGAGCAAAATTTAGCCATTTTATCTCACTCCTTTTTTTTAATATTTTTATACACCTAATAATCCTTTTCTTCTTATATTATTAAATTCATATTCATTAACCCATCTTTCTTCATTTGTATTTATGTTTCTTATCTTATAGTAATAATCAATTTGTCCTCCAAAACCGTCTGACCATTCATCTTCTCTATAATCTATTATCTTAAACATCAAAGTTCACTCCTTATAAAATTCGTCTTTTATTGGTTTATTAATCTACACCAGCTATCAGATAAATCTTTCATTATATCTTTAAAACTCCTAAAGTTCCCTTTATTATCATACAATTGAACATCTAGTTTAGATAAATCTTCTTCCACCATTTCGTAGTAGCACTTTTTATGATAGGTCATATCTCCTGTTAAATCTCCTAAGAAGTCATATAATTCATTTTCATTTTCAATATTTTTATTACAATGTAGACATTTATATATTCTTTTCATATAAACTCCTTTTATAATTTAATTTAATGTTTATCTATGATTTCAATTTTATATCCTAAAATTTCTTCTACTTGTTCAAGTGTCATTTTTTCTACATAGTCCTCAACTATATAACCTACGCCAAGATCTACTAATTGTTTATGTATTGGATGGATTAATTCTCCTCTTTTTAGCAATACTTTATCAGCATGAGTAAGGAATTTAAATATCTTTAATTCACTATCATGTGTTATGCATTTTACTTGATATTCTAAGGTTTTATCTTTAGCGTCAAATATAGTTTCAATATTTAAAACTTCCTTTATTTCAGATAATAAATCTTTATTAGTCATTACCATGATTAACCCTCCATTATATTTCTAGCAACCACCTATATCTATCTTTTATTTCATCTTTAAACTTATCCCATATATTATCTCCATATATATAATGTAATGTACCTTTAATTCTAAATCCTTCGTAACCAAATGAATGAGAATCCCACAATGAGGACATAGTTTTCCATCAGCCCACCCCTCTGTGACTTCTTGATAACCACAACGTTGACAATATATGATTCTTTCTATATCATCCTTATTTACATCTGGTATAATTTCCATTCCTTTGTAATATAAAATTGGTTTCTTACCTCTCTTTTGAGTTTTTAATCTTCTTAATAATAATTCAACGATACATGGATCACCACTTTTAGTTATAGCCATATTTTGTTTATTTTTAATTTCACTTAATTTAATTTTCATATTAATCCTCCTACATATCCTTTATTTTACTTAGCATACTTCTTAATGCTCTCCCACATTCTTCAGCAGATGGTTTTGGTGGTGAAATATATACCACATTACCACTACTTAACCTTTGCCACCCATACTCACCTATTGAGTATAAATAAGCGTATTCTACATCATCTCTATTCTCTTCATTTAGTATAAACTCAACTATTTTCTTATCAATATCACTCATAGAATTACTCTCCTTTTACTAATCTATAAATATTTACATTATATTTATTACAAGCATATACTAAAAAATTATTTAAACAATTTTCAGGATTATCATCTGCAATGCTTCCATGAGTGTTATAATGATCTTCCATATTCTTTATTATCTCTTCAATAGTCATATAAACCTCTGGGCTACATTCACAGACTGCACCATTATATTTATTTATTAAATCTAACTCTTGCTCTAATATAAGTCTAGTTTCACGAGTTATATTCCATTTATTATAATTCTTTAAATAATATTCTTGTGCAGTTCCTCCAAATTTTAAACTCATAGCTTCTAAATCACACACCATTTGTTTTATGTGTTTTCTAGGTATATCCTTACGTATCCAATATTCAGGATGATGTTTATTTCTGCCATAATGTAACTGCCAAGCCTTTTCAAAATCTTCTTTAATTTTCTCTTTAGTTTTAATATTTTTATATCCTATATCTTTTAATAGTGCAGTAGGTGGATAATTGCCATAAAAATATCTTGCATAAGGAATAAATTCACTTGGTCTAAATTTACTTAAATCGTGTGTAAAAGCATGTAAATACAGACCTTTATTCCAACAAGTTTTAAATACATTTTTCTTATGTTCTAATACATACAACAAATATTTAATATATTTATTCATACCTTAAACCTCCAATAAATTTTTATTTTCATAAATATTCCCTATAACTTCTGGCCTAGAATATTCTTCAGCTTTTAATGGTCTAGGCATTATCTTTACTCCATTTTCTATCCAAAAGCAACCCTTTTTATAACTTACAAAACCTATATTTATATCTACATTGGTGAATTTATCCCATGTTAAAATATCGCCTTCATATATATCTTTTCCGTTTTTATCCTTAAAGCCTGTATAGGGCAGAATCTCATAAAAATCTTTTGGAATTACACCACTCCAAGACATATCACTTAAATTTAAGCAACCTAAATTACCGTCCATGTTCACTAACCATTTTTCTAAATCTAAATTATTAGGATAGTACATAATATCCTCTGCTTTATTCCATATTCTATATTTAAAATTTTCCATCATATCATCTCCTATTTTAAATTCCAACCTATTCCACCTACAAACATACCTAATATGTACACTTGTAATACTGCTCTTTTATACTCTAATGGTATATTATTTACTCTGCATATTACTGCAAGTAGAATTCCTGCTATTGTAGATAATATTAATAACTTTATTAAATATTTCATATAATTCCTCATTTATTTTAATTTATTTTCACACTTCTTAATATCTTATAAATTATTGATTTGTTTAACAGCCTCAATTAATTCATTTTCTACATATTCAGTAGTCCTAATTTCCATTGTCTCTGGATACATGTTATTTATTTCAATGCAATGTTTTATATATCTTTCATCCCCTAATAATTTAACTAATTCTAAATCTTTACCATCATTCCAATGTCCACAATCAAAACCAATCCACCAACTATTTTTATTTGTTTCTGCTGGATAATTATTTCTTGTATATTCAGAATAAGTCCAACCTCCATGAACATCTATAAGATTACTTACATCATCATAAAATTTACCATAAAGACAATGACCTTTAGGAATTTCTATATAACCACATCTATGCCCTAATTTGAGACCTATAATTACACATCTGTATCCATCCACTATAAAATCTTTTTCAACTATATAATCATTAGTAACTTTTTTACTTGTCACTTTTCTAGTATCTAGAATATTTTTAAATTTTCCTCTAACCCATTTTACTTCTTTGATCTTTACACCACCTTGATGTGTACTATAATATTTGCTTTTAAATCTACAAGTTATAATTTTAGTATTTCTTTTAAAATACTTACACTTATAATTTTCAGGATGGTCAATACATAATCCATTATATAAACCTTTATTATCTGTATTATATTTACACTTATATGTATCTATAGAATTATTTTCGTAGAAATCCCCATTCCATCTCCTACAATTGTCACAAATATTTTGATGTATATTCTCCATTAAATTATTAATTTCTTTTTGTCTTTTCATTTTTATTATACTCCTTTTATATTTTAAATTTATTAATTTAACTCTATAAACTCTAATCTATATTCTTGCTCTACTTCAGGATATTTAATCTTGTCTACTTTAGACAAAAACATATCTATAGGTCTTGCAAATATTTTATAGTCACCATACATTGCTTTATATATAACTAACTCTTCACCAGTTTCGGTATGTTGAGCAATTCCTATTACTATATAAATTTTACCTTTAAAATGTCTTACTAATTTACCTTCGTGTCTTTTTAATTGGCTTAATCTTTCAAATAATTTATATTCTTCATCGCTAAATATAAAGTTAAATCATAATCATTTCTTTTTAATTTTTCTTTTAATTCTTTTACAGTTATCATTCTTTCTTTTTCTCCTTGCTTAAAATATATTAATAACAATTAAAGCAGATCCAAATATTTTTATAATTCCTATCTTGAAATGCTCTTTCTTCATCTACCAAATCACCACATTGCCAACATCTAACTTCATTTTCTCTCAATTCTCTTGATACACTATGACCAGTACAACCTGTAATGTCTTTTGCAATCTCTTTCAAACTGCAATTATCATCAAATTTACATTGTTCACATCTCATGTAATAACCTCCATTTACTTAAAAAAATCATCATATGTTTTAACTTCAATTGTATGGCTTTGGTAGTCCTCAAATTCTACCAATAACAACTCTTCTGATATATTATTTGTAAGTTCTAATCGGTATACTTGCTTATCACCATAAATTTCTTTTATTTGTTCTAAGGCGAAAATTATTTCTGATATCTTTGCATTTTCCATTTATACACCCCTCCACATTCCTCTAAAATATCCATTTTATTAATTCACTTTAATATCTGAACTATTCGCTACTAACTCTATGTTTAAACTGCTTGAACTATGTTTTTACTTAGATAACACCCGATGTTAGTAGTGCTTCCTTCTTTTAATTCATCAAACTTTATTAAATACTCATATCCTTCACTTCCATGCCCAATTATTAATCCCAAATCTCCATTTTCTATACCATAAATATCTGTTAAGTTTTCATGTACATTTACCATTTTTACTCTAGTTCCTATTTTTAATATTGTATCCATTTCAATACCTCCATCTAATAAACAATACTTTCAAATTGTTCACCTTATTTTTATATTACAAATTAATCAATATAATAATCTATAAATATTACTTCGCCATCAGAATAACCTTCACTTGATATTTCAACTCTTGGATCATAATTATTATCCTTATCTAATACTTGACACTCTACCTTAGTAGTATCATAGTTAAAACCACATAATTTCATATCTTCTTTTATATATTCTCTTACTTTTTCTATACCACCGCATGACATAACATTCTCTAAAATCTTATCAAGAAATTTATCTAATTTCATATATTAAACCTCACTTCCACATATACCATTCATAATTTCTTCATTATATTCTAATTCGATTAGCTCAACACCGTTTTCTATCACTTGTAAACTTCCTAATATACCAATCAATCTATTTATCATTTGATTAGCACTAATTGAGTCACAATCACGAAATAAATAACAATATAATCTATCTAGTGCTTTAGGATTTGTTTCTTTTACTATATCAGTTAAATATTTATATACATGGCCTTGATCTATATATTTTCTATCCACACCTAAATATTGAGATAATATTCTTTCAATTGTATTTCTTGTTGAATATACTCTATTCCAACCTTTACAAGCTAATATAATTTGTTGATAATATTTATTTAATTTAGTTGCTTCTTTCTTCATTTCTCTGTACCTCAAACATTTTATATTTTATAAGTAAACCTGATACTCTATTAATTAAATCTGCTACTTCATCATTATCTACATCAATTTCTTCAAACTTAAATTTTAGCTCTTTGAACTTATCACAAAACTCTTTATATCTAATATCTTTTGTTTGAAAATATTTATATCTACACTTTGAAGTCATAATCCTTGCTAACTCCATAGATGCAATACTTTAATTAATTTCATTACTCCTTTTCCTCCTAATTTTTCTTGATAAAAACATGAATTTATTAATCTATAACCTCTTTTATCCTGATACCTCTCCAAAACTCTATATACTCAATGCTGTTTAACTCTCTATGTAACACAGTATTGATTTTTGTAAAATTCATTGGAATTTTTCTTCTGATTTTATCAATTCTAAATTTATTTTTCTTATCTTTAGCTGCAATCTTTTCTACATTTACGCCTTCTAAAATCACAACCCTATTAGGCTTTGCCATAGCTTGACCAAAACTTATATACATCTCGCCACCATTTAACCTATCGTTGTAATTTTCTTTCAGCTTCAAATATTTCATTGTCCAATTTATGTATTTTTCTAACTAATATATTAAACTTAAATTCTAATTCAACATCTTGTTCTTTTCTTATATTAAGCAATGCTTCTAACTCTCTAGCCCTCTTTATCGCTCTTTCTCTCATTCCATATAATTTTAATAATTCTACCATCTCATATCTCTCCTTTTATCAATTTATTATTTTAATTTATATTATTGTTTTGAACTTTCTATATTTAATATCTCCAGGAATTGCACCATCATATCTTCTAAAGAACCATCATTATTAATTACATAATCTACTTTGGTTTCTATTCCTGCAAAATCGTTCAAGTCTTTCTTAAATCTTTCGTATGCATCCTCTAAAATCAAATTAAATTCTTTTTCTTCTCTATTTAGATAACTTATAAATCTATCTTTATCATTTCTATGTATATAAATACTAACAACATTCTCTTTTCCTAATTGTTCTTCTACTTGCTGAAGGCCTATTGGATTCAATATTACTACATAGCTGCTTTTACTCAAAACAACATCTTTCTTAGCCATAGCATATTTTACAACTCCCTCTGATGGAATAATACATTGGGTAATCTCTAAGAATTTTTTCTTTGCTTCCATCAACATAAATTCTTCTTTGGTTACAAAATGATATTCACGATCTTGTTCTTCGTTACTTCTCATTTTTCTTGTTGTTACAGAAATAACTGGTTTTAAAAATTCATTTTTTACTATCATATTTAATAATGTATCTTTTCCACCAGATGATTCACTTAACAAAACAAATAATTTATTTTTCATATTCTCAACTCCTTTGATTTATCTTACAAATTTATATTACCATAACTTTCTAATTATTGTAAATCATTTTTGTTAATTTATATTATAAAATAGTTATTTTATTAGCTCCACAATTCATATGGAATTTCATCATCAATATCTATAAAGGCAACTTCTTGCCCATTTAATATTCCACCAGTAATTAACTTTGTTGATATTCCTTTTTCTTTATTGTATTTGATTCTTGCTATTTGATTATATACTTCCACAGTGTCTCTATCTACTAAAATTTTCTTCAACCCTAGATCAGTAGCACCACCACAGAATCCTCCACCTCCATATTCATTTTTTACTATATAATATTTCCACATCTCTTCTGGAGAATACCAAGGTTTTTCGATTACTATATATCCTATTTCTAATTCATTTCTTTCAATACTTCTAGCCATATATTGATAGTCTATTTGCCCATTCTCTTTATCATATGGCATTATTTCCATACACATTACAAATCACACTCTCTTTCATCTTCTAAAGCACAAATATATTCATTAAATTCTCTCAAAGCTAATCTGTATTCTTTTTTCGTATCTTCTAATTGTGCATTAGTTATTGATAATTCTAATGACTTTCTTATTAATTCAATTGTTTTATTTGTAAGCATATAATCATTCCTTAAAATCTTTTTAAATATACTGGTTTATCTTGCCCAAAATAATCTACTAAACGCCCAATTTCAACACCATCTATATTTACACCTACTTCATGAATCCTATTAAAACTAACTCCTGCTTCATAAAGCTCTTCAAATAACTCCATTAATTTCTCTATCTTTTCTTCCGCTACTTTTTCAGTCTTCTTTTTACGTGCTATGTCATGCCAAATCTTATCGTAATTCTTACCTTGCAACTCACATAATAATCTTAACTCTCTATCTTTTTCTGCATTTGGTGAATAAATATCGCAAAACTTTCCCCACATTTTAATTCCTTCTTTCTTCATTTAATAAGTTTAATATATCATTATAAAATTTATATTCCTTACATGTTCCTTTATCTATAAGATCTTCTGGAACTTCTATCTTATTTAATCTAGTCATAAAGTCTTCTTCTAAATCTTCTTCCATCTTACCAACTCCAATAAATCTTTTAATTTATATTAAAGTATTGTCTTCTTAATTCACAGCCTATTTTACATGGATTAAAAAAGTCATTGTATAATTTATCAATTTTTCGTATAAGTCTATCCATACCTTTTTCTTTTTGCTTTATTACTTTTACCTTCTTATCCCATTCTTTGTGTATTTCAATATCACTCATATTTCTATTTATCGGTTTACATTTCATGTTTATAATTTCTTTTTCTAATTTATCTATAACTTTATGTGTTTTTAGTATCAGTTTCGATAATTCAAGACTTTTAAATATTATTTCCCCTTCAAGATTAATCCATATAATATGATGTATGCCGCTTTTACTTATTAAGCAATCATTTTCAAATCTACATTTAAATATATCAGTAATTTCATAATTGGTAAAATCAAATTCTTTATTTTTATCCTTTATCTCTTCTATAGTAAACATAAACCCTCCTATATTCCTCTAAATTCATAATTTTATTTATATGCCTCATTAAAAATATTAATAAAGCATATAAATTACTTTCTTATATTTTATAAATTTTTACTAAGCTTTACTCCATAATAACAACGCATTTGTTTCTTTCAGTTCTTTATCATATTTTTCAATACGCTCATTAGCTTTAAAATATTTTTCAAATATATCCTCATATTCTTTTATAGACGAACTTACTTCTCCAAACATTATAATCCCATACTTATATACATAAGATCCGTTTTTTAATTCCCAATCTGAAGATAAACTCTTATCTATATAGTTGAAGCTGTATAGTAGTTCACCTATTTTTGAATATTCATCTCTTACTAAGCTTTCTATATTGCTATTTATTTCTCGTTTATTGTTATATGCCTTTCCAAAATTATCACCATCTTTAAAATCTACTGTTTCTATGAACTCTTGTGATACTTTCCATATGTCAATATTTCTCTCTAGAATACTATTTTTTAAGTTATCGACATTTGCAATACATTCATTCATTTGTCTTTTCAATATCGATAACTTCTCTAATCCCAATTTATTTGTATTCTCCACATCTGTTTTTACATAATTTTCTATTCCATTTTTTATTTTATTTTTAATTTCTTCAATAATTAAATCTGTACATCTAACTTTTATTTCTTCTGCTTTCTTTATATATTTTACACATTTCTCCTTTTCTAACGCTATCTTGTTTTCTAATTCTTTAATTTTATTTTCCATCTCAAATTACTCCTTTTAAAATAATCTTTTTAATAACAATATATTTGAATTGTTCACTCCATCTTGTATTTTCAAACTAACTATTTATACCTTTCAATTTAAAATCTTCCATAACTTCTGTATAAGTTTCTATCATTTGAGATACATCAATTTTATATCTACTATTTTTTGCTAACAACTCAACTAAGTCTATAAGTTTCCAATGTGCCTCATCTACTTCATATCGACTACACTTAGATTCAATTTCTATACATGTTTTAATTATCTCTTCTCCTCTTTTAGACATTCCCATTTTCTCTACCTCTTAAACAATCTTAAACTTTAATATCTTATCAAAATCCTTTAATGCTTGATCTCTTTCTGGATCATTATCTCCATAATCTTCACCTACATAATACCAACATAATATCTTCACTTTCATTTATACCCAATAAAAGTATTTGAAAATGGTCATTAGCACCTTCTATTGTATTTAATACATCTATTGCATTACCTATATTTGGACTATCATTATACTTTATTCTAAACTCGTTATATTTAATTTGCAGAGTATCAAAGTATTCTTCATCAAAATCTGATTCATCTGATAAAAATATTTTATATAATTCTTTTGTTAGGCTTACTTTAAAATTGTATTGCATATTTTATCTTCCTCCTATTGTTTTAAAATTAACTTTTTATATTATTTAGGCTCAGCAACCCTTAATACTATTTTTCCTTCATATGTAGTTGCATGTATTTTTACCACTTCCCAATTTAAATACTCTTGTGTTGTATCTTTACTACCTTTCTTATTAGCTATTTCAAAAACATCTCCTTGTTTATCTCCATAGGTTATAATAAATTCTTGGCCGTAACTGGTTTCTAAAGATAATATTTCTTTTAATCTCATTCTCATCCACTCCTCTTAAAATTCAAATTTCATTTATATTTATCTTATGTAATTATAATATCATAGTTAAATATAAAAGTAAATACTTTTCTCTATAATTTTATTAATTTATATTTAAATAATAAAAAGAACAGGTTTTTATCCCTGCTCTGAATATCTAAATGTTAATCCTCTCATGCCTTCTCTTTCGCCTTTGCATGTTTTCCCAACAACACTCTTATCTATATAGAATCCAAATGCTGCTTTACTATCTTCTACTACATCTTTAATGGATTCATAAGTCTTTATTATTTCACCTGTATTAATATCTATAACATCAATAGGTCTTTTATTTTTTGTTTTAACTTCTAAGCCAAAGATATTTTCTAATTCTTTTCTAAATGTAGTCAAACTAGAGTTTCCACTTGATAAACCTAATATGTCTAATATTTCTTTTAAATCACTTAATTCTATTTGTCCTTCAGTTTTATACATTTCTAATACTAAATCATATCTTCTATTTTTAAATAACATCCCCATGTCTGGTCTTGCAACTTCACTAGCTTTGCTAACTCTGTCTATTATTCCATATATTCTACTTACAGAAGAAGGAGTTCCGCTCATTGTTTTTATCATATAGTCGCCATCTTCATAGTCTGAACATGCCTTACACAACTTTACTCTTCTTATAAATTCTTTATCTATAGGTAATGAAACTACTTTTTTCTTAACAGTTGTAGTTAATATCATTTCTTCCTCATTTAAATCTTCCCATCTAACATTAGGCACATCGCTTACTGGTACACCATATCTAATTAATACATATACCATTTTTTCAACATTATCAGCAGATAATCCATCTACATATGCATAGAATTCATCTAACGGCATGTATTGTTCTTTTAATGCTTTATTATTTACTTCAAATAAATCAGTTGTTGGTATTGAGTCACACGGATTGTAGCTTATAAATCCTCTTTCAACGTTATATATCATATAATTATTTATAGCTGCAAATATAGCACGTTTAGTTGTACTACTATTAGTTATTGCCCCTTTAACCAGGCTCTCTATTTCTACACTTGTAAATTTTCTTAAATCTTTATTATTAGCTATTTCTGAACTATGCACATGCACATCTAACAATCTATAATAAGTTATCTTTGTTTTTTCTGCTATATATCCGTTATTCTCATCATCGTTTAACCAGTTTATCTTATTGTTCTCGTACTCATCAAATTTTAAATTTTTATTTTCCAATTTAACTCTTTCATTTTTTATTAATTCTTCAAAAGTTTTCATTATTTAATCACCTCGCTCAGAATTAAATCTATACTACTATCTGCTATATACTTTTCATTAAATGTGTTTGTGATTTTTTCGCAATTATTTTCTATATACTGGATCAGGTTGTAAATATCCATTCCATATTTTTTATCTCTAACTTCTGCTGCAAACTTTATATACATTTTAAATATATTTCTATTCAAATAAATACTATCAATCATTTTTTCTAAATTATTATCATATAATTCTTTTAATACATAATCTAATGTTTCATCAATTACTTTTGCCACTTTTTCTCGGCTTATTGTGTTCTTTAGATCATCATTCATCTCTATATTAGTTTTCTTAAATGCATCTATTAATATTCTTTTTTCAGTATAATTATTTTCTAATTTCATTTCCTGCTTAGTTAATGCTGTATGTCCGTTTAACCATTTGCATTCTTTTATAAATTCATCTATAAATATATTATCATCATTAGGAGTAATTGCATTTAAATAATCTAGATTAGTCGTACAGCGTTTAAATGTACTAACTATAAAGTGTCTAATAGCTGCCTCATTATCAAAAATATGAACAAAACATCCTAATTCAGCCTTTATTGTTTTTCCTTCTGCTTCAGCTTTTTCAACTGCATTGCACATAGCTGTTAATCTATGCCACCCATCAACACACATTAGTGGTAAATAAGTTTCTGATTCAAAATCAAAGTTCGGTTTAATCCACATATCACCTATATTTTCATACATTTTTTTAAATTTAAAGTTTTCACTTATTCCTGCTGTATTATTAACTAATATAGCAAAATGAATAGATGTTGGTGTCATTCTTTCTTCTGAAAACTCTTTTTCCATATCTAATATATTTTCTATATTTGCATCAATTTTCTTTATAGTTCTTCCAGAAGATGTTCTAACCACCTTAGGTGCACGTTGAAATAACTTATTATAGGAATATAATGAATTTTTTCTCATTTCTACTGCTTGCTTCCCATCAATAACACCTAAAAAGTTTTTGCTATCTATCTGTCTGATTCCTTTAAACAATACATAATCTATTTTTTCTTTAACTTCTATCTCATTGTTGTAGCTAAATATTTCACCTTCACTAAAGTAATTAGATAGTTTAAATTTTTCAGAATCTAACTCATTCTTAAATACTTTTGTTATAGCTATTAATACATTTTTATCTAAATGATCTTCATCTATAGATTCACTAAACAATTGACTCGGTATAGTTGAAGGTAATTTTTTCTTTATAAACTCTTCTCTTAACTCTTTTTGTAGTTTCTTATTATTTATATTATCTTCTACAGTTTCTAATATTCTCTCTTTTAATTTTTCTAAGCTTTCCATAACAACAAACACTCCTTCTATAAATATAATTATATATAAAAACAACAGTTTAATCAATCTTTTTTATTATTTTATATATGTATTATATCCTAAAAGGAGTGTTTTTATGTTTATATTTTGTTAATTTCACTTATATATTAGCACTTAAATGTGCTTATTCTACAACAATAATATTAATTCATTGCTTTTTAATTTTATATGTATTACATCTTCCCCAAAGAACTCGGCTTTTATAATTTTTTCTTTATGTATTTCTTCCCATAATTCATCTGAATCAACATCGAATTTTTTTTCTCCATTTCTCTCAACATCTAACATCTCCTTTTCTATTAATACTACCTCTAAGTCTAATAAACTTAATTCTTCTCCCATCCTAAATTCCCCCTTCCTAGAACATGTGTTCTTTTCTTATTGGTATTATATCAAATAAGACAACCATTTGTCTACAATAACATTATATAACATTTTTTTCACATTTTTATTCCGTATAGTAATAATTATCGTCTATTTTTGCCATATTCCTTCATTTTTGTATTTGTATTGCTTTGTTTTTTCTCCTATTTTTTAATATTATTAAATATAATAAAAATATTAAGAAAGGAATACAAATGATAAAATTAAATTTAAAAGAACATAGGATAAAAAATAAACTCACACAAGATCAACTAGCTATTAAATCTAAAGTATCTCAAACTTACATAAGTAGATTGGAAAATAATAATTTCCGTTATCGTGGCTCTAATGAACGTGACAGATTTATTGAAATTTGTAAAAACTTAAAAACCTGTCCTAGCGAAATAATTCAATACAATTGTAATAATTGTGTTATTATGCCAACGAAAGAGTTACGAAAGACTTGCCGTAGAAATCACATTAATAAAGGCTGTTCTCATATGTTTCTATTAGAAGAGTAGGAAAACCCTACTCTAATATTTTGCTGCAGTATTCAACCATTATTTTATCTATTTCTTCGGTGCTATGAAAATATACTGTTGTACCCATGTCACCTTTGCAACTCCATCCTAATATCTTGTTTCTTATAGAGTCAGGCGTACCAACTGCCATTAAAGCTATATTTGCATAATGCCTAAAACAATGGTTTGTAACGCCCTTAATTCCTAACTCATCACAATATTTTTTTATCATTATGTTACTAGACTTCGTTTCTAATTTCTTTCCCGATCTAGCAGAAACATTTAAATAACTATCGTCTTTTAAATCAAATTTTTTCTCATATTCACTAATATAATTTTTATAATACTCTAATACTTTACCTGCAATTGGTACTCTCTTATTTAATTTTGTAGAATCTTCATTATGAATATTTATATTTATCATCTTATAATTTTTAAAATCATTAATGTCTTTTAATTTAATACTTAATGCTTCTTCTATTCTTAACCCTGTAGTAGATAACAATGCTAATAAAAATCTATCTCTTTGTGAATTAAAGTCAACATTTTTTTCACCGTATCTCTTTGTTTGAGTTTGATTTAATATTTTTTCTACTTCTTCTTTTGTTAATATTTTTTTCTGTTTAGGCATTGTTTTTTTATAGCCTTTTAATCCCTGGGATGGATTATTGCCGCTATACTTTGAATAATAATTAAAGAATGTTTTCAATGCCATAATAACTCTATTTATAGTTGATCTTGAATAATTCTTATCTTCTAAATAGAATACAAAGTCTTCTAACTCTCTATACTCTATTAAAGATAAGGATTCTTCAAATCCAATATCATCACCTAAATTTATCTTTATGTAATCATAAAATTTAGCTAAATCACTTTTATATGCTTTTATAGTATTCGCTGATGTTTCGGCTCTTAATAATTCTCTCTCAAATCTATTAATTATCATTTCCATTTTGATTACCCTCATTTTTCTTAATTTCTATAATTACATATTACCATACTTTTCAAATTCAGTCAACAAGTTTTATTAATTTGTATTATAAGGTGGTTTTATAGATGAGCCACCCAAAACTATTTATATTTATGTATTATGATGCTTTATTCCTTAATAATATATCTTTTACTTTAAATAAACTCTTCCCTAGTTCATTCCATAACTGTTCTTCATCAGCAATAACCAAACAATTAACTTTTTGTTTCAATGTAGAAGGACTTAATAACTTTTTCCCCGAATTTAACCTATCATCTTGAATTTTTCTTTTCTTATTTTCGACTCTAGTTTTTAAATCAATTCCATAATCATCTTCTAATTGCTTGTATGTTAATGTGTATATTTCAGACTGATCTTTACCAGTAGCTCTTGCTACACTATTGACTTCATTTGTAAATTGTTTTCTATCTCCTATTACAAAGATATTTGATATTCTTGCATTAGCTTCGCTTATTTCATCTTTTAATTTTTTTATTTCTCTGCTTTGTAAATATGTATTTAATTCTGTTTGTTTATTGTTTAACATCATTCCTGATAATACATCCGTTGGATTCATTTTTACTATAGTTTCATATTGATGTATTGTTAATCTTAGATTTCTTTCTGTTTCATCTTCTATTAATTTTAATTTTTCTTCTTTAGAATCAAATCTTCCTGTCTTTAAAACTTTAGGTATTACATCATCAAATATCCATGACTCAAGTTTATCTGCATTTTCTTTTCTACTTTTTACTATCAATCTTATTATATCACCTTGTGGAATTAATTTTACTGGATACCCACCCACTTTTAAGCTGTCCCATTTTAGGACACCTTTGCAATGATCTAAAACAGCCTTGCTAGGTCTTTCATATTCTAACATTTCAGCAACGTCTGTTCCTACTGCATATGGCTTACCATTAATTTCAATCATTCTTATATTACCAAATTCTTCATTGTTAAAAATCATTAAATTATTATTCATACTTTCTAATTCTCCTTTATTATATTAATCTGTATAGTTTTAAGTGGACACCAGTTAAGATGTCCACTCTTCTAATTAATTCCAAGGATTCAAGATTGCTAATTCAATCCCATCTTTATCATTTGTGTTCATTGACCAGGGATTCAAGATTCTAGGTTTCATCATTGTTACACCTCCCATTATGCCTATTGCTATAACTATAGCTGCTCCTAGAATGATTCCTTTTCTCATAGTCTTTTTCATAAATGTACCTCCAAAAAATTATATATATTCAACCCCCCCTAAAGAGGAAATTGTCTAGTAAGCACAGTTATAATCTTCTTGTGAATAATCAGGAAAATTCCTTTTTATTTCTTTGTATATTTCTATTTTTAAATTGCAAAGATTTTTTAAAATCTCTGCGCTAATTAACTTATTTTCATCTATTAGTTTAGATTTCTCATAATTATGTATGTCCATAAGGACATTTTCTATTTCTTCTATATCTTTCGTTAGAAATGATATATTTGCTTTAGCTGTATAAATTCTAACTGTATCATTATTAATTATTGCATTTTCTAAATTTATATTGTTAATTTCTATTTGTTCGGCAGTACTTAAATCATCTTTGTACACTTCTGCATATAAATTCATATAATCTATATATCTATCTCTATACTCTTCAATATATTTATCATCTTTTTCTAAAATTTCTTTGAATCTACCCATATAATATTTTGCGTTTTCAATATCACCCGATAAATACCTTATTCTTCCTATATTACATAAAACTATTCTATGATCCTCTGTACAATTCTTATCCGTCAAAATTAACATTAATCTTCTTAGTTTCTTTTCTGCCTCATCTATTTTCCCTTCGCCTAACATAGGGAATATTTCTTCTTTTACAACTCTTTGTATATTCATTTTACATCAGCCCCCATAAATCCTATCTTATCTAACTGCAACCATACCCATATCATTTGAAAATATATTTATATTTGCTATATAATAATTATTTATATTTTTTCTATTTGAATTACATATATTATCTAATTTATTTAACTCTATTTTATATCTTAGTTTTATTTGTTCTAAAGCTGTCTTTGGAACTATATCTTTTAGATCATTTATATTGTTTTCCCATCTCTTAACTTCTTCAACTTGTTTTTCTATTTCTTTTTCTCTTATATCTGTTAATGCTAACGCTGCATCTATTGTTTTATCAATTTCCTCCATTGTCTCTTTTCTTAATCTGCCTATGTAACTAACTAATTTATCCTTTGATATTGTTGTAATTTGTTCTGCCATTGCCATACTCTCTCTATTTAAACCAATTTCATTAATTAATAATGTTTGAGTCATTAAACGCTTCTTTGATACCTTTGAAGTTATCGGAATTACTGTTATAATTGGCCCGTATTTACCTTGTAAGTTATTACCTGCTATGATTACTGGCCTAAGTCCAGCTTGCACACTATCTTCGCTAATTCCTAGATCAGCGTAAAATATCATTCCTCTTTTTATCATAAATTCATTATTCATTTTAATTTCTCCTTTTTTTCTCTCAATCACTATACCTATATATTACCATATTCTTCTTATCTTTGTCAACTAATTTCGTTAATTTTTATTGAATTATTTTTTATATTAACCCTATTTCTTTGAAATTTTTTACAACATAGCTAATATGGTATATTCTTTTAATAATATCATAAGTTTCTAACAATGTTAATCTATTAGGCATAAGCAATATTTTTTCTTCTTGTTCTATTATTTGCTTATCGTAAGTTATTATATAATCAAATTTAACTAATCTTTTTATAAATCTCATTTCTTTTACTGGATCTGCTTCATATACATTTATACTGTTTATTATGTATCTTTTCATGAAAATCCACTTCCTTTGATTATATTATTAGCTGTATTTTTCTCTTATATACCTTTAATATCTGTTTAGTGTCATAATCCTGCGTAGAACTTATTAATTCACTTATAACACTCAAAAGCTCTTGAATAGTCTCATATTCTCTTCTATTGAATTTTTCTTGTATATCATTAAATCTATTATCTATATTATTTCTAACTAATACATCGAGTGTATTACATATTACGCTGTATTTTGTTAATTTACTTATTTGCTTCAATTTTTCTCACCTCTTATTAATTCTCATATCAATATATAATTTTTATATACTCATATAAGAAGCCGATAGTCTCGGCAAGCTTATTTATTATTGTTTAAAAATCTTTTATTGCTGCTGCGGTTTCTTTTTTATAACAATCCTCAACTTTATCTTGTAGATATTCTAAGAATTTTTCTAATTTCTTTTTATCTATATTCATTTTTTCACCTACTTTCAATATATCTAAATTATACACTATTATATAGAAATTTAAACATTATTTTCTATATAGCCATTATCAACTAAATAGTTGTATACCATCATTTTATATATCTCTCTACCACCTTGAAATAACACACAACTTGTATCTAGATCGTTATTAATCTTCTTCCAAACTTCATTACCTAAATTCTTTATAATTGCCTGGTTAAACTCTGTTAAAGTAAGATTTAGGATTGATTTATCTAATTTCACATTAAACACCTCTATTTGTTAATTTTTATATGTGCAGTAACTCAGCCGTTTACTATCTGTCAATATGTCAGTTAATCTCATAAAACTAATATTCTATTTACTTTCTAAGCCACTTCTTTGACTTCAATATTAATCATTTCTATATTATCTTTCTTTTTATGTATTTCTCTATCTAGTAATAAATCTTTTAACCATGTTTTTGATCCTGTAGTAATTGTTATTCCTGCAAGTATTAAGAAGAAAGCTGCTGCACATGTTCCCCATATAGCCGACATTTTTATTAATACTTTTAAAGCTAATACTAAATAACTCATTATTGCACCTCACTTTTATTAATTTATATGTTAGTTTTTAATGAGATACCAACAAACTCATAATTTGTTTACTTCCTGTCTACATTTATTATTATAAGGTATTAAAATATATTTGTCAACATATTTTATTAATTTATATTAAAATATTTTATAGCTTATATTCCTCATTAAAATAGCCTAATTTTAGCTTTTATTTTCAATAGTATAATTTATCCTCTAAATATTAAACGCTTTAAATTCAGTCCGAAAACAGCTTAAAATCCTTATTTTATATCTATATATTTATGTTTCTTTAATTCATTCAATACATATTCAATTAATGCCTTGTTATTGCTATTATGACTAAATTTATAATTCTTTCTATTCTTTAATTGCTGCACTTTTAAACGTCCTCTTAACTTCTCCACACCTTCAAGATCCAGTACGGTAATGTTATAACTATTTATTGTTTTTATGCTTGTTATGAAGCCGTTAGCCTCTCTATATTCTTCTATTACTATTTTACCATTATTCTTTACTATCTCCATTTTAAACACCTCCTAGTAATATTATAACATAAATAAAAGGAGTCGTTAAACCCCTTTTTACTTTAATTTCTTTTTCTAAAATTTATATAATCTTCAACGCCTTCCTCTATAGTTCTTCCATACATTGTACTATCTTCAAGTGTTAAACTTATCTTTATTAATTCGCTAACTTCTTTAATTCTCTTCTTGCCTAGCTTGATATTCTCCTCGGCTAATCTTTTAGTTAATAAGTTTGATATTTCTTTAATCATGTTTTAGATCTCCTTAAATTATCTTTATACTTTATTATATGCTAGATAATCATAAATTATTGCTATATTTTTTTAATTTATATTTATAAAAATAAGTTGTTAAAGTCCTTTTACTTTCTCAATCTATTTTTAGTTCTTAAATCTCTATTCATATTATATATTAAATCTGTTTCAGGTTTATCAGTTAATGGTCTTTTATAATATATAAAATCATTTAATTCTCTATCCCAAACTGATAATTTAGCACTATAGTTATGTTTAAATTCATCTAAAATCTCAAGCACTTCGTTTATAGTTCTACATTCTTCCTCCCAACCATAACCTGTAGTTCCACTCGTATAATCAACTTTATATTTCATAATTTAAAACCACCTTTATGTATTTATTTCTTAACTTGATTTAAGTATACTAAGCTATTTACTTTTTGTCAATCATATTTATTAATTTGTATAAATAAAATGTACTTTTTATTGTAATAAGAAAAGCTAATACAAAATAAATCATACTAGCTTAGTCCGTTATGTTATATTCTTAGTATAGTTGAGTATTCTAAATTATTCATTTGGAAGTATTCGTCTAACTTCTCCATAAAACCATTAATATGACCGTATCTATTTTGAAATACTTCTATTGAACAAACAATGTTTTTAGATACAATAAATTTAAAATAGTAGTCATCATATTCTTTTACCTCGTTATTTCTTTGATAAAAAGTTTTACCTATAAATCTTTTGCTTGTTTCACTTCTCAATATACCTAAAGGCTCAAACTTATCTATATGATATTCTGAAATTAATATTATGGCTCTATCTTTAAATAAGTAAGTAAATTGAAGAACATAACCCTCTCTACTGTATACCGAGAATATTAATTCTTCTAATTTCTTGCTATCAAATTCAATGAAATAATATCTATCTAACTTATCGTTATTCATAAATTTAACACATTCTGCATCACTAAAATAAATACCTATAAAGTTTAAAATATCAATGATATATACCATTTCATATTCTTTTAACTTTCTTTGTTCTATTCTTGTCCTTGTAGTTTTATCGGTAAAATACAATTCAATGTACTTTAATACCTTTTCTATAGATTCACATACAGTATTATTATTTTTATCTAAAACATAATCATTCATTGTGTAAATATCTCTTGTTTTCTCTTTGCTATTATATCCTTCAAAATAAGATCCAAATTTGTCTATATAATATTGTTCCAAATATAAAAGTCTGTCAGCGTCACACTCTTCTAATACGCTAAACTCAAAAGCGTTTTCCCCGTATTTATTCCACGCTCTTTGTAATTTAATAGAATGATGTTCGTTATTGTTTAATAATCTAATATGTTCTTTCCATCTTCTTTCTATATTATTACTACTTCCTATATATACCTTATTATTAATTATATTTTCAATCTTATATATTCCTATCACGTTTTAATATCTCCTTTTCTTTATTAATTTATGTAAAATCGTGCGTTTTTAAGTACCTTTAAAGGTAAAATCGTGCATCTATTATATTATAAAACCCCCTAAAAATAAGGATTTCAGAACATAAAGACATATTAGTATTAACTACCTACACTCTAAACAGCTTATCAAGAAAATCAATGTCATCACTTTTATTGCCCTTATAATATATACATGGATTGACTATAAAAAACTCCTGCTTATAATCTTTATTTATCATCATTGCCTTTTTACCATCAACAAATATATTTAACAATAAAGTTTTTAATTTAGACTTATTACTTTTATACATATCTAAAATATTAGCTATATCATCTAATGTTAATGGATCAATCAATTCTGGTTGTATCTCTTCAGGATTAAAACATAAAACATTTAAATTATAATTTATGTATGGTAACAACTCTATAAGTATAAATAGCTTTTTATGATCTTTTGCAACTGAATTTATGTATATACTTTGAATAGCATTATTAAATATCCTTATGTAATTCTTTTTTGTACCTCCTATATCTCCATTTATACTTAATCTATTATTTATATGTATTGTTTTATCATTTTCTATTTTTATTAATTTATTTTCTATCAATGCCTTTTTAGTATATTGATATTCTCTTGTAGATAATTTTAATAAATCTTGCAACTCATATTCATATATTAATCTATATCTTTCTTTTTCTTCTTTTACCATTAATCTATCATCATTATATTTCAAGTATGTAGATAAATATATAAATCTAAATAGATATTGTTTAGCTATATCAGGCAAATTAGTATAAAAACTAAAATAAAATTTCCCATATAATCCAGTTATCTTTTCTATAAATTCACTTTTATTCTTGTAATATATAGCCTTCTCCTTTTTTATTTCTTCCTGTTTAGCATTGTTTAATGCTTCCTTGTGTATATAGTCTTGTGCGATGAATTCAAGTGCATCAGGATGAAGTTCTACAAATTCCCCCTCTCTAGTAATGCTATGATTTCTTATTATTTCTTTTAAATTGTCTACTTGTTCATTGATATTATTATTCATTAAAACACTCCTTTATATTATTATTTGTTATAAGCCGTAAGGCTTACGGAAGGAACAACTTTAGTTGTGACTGACTTATACCCTCAACTCAACCACCTCCTTTAATTAGATTTATACAAACAACAAAAAGACCTTTTAGGCCTAATTGTTACTTTTTAATGCTTTAACAAATGCTTTTATATTATTTTCTATTCTTTTATTAATTTCTTGCATTTCTTTCTCAACTTCTTGATCTAGTTCTGACCACTCATAAACCGTTAATTCTTTCATTGCTATTGCATCTCCTTATATGAAATTAAATTTATACTTAAATATTTCATCTTTAGTTAGTCCGTATTCTTCTTTTAATTTGTCTATCGTAGCAACTATAAGTGCTGCAAAGAATGGTTCTTGTTCTGGATTAGATTCTATTTCTTTTAACGCTCCTTTGATTGATAATATCATTTTGTGTTCTGGCTTTAGATCCTCTATTGATTTAGTATTAATTAAATATTTATTCATAATTATTTACTCATTTATTTTGTTAATTTCTATAATTCTATTATACTACTTTTACAGAATAAGTCAATAATTTATTACTAATAACTTCCTGTATTTTGGATTGATGAATAAGTTTTAATGCAGTTTTCTAGTTCCTCTAAATCATTAAATTGTTGGTCATAATCTCCAAGTTCTATAGCTTGGAATATATATGTATTGGTTTGTTCATTTATTACTGCCCAAGATCCATTGCTAAATTCTATTCCTATTTCATTAGGTTCTAAATAGAAATCATTAGTTGATTCATATAATATATTAGTCACTTCAAAAGTTGGTTTTATTTCTTCCTTGTTAGATCTTTCTATGTAGTAACCTGATCCATCATTGAAATTTATTAATAATCCTGATTCAGTTTTATCTATTGAGTTAATTGTTAATGCTGCTGTAGTTATTAAAGCTCCTAATATAATTGATATTGTTAATAATATTTTAGTTATTGTTTTCATTGTTCTATCTCCTTTTAATTTGTTAATTTATATTATGCTATTGAATGAATTATAACGTCATATTCATCAGTTAATGTATATTTAAAGTTTATTGCTATCTCTTCCCATCCATTTGATAGATAGATATTTTTATCGTTGTAACCTATATCATCAGCAGAATTTGTTAGATAGTCTTCTAGATCTGAATAGCTGTAATGTGTGTTTGTTAATTCTTGAACCTTTAATTCAATTTGATTTTGTGTCATTGTTAACTCCTCCAATTGATTTATTAATTACTATACTTATATTATATATTATAAGCAGTTATTTGTCAACTAATTTTATTAATTTATATCATATTTTTTTATATTATTTTCTTAGTCTCAGTCGGCAACTGCCTTTATAAAATATATGTTAGTTAGTTGATGATCTTATTATTTATTTTCTATTGATATTTTTATTAGTAATGTGATTGGTTGATATGGTGTGATTGGATATTGATTAGATTGAGTTAGATTTGTATTGATTGGTTGAGTTGTACGTATAAGTGTTTACTTACCTCTCAAAGCTTTTAAACGAACCAAAGCCAAGAAATCACAGCTATTCAACATAATATTTTAATTCTTTATATGGTTTTTATTACTATGTTATATGATATTTTACCCTTATCTTGACTACCTATAATATATAATTATAATGACTTACCGCTAAAATAAAGGGTTTAGAGGGGGTATATTTTCATTTTTGGGGTTGATCGGTGGAGGGAAATTGGGGTTAACTATTCTATTTTTACACAACTATATTTTCACCAACTTCGACTAAAAATCCAAAATGTTATCGTAAATGCTATCGTAAAAACCCTTATTTTAAGCCACTTATCCCCTATTTCACAAACTTAAAAATCACCAATAATTCTAAAATATGCACTATTTATACCCTCAAAACCCTTATAAACACTAGGTTTCTATCGAGTAACATATCCTGCAATCAGATATCGTTGTTTATGATCTTTTACAAATCTCATTAAAACATAGATAAATAGCTAGTTTTGACAAATTTAATAACATTTTACCGATACACGTTAGTCGTTGTTTTGATATCCGAAAAGAAAAGCCATAATAAGCTCTAGAATCAATTTTAAAATTTTAGAGGTATAATTTATCGTCTAAAAATAAAATCCGTTAGAAAGGCAAATAAAGGCTTATAAGCAAAGTCCCTTAGTAGTGGTGTATCTGAAAGATTTGCGCTATGGGTATGATTTTTATTATTGCAGCATGTTCAATTATACAAGTCCTAATATAAGAAATATAAGAAATTTATATATTACTACTATTGCTCCATACTTCCCTACTGATTTCTTATTGAGAAAATAATGCTTTATATTTACGTGCTTTATTTAATATAGTTGTATACTGTACATATGCAATTAAGTATGCAACTTAAATATACAATAAGAATTAGATCTTTTAATTAAAAAGAACAATTACTTACTTTAAACGGAACAAATACAGGAGAAATTTTATGATATTGAGCAGTTTTCAACTATATAATTCCAGGTATTATATATTATTGGCAATATATTTTATATTTTTAACTAAAATGGAGCAATTAATACATAAAAAGTCCTGTAAATGTTCTGTTTAAGGTGAAACCGGCTTGTTGTGTATATATTATAGATAATATTTTTATATTATAACTCACAACAGATTAATTCTATCTATACAATATCGCCTAAACCTAGTAAAAATCGACATTTAGCAACTTTAACATGAACATTTACTTACCTTAACATACACAAATATAGTATTAAACATGAACAAATTCAGGATTGACACAGAACAAATACAGGAGTATTATCGAAATATGTAAAAATATTAAATATACACAGATACATACTTAAATATGAACATTTAGGTATCTAAAGATGAACAAATACAGGAGTGTTGAGAATGGAATGTTATGAACAAGTACAATTACAATTTGACCAAATGGATAATGATAAATATATCTATAAATCAAACAATCTAGTTGAGTCTAGTTATAGTTTAAGTTTAAATGCACAAAGACTAATATATATGGGGGCTAAGAAGTTAAAACCTATATATATTAAGTCTGATATTAAACCTTCGCAATTAAATACTTTTCTAGCAACTCAAACATTTGGTAATTTAAAGATTTATGTTACTGACTTTAAGAGAGAATTTAATATAAAGGGTAATTATCTATACGAAACATTGGTTGATGTAGCTAAAGAATTATGGGATTCTAAAATACAATATTTAAGCAATGATGGAAAGATAATTGAAAAAAGATGGGTTATAACATGTGAATATGATCCTAGTGATTGTTGTATAAGTCTAACCTTTCACCCAGATTTAATATTAGATTTATTAGTATTCAAAAACAAATATAATAAACTGCAGCATGATGCGTCTAAGGTTTTAAAGAATAGTGACCAGATAAGGACATATGAATTATTAAAGAGATATGTTAAGAAAGGTGTTAGGAGGTTTGAGTTAGAAGACTATAGATATAAGTTAGCCTATGAAGATGATATATATCCTGAATATGCTAAACTTAAACAGAGAAAAATAAAACCAACTATAGAAGCTATTAATAAAAATACTGATATAGAAATTTATGATTATAAAGAGATAAGATATGGTCGTAAAGTTGGGGCTATAGAATTCTATATAAGAGATAACAAGAATAGCGATCCAGTAGATAATGAAGCAGAATTGATAGATGATACAATAGATCCATCACACGTAGATAATGTTAGTGAAATAATTGGAAGACCTCTTACTGCTGGTATGGTTAATAAAATAACTAATATATCTTTAGAATCTATAAGAGAAAATAAAGTAGATATGACTGTATATGAGTATATTAAAGATAAAGTTAAAGCTGTAGAAAATTATTCTCAGATTAGTACAATAAAAAATTATATGGCTGTTTTACTTACCGCTTTAAAAGAGAATTGGGATAGTGAAGTGGTGACTATTCATAATAAACTTTGGAGTGGTGAGGAAAGGGATTATAGCCAAGAAGATTGGAACGATTTAGAAAATAAACTTTTAGGTTGGGACAATGAATAGTTTTATTTCTAATTTTGATATTTAAGAAATATATAATTATTTATTGCTCTATCATAGTCGACTGCGACTCGTCTTATATTATTCGTTCCTCCCTGACGGTCGTCCCTCATTCTATTATTGCGCTATTTTAATCTAGTAAAATAGCCACTTTAGACTTAATAAATGTATAATGTATATATACAAGCAAATACACTTTTAAATATACAAAAAAGAGATCATACTAATTGTATAATCTCTAATCAATTGGCTATAATATATGTAAGAGTAAATTAGAGTGGCATCCAGTAATGACGTGAATCAAAACCAGACAAGGAACTTAGTTTTCGCTAGTTCTACCATTCTAAAAAATAATGAAAAGAGAAAAATAAAATATCTGTCTGTGGTGGGATCTATATTTTATATATTATCTCTCTTTCCGTAGGTTAATATAATTATGTTTGCTTAAATAACTAAACTATGGTTGGTTTATTTTGTTATTTCTTTATAAGCTATATCATTATTTATTAACCCTATTAGATATCCATTAAGATAAATATAATCATCATCTGTTATAGCAGAATCTTTTATCTTAGTGTATATCTCATGTTTTACATCATTAAATCTAAAGTTGGAATAGTCTTCTAATACTAATGAATCTATTTCTGACTTTAGATTTTTTATAATGTAGTTTGTTAATTTTCCTTGTCTATTTAGATTAATTATAGATGATCTTAATTCTAAATAGTAATGATTTGGTTCTGCTTTAGGTTTTCTAGCAGTCTTTTTCTTATCTAATTGCTTACAAATATATTCTGCATTTCTATTCCTAGGAACACTTTTCTTCTTTTTATTATAACCTTTCTTTGAAGGTATTGCAGAATAAATCATTATATTCATCATACCAAATCCAAGTGGTAATACAGTAGAGAATAATACAAATATTATAAATATCTTCTCAAATACTGAATTAGTTGTATAATACCATATTAGCAACATAGTACTGATAATAGGTACAATAAATAATGATTTGTTAATAGTTTGTTTCTTTTTAGCCATATAAATAACCTCCTTTAGTTAATTATTATTATTTTGTCTTGATAATTAATAGAGAAATTTTCAGAGCCATATAATCTAAACAATACTTCTTTAAAATCTTCTTCTGTTCTAAAAGAATAATTACCCTTTATACCATATTCCTCTCTAAAGTCTCTATCAAATTTTTTGAATGTAATTTTCATAATAATCTCTCCTTTAGTTAATTAAATAATTCTATAGTTTTTTCATCATAGTTAATTTCAAAATCATCATTATCATACAGTTCATATAAAACTTCTTGCATTTCTGAATTATCTCTTACTATAACCTCCTTTTCATTGTAGTATTTGCAATAGTCTTTTATAAATTCTTTAAATGTAATTGTCACTTAATTCACCTCCTCTTTTGTAATATGTACAAGGGGGCTATAAAAACAATCTAAGCCCCTAATAATATATCTATATTGGTAAAATTAAAATCTAATGATAAATAATCAAATTCAACATCTTTATATTCAGAATTCCCTAACATTGATACAACTACAACTGTAGGAAAATAATCTTCTATATCATAGTTATCTTTAAAATATTTTTGCACTTCTTTTGATTCATACAAACTTTCTAACTTCTCTTTACTTGTAAAATGACTATAATCTATTTCTATTAATAAAGAGTAAAAGCTATCTCCTTTTTTATAAATAATAAATCCATCATTCCTCTTTTTGCTTATCTTCCATGATTTTTCAACTTCAAATAATTCTACACTATCAACTCCCTCATATAACCTTGAATAAAAATCAATCAAATAATACTTATGGGGTGTAATATGCTTTTTATTTATTTGATATATATATTCATTGCTATTATCTAAATATCTTTGCAATAACTTTCCCTGTTCCATTTTACGTAGTTTTCTACTTGCCAGTTGATAGTTTTGTTTAAATCCTTTGTATATTGTCCTGCTACAGATTTTAGCTGTTACAAATCCATATTTTTCTATAAATGATATTATTTCTTTTGTATTTTCATTTATTCTCACAATCCTCACCTACTTAGTATTAATATTTTTAAAACTAATTACTTTACCCTGTTGAGTTTTATCCTCTTTTTCAACACTCTCTTCTAATTTTTCATTATTTTCAGACTGTTTATCCTCGCTTTTTATAGGTTTTTGTACATTTTTTAATAAATCAACCATCATATTCTCTGATAAAAATAATGTCTTGCCTATAGCTACTCCTTCGGTGTAGTCAGCGATAAACTCTCTTGACTTTTCTAAAGATACAGCTCTTTTAGCTAAACCTTCTGCTGATAATACTGTTAATGCAGAAGAAACATTCGATTGATTGAAACATATTTTATTACCTAATTGACTTTTTATTTCAGGGCTCATATTTTCTATAGTTGCTCTTTGTGTGGCTAAAGTTATATATATGCCTGCACTACGGCTTTTTCTTATTAGATTCCATAAAAGATCTTGTGATTCTGAATATTCCATAAAATCTGCTATCTCATCAGAGATAAAATGAATGATTTTCAATCTTTTGTTAGGCTCAACTATTGAATTATATTTATAAATGTTAGAACAATATTCCTCACACTTTGCAAATAGCTGATTTCTCCTTTTCATCTCTTTGTTTAAATCTTCAAGCAATTTTATTGTTTCAGCGGGTGTGTTACAATAGCTTTTACATTGTTTAACATTTTGAAATATTCTTAAATCTTCTTTCTCACTCATCATGCCTATATGCAAATCAAAATCATCTCTAGTAACACAAAGATTAACAAATGCCATTATTAGTGATACTGTCTTTCCACTTCCAACGACACCTCCAATTAAACAATTAGGTATAACTTTGTAGTCTAATATTATAGGCTTGTAATCATACCCCATTCCTATATATAATTGCCAAGCCTTTAATTTTTTTATAGGAGTAAATTTATAACTATTATCTATTGGTTTGGTTATGACATTACAATTTACTTTCTTTGTTTCATTGTTATAGGTTATAAAACATTTGCTTAACACCTTTGATAAATCATCACATGAAGCATCTAAATCACTGTATTTTAATTGTGATGGTATTGATATTGATAGTTTATATCCTATATCATCTTTATTAAGATCCTTTATTGGTGATATAGATTCTATAGTATAAGTTTCTCCAAAACTATTTCTAAATTTATTACCACTATGGAAATATTTGTACCATGAAAATCTAATCTTATCCTTTTCAGATATTGATTTTTTAACATCATGAACTCTCATGTATACTGTATTTTTCTTTTCTTTACTTGGTTCGGCAATTACCTCAGCAATATATGTTTGTTGAATTGATGGAATTAGTTCTCTAAATTTATTACAATCAACTCCAATTGGTAAACTTATAATTGCATCAAAACCGTAATGCGTAGGAATTACATTTAATATTTTATATTCTTGTTTTATTTTATTTTCAGCTTTTGTCCCTATAGCATCCATTAATTTACTCCATTTATCTTCTATAATCTTTCTTTGTTTTCTTTTATATATATCGTCTTTATTGTTTATTCTATAAGCTATATAGCATCCACTTAGACCTAATAAACTCTCTAAAAGCATTAAAATATTACCTCCATAGCTACCCATAACAATATAGGGCTTATTGTTAATAGCACATCTTTGATAGTTAATGTATTATTCTTTTTATATTTAATAAATGCTACTAGATACAGTATGAATAAGAAAATTGATACACATATAGTAATATGCAATACATTTACACTTGTAACATAAGGAAATGAAATTGACTGGTTAAGTTTATTTGATAATTTTAAATAAGTATTTACACTTTTACCTCTAAATCCATAAATATATGAGTCAAATATAGGGCTTATATATTTCAGTAATTTAAAGGTTGCTAAAGTACCTGTTCCTATAGCAGTAACGCCCAATATTTGTTTTTGTCTAAGTCTATACAACTCCATTTTAACTTCATCCTCACTTAACACTCTAATTGGTTTTAGATTTTCAAATAACATATAATTCTCCTTGAATAATTGTTTTATTTATTGTTTATACTAAAAGTATATGAAAGTGTATATTAAAATGTGCATAGAAATGAAAATAATTGGAGGAAATTATTTATATTATGATGAAGCGAACACATATGGTAGCGGGTGTTATCGTAACTGGTGCATTATGCTACTATACCCCCTTAGATAGATTGCCTTTAATTTTAGGGTTTATTGGATCTACTGCTCCTGATTTAGACATGATGTTTGGTCATAGAAAAATAACTCATAGCTTATTAGGTGTATGTATAGCATTTGGATTGTGTAGTATATTTGATGTTGTATTTGCAATTAGTTTTTGTACTAATTGTCTTGTACATATTGCATTTGACTCTTTTACTAAGATGGGAGTCCCGCTATTTTATCCTTATAATAAGGAATATTATGGTTTTAAAGAAATTAAAACAGGTAGTGCAGAAGATAGATATTTATGTTTAATAATGATATTTTTAATAAGTTGTATATTAGCAGGAATTTAAAAAGATTAGGATATGAGGCTAAAAATCGTTTAAGAATAGTTAAAGAAAAAGACTAGAGAATATATTTTCCCTAGTCTTTATAATTAATCCCAGAAAGAATCATCTTCGTACATAGCATCTAAGTCTTCAGCAGTTACTCTTGATGAAGTCTCTTTTTCTTTTTTTACAGTTTCCTTTTTATTTCTTGTGATTACAACTTCTTCTTCACGTTGTCTTCTATTTCTTCTATTTTTTAAATCTTCTAGGCTCTCTTGAACTAACTCTATTGCTTCGGTAGGCATTATACATCCACCTATAAGTAATAAAGAGTCTCCTTCTGTCTTTGTGTTGAACTTAGAGAAGTCATAGCATTCAATTTTCTCTCTAATGTCAGCTAAAGAATGTGATTCACTATTTATATTCCCTATTAAAACATCACATTCTAAATTTTCAGGAATATAGTACACACTTTTAGATAATGCCATATCAATAGCTCTTTTAATTGAAGATACATCAGAATCTAATCTAAGAACTACATTATATCCATTACTTACATGATATCTAGTAACATCAGAACTATCTAATTTCCCTTCCATTATGTTAAAGCTATCATCTAATTCTTTCATAGCAAGTTTATTTATTTCATCTTCAGTATATGGCTTATTATTATCTATAAATCTAACATTGTCTATGAATTTTCTTTTTCTACAAGTTTTAACTTCTTCCCAGAAATCTAAACTATTTTCAAAATCCATATCAGATTCATCTATATTTGGATAAGTAGCTATTAAAGATATTGTTTTATCAGGACAAGCCGCTTTTATCAATCTTGGAAGCATAACAGAAGCTTTTGATCCAGTACCTCCATTTGCACTTGTTAAGAATATTATATGATTTTGATTAGTAAATTTTTTAATCATCTCAACAAACTTAGCAGCTTCATCTTTTATATACTGTTCTGCTAATTTTCTATCTTTACCTGTTCCATCTGCATTTGGTATATAAAAACATCTTCTTTCTCTGTCAAAATGTTTTAAATCTTCCATTTCAGCCATATTAGTATTCATAAAAATACCCGTATATCTTCTATCTAACTCTAAAAATTCATTAAGAAGTCTATTACCTGCTCCTCCACAACCTATAGCTAGTACACTTGATTTTTTCATTTATTACTCCACCTTTCCGAATATATTCATTCTTAAACTATTTAATTCTATTAAACCTTCTTCAGTCATCATATATGTTTTTGTTCGCCCTTGCTTAATTCCTTCACACACAAAACCATGTTGGATAAATGAATTTAAAGTGTTTCTTATTTTTGTAGATGATAAACTTGTTTTTCCTTGAATCTCCTCTATTGTAGTAGCTTTATTTCTACGTAATCCTTTTTGCTTATCGTTTTTATCTAAGATAGCTTTCATTATTTTATAATCATTTTCTGTGAAATTTCCACCCAACTCAACCACCTCAACTAAATATTACCATAATAAAAAGATAAATACAAGTATAAATTATTAAAACACACTATAATATAATCGTAAAAAACTATAATGTTACTAATAAAAAGTAAAAATAAATAAAACGCTTTATAAAAAACTTAAACAAATTATAAAAAACTTTAAAAAAGTAAAACAAACTTAAAAGAACTAAAAAATATTTTATCAAACTAAAGTAAAGGTAGATATATATTATAATAAAGTTAAGTAAATATAAAGTTTTATATATGTAAAGTAAAGTTAATATGAAGTTGTTCGTATATTAAGTGAAGTAAAAGTAAAGTTGAATGTATTTAAATTAAAGAAAAGTGTTTACTTTTATATCTATTATGGTAAACTTTAGATATAGTTTACTTTAGTTTTATGAGGTGATGTTGATGAGTGATAATATAATAAAAGGTGAGGATAATATTAGATATTCTGCTACCCAGGTAGCTGAAATGTTCGATTTGCCAGTTTCTACAGTGAGACATTATATGACTGCTTTTAGTGAAATATTAGATTTAGAATATAGTAATAAAATGAGAAAATTTACAAAGCCTTCACTAAAGAAGTTTGAGTTTATATTAAAGTTAAGAGAAGATGGTTTGACTATCCAGCAGATACAAAAATATTGCGAGAGAGAAGATATATTTACTGAAGAAGGTTTAATTCCAAATGATAAACCTTTAGCTGTAGAAGTATTTTCAGAAGCAATCAAATTAGAAATGCAAAATCAATTAGAGATGTTCAGATCTCAAATCCAGGTTGATATAAGAAATGAGTTAAAGTTAATGTTGGAAGCTCAATATAAAGTTAATGATGATTTAAAACAAGAATTATGCACAACTTTAGATGAGATGATAGATGAAAAACTTGATTCTTATTTAGATAAGGTTTCAGAAAACAATAAGATTATTGAAAATAAAATAGAACAACAAAATAAAGTTTTGGAAGAAATAAAACAAATGAGCTGCGTGACAAAAGAAGAAATAGAAAAAGCTTCTTATAAAGAAGGATTTGGAAGAAAGTTGCATAAATTACTGTTTGGAAATAGATAAATGGGGCAAATAAGCCCCTTAAAAATATTTTAATATAAATTAACAAAATAGATTGACAAGGAGATTTATATGTTATATAATGGATATAGAAAGGAGGTTAAGTTGATAATTAAATAGACGATAAGAGATACATTGATATACTCGAAGAAAAAGTGAATTACAGGCTGTAAGAATAGAGTTTAGTAGTTATAGGTATAATTTATCGTCTAAAAATAAAAGCGCTTAAAATTTATTATAATGCGATTTAAACGCATAAATATAAATTAACAAAATAAAGAGGTAGAAAAATGAATAAATATTTAGGTAGTTATAGAATCTGTTGTGAATGGGATAGGAATGGTTTAGAACCGATAAAGGAAGATACATATATACAATGTGCAAAAGATGGACAGATATATAGAATTGGTGATGATTTGTTAGCTTATTATAAACCAAGACGTGGTAATTCTGAACAATTTAGTAAGAAGCTGATAGAATTAGGTGTAAATAGAGTAAGAAATCTAAGTACAGATGGTGATGTTTTGATACAATTTGCGGAAGAGAGTTTAGATATAGTTGCAAAAGAGGTAGGAGCTTCTACAAATGGCGTAGATATAAAACCTTGGAGTATTAAAAATTTAAGAAAGCAGCAATGGTTTAAGAAAGACAAGCAAAAATATATTGATTCAGGGCTGTACGTTGAAATGTCTGAAGAAGAAAAAGCAATTTTAAGAGAAAGATTTAATAAAAATATTAATAATAAGTAATACACATATGTTTTCTCGAAGAAAAAGTTAAAAATATCGGTCTATTTTAAGTTTTACATATTAAAATGAATAAGTTATTGAATACATAATTAAACATGAAAAATACTGTTATTTTTGATTTTTAATTCGAGAGTTTATAAAAATTAAAAATAAAGGAGAGAATTAAAATGGGTGAAGATATTATTAGAGGAATTGTTGAGGAATTAGGAGTTAAGTTTGATTTAATGGCAGAAATAGAAGGACAATATATAAAAATAAATGAATTTGATGGCTATGTTAAAGATAATGATACATATACGAAGATGGAAGAATTAGCGATAAGAATATGCGAAAGTATTAGAGAGTCCTGGGGAGATCAAATTTTTGATGTTGATTACGAAATAATAGGACAAACAGGTGAATATGATTTAAGATTTTTAATAATACTATAGAAATTAACAAAATTGAGGGATAAAATGAGTAAAAATATTTTAAATCAAAGATACTGTTATAAGATAAACAGTGATTATATAAGAAGAAATAAAGGAAAAGTAGAAATAAAAAATATTAGAAAAGGAATCAAGAATAGATTTATAGTGGGAATTGGTGATTCTGATAGCACTAGAAACATCAGAGATATAATTGATTCAGAATTTGATGAAGAATACATAAATAAAATAAGAGAAGAAATAAAAAAAATAAGAAGGAGCTTAGATAAGTCTGAAGATAAGAATAAATTAAGATTAAGACTAAAAGAATTAAATAATAATCTTTTAGAAGCTTCTTTGCAAGATAAAATATGTAATGTTGTTTTTAAAACAGACAGTGATTATGATAAATATTCTGAAGAAGGGTTCATTTTGAATGGAAAAACATATAAACCGATATTAGGGACTCCAGGAGGAATAAAATGCAACTCAGTAGTGTTTGTTGAGGATTCGGTAAATAAAGAATTAGAGAAAAGAATTAATAACGGAGCTGATTTTAGTATTCCAACTATGCCTAGTAAACTAATGGCATATAAAGCATTAACATTTAGTTCTTCTACTCCAGTAACAAATACACCTAACATATTAGTTGTAGAAGATGTTGAAACGAAATTTAGAGATAATGTCATACATATAAAGTTCGATGATGATAAAATTTCCCCAACAGTTGAAGAAATCGAAGATTATGAAGTTATGAATAATGCTTGTGACGGTTGTGGTTTAATAAGACCAGAATTAGCAAAGAAATGGGGAATAGATTTAAGGTTGAATTATACACCAACGTCATTTGTAATAAGAAATGCATGGTTAAAAGGCGTTGTTACAGCATTTGACTTTGAAGAATATGCGAATTCAAGAGAGGATATGCGAGGTAAAAAAGTTATTGATGTTTGGGGGAAAGAATGGGATTTAAAAGATGTAGATATGATAATAAATAGAAGCATGTTAAAGTTATCCAATCATTATAAATCGCTAGAACATTATTTAGAGGAATGTGAGAGAAATAATCATGGATTTTCAGTGACGAAATATGTTCATGACGAGATAGATAATGAAAGAATGTTAAATTATCAATACATACAATGTTTAAACTTATCTGATGAAGATATAGATAATTTATTACAAAAAGATATAACGGAAATTAAAGAGGTTATAGGTGATAACTACATAAAATCAATATTATATGGACGTGGAAAAGATTTGAATGATAGAAATGTATGGACTGATGATATTGAAACTAGACATATAAATGCGTTAATGATAAATAAAGATTGTATCAACGATTCTTATATTAGAGATAGAATCAGACGTTCTATACAGAAAAGAGTTAACACATTAAAGACGGGAAAGATAAGTGTTAACGGAAACTACCAGGTAGCCATCGGAGAGCCAGTAATACAATTGGAAAATATGTTTGGCTTAGAACCTAAAGGTCTATTAAAGAGTGGTGAATTTTATATTGAATATTGGAGGAATTTAGGCGTAGATAAGGTAGCTGCTTTTAGAAGTCCCATGAGTTGTAAACAAAATGCAAGAGTTATGGAAGTGTGCAATAGAGATGAAGTTGTTAAGTGGTACGGTAATTTTAAAAATATTATAGTATTTAATGCTTGGGATACAACTATGGCTGCTATGAATGGCGAAGATTTTGATGGGGATATAAATTTTACTACTAGCAACGAAATATTAATAAAGGGGATATATGATTTGCCTACTATATTTTGCGAAGGAAAGAATAGTAAAAAAATATCTAATCCCACAAAAGAAGATTTTATGAAGGCTATAAAAGATGGTTTCGGTAATAAGGTAGGAAGTGTGACCAACTTTGGATCATCATGTTATGATAAAATTTCACTGTTTAAAGAAGGTAGTGAAGAATATAAAGAATTAGACTACAGAATAATGTGTATACAATATCTGCAGCAAGAATGTATAGATAGTGCTAAAAATGGAATTCCGCCTAGACCTATACCTAGCTATTGGTTAAATTATAGTTCAGTTACTTTAAATATTGATAAAGAAACTGGTGAGATATTAGATGATGAAGAAACTATAAAGTGGAAAGAATTTAATCAGAAAGTTTTAACAGAAAAGAAACCATATTATTTCAGGTACATATATAACGATGTGAATAAAGAATATTTAAACTATATAAAATCAATGGAAATAAATTCATTAAGGAATTTTAGAAAATCAATAGAAGAATTAATTTCTACTGAGAATAAAACAGAAGCAGAATTAGATTTTGTAAAGTATTATGAGAAACATATGCCAGTAAGCAACAATCCTTGTATTGTGAATAAGATAGCAGCTAAAGTTGAGAATGTCTTTGATGGAGATTTTAAGTATAGTAGAAAAGATAATGGATTTAACTATGAATTATACAAGTCTAATGATAAATATACCCCTACAAATTCAGAGGTAAAAGGAATGGTTAACTTATATCAAGAATATAAAAAAGCTATAAAAAATAAAGATGATTCAGGCGATAAGGAAAATAAAAAGAATTCTTCTATAGAGATATTTGATGAAATTAAAATGAGTGCTAGCGAGATAATAGCGAACAAGCAGTATTTAACTAATGCGCTAGTGGATCTGGCATATAAAAAGAACAAAATAAGTAAATCATTTGTATGGTCTATGGTAGGAGAAGTTATTATAGATAACTTATTATCAAAAAGCAACTATATTATAGAATATCCTAAAAGGGATGATAGCGGAGATATAAGATTTAATGGTGAAAAATTTAAAATGACAAAATTACAAGTTAAGGAGAGATGTTAATGAATTTGTGGACATTGATTAATGAAAGAGAATTAGGACAAAAGATAGAGGAGGATAACGGTAAAATAAATGAGAATACAAATGTAGGACTTAGATGTTATATTAAATATCTTAAAAATGATAAAAAGCTAAATAAAACACAAATAAGAAATGAAATAGATAGACTTATGATGGAAAACTATAAAGGATTTGTGATGGGAGATTGGGATGAAACTCTACAAGGCATGGTAAATAAATATTCTAAAAAGAAATATTGCGAATATAAAAATTATAATAATGAAGTAGTATTATTTAAAGAAGAATTAGATTTTATAAAAAATGTAGGAGGACTAAGTGGAGTTAAGGATATTGAAATAGAAAAGATACTATTTATAATGCTAGTATTAGCAAAGTCAAGCGGAAGTGAATGGGTTAATTATTCAAGTAGAGATATATTTAAGTTGTCAAGATTTAAATATAGACAAAAATCAGATATACAAGCTGTACAAAGAGAAAAGCTGATATATGATTTAGCACATTATACCAATGGTCAAATATTAAATGTTACTAACTTTGGAACTTCACCTAGTATTAAATTATTATTTTGTAAAGATGAAGGTATTGAAGAAATTAAAATAAAAATAGATATTAAGTCTATTGAAAATATAGTAGTAGAATATTTAAAATGGAGAAATAAAGAAAATTATACATATTGCATTGAGTGTGGAAAAGAGATAAAAATCAAAAGCAATAGGCAACAATATTGCAGTAAATGCTTCAAAATACTAAGGAAAGATTATAAAAAAAATAAGCAGAGAGAATATAGAGGTGAAATTGTGGACAATTAGAAATAAAATATAATAAGCTCTAAACCTAGTCTACAAGCCACTTTCAAGAGTTTTAAAAATTAAAGTATTTCGGGCTATAATGAAGGGGAACGAGTCAAAGTTATAAACCTTCATCGTCTTAATAGACATATAAAAGGTGAAACCGTAAGGGAGTAGCCATCCCCCATTGATATTTATGCCAACAGGCTTTATATACCAAGCCCTTCGGGGCATATCTCATAAATTCTAATCTCCCTTTTATATTTTGGGCTGTTCGTACGATTGAGCAGTCCTTTCTTATAGGGAAGTGAGATAAATAAAAATTAATAAAATAAAAGAGAATTGAAGGAGAGAGAATAATAACATTAACAGAAATGAGAAAAGAGTTTGCAACAAAGGTAGGAGTATCACAAGAAAAGGCGAAGGAATTAATTGCAGCTTTAGAAGAAGTTGTAGTTGAAGGATTATTAGAAGATGGGAAAGTAGTTTTTGGTACAATCGGAACATTATCAGTAAAAGAAACAAAAGAAAGAGAAGGACATAATCCTGCTACTGGTGAGAAACTTATTATAAAAGCAGGTAAAAAAGTTGCATATAAACAATCAAGTAAGATCAAAGAAATAGTTAATGAGTAGGTGATATTATGAAGAAAGCAACTAATTATAAATTTACGAATGCGTGTATAATATGTGAGGATGGTGTTTTTACCATAGAAGAAACTTCTAAAGATGAAGTTAAAGTTTATAATTTAACTGAAAAACTAGAAGAATTTATAGGTGTAGAAGGAATTTCATTACAAATTTCTAAAACAGAAGAGTTACCAAGCGAAGAATAAAAATTAATATAACAGCGGGTATATATGACTCGACTATACATAAATACGGCAGTTAGCCATAGTTCACTTTGAAGTTAGTTGATGAGTAGCAGCTGCTAATGGAGTGAATACATATCTTATATTGTTTTGTGTTTGAAGGTAAGACTATGTTACTAGCACTTAGCAAGACGATTTTTGTTAAAGAGTTTTACGGTAGTTACTACCTTGGAAACTAAAAGTAACTAGGAGGAGTTAACGTTACCTCTGAAAGTGAATAATAAACTCCCGACACTCTAGTTGGGCATCCGAAATTTAGTTTGATTTAGCAAGTTTTTAGAAAACTAGGTATCTTAAAATCTTTAGAGTAAATGTTGAAAACAAGGTAGAGTTTAGGATGGTTCTCCTAAAAACCACCTCATTATATGTTGAAGTGTCAGAGTGGTTTATTGTGCATCCCTGCTAAGGATGTGTACTTGTAAGAGTACCGTGGGTTCAAATCCCACCTTTAACGCCATATTAACTAAGAAAAGAGAGATTAGAGATGGGAAAGAAAATACAATATGAAATTTGCAATGTATGTAAACATAAAAATAACATAACAGAATCAATTGAATTGAATGATTATGATGATTCCTGGAGAGATGGATATATCTTATGTTACTGTCAAGAGTGTGGAAATCAGCTAGAAATAAGAGTTAAATAGAAATTAACAAAGTGGAGAGATAGAGAATGAGAGATTATTTAAGAAAAGAAAATGAAAGCTTCCAAGAATATAAAATAAGATTATGTAATGCAAAATTAAATAAAGAAATAGATAAATCATGGGAAGAAATAGTTGAATTATTAGGATTAGACTGTTCAGCGGATCATCTTAGAAAGGTTTCTTATGGTCTAAAAGAATTTTTAGATTATGATAATGAAAGAAAATTGAGAGACAATGATAAGATTAAAGTTTTGGTAATGAATGATATACATTTGCCTTACCAAAGAGATGATATTTTAGATGAAATAAGAAAACATAAAAATATTGATTATCTAATATTAGCTGGAGATATCATTGATTGTGAATCATGTAGCAGCTTTGATGTTATGGATAGACCTACAGTAGACCAGGAAATAGTTATAGCTCATCAATTTATAAAGAAAATAAATACTATAATTAATCCTGAGAAGACAAAGATAATTTGCATCAGAGGAAATCACGAAGAAAGATATACGAGAGATATTATAAAAATGCAACAGAAAGAGCTTCAGAAGATGTTAAACCCTAACTTATTAGAGATGATACAAGATGGCTTTACTTACTATGATAAAGGTAAAAAGTTTAAGTATGAACCAATACATAACTTTGAATACATAAACGACTGGAAAGTTAAGCTTTTTGATAATTTAATAGTATGTCATCCAAAAGATTTTAGTGGAGTTGATGGAAGAATGTGTGAAAAAGTATCAGAACATTTCTTAAATAGACATATGGCTGAGGTAGATGATGTTATTATATTTGGACATACACATAAACATAGCAGGATGAATGTAAATAGAAGACAAGGTATTTATGTTGTAGAAAATAGTTGCATGTGTTTACCTCATGATTATGCTGATTGCGGAAAGTTAGGTTACAATCCTCAAAACTATGGTTATACATATTTAGAATTTGAAGAAGGTAAGAAAATAGATATTAATGATATTAAGTGTATAGTTTTAAAATAATAAATTTTTTCTTAATAGAAATACTCGTAAATGAAGATGAATACATAAAAAATAAATTAAAGTTTGTTGATAAAAAGGAGAATGTATATGATATATGAATTAATGAATAGTGAAGGATTAAGAGATAAATCTACAAGTTTTGTAGTTGGAATAGAACTTGCAGATGAATTTATAGCAGATTTATATGATAATGAACCAGAGAATTTATGTTGTGAATATACTGATGAGGAAATCGAGGATATATTAAATAACAATGAGTTCTTTTTAATTAGCAGAAATTATTATGGAGATGGAGAAGTTGAATATTTCTGTGAACCACTTTTACATGATGGTGTTCAATATTATAGTGAAGCTGATGTATTCTTTGTCGATGATGATCTCGTTGATGTGATTGATGAAGACAAGCTTTCGGGAGAAATATTAACATTCAGATTTGTTGAAGAAGATGAGGAAGAATGTGGGTGTTTTGAGAAGGGCTATGAGCAAGGATATCAAGCTGCAGTCTCAGAAATTAGAAGATTTTTAGGTTTAATAGATTAAAAGTGAAATTTTATACGGAAGGCGCAACGCCGTATGCAATTGAGTAGGTTGAGATATTACCTACTCTTTTATTATTTAATTAAGTCTATCTGAGGGTAGATTTATAGAATAATAAAAGAGGTGATAATAGTGGCTAGAACGACCACAACTAAAAAAGCTGCTTCTAAGTCTACTATATCAGCTAAGGAAGTAGAAGAATTTTTAAAAGATAAAAAACAATGCAGCCATTGTGGGAAGATACTCGAAATAACCAAGAATTTCTATATGTCATATTCTAAGACAAATAAATTTAATAATAGAATGAATTTATGTAAAAACTGTTTAAATTCTCTTTTAGTAGAGTATGTTACAGAATCTGAGGATATAAAGATAGGAATATATAAAACTTGTAGAGCTGTAGGAACATATTATACCGAAGATTTATTTAATGCTTCTTATGGTGCTATAGGCTATAAACCTGAATTAGGAATAGCTGAAAATGGACTTAACATATGGAAAGAATATATTAAAAATACAAACTCTTTGAAGCAGAATACAGGTAAATCGTTTGATGATGGACAACAATTAAACCTGGATAGTGATGAGGAAGAAGCAGATAATACAGTTAAGCAATTTGATGAGCTAGAATTAGAAAAAGAACTAGAGTTTAAGAGAAATAAGGATGATATCATAAAAATATTAGGCTACTATCCATTTGAAGGAGAAGATAATCAGGATTTATTATGTGGCCAACTAATAACATTTTTAGGTGACGAAGATATAAAAGATGATGCCATCAAACTAAATGCCATAATTTCTATAATTAGAACACAAAGAGCAGTAGATGTTATATCTAAGAGTTTATCGGATAAAACTAAAGACTTGACTAAATTAGATGACCAATTAGGAAGTATAAAACAAATGACAGCTATTCAAAAAGATTTATCAAAGACTATATTAGATACTGCAAAAGATAATAAATTAACTGATTTATGGAGTGGGAAAAAGACAGCAGGGGCAAATACATTGACAGGTACTCTTTATAAATTAAGGCAGATAAATCTTGATGAAGCACAAGTAAATCTATACGATATTAGAACCTCATTAGGAATGGAGCAAGTAGCAAAGCAATCAGCTAGAGGCATAGTCGAAAATCTTAATTGGGGTGATGATGCTTCTATGGATATGATAAGAGAGCAAAGAGTCTTAATTGATAAGTATTACAAGCTGTATATTTCATTGAAAGAAGAGAATAGAAAATTAAAAGTTATTTGTCATTTAAATAATGTTGATTATACAACAGATAATTATTTACAAGATGTAGAATGGGAAGAGATACCTTCAGTAAGTGAAATTACTAGAGAATACGTAGATAAAGTAATTGAGGAGAATGAACAAAGGATTTCAGAATTAGAAGAGATAGAAAAATCTATAAAACCTATGACTGTAATTCAATATGCTAATGAAGTTATAGAAGAAGAAAAAGAGTTGGCAAAACAAAAATTATTAGAAGAAATTGATAAAGACTAAAATATGTTTAAGAAATTGAAGGCGTGGTAACACGTCTTTTGTTGCGATTGCAAACTTTTCTTATATAAGAAGGAGGTGGTTTTAAAAGATGTCCATTACAATCATAAATAGGGATAGTGAATTAGGTTTAACTCAAAAGAAGTTAGAAGGATTAAAAAAATATAGTGAGATAATTCAATACGGAAGAAAGCATCCTGCTTGGTTTGCAGAGACATTTCTGTGAGCTAGGAGTTACATTTATGGATTATCAGTGACAAAAGTATGCTTTTATGTCTAGTTGGGATAAGCAATTTTCATTATGGTTGATGAGTCGTAACGGGGGTAAAAGTACATTATCTGCGCCTTTTGTTATGACTAAATTAATGCTTTATCCTAATTTTGCAAGTTATATATTATCATTAACAGCTATGCAATCTCAAGATACATTTTTAAAGATGGAAAGTATAGCTAAACAACAAATAGAATCATTTGCTGGTTTAACTGATATATTCATCGGAGAAGTCGTTAGTTCAGCAAATCATGATGGATTTGTGCATCACCCACAAGGATTTAGATGTAAATTATATAACGGTAGTTTTGTACAGACAGTATCAGGAGATTCAGATAATTCAAGAGGTAAGAGAAGTAACTTAAATTTATATGATGAAAGTGGATTTCTTTGATGAAAGCTTTCTGATGAATATATAGAAACTACAAGTGGTTTCTGTTTACAAGATTCCTCATTTAAATTAGGTGGTGGAATTAATACAGATTTATTACCTGATAACATACCTAACCAATTATTACTCTGTTCATCTGCTAGTGATACAGATTCAAACTTCTATCACAAATATGCTGAATGGAGTAAAAGAATGTTTATGGGAGATCCCGAATACTTTGTGGCTTCACTTGACTGCGAAGTTATAATAGGTGCTACGTTGAACGGGATAGCTTTAAGCGTTCCTTTATTATCAAGGGATAAAGTGGATAGTGCTTTAAGAACCAATCCTGCAAAAGCAAGTAGAGAATATTTAAATAAATTCGATTCTGACGGTGGGGACGAATATCCTATTAAGCGTTCTACTATCACACATAATTCTGTTGTAAGAGCGCCTTTATTATCCAACGTAGATAATACGAAGAGAAAGTTTGCGATTGCATATGATCCAGCTTTAAACTATGATAATTCGGTTGTTTCGGTTGGGGAGTATATTTACGATGATAACATAGGGTGGAAACTAAAAATACAAAACATAGTCAATTTTAAACAATTAGGAGAAAAGAATAAAAATAATAATATATCTACACCTAAACAGATAGAAGAAATAAAAGATATGTTGGTAAAATATAACGGAAAAGGTTTTGCTGACTATGAAAATATAGATTATCTTTTTATTGATGCAGGTTCAGGAGGTGGAGGAAACCAAATTCCCTTTTATTTTATGGAAGACTGGATAGATAGATATGGGGTTAAACATAAAGGACTGATTGATAAAGAAGAATGTTCTGATAACGTAAGAGATTTTCCTAATGCTGTTAACAAAATAAAATTGATTCAACCTAAAAAATATAGGACTGAAATGTTTGATGATTTTATAGAGTTATTAAATCTAGGATTGATAGAATTTACAGAAGAATATGATTTAAAAGGATATCTGAATATTGCCGAAGAAAATGAAAACGAGATTATTGAGGAAGTAGATGAAAAAACAGGCGAAGTCAAGAAGATTAAAGGTTTGTCTTATAAGACTCATAAATTATCATGGGAAGAAGAATTGGCACTAAAAAATATAGATATTGCTAAGGAAGAATTAATTGCTACCATGAAATATGGAGGAGACGCTGGTAGTTCTTATAGATACGGACTAAGCCCAGAAAAGAAGAATAGAATGCATGATGATAGAGCTTATTCATTAATAATGTTGGCATGGCATTTAAAAAATTTAAGAAAGGAAAGTATAACAAAAAAGGAAAGAATAACCAATGATTGGTCTTCAATACCAATATTCGTAAATTCAATAAATTTATAAAGGAGGTGAAATTTTGTCAAAAACAATTGAAGCAAATATTCCAGTTTTAGAATCAGGTCAAAAAATAGTTATAAGTAATATTGATGGAAATTATATTGCATCTGAGTTTGAAGTGCATCAGGGACAGTTTGATGATTATCTACAATTAGCTGAATATGATGTTGAAAAGTTAAGTCATTTATACGATAGATTACTTATAAAAGACAATAATGAGTACGTTACTACTCCTGAACAAATATCTAGCCTAGCTAAAAATACTCAAACAAACTTAGAAAAGATTATAAAAATTAATGGAATAATTCAATATTATTTAAACAAATCTGATTTAATTGGAAAAACATATGAAATATTAGAAAATAATATTAATACAAATTTCACAATTAATTATCCTTTAGTTGGAGGAATCAATAAGTCTGCTAAGAAAAAAGAATCAAAAATGAAAGATGAGATAAGGTCACTCATTAATAAATTTAATTCAGATATAGATATAAAAAAACTTATAGTTGATAATGTAATGTCTGTATATACTGAAGGAAACTTTATAATGTATTTAAAAGGTGATAGTGATAATGGTTATGGGGTAGTAAAATATCCTTTAGATATAATTGAAATTACTGATAGAACTATAGATGGTGAACCTTTAGTTGTATTTAATGTGAATGAATTAAAATCTAGGCTGCAAGGAAGTATTAATAAATACGGAAAAATGAAAACAAAGCAAAAAGTAGATATAAAAACTATTATTCAAGAAGAAGTAAAAAGGGATTACCCAGAGGAAGTATATGAAGCCTATAAAAATAATGATAATTATGTATATCTGAATCCTGAAAGAATAGGTGTGAATAGAATTAATAACATGGGTAAGAGATATGGAGTTACACCGCTATTTAAAGCACTTACACCACTTCTTACATTAGAAACTATTGATAATGTAGATAGAAAGAATTTACAAGCAAAGGCTAAAAAAGTATTCTATCAAAAGATGAGAAAAGAATGTATAGATGATAATGGACAAATAGACATCAATGCTGTTGGTTATGCACAAGCATCGTTACTTCAAGCTATGGATTCCGATGTAGTTATTTATACTTCTACTGGATTGGTTGAAAGTTTAGAAATACTAGAACCTAAAGCTGATCCTACAGATAATGATATAGTTTCATCTAACCGTAATAGAGTTTTAGGAGCTTGTGGAATTACATTCTCTAGTAATGAGAGTAAAAATGGAGCTAATGTAGTTAAGATTAACTATGAAGATTTATTAAAGACGATCAATAAAATAAATCGTGGCCTTGAAAGAATATTAAATAAGTTATACAAAGTTATATTAGATGAAAATGGTTTTCCAGCAGAATATGCACCTACTATAAATATTCAAAATACATTATTACTTGATTTGGATAGCTGCAGTAAACTTGTTGACCTTGTTTATTCTAAGATAGGTTTAAGTTACAAAACTGCAATAGAAGCATTAGGTTTAGATTATGAGGAAGAAGTATCTAGAAGGAAGACTGAGAATGATAATAAATTTGATGAAGAAATATTTATACCTCATGGTAATAGTTATACGTCAAATAGTAATCAGCTAATAGATAATACTGATTCAGATAAAAACTCTAATGGTTCAAAGAAATCAGAAAACCAAGACAAGTCTTTAGAAGATAAGGCTAATAACGATGTTAAAGTTTAAAGGAGGTGAAATTAAATGGATAGTAATTTCATATTTTCTAGCAACAACATTGAAGTGTCAGAAGATGTAAAAGGTAATTTAATATTAGATTTTATATTATGCGACTTCTCTACCAATGCTAATGGTAAAAAAATTAAAAGAGAAGGAGTAGAAGATAAAATATCTACTATGATAAACATGCCTTTAGTTGGAAGATTAAAGACTGTTAATGGCCAAACCGACTTTATGGGACACAATAAAAAAACTAAGTATGAAGTAATCAATGGCGAGGTTATAAATAAAACTTATTTAGATACTGATGCATTAGGAGTTTATACAGATTGTGAGATAAGAGAAATTGATAATGTCGAATATATCTGTGGAAAGGCCATTTTATGGAATAGGTTTGAAAATGCCAAAAAAGTTATAATTGATAGGTTTGAAAAAGGTGATCCAATAAAGAGTAGTTGGGAAATGGTTATCACTCAAAGTCATAATGAAATAGAAAACGGAAAAACAATTGAAGTTATTGATGATTTTTATTTTATAGGGAACTGCTTATTAGGAAGCAAGGTGAGTCCTGCTTATAAAAGTGCAGGAGTACAAGAATTAGAAGTTGCAGAAAAAGAAGATAATTTTGAAGATGAGTTATCAAGTGCTATAGCACAAGATATAAATAATTTTAAAGAAGGAGGAGATAAGATGGAGAAGGATAAAGAAATTGTAGAAACAGAAGTTTCGCAAGAAAATATAGAAGTTTCTGCTTTGACTTTAGGAGACATTAGAAGAAAAGTATGTAAATTAGCATGGGAATTAGAAAAAGAAGAAGATTATTGGCTATATGATAGTATTATATATCCTTTAGAAAATATAGCTTACTTTAAAAAAGAAGGAGCTAATGAATTAGAAGATGACTATTTAAAGGTTGTTTACTCAATAGGAGAAGATAATGAGGTTTCAATAGTTTCTAAAGAAAATGCAAAAATGACATTTGTTCCTAAAGAAAGTGTTGTCGAAGTATCAGAATTAGAAGGGGTAAAAACTGAATTATCAGAAAAGGTTGATTCTATTGTTAAATTAGGTGAAACTTTAGCCGAAAAGGAAGCATTATTATCTGAAAAAGATAAGACAATAGCTGAGTTAGAAGTATTTAGAGAAACTGTTGCTGAAATTGAAAAAGAAAAAGCGGTAGCAGAACTAGAAAAGAAGAGAAAAGAATGTAGTCAAGCTGCATTATCTAGTGGATATATAAGTGAAGCTGATATTGAGGCTAGTGAAGAACTCAAACAAGCTATTGCGGAGGCAGATATGAGTAAAGTTAAATTATTTATTGCTGAAGCAGTATTAAAAAATGTTTCAAAAACTGAAATTTCAGAAGAAAAAACAGAGAATACAAAAGAAATTGAGGTTAGTACAGATTTAAATTCATCTTCAAGTTATGAATATTCAGGTGAATCTGGCAATCCAATTTTAGATTTCATAAGAAAACCTAGTAAGAGAAGATAATTGGGATAAGAACCCAAAATAAAAATTAATATAATTTAGGAGGAAATAAGTATGATTAAAAATTTACAAACTATTTTAGGCGTTAACGTAGACGCACAATATCAAGCTGGTGAAGAGTTAAAGAGAGGAGATTTTGTTAAAGTAGAAGACGGAAAATTAATGAAAGCTGCTTCTATAGATGAAATGGTGGGGGTAGTTGTTAGAGATGTAAAAGTTACTAAAGATGTTGCTCTTGGACATCCTGTATCAGACTGGGATGCTGAACAAGATGCAATATTAAAAGATGAATATTGTGGATTAAGAGTTTTACATAAAGGAGAAAGATTTGCAACTGATTCTTTAGCAGAAGCAGATATAGATGGTGAAGCTAATAAAGGTGCAGTAGGTGAATATTTAATCGTTGAGAATGGTAAGTTAAAAGGAACTGCAACTCAAGGAACTGATACTGGACTTAAATCATTAGGGAAAATGAATGTGGCTGGACATGCTATGTTTGGTTTCGTTGTTACAAAATAGTTAAAGGTAATAGAAGGAGGAATATGAATTATGGAAAAAATAGAATTATCACAAGAAAGAATAAATGATATCTTTGAGAACGGAGAAGCTTTAACATGGGCTAAAAATGTATATTCAGGAGTTGCTTTATCAGAAGAAGAAAAGGCTTTTTCTGCAGCTATGAATGATGTTGTTAATAGAGCGTGGAAATATGGTAGCACACAGGCAAAGGAAGAAATCGCAGAGGTTGTATTAAAAATTATAGAACCTGAAATATTTGCAGTACCAACTGAGTTATTAAATGAAATGTTTACTTTTAATTCTCATGGGGAATTTGACAAAGTTGAAGTTAGAGGATCTTATAAGAATACTTTAGTTGCACATGAATCAGCAGCTAGAACAGGTAATGTAGATAAATCATATATTGATTTTACTGTTGGTAATGTAGTTGAAAAGCACTTACAAATTGAAACTGAAATCCCTATGTCTAACTTAAGAAGAGATGGAGCTTTAGGAGTTGCAACATTAGCTGTATTTGCTTTACAAGAGTTTGAAGCTAAAAGATTTGCTTTAATAATGAATTACATAGATACTTTATTAGCAGGTGGAGATAACGTTGTTGAATATAGTGGCGCTATTACAAAATCTGCTGTAGATGAATTTACAGGTTATTTATGTGATAATTGCTTTGAGGGAATCCCATCAGCTATAGGTTTATCTACTACTATGAGAGCTGTATGTAAAGTTACAGGAATGGAAAATTGGTATTCTGAAGCAATGAAAGATAAAGTAAATGTTTCTACTATTTTAGATATTTATAATGGAACAAACTTAGCACAAGTAAAGGCTGGTAAGAAAATGGGTAATGGTGAAACATTATTACCTGCTGATTTAGTTATTGGTTTTGCTGGAAAGATCGGAGAGATGTATACTAAGGGAGCTATGAGGACTCTAGTAAGTAGCGACAACAATTCAGAAACAATTTCTATTAAGTTTACTGGTGTTGAATTCGGTGTATGCATCGACAAACTTGAAAAGATAGCTAAATTAAAGAAGTCTGCATAATAAAAGTGGGCAAGTGAAATATCTTGCCCTTTATAAATTAAAATAATAAAAGGAGAATGAGAGTATGTTAAAAAATGACGATATGATTAATGTTTATAACGATTATGATAATAAAATATTTGCACCTTCGGTTGATCCTAGGGGAAATGATTTGATATTTCCACCTAAAACTGAAGATGGAGAACCTTATTATGTTTATTTACCATTTGCAGAAATAAGAAATATGCATAGATTAGATAAAAATATATTTACAAAAAGAAAACTTAGATTTGAACCAGAGATGGAAGAAGAAATATTTAGAATGTTGAACATAAATCTTGCAAGGGAAACTGAATCTTTTACAAGAGAAGATATTGAGTATATGATACTTAATCCAAATGATGATGTAATAAGTACAATTTTGTCTATAACAAATAAATCAGTAATAGATATGTTCTTATCACAATTAATATATTTAAAGAATACGAATAAATACTTTATAGCTGATAAGGTAGAGAATTATATAAGAGCAAGAAAAGAAGAATTAGAACAAGGTCTAAGAAAGTCTGAATTAGAAGGACAACCAACAGAAAATGTACCAGTCGTTGAAGAAGAAGTAGAGACTGGTGTGATTGAAGAAGAAATTAAGGAAGAAGTTAAGGTGGAGAAACCTAAAAATACTAGAACTAGAAAGACAACTAAGAAATAATAAAGGAGGGTTATTATGACTCCTTATGAAAATGTAACTGATAGATTTATCAGAAAAATTAAACAAGATAAAGAGTATTTCTGTATCAGCGGTGTTACAGAGGAAGAGTTTGAGGAAATATTATCTCAAAGAACTTTAGAGTTATTAGAGGATTCTTTAAATGAAATACAACCTTTAATAGCGGTTCAACAAAATATAAATTTCTTGGATAAGAATGATTTTATGGAACAGTTTAATTTTGATTTAACAGCAATAGAAGAAGATTTAATTAGTGATATGATGGTAGTTAAATATTTTGATGAGGAATTAGTTAAATTAAAGACAATGCAAAAATATTTAGGTGATGATATCAAAGTATTTTCGCCTGCAGCAGAAAGAACAAGTTTTATAAATATGATTACTTACAAAAGAAATTTATTTTTAACTAAATTAGCAAATTACAATACTAAACATAGGTTAACAGGGAAGTTTTTATTACCTTATTAATCGGGAAGGAGGGTTGTAATGAATTTAAGCTATATTAGAAAAATTAACGGTACATATGGTAAAACTTGTAGGCAAGCTATAATTGATGATATGTTGATTCAATACGAAGAAGCAAATAAAAATGTTGTAACTGAATTTGATGTACTTATTAATAGTAGCAAAGCAAAAAAAGTATTTATTGACAACACTCCTAGTAAAGTGTTGATGGAATATAAAAACAATAAAAATACAAGTGATTCTGATTTTATGTGGGAAGTTAAAAATTATCCTAATCTTGTTAAGATCGGAAGTTGCTTAATGCATACAAATGAGGTTACAGGGGTAGATGATTATTATCTATGTATGTCTAAGCCTATGAATAAACGTGGTTATGATGTGAATTATTTTCAACATTGTAATCAAAAAATTAAACTAAGTGAAGATTTAGAAATTCCTTGTATAGCAGAAGGAGAAAGTTATGGTGTAAAAATATTTTCATCATCTAGCGAAATATTATCCGATGTTGATACAAAGATAAAAGTAACGGTTCAAAGAAATTCGATTACAGAAAACATACCACTTAATACTAGATTTATATTTGGAAATTCTAAAATGGGAATATATGTGGTTGGAGATATTTCTACATATAATAATAATTTACTTACTTTTACATGTAAGAAAGGCAATTATATGGAGGGCTATGATGATATTAAAAATGGTATTGCATACAATGGTGATTTACCTTCTATAGATGAACCAACTACTCCTATTGAATATACAATAAGTGGTGCTGATTCAATTAGAAAAGGACAAACTGAAACTTACACAATAAGCAATCCTGATGGAACATGGGAAATAGAAGATTATTCTGATTCTATTGAAATTATAAGTCAAGATAGTTCACAAATTCAAATTAAATGTAATGTTTACGGTGATTTTATAACTCTAAAATACTTGGTCAACAAAGAAATTAAAGTAGAAAAAGATATATCATTGGTTAGGTAGGTGAGTGAATGAATGATATTAACAATAAGTATTTAAATACTGTAAGTTCTAAATTAAAAAAGGTGAGTATGTTATTACAATATACACATGAAAAAATAATTGAAAACCAAGAGATTAAAAGATTGGTGTATTATAATACAAAAAATCCATTGTCTAAAAAAGGTCTTAAATACGACAATACAAAAATAGATCAACCTGATTTAACTGAAGAAGATGTTAAGGATTTAATAACATTACTGCCATTTAATCCTGATATGAAGATAGATTTATGTAGTTTCATATTTCTAAATACTCCATCTGCAACATTTCAAAATGGAGATAATGTAATATATTTGGATATTAATATAGTTTCCCCTGCTGAATATTTTGAAATTACTACAGGATTGAGATTATATGAAATATCCCACAAGATAGCCAATATATTTGATGGTTTATATATAGATGATGAAGATTATATTGAAGAATTAGGAAATTTAAAATTTATTTTAGATGATATTGCAGTAAATAGATTAAGTAATAATAGTAACATGTTATGGAGCTCTATGAGATTTTCAATTCAAACAACACCATTAGGAAGAGTGATTCGATGATGGTTGATTTAAGAAATTATCTAATGAAACCTATTCAAATGAAAAACGATTTAGATTTATATCCGATAGGAATAATGGAGTATGAAAGGTTTAAGGAGTTGGCTGCAAAATATTTAATCTTAGATATACCTCAATTAAACAATAAGAGAAGACAAGAAGGAATTAGTTTATTAGAGTTTGATAATTTATTCGATTATCTGAAATCTTTTATTGATACAGATAGAACTTCATGTGAAATAGTAAAAAAAATAAAGGAAATAAATAAATTAACATATAAAGAAAAAAAGGATTTAATTAGTAGCAGCGAAGATATAAAAAATATGATTTTAAATGAGAAGGTATATAAAAATTTAAGCCTTCAACATTTTGAGAGCGAAATCATAGAAATGATGACAATGGCTATAAAAAAGAAAGTTGTATACAATGATAAAATTCAGTGTTTTGATATTTATGATGAAAATGATGAATTGATAGCATGTATTGATTCTTATAATTTTTATGAATTTAGAAAAATTGTCATGGAACAAAATCTATTATTTGAACCATTAGTTGCACCTACTAAAACAGCACAAAAATATATTGATGCAAAAATGAATTCTGGAAAAGGTGATATGGATATAGAGGCAATTTTAGCTTTTGTATCTACCAATGTAAGATGTGATAACATTTCAGATTTTACATATTACAGATTAATGGCAGACTTCTATAGCCTAATGAAACAATTAAATAGGGAAGACATAGTCTGTTTTAAAGCTAGTGGTATGACTAAAAAGAATGGTGAAGATTTAGATATTCCTAATATTGTATCAAAATTAAACGTAAATAATAATCCTTATGATAGTGTGTTCAAGAAAGCAGATAATTAGGGATTATTAAATATAAATTAAAATAATAAAGGAGGAAATTGAATGGGACAAGCAAATAAATATTTTGGCGAAGACCTTTTAGAAATTTCAGTAAGTGATTGGGTTATAACAAATAGCGACGGGGTGCAAATATTCTTAGATGCACTTGAAAGTGAAAACTTATCACAAACTGCTTCAGAAACTAAAGTTAGAGGAGGTATAAAGAATCAAGTTATTTATACTATTCCTGGAGAAGAAGAAGTTACTCTTGAATTAGTTTCTGTAAAAAATGATATTAATTTATCAAATGCAAAATGGGGAGCAATAGAAAGAACTGGTGTAATTAAAAAGTTTGTTCATCCAAAGACTTATGTTCTTGCTAGTGAAAAAACAATAACATTACCACAAACACCAAATGATGAAGATGAGATAGTTGTATATTTAAACAATAAACCTTTAGAAAAAACTACAGGATATACAATTAGCGGAACAACTTTAACTATAGCTCAAGCAGAAGCAAAAGAAGGAGATAGTGTCTTCGTAAGTGCATATAGCTATATGGGACAAGCACAAGATGTATATTATGAAGTAGGTGGAGACGGAAGTAGTGCATTAGTATTCTCTATACTTCAAAAGAAACCTATATTTGATACAAACCTTAAAATTGTAAAATACAAGTATAGATATTTCCCTAAAGCTACTTTATCAAAGGAAACTTCAGAAGAAGGGCAAACTAGCAGAGAAAACCAAACACAAACTTATAGCTTCTCTATTGAAAAACATCCAAATCATTCATCTTTATTCTATACATATTATGTAGATGCTGAAGACGAAGATAAATAATAATTAATACATAGGAGGATTAATTTCCTCCTGCTATTTATGAGTTTGCAAGAATTGTTAATTGATAAATGGTATAGAAAAAATATCAGAAAGGAGATTAAAAACATGCAAGATATATCGAAACATTATTCGTTTTCTTTAGATACAAAGGCAACTAAATTATTAAAAAGCAATTTAGTATTTAATTATGGAGATGATATAACTCTTAAAATATCAGTCATAGAAGATGGGCAACCTAAAGATTTAACTAATTGTCAAATTGATTTAGTTGTAGTCAATCAAGAAAATAATATCCCTATAATTCATAAATTTGAAGAAGGTGGAATATCTACTTTAGAAAATGTAGTAACTATTGTATGTAAAGATAGTTATATAAATTCATTAGGTGTAAATATCGGACAATTAATAATAAGAGATGAAGATCAAAATATAACAACACAAAGTTTCTTATATGTAACAAATTCAACTTTAATATCAGATGAAATGATAAATGCTGCAGAGCAAATAGATACATTAATAAAGTTAAATAAAATAATAGAAGAAACTGAGTTAAAACTAGAAGATTTTAATATTAGAATTTCAAATATAAATAATAGGTTAGAACAGGGTGAAACGCTAATTGATGATTCTATAAAAGATTTGGATAACAAGGTAGTAACTAAAACAAATGAGGTAGATAATATTGTTACTGAATTTGAAAAATCTATACAAAACAGAATAGATGGAGTTGAAGAAACTGTTAACTATCAGCTTGTAAGGAACACAAAATTGAAACCTATAGAGATTAGTGGTTCTACTACTATAGGATTTGAAACTAATCCAATCGAAGTTGCAGCAAGTGAATTAGTAAGATCAGCTTATGACTTTCATGTTAGCGGATGTTCTTCATCACAACTAATTGTACAAAGTTGTACAGGACATATAATATTCTTTCAAGAAGTTGTCGGTAGTAAACCGGTAATCAAAGCTAGAATGTCTACAATAGTTGATGTAGCAATTCAAGGTAAACAGATTACGCCAAGTATAGAATTTATAAAAGATGGCGATATAGTAGACAGCTTAAATATTGATGATATCAATTATAAGATATTAATAAAGGCAAATATACATATAAACAATATTGAAACAGGTGAATGTTATATGACACCTTTATCAAGAAATATAATAAATTGATAATTTTATTGAGTCCTCTTTTTTGTTTTAACAGGAGGAAATAACAAAAATTAAAGGAGGAGTTTTAAAAATGAATAATAATGAAATGTTAAGAAAAATAAATAAACATGAAAATAAAGATTTACCTGAACTTCGAGAACAATTGGATACCAAAGCGAAGGAAATTAAAAGCTTAAATGATAACAAGATGGACAAAAACACAGTAGACATTTCAGTTACACAAATTAACAAAAATTTAGGTAAATTCGATGAAACTTATATGAGTGAAAGTTTATTAGCAAAAATGACGGGTAAAGGAACATTTGGAGCAGTTCCAGAAGATAAATCTATAACAAATATAAAACTTGCTTCCAAATCTGTTAAAGCCAATAACACTGATTTCATAAAGACTAAAAATAACGATTTATTGTTAAATATACAATTTGTTTATGATAAATATATATCTTATGAAGATGGTAATGAAGTTTCGTCAACTACTTATAAATGTACTGATTATGTACAAGTTTCAGAAGGTCAAAGATTAATAACAAATGAAAGCAATAATTTTGCGTATTATAATAATTCAAAAGTTTTTGTAAGTGGTCAACAGGGTGGAACATGGAGTGGAGTTATAGTAGTCCCATCAGGTGTTTCATTTATAAGACTTACTTATACAAAAAATGCTAACACATATTTATATCAAGTTAGTGAAGATACCATTTATTCTTTAGAAACTTTAATAACAAATACTGAAATGGAGAAATTAATTAAAAGATTAAGTGCGAAAAGTAATAATGATATACCGGTAGTTAAGGATATATATAAATTAATTTATGAAAGTGATAATTTAATAGATTATGATACTTTAATAAAAGGAGGTTATTATACAAAAGACGGGTGGCAAGAAAGTTCAGACTATAACTCTTCTATTTTCCTAAAAGTTGATAGTTTAACTACGTATACTGCTAATGAAACTAATATAGTGGTAATGTATGATAAAGATTTATTACCAATAAAACAATTATGGGGTTCTAGCCAATGGGAAAGTAATAGAAAATTTACCACAACAGAAAATACTAAATATATTACTATAAACTATAAATCAACAAACAAACAACCTTTTTTATGTAAAGAAGGTGTACTATCCACTAATAGATATGTAAATACATCTTTTATTGATTTGCTTATTAATTCATTAGCTGAGAAAAACAAGAGATTAAAATTAAAATCTATTGAACCTTTTAATGTTGTAGAGGATACAACAAATATTTATAATACCTCATTAGATGAAGCTATAAATACTGCTATTGAACCTGATACTGGAAATGTGTATACAGTAAATGGATATCAAGCAAGTGGATTTATAAAAGTAGAAGCGTCACATGTTTGTATGGCTCAAAACCATAACACCGCTTTTTATGACGAAAACAAAATTTATATATCGGGTGTTACTGGTGGATGGAGCAATCCTTTATCTATACCAACCAATGCAAAATATTTAAGAACTTCATTTAATTTAACTAGTGAAGCTCCAAGACAAATAAATTTAGGTTCAACATTACTAGAATATGAAGATCCTAATAAAGTAAAAGTTTCTTTAGACGATAGTCAATTAGGTATTGGGTTGCAAAAATTATTCGGAGAAAAAGGAACAACTCAAAATAAATTAGAAGGCATTACATGGAATGTTTTGGGAGATAGCATAACATCAACAAATTATAGTCGTCCTAATTGGTGGGAAATTATAAAAAATAAATACAATATGACAGTTAATAATTATGGTATAAGTGGTACAACCTTCGCACATACTGACGATAGACACTTATGGGATTACAATTTTGGTAGACTAGATGCTAGTGAAATTGGCTATAATCCAGAAGATCCAAGCACTTGGTCAACTGGTAATTGTATGTGTGAAAGATATAGAAAAATGGACGACAATGCTGACTTAATAACTGTAATGGGGATGACTAATGATGGAAGTGTAAAACTTGGTACTTGGGATAGTACTGATACATCAACAACTTATGGAGCATTAAATGTATTAATTATAGGTTTACTAAATAAATATCCTAGTAAAAAGTTAGCGCTGTTTACCCCTATTCAAACTGCAAATTGTTATAAAACAAATGTGGCTAATCCTAGTACAGAACTTGACAAAAAACAAGCTACCGATACAACTACTTTACAATTAAAGGCAGAAGCTATAAAAAGAAAGTGTAATCAATATGGGATTAAGTGTTTAGATTTATTTAATACAAGTGGTATAAATGGATTAAGACTTAATAAATATAGAACAGGTGACACATTGCACCCATCAGTGGAAGGTAATGAAGATATAAGTATTGAAGTTGAAAATTTTATTTTAACATTATTTTAATTGAATAATATTATTCGTAAAATAAAAATAGACTCTATTCATAATTTCGATCATAGAACAGAGTCTAAATGCAATATGTATAGAAATTACCATAATGAGTGTACATATTACATTAATATTATATGAAAAAATATAAATAATATTCAAATAAAAGTTGCTTTTTATCAGAAAATTAACAAAGACTAGGATGAAATATTTCTAGTCTTTTTGTATTGTTTATTGAATGGAGTTCACCTATTAGGTGGATTGCTAGAATAAATTAATAAAAATAAAGTTGTAATACCTATAAGGTATATGAAGGAGGAAAACATTATGATTAGAAGAAAAGAATTAAAATTAATTAAGAGTTTAAAGAAAACTAATGGAGGATATGTTTATGTGTTATTGGCAAATGATAGCACTGTTAAAATAGGAGTAACAATAAATCCCTATAAAAGAATTAGTCAAATTGAAACTGCGTCAGGAAAAGAAATAGTTGATTGGTTTATAAGTCAACCTTGCCTCAATTATATTGATATTGAAAAGAATCTACATAATCACTTTGCAAAGGCAAGATTAAAAGGTGAATGGTTTGATATAAAATACAATGACGCTGTAAAGAAGCTAAATACAATAAAATATGAACCCATAGATTACTATGATATAGATGATGAGATAATAAATGTTATAAAAACCATAAGATTATGCAATGTCTTTGCGGAAGTTGAACATAGTGAATATAACTATGAGAAGGTTAGGTACAACATAACATATGAAATACCCGATGGTATAATTTTAGAGGTAAAAAATATGATATTAGAACATTATAATGCTAATGTATCAGAAGGGGAAGACACAGACCATTTAGAAGAGTATATTTTAAATATAAATAACGATACTAATATACCTGAAACAGTAGTTGATTATTGTTTAGATTACGTAAGTTGCATGAACTTAGATACATTGAAGGAATTTGGTTTATATGATTTATTTAACAAAGTGTTAAATTTTGAAATCACAGTATGTAATATTTTGGCGGAAGATATGACTAAGAAAATGTTAGGTGATTTATATGAAAAATATGGGAAAGATATTGTTGAAAAAGTTATTAAAGAAAACTTTTAAAATAATGTATAAGTATTTACATACAAAACAATTAAATCAATACAAATTAACAAAATAGAAATTAAAATAATTTAAGGAGGGAGTATAATGGAGAATTGACATAAAAGTTCTTAAATTATATTCCCTTTCTTTTTCTTTAAAGAATTCTATATTGATAAGAAATCATTGGAATAGTATAATTAATAATAATTGATTATTTTTAAGGGAAATGTAAATAATTAAATTGAGAAGTATTAATATGATATAACTTAAATTATAAGAAAGTTGGTGAATAGGTGTATTTAAAAAATATAAAAATATCAAATTTTAAAGCGATTGATAATACGGAAATAAACTTTAAAAAAGGGTTTAATATAATAATAGGAAATAACGGAGTAGGTAAAACATCGATCTTAGAGGCTATATCTGTGGCATTAGGAGGGTTCCTGGGTGGAATCGATGGAGTAAATACAAAACATTTTACAAAAGATGAAATTCGTTGTGTGAGTGAATTATTAGGCCAAGGTTCTTATAATATAAAATATATAACTCCAATAAAGGTTGAATGTAATGTTGAATTAGATGATAAAGATTATACATGGACAAGAAAAAAGAATAGTATAAAAGCTTCAAAGAGTACTATTGAGCCAAGAGATATATGCAGAAAGGCAGGAGAATTATCTGGAAATAGTAATGCTATTCTACCAATATTAAATTACCAAAGTGTAGCTAGAATGTGGGCGCAAAAACGAGAGAAAACACAAAATGTTTTTAAGAGTGATAATTTTTCAAGGAATGTAGGATATGTAGATTGTTTATCTCAAGAATCAAATAATAAACTATTATTAAATTGGTGTAGAAAAATGGAACAAGTATCATGGCAGGAAGATCAAAAGATAGCTGAATATGAAGCCGTTAAGAATTCATTAGCCAAATTTATGAGTATAATGAATGATTCCAATGTAAACAAAGTGCTATATGATAAAAAGCGTGAAGAGTTAATGTATAGAGAAGGAGAAAAGATTTTGCCTATCGGACTTTTAAGTGCAGGATATCAATCATTAATATGGATGGTACTTGAAATCGCATACCGTATGGCCGTATTAAATCCTAATTTGTTAGATGAGGTTACGGAAATAACACCTGGTATTGTATTAATTGATGAGTTAGATTTACATTTACATCCTAAGTGGCAATGGAAGATAGTAGAATCATTAGAAAAAACTTTTCCTAACGTTCAATTTATAGCAACAACACATTCTCCTATTATATTAGCATCTTGCAAAGATGATAGTATTTTAACGATTAATTCTGATATGAGTATAGATTATAAAAAATCATCCTATGGATTACAAGTTAATGATGTTTTAAGTGTTTATCAACAGAGTAACAATATTGCATTAAATATAAAAAGCAAATTAGATAAATTTAATGAATTCATCTCATGTCAAAGATATGCTGATGCCAAAGAGGTATTAGATCTATTAACTAAAGAATTAGGCGATGATAATCCAGAGGTTATTTCGGCAAGAATAACAATGGATTTGGAAACGCTTGATTTGGAGGATTAAAAGTATGTTATTAATAAAAAAAGGTAAAGAACCTAATTCTTTAACAATGTATAAGAAACAGAGTAATGCCTATTATAATGGTTATGATAAAGGTGATGTTAGAAAAGCGTTGTTAAAAGAGCAAGGGTATTTATGTGCATATTGTATGCGAAGAATTTCAGAAGATAAAATGAAAATAGAACATTATATACCACAATCTAATAGTGATAATAAAGAGGCATTAAATTATAATAACATGCTTGGTGTATGTCTAGGAAATTCAGGAGCGAAACAGAAGTATGAAAATTTAACATGTGATTCACATAGGGGCAATGCAGAATTAGTGGTAAATCCGATGGTAAAAGCATCCATAGATTTAATAAAGTATATGGACGATGGAACAATTTACTCGGATAATGCAGATATTAACAAAGACTTGAACGAAACTTTAAATCTAAATTGTAATGATTCTTTGTTGAAAGTTAATAGAGCAAGAGTATTAAGTGATATAAAGAGACATCTTTATGCTCAACAAAGAAACGGTATATGGAAAAAAGAACTTTTAAACAGAATGATAAAGAAGTTTTCAACTTTTGATTCGGATGGAAAATTAAGAGAATATTCTGGGGTAATTTTATATTATTTAAACAATAGGATTAAAAAGTGTTAAGAAATTTGTTAAGTTAACATTTCACCACCTTAAAGGAATAGTGATTTCATATATAAATTCTAATGGTGCTATATAAAAATTAATATGCTATAATATTATATTATATGTTATGGAGGTGGAAATATGTATTCAGCAGAAACTATAGCAAACTGGTTTTTAACAAATATAGATAGAGAATCAGGAGATTCTATGACTCATTTAAAATTACAGAAACTATTATATTATGCGCAAGCATGGTATATGGTGCTAACAGAAAATGAAAATGAACCTATATTATTTGAAGAGAAGATTGAAGCTTGGACTCACGGCCCAGTAGTTAGAGAAGTTTATAATAAATACAGTGAAATGGGATATGATAGTATTCCTAGTCCTGACGATAATATTGAATTAGATATTGAAACAGAAGAAATTTTAAAAGAAGTTTTAAGAGTATATGGCAAATATGAAGCAAAATATTTAGAAGAGTTAACTCACCAAGAAGATCCTTGGAAGATTACAAGAGGAGATTTACCTTTAGAAGCTAGATGTACTAAGGAAATAGACAGAAATATGATGTTAAACTTCTATAGAGAAATGTACGAGAGTAATGGCTAAGAAAATAAGAGCTAACACTATTATAAAGAGGGATGAGGAAAATTACTATTCTTTAAGTGAGGTAGAAGCTAAATTTTTAGGGGTTCATAAAAACGAAGATAAGGCGTTTGTTGTTTTGAAACATTTTGATCGTTCATATGAATGTTTCTCAGAATGGACGGAGAATGAATTAAGAGATTTTAGCAATTTTATAGCTACAATTAATCAAATGACTTGGAGCCAGATATATAAAAGTGGTGGCAAATCTAATAAAACTGGGTTAGGTTATACGGTGCATACAAATAAAGAAGTTTTGCCTAATCCTAAAATATTAGAAAAGATAAGTGAAGATATTACATTTTTTGAACTGAGAGTGAGTCAAAAGGCTAGAGTTCATGGATTTAGGGTTAAGTCGGCATTTTATTTAGTATGGCTAGATAGAAATCATGAAATTTATAAAATGTAAAATTATCTATTATTATAATAATTAAGAAAGACTATTGAATAAATACGCCAGTGTTTTGGACTGTATGCTCGAAAGGTGTACAGTCTTTTTGCGTTGTGATTAAATATTAAGTAAAGAGTGGGAAAATATCTCACTCTTTTTATTATGCAAAAAAAAACTCTGCCTAAACAGAGTTTGTATTATATTATTTATCTGAATTTAAACCAAGTTTCTTTTTAGATTCTTCTGGTAAGAATTGAGAGTATTCTTCTTGTAGTAATTTATATCTTATAGCGTTACGCATAAGAGATTCATCTACTCCTTCTTCTACTGGATAGAACTGCAGCAAGACTCCTGCTTCACAATCGAAATATTCACATAATTTCTTTAAATGATCTTTATCGAATCTTGACCATGTGTTGTTGCAATATCTACCGATACTATTTGCACCTATACCAGTTGCTTCAGCAAGCTCTTTTTGAGTCAAATTAAATTTAATTAATAACTCACCCAATGTACAATATATCATTTATATTCACCTCATGAATATGATACCATTTAAAGTTTTAGTAGTCAATATTAAAACTTTTCCAAAATAAGTGTTGACAATAACGTTAAGTGGGATTACAATTATTACATGAATCAAAACTTGTTAAATGAGTGAGATTCAAAACAAAATAATTTATGAGGTGGTTAGAAATGAGAAAATATAATAAGGTAAAAATTGATTTTTTAGATGTTCTTTGTATAGCTGTAGGAGTGGACACGCTAGAGGGAAGAGATTTGGTTGTCATAAGGAATACAAAGTTGGATGATATTGAGAATGGAAATGTTGAGGAAATAAACTTTGAGTACCTGGAATGGCGTGAGGTTTATAAGTTGACGGAAGAGTTATATGATAAAGAAGAGATGTTTAAGGAAGCATACCTGTATGGGAATAGGGTTATGTGTAAGTTTAAGAATGGTGAAAGAATATTTTTAGATGTGATTTAGCATACATAAATAGAGGAGAGAATTGAATATGAGAAAAGTATTTTTAGATGATTTACCTAGATGGGGAAGTGGAACAAATAAAGGGAAAATTAAGTGGAGTGATTCCGTTGGGTGTGAAATACCATTTATATACGATGATATTCATGATAAATTTAAATTAATAGATTATAAAAAAGAAAAATGTATTTTGACAGCAGAGTATAATGGAAATATAAGAAAACTATATAGTGAGGATATAAAAAAATGTAGAATTTGTAGCTTGATACAAAAAAGAAACGGAGAATTTAAAATAGACATAGGTGAAACTTTAAAAGATAAAAAGAGGGATTTAATCATTACCGACAGAGAGTATAGATTTAAAGAACAAAAACCTGATAAAAAAGGAAGGGTGTATACGACAAGGGAAAAATGGTATAAATATACTTGTAATAAGTGTGGTTGGACTGAGGGGTGGATAAGGGAGAGCGCATTAATAGTTCAAGACAATGGTTGCTCTTGTTGTAACGGGAAAACTGTTGTGCCAGAAATAAATTCTATCTACGCAAAAGCACCTTGGATGATGAAGTGGATATCTGAAGAAGATGCTAAAAATCATACAGTTGGTGAAAAAGAAAGAATAAAGACTACTTGCCCAGATTGTGGAAGAGAAAAAACTAATATAGTTTCTGATATCTACAACAATAAATCGATTGGTTGTACTTGTGGTGATGGATATAGCTATGGACATAAATATGTTTATTCTTTATTAAGGCAGTTAGGGGTTGACTTTGAAGAAGAAGTTAGTTTTGAATGGTGTAAATTTTACAATAAATATAGAGAAAGGTTTTACAAGGTTAAATATGATTTTGTGATAGAAGATGATAAATTGATTATAGAGGTAGATGGTGATTTTCATAGAATGGACAATAATATGAGTGGTCAGAGTAAAGAAGAATCTGAATTCATTGATTCTGAAAAGGATAGATTAGCAAGAGAAAACGGATATAAAGTTATTAGAATATTTTATGATAGCCTAAATGTAGAAATTGAAAAACATATACGTTCTTCCGAATTAAATGAAATATTTAATTTAGAATCAGTAGACACCTATTTTTGTGAAGAATTTGCATTAAACAACAACAAAATCAAAGATGTCTGCAATTACTGGAACAACAAAGAAAATTGGGAAACTACAGGAACTTTAGCAAAAGAGTTTAACACAAATAAAAACACAATAAGAAAATACCTTTCAAAAGGTACCAAGTTAGGTTGGATAAACTATAATCCCGAAGAAGAAGCTGAAAGAATCAGAATTCAAAACGCTAATACAAACAAAATAACTCGTATAAAAACAGTAGAAGTGTTTAAAGATGGTGATTCTTTGGGAATATTTAGATCACTTTCAGAATTATCTAATGTTAGCGAAGATGTTTTTGGAGTGAGGTTACAATGCGGAAACATATCTTTGGTTTGCAATGGTAAAAAGCCGCAGTATAAAGGTTTTACATTTAAATATGTAGAAAATAATGAATAAACTTACTAAATATAGTATAATATCCTCATAGTTAAATTTTGAGGTGATTGTATTATGGGATTTTTAAAGGATTTCTTTAGAGGTTTTACAATGAGCACAGAGGAAGTTATTGCAGAATCTAACAAAGGAATAGCTAGACACTATAAAGAACAAGAAGGTTTAGATTATAAAAAGTCAATTATTGAAAATAAAGTGTGGGGAATAGAAAAAGAATGTGGCGAAGTAGAATCTGTTATGTTATTTTCCGATAGACTTAGATTTAGATGTCAATTTAAAAATAGAGATCTACTATTTAAGGATATTGTTAATTTAGAAGTATTAACAGATACACAAATAGAAGAAAAGTCCAAGCTTGGTCAAATGATGTTGATAGGGGTATTCGCACTAGCAACAAAGTCAAAGACTGAGGAAGTAGTAAGTAGAAAATTGGTCATTAATGCTAAAGAGTGTGGTATAGAATTTTCTATAATTATTGATACTCTTCACGATGCTCTAACTGTTGCAAAAGAACTAAATCCAATTATAGAAGAATATAAGAACAATACTTAGAGTGGTATATGCCACTCTTTTATCATACAAAATCTCTATAAACTTAAAAAATCGTTCGACAAAGCGAGAAAATAGATGAAAATTGTGGTAAAATATAGTTAAAAGAAGAACATATCTTAATTATAAAAGTGTAAATATATGGTAAAATATAGTTAAGAGGTGTTCACATGATTATAAGAAGGTATGATAGAAAAGGTAATACTAAAATTATAATTAAGAGGAGGGGGATTACAATGGCAGTATTAGCAAAGCCAATTAATAGAGCGTTTATAATAGCAGAGGATAAATCAGAGAAATTTAAAAATGAGAAAAGAAGTAGTAAGTTAGATGAGATTTTAAGAAAAGCAAAGATGATAAATATTAAAAAGTAGTGGGATGTAATGAATGAACTAATAGAAAAAATAGAACATATAAATAGTTCACACGAAGTAATGAATTTTGAATGTGGACTTCCTTATTTAGATAAATACATTCAGAATAAAGCTATTAAAGAAACTGACAATGGTATAGCAACTACTAAGGTTGTTATTGGTAGTAATGGAAATATAATAGGTTATTATACGATATCATGTTCGGCAATAATAGATATAGCTGGAGGTGAAATGGAATATTTATCTGCAATAGAGCTAAAAATGTTCGCTATAAATAACAAGTTTAGAGGTAAGTTATATCCAGATGAATACTTTAATGATCATAAATATAGCGAGATAGTTTTATGGAAGGCGATAGAAGATATAGATAGTATAAGGAGAAAACATATAGGAGCAAAATATATCGTTTTATATTCAGTCCCTCATGCTGTAAAATTATATGATAATAATGGATTTAGTGAATTTACTGAATATATGGCAAGGAATAAAGATGAATTTTTAAAAGGGTGTACTCCAATGTTTTTAAAGTTTTGATAAGAACTTAGTTAGACAAGCTAGGTTCTTTTATTATGCTCAAAATTAGGAGGGAATATGGCGAAAAGAATATACGATGATGATACAGAATTATTTGGAGATTTAGAAGAAGTAATAACTAATTCGTTGCTTACAAGTGTGGATAGAAAAGTAAAGAAAATATACAAGGGCAACGTTAAAAAAATGTATAATTCATATGATAGAACTTCATACATACCTAGATATGATAAAGGTGGTTTTTTAGATGAAGATAATTGGGAAAGTAGAGTAGATGAAACAGGTGATTCCTTTGAATATATAATGACTAATGAAACATTGGCAAATGGTGATAATAGAGGAGATAGGCTTGATACATATATTGAGGAGGCAAAATATAACTGGAGTAGAAAACCAGGAAAAAGACCAGTGTATGAATGGACTCAGGAAGAAATAGATTCTAGTAGTGAAGTAGAAAATGCAATATATAAAGATTTAAAAGATTGGTTATAAAAATTAACAAATAAAAGGAGAGGTATAATGAGTGAATTATTAAAAAAACATCAAAAAAAAGAAATTAGACATGAGAGTAAAGATTTTAAGTTGTACGAACCAACTGATTATCAAAAAGAAGAATTAATGAATATAATAACTGAAAATTCTAAGATAGAAAATGATGAATTGGTTGCGGAACTTGGATTAAAGTCTATAAGATATACTATTAAAGAATTAACTAATGTAGGGAGTAGTATAGATGAACTTATAGACAAAGAATTAGAATCTTTATTAGATAATGGAGATAGAGAATTACAATTGCTAATGAGAGAAATTGAGTTGTTATTAAATGAAGTAGCTGAAGATGTTATATATCAAACTACAAGAAATATTAAAGTTATGAATGATATAATTAACGCTCTAGATGCTAATGGAGATGTAGATAAATTAAGAAAGAAATGGGATAAGTTTAATAAGAAATACAAGATGAATATATCTTGGCAAGATCTTATAAACAATGCAAATAAGAGAGAAGAATTAGAAAATAAATTAAAGGAAGTTAATTAGAGTGCTATTTAAGCACTCTTTTTATATTTAAAGAAAGGATGTGTTTAAAATAGCTAAACAAATACGTATATCAGCGAAGCTTGACAAAAGTGGTTTCCAAAAAGAATTAAATCAATTATTAAAAAAAGGTTATGATTTAAATCTGAATAGTGGAAATTTTAAAAGCGTAGTTTCGGAAATAAGTAAAGAGTTGAATAAATTAAAATCTACATTAAATAATGTCAATGGAAATACATTTGATAATACTGCTAGTGGAGTTAATAAAACAAAAGATGCTGTCAAAGATTTAAATTCGGAACTTACAAGAATGTCTAGCAAGAATTTATCTAGTACTAGCATAATAGCAGACAAGAACGGTTTAAGTGAAATTAATAAATATAAAGATGGAATAGCACAAACTACTAGCGAAGTCATTAGAAATGGGCAAGTAACAAAACAAGTAATCACTGAAAATATATCTCAATTTGAAAATTTAAAAGCGCAATTACAACAGAAATTAAATGTAGCCAAAGGGAATAGTTTTATTGATGATTCTGTATTAACAAATCTCCAAACAAAGCTAAACTCAATTAATACGAATACACCTGAGAAAGAGTTTAATGAACTTAGGAATGCTATTAATAATTTAAGTAGTTCTGATTCTGGCATTGTGCGACTTCAAAGTAGTATTAATCGACTACAAGAAAGAATAGCTAATATTAAAAAAAATAAAATAGATGTTATAGATGCAAACGAGATAAATGAAATAAAACAAGCTGAGAATGAAGTAAATAACTTGAAAAATATGTTATCACAGTTGCAGGGTGGAGACATTATAGATGGGAAGAAGATTACTTCTTCTATAAATCAGGCTACAAGCTCAGTTAGAACACTAGAAAGTGAATTTAGAAATGTAAATACTACTGCTAGTGGATTAGCTACTACTATGAAAAGTATATTTAGTTATGCTTTAGGTGGTAGCGGTATTTACTTGGCATTAAACTCTATGAGAGAGGCTATAAATACAACGATATCTCTAGATGATTCTTTAAGAGATTTAAAACGTGTGACCGATTTGACTTCTAGTGAGTACGAAAAATTCATGAAGGTGGCAAACCAAACGGCCATAGCATTGGGGACTACTACTTCAGGCGCAATTGATGCTACAACCCGATTTTCACAATTGGGATATTCATTTGACGAAGCTTCAAATAGTCTTTCAAAATACGCACTTATATTGTCAAATGTTGCAGATATGAGTGCTACAGATGCATCAAGTGCAATAGTTTCAGTACTAAAAGGATTCCAAATGGAGACTTCAGAAGTAGCATCAATAGTCGACACTATTAATGAGGCTGGCAATAAATTTGCTATAGATTCAGGTGGGCTTGCTAATGCCTTACAAGTTGGTAGTGCGAATCTTAGTATAGCAGGAAATGATTTACAACAAGCATCAGCTTTAATTATAACAGCTAATGAAGTAATGCAAGATCCATTAACCGTTAGCAATGGGTTGAAAACAATTTCAATGAGATTAAGAGGAGTCGCAGAGGACGGAGAAGAGCTAAGTGCCTCTATGAATGATTTAATTGAAAGTATGACTGGTGTAAAGGTTGAAACAGATGATGGTCAATTAAGATCTACATATGATATATTAAAAGATATTGGCGAAGTCTGGGATGAGCTAGACACTAAGCAACAGGCTTTATTAAGTGAAGAAATAGCTGGGAAAAATCGTGCTAATGTTTTTGCGAGTAATAAAAATGCTCCGTATGTACAGAAATGTGCATAGGACACAGATCTAATTGCAGGTAATTCCTAAAGCCTTACACCACAATAATTCTGAAAAGAGATTATGAAGGTACGAAAGTAGAAACAACGTAAGGATATCTATATGGTTAAATCCTAAGTAGATGTAAATGGATGCTCATGCAGGTAAGCCCCTAAGTAGAAATATATGGGGAAACTTCAACGACTATCCCTTGGATGTTGAACACATCAACAGGAGTACGGCTCAAGCTTAGAGTGGGTGAAAATCCCTTGAATGGAAAAGGTCTGCCCTTAACATTATTTTGTAAAAATTAAAATAGATGAAGGTGAAGAAATAGTCTACTCTCATATAAAAGTATGAGGATTATATAGTAATCTCTTATAAGTGGCGATTATAAGAAAATATAAGGTTTGATGCAAAATGCAGAGCAATTAGAAAATGCATATGATACATTAAAAAGTTCTGCTGGCAGTGCTGAAAAAGAGCAGGAAAGCTACATTTCGAGCTTGTCAGGTAAGATAAATGCACTAAAAGAAAGCTTAACAGCTATCTCTATGCAAATGATAGATAGTGATATGTTCAAAGGTTTAATAGATGGTGCTACCACAGGCGTTCAAGCAACAAGTAAATTAATAGATTTTTTTGGTACATTCCCTAGTATAGTAGGAATTGCAACTGCATCTTTAATTGCTTTTAATAGTAGAATTAGAGAAAATACAAATTCTATGCTTCAAATGATACCTGGATATGGTAAAGCGACAACATCTTTGAAAAGATGGAGTGAGTCTATATCTAAAAATATAACTCAATTACAAGAACAAAAGGCAAGTTTAAAAAAAGCTCAGGCAGATGCTTTAGCTGCAGGCGAAAATACCACAGCACTAGGCAAAAAAATGTTAGGATTAAATACTAATCTAGGAGTTCTCAAAGTTGGTTTAGCTGCCACCAAAGTAGCAGTAGTAGCACTAAATGCTGCAATGAGTATGGCTTTAACAATGGGAATAAGTGCTATTATATCTGGATTAGGAAGTTTGATAGATAAACTAATCCTAACAAGAAGTGAATTAAATGAATTAAATCAAGAGTTCATAACAACTAATTCCGATAGTGAAATGTCTAATGTTATAGATCTCGTAAATACATACGAAGAATTAGAGAATAAACTTTCTACATTAAAGAAAGGTACATCTGAATATAAGGAAGTTGAGGATAAATTAGCATCAACTCAAGAGTCTATAATATCTATATATCCATCTGCTTCTAAAGCAATAGAGAATAACACTGAGGCAAAGAGATTAAACTTAGAAGCAACTAAGAAGTTAATAGATAAAGATTTAGAGTTAGCTAAATCGGATGCTTTAAATATTCTAGAAAAAAATGATACCAAAACAGATACAGGTTTAGATAAGGCAATAGAAGAATATGAAGAGTACTATAAAGTTCTTGAAAAAGTTAATGATTTAGCAGAAAAAGAAGAAGCTAAATCTGTAAATATAGAAAGCAAACTAAGTGATAGTGGAGAGTTATTAGTAAATGCAAAAGATGTAGATGTATATAAAAAGAGAGTTGAATCTTTAAATGATACTCTTGAAGCAAGTTATGAAGCATATAAAATATTAGGAGTTTCAAATGATAAGTATGCTGAAAAGGCTAAGAAAGTAGGAGAAGCTCTTGGTTATAGTGCAAGTCAAACAGAAGAACTTATTAATAAATTGAAAGAAACTGATGAATCAGCCGATGAAACCGCAGAAGCATTGGAAGATATAAACGGTGATGGCATTATAGATGCCACTGACCAAATGTTAAAGTTAGCTATGGCTACGGACGAAGCTAAAAGTGCGGTTGAAAATTTAGCAGACTCATTCTCTGGATTACAAGATGGAATAGAATTATTGAAGCAAATGAAAGAAGAATATTCAGAATATGGAATGCTAGATACAGACACCATGACTAAGGTTTTGAACAGTGGAGATAATCAACTTATTGCATTGTTAGGTGATGAAGCAAACTTTATTGAGAACATCAATTCGTTATTGGATGAGAAGTCAAAAGCACAAGATGAGGTGCTAAAAACAGCTATAGCCATGGCCCAAGCTGAAGTTAACGGAAGTCAAGAAGTTGTAGATGCGACAAATTCAGAAAAGGTAGCACTTGAAAACTTGATGAATGCAAAAAATAATGCAACATCTAATTCTGCTCAGCAACGTGTTAATCAAGAATCTATATTAGTATCTAAAAATGCAGAGAACTATAATATTGACCAATCTAACTATAATAATAAAGAAAATTATAAAATAAAAGGTTCTTTTGATAGTGCTAATGCTAGAATATCAAATGAAAAGGCTGTTACTGATGGTTCAGCAAAAAATTATTCCATTGATGATAAAAACCATGTTTTATTAACAAATTCTAAGATAGATGCTAATGATTCTTATACCAATGTAGCTATTGCAAATGCAAAGACCACAACAGATCAACTTAATGAGAATTATAAAAAAGATGCAAAGAACTATTCAGAATATATAAATAGTATAATAGAAAATATTCGTGCAAGGGCAAGAGCAGAAAGCGCTTTAACTGGTGGTAGTTTAGGATTTAAAAATGAATCAGCAGAAGTAATGGCTAAATATCAAGAGTATTTAAAACTATTAAAAGAAGCTGAGAATGCATCTAAAACTGTAAGTAGCTATGTCGGTTCTGGTGGAGTATCATCTACTGTAGGACATGGTAATGTAGGAAGCGGTAGTTCATCTGGTGGTTCATCTTCATCATCTAATAAAGATGTCTCAAATATAAAAGAAACAGTAGAATGGTATTGGCAATTAAACAATGCTATAGAGGATTATAATAACCTATTAACTAAAAATAAAAATGCACAAGAAAAAGCATCAGGTACGGATTTAATAAAACTTTTAAAAGAAGAAATATCTTTAACAGAACGTCAAATATTTAATAAGAATCAACTTATTCAAGCATACCAATCTGAAACTAAAAATGTAAAAGGCTATCTGCAATATATGGGACTTCAAATAGATGCTAACAATAACTTAATAGGTGTTTCTGAAAAAGTATTAAAAATGAAACAAGAAGCAAATAAATTGTCAGGAACAGCTAAGGAAAATGCTATAGCTGAAGTTGAGAAGGTTGAAGAATATATTGAAAGATTCTTAGAATTAACAAATAATTTAATACCTAGCCTAGAAAATGATATAAATGACCTTAATAGTTCTATTAGAGAAGTATATCAAACTCAAGTAGATTTAGTAGCTGACATGGAAAAGGAAATCTATGATGTTGTAGAATACTACGAAGGCAAAAAGAAAGATGCTAAATTAAGTGCTATTAAGGAACAACGAAAAGCTTTAGAAGATTTATATGATTTAGAAGATAGAGAAGATGATCTTGCCGAGAAGCAAAATAGCTTAGCTGATATTAAGAACCAAATGGACTTATATGAAAATGCACAAGATAGCGTAGGTAAGGCTAAATATCAAGAGTTAAAATCTCAATACGATGAGCTGTTAAAAGAACTTAATACAACTATTAGAGACAATCGAAAAGAAGACAGTCTAGCTGATTTAGATAATATGGAAGAATCTATAGAAAAAGAATATGAAGATGCTTTAAGTCCTGAAAACATAAATAAGATAATATCTGATGCTATGTCTAGTGGTTATATTAAGTTAGGTGATGAAGTATTAGACTTAAATAGCGCTACTACTCAATACTTAGCAGAAACTACAGTAGGAACACAAAATCTTATTAATGCAAACACAGAGTTATTAAATAGTTATTTAAGTGTTAAGGATATATTAAAAGATATATCAACATTGAATGCAAATTTGGGTAATATCGGTATAGATTTAAATACTGTATATTCTGGAATGAGTAGAAGTAATACAGGAAATTCAGTTAGCTTTGGTGATATAACAGTTCAAATTCAAGGAAGTACAAATATGAGCCAAGCTGATATTGAAACAGCAGTGCAAAAAGCAATAATTAATGTGAGTAATAATTTAAAATTTTAACATAGGGAAGTAGTTGATTCTACTTCCTTTTATTAATGAAAGGAGGAAGAAAATGCTACAATTACATGATGCAAAACACTTTAGATTCGATGGAGAAATAAAAGAAGATTGGCTATTAGTCAATACAACAAATGATACTACATTTAAACTTGGAAGAACAAAATCTATGCAGACTGAAGATGGTATAATTAATCCTATTTTTAAGGGAATTAAAACAGATTTACCAAGTTTAAGTTTTGAAATATTTAAAGTAGATTATGAAGGTGAACCATGCGAGATGACAGATGAAGATCTATTTGAATTAAACAGATGGCTAGATAGAAATGAACCTAAACCATTAGAAGTAAATGGGTATATTTATTACGGGGTATTTACTCCTAGTAGTGGTGCTTGGTATCCTAATAAATGGGGGCGTATTGAATTAATTTTTGATATGGCATTACCATATATGCTTGATTCTATAGTAGAAGAAACCTTAGAGGTAGAAGGGGAAGAAAAAATTATTATAGAAAATGATAGCAATGTTTACAATGACTTAGTGTATCCTGACATAGAAATAGCAGTTCTAGAAGGTGATACAATAAGTATAACTAATTTTGACAATGAACAGGAAATAATTTTAACTAATTTAAAACCTGATAATATATATAAAATTTATAACCAAGAAAGACAAATGATTAATAAAAATAATGTTCGTGAGAATATTTATGCTAATAGCAATAAGAAATATATGAATTTAGAATATGGGATTAATAGATTTAAAATAACAAATAATGGTCACATGATAGTGAAAATAATATATCAACCTAAGATATGTTTACAATAGAAAGGTGGTGAGATTATGTATAGACAAAGTTTAAATAAATTGGATGATGTTAAAGTTACATTAATGCAGACATCTAAGAAGGAACTATGCGAAATCCCAAATGAGTATATCGACTCTATAACTATAAATTGGGATGATGTATGTACTATGGAATTAAGCGTACCATCAATAATTTATACTAATGGGGTAAAAAAGGATAATTTGCTTTACGATAAAATAAAGGGAAAAACACAACAAATAATAGTTTCAAATCCCAATATAAGATTTATTATAACTGATATGAATATAGTTGAAGAAAGATTGCAAGGAACAGATGTGTTATATAAAACTAAAACTATAAAATGTGAAAGCTTCGAATCTACTCTTACGGAAAAATTGATTTTAAATGAAGATACTTTATATGAATTAGCTAATGAAGATAAGGCTGGATTATTAGATTTGTTTGAACAATATAATAAAAATTGGAGTGTTAAACACATATCTGATAATGCATTATATGAAACAGGTGTAATTAGAAAAGAGATAGCAAGTAATATAGGACAAGCATTAGCCTATGATGGAGTAAGAGAATTATTATTGTTTGAATACAACAAACCTATTACAGTATTTAGTAATAAGACTTATATAGATTTTAAAGTAAAATATAAAAATGTTGTGACTAAATATAATGGAATTGTTCAGAGTATATTAGATTTTACTCATAAAATAGAAGAAATACATACATCTATAAATAAAATACAAGCTTATTATACTAAATATGAAGGTGATTATTGTGTGAAATACGTAATCTCACTTGCTGATGGTATAGAAGTTACTGAATATAGAAGTTTCTGTTTTATTGATAATATGGATCTTGAAATAGAAAGTATTGATTTAGTTTATAGTGATGGTGAAGAAGTAGAATCAACGTATCTTAGAAGAAGAAATATAGAGCAGGGCGAATATACATGGTTAGATATATTCAGAGAAACAATCTCAAATGGATATGATGGACTATATGTAGAATTCGATACAATTAATAAAGAAATAAGTATATATAATCGTGAAGAATATGGTGAACATCATGGTATTCAATTAAGCTATGATAATTACGTTAAATCAATAAATAAAAATATTGTTGGTGATGATATTATAACTAAATTAAGAGTTTCGAATAGCGAAGAAACTATTGCTGAAGTTAATAAATTTGGTGGTGATTATATATATGATTACAGTTATTCCTATAACAATGACATAATGAGTGATGAACTAAAAGAAGCATGGGATAATTACATTGAATTTGTAGATACACACCAAGGAGATATAGAAAGTTATAGAAGTGATAAATCTGATTATAATAAAGAATTAATTAAGCTAGAGAGTGAGAGAACAGCAATAGATTATGACATCCAAAATCTTCAAGTACTTCAATCTACATTAATTACTCAACAAACAGAGACAGGTGTAGATATGAGTGTTGAAATCGAAGAGTATTATAATAAAATTAATGAAAGACAGAGTAAGTTTGCTGAAGTAATGAAATCTATTCAGGAATTAAACGATAAAATAGAGTTATTAAATTCAAATATAAATGCATTGCAAAACAAATATAATTTTGAAACTTGTGGTTTCTTTGACAAAGATACTCTTGAAGAATTAAATGATCTAACTGTATATCAAGAAGTTCAAGATGATAGTTTTGCTACTGTAAAAGAACTTTATGAAAATTATTTATATTTAACTCATATCAAGAATAATCAAGGAGTTGAATTTACAGTTGATATAGTTGGTTTCTTAGAGAATTTAATAATTCCAAATGGTTTAACATGGGATTATTACTTACAAATTGGAAGTTTTGTTGATTTAGTTGATAGTGGTGATATTGATATAGAGGAACGAGGGTTAAGAATAATTGGTTATACATTAAATCTTAAAGAAAATACTGTTAGTGGTATAACATTAACTAACAGAGATAGAAAAGTAGATTTGCTAAGTGGTTTTACTAAATTAAAAGAAGTTGCAAAGAGAACGCAATCATTTATAAATAATAATAAAACTAATTGGAGTCAATCTATATCTACTAATAAAAACGTTCAAAGTTTAATGAGCGGAATTGATACGAGTAAGATAAAAGTTGGTTCTGATACGGGTGATTCCAAGATTATAAATAGCAAGGCAGGACTATATGTTATTGATAATCAAGACTATGAATCTGTAACAAGAAGTAGGAGCATTTCTACTGAAGATGTTGATGAAGTTCTTTATAAAGACGGTGACAAACAAATATTTGTAGGAAAAGGAATAATCGCCATTACAGATACGGGATGGAGAACTTGTAGTACAGCAATAACAGGAAGTAAGATCTGTGCAGAAGTTATAAAAGGGAAATTATTAATTGGTGAGGAGCTTGAAATAACTACTGATAATGGTGAGTTTAGAATAGGAAATATATCTTCTATGAACGGAAATAAGACTAATGCTTTTGGTCTTAAAATATCGGACTTTAATGGCGTAGATAGAATGTTCCTAGGTGTAGATTATCAAGATAATAAAGCTAAATTAGAGATGTATGATGAGACAGGAACAGATTTACTGTTTTCACATGATGGAAGAATAAGTGAATTCAATGACAGTAAATGGGGCGTGATTGATAAAGATGTACCAGTATATCATTATTTAAGACTTCGTGGTAATGTTGAAAAAGTTGAAGAAGTAATTTTAACCGTTAGACTTCAAGATTTTAGAGTATTTTCGAAAGGTTTAGAGGCTAGTGGTGGAGGAGAACTTAATCTTAATGGAGAAACTGCAAGTTTACAGGTAAAAGGGAATACTGATTCTACAAAAGATAATAGGCAATTATTATTTAAGCCTACAGGAGTCAAAAGAGATATATCGGAATTCACAGAATTAGAAGAATATCAAATGGTAGTGGATGAAACGACAAATGAAATTGCAAGTATTTATTTACCACCAATGGAATTGAAGGAAGAGTCTGCTGTAATTGATAAGAAAATATATTCCTATGAAACAAAAGACCATGATCATACAGTAGATATTTTAGTTGGAAATGCCAAGGTGTCGGGTGTTCTTAATATAGATTCTCATACTCATCAACAGATTTATGGAGTGTTTGTACAACCTAATACTAAACCTTCTGATATGAGAATTTATATAAATGGAGAAGTGGTTACAGAGGGATTAAATGATGATTTTGAATTAGATATAACTCAGTATATTCCATCTATAGAAGGATTCCATGAAATAATGATAACAAGCGAAACTAGAGGTTGTCTTGATGTAAATCTTTATTGTAGAAGCTTTTCAAGATGGAGGTAGATAAAGTGGAAGGATTTGAAAGAGTAATCACTATTTCTACGATTAGTCAATTTGTAAATGAACAAATAGTAGATTTAGATGTTGAAAGTATAGGAAAAATATCAATACAGGTAAGTAAAGCAACAAAAATAAAATACAATGATGAGGAAATAGAAATTAAAAGAACAAGGATTTTTAATAAGGAGGACATTATATCTAATATGAATATATTTGCATTAGAAGAAAATGTGAAGTTTTATATAACAGTTAGATATAAAGAAAATATAGGAAATTTATTAAAAGAGGAGGAATAAATATGGATATAGAATTTGAAAAGAAGCAATCAATAGTCACTAAATATAATATTGATCCTGATACAAAGTTGCCAATATCTATACCAGTAACTGAGAGTCAACAAGTACATCCATTAAAGAATCTTATACAAATGTTGGGTATTCCAAAGAAGAACAAAAAGATACAAATACTTAGTGATGACATGATTCCAGTTAAAAGACCAGAGCAAATAACAAAGTCGTATCATTATTACGTAGACTATGACCAAGGAATAATTCATTTTCATCCTGACATAGCTGGGAATACAGTAGAGTTTAAATATGAAGATATTGGCGTAGAATTAATATCAGCAAATAAGATATTTACTAAACAGGATTCAAAAGGAAATGTTATTGAGTTATTAGAAGATATTATTAGATTAGGAAGAGAAGCTATTGATGTCATGGAGACTATCGGTGGTGTAGCCATAGTAATGAAAAAACTTGAAGATGATATTAAGGAAGGTTATGAAGTTTCTGATAAGATTCAAGCTGATATACAACAAGCCAAAGATGAGATTCTGAATGTAAGAGGAAATAAAGAAGTTATAATTAAATCTTCTGATTGGACTTTAAATGTTGATGTATATGAAAAAGAAATAACACATGACTTAAATAGTGAAAACCTTCATGTGACTGCTAAGAATAGTGATACAAAAGAAGCAGTAACAATAGGTTATAAGATTCTAGATAAAACTAGGATTTTATTAAAGAGTGATGAATTAATAAATATGAGTGTGATATTGAGTGCCTCATATTATCATGCTACTCAAACTATTAGTGATGATATTGCTGAAGAAGTTGTTAAAGCTAGAAAAGGTGAGGCAAGTCTTGATGTAAAAATAACTAAAATAGATGAGCAATTGGATACTATTGAAACTGAAATAAACTCATTATCTTTTTTCCCAAGATTGGCAAATGAAACTGACGACTATAATAGAATTTTAAGAGCGATTGATAATACTCAAACTGGTGGAATTATTAAATTTCCATCAGGAACTTATGAATTGAATGCTAATGACATTATTATAAGTAAAAGCTTAACTTTTATTGGTGATGGAATAGATAAGACAATATTTAGTGGGGGAAGTATACAAATTGAGAGTAGCAATGTAAAGATTAGTGATTTAACGGTTTTAGCACTTTCAAAACAAAATGCTTTTCAATGCAATAATGGAGCATATGGAAATATAAGAATTTCAAGATGCAAAGGTTCTGCTATAAGCCATAGTTTTCTTTTTGAAAGCTATAACGGTACAGTTCAAAATATTATTTGTGATGATTGCATATCGATAAATTCTATTCATGGTTTTATATCTAAAGCTTATGATGTAACATTTAAAAATTGTAAGGCTTACAACCATATAAGTGGATTTGGTTTTGGGATTATAACAGATAATATCCCAAGCGAAACACAAATTGGAGCTTGTAGTTATAATAATATAATAAATTGTGAGGCTAATAATTGCTCTTCTGGTGTAAGGTCATATTGTAGAGATAAATATAATTCAAATACAACATTAAAATGCAATAATAATAACATAAATGGATTTAAAGCTATAAAATGCAATACTCCTATAAGTATTGGAGAAGATACAATTCCAGACGGATATCAAGCTATATCAAGAATTGAGTATTATAAAATAACAGGTGTTTTTGATGAACAAACCCCAAGTGCGAATGCAGGTATTATTTTAAGAAAAACTTATAGATGTATAGTTGATGATTGCATAATAAATAATGGTTTATCTCAAACAATAAATGCAGTTGATAATATAATCGGAAATGTAGTATCAAGCACAACCTATCCCAATACTGCCGTTATTCCTTTACTTGGTAGCACAAGTATTAACACTTCGTTAAATTCAAGTTTTGAGATTGTAATGCAAAGCGGAACATCATCAAGTGATAAGATAACTCTTACGGGAACACCTAGGAATGGCAATGTAGTTACAGTATTAGTTAGGAATGGCGGATTTAATAGCTTTGGTGGTTTTGATACGTCTAATTTAATAATAGATACAAGTAAATTTACAATTAATACAGATAGTTATACATTCAATCATGGTCAAATAACTCAGTGGTTGTGGATGAGAAGTTTGAGTAAATGGTTATGTATTTATGCAAGTAGTGATATGGCTTTAGGTTAATTTAAACTTTTAGATAAATATTATTCGTAAAAATTAAAATAAATTGAATATAAATAAAACTTGATTTTTAAAGGGTTGTTTAATTAATTATATACAAATAAAAAATTAAATATGTACAAATTAGAGATTAGGTTAATTGCCCTAGTCTCTTTTTTATAAATTAAATTAATAAAGGAGTTGGTTTTAATGCAAATTATTGAAACAAATTTTAAGTGGAATGGAAGTTTAAGCTACACTAACAAACCAAAGAGGATAATTTTACACCATGCAGAAGCTTCGATTTGTACTGTACAACAAATTCATTCTTGGCACTTAGGTAATGGATGGACTGGAATAGGATATCATTTCTTTGTAAGAAAAGATGGAACAATTTATAGAGGAAGGCCAGAGAATGCAATTGGTGCGCATGTAAGTGGTGCAAATACTAATACATTAGGAATATGTGCAGAAGGAAGTTATATGACAGAAACTATGCCAGTAGCACAATTAAATGCTATTAAATGGTTAATTCAATATTTAGATAATAAATATGGGCAACTACCTATTTATGGACATAGAGAGGTTGGAAGCTCTAACTGTCCAGGAACCAATTATCCTTTAGGTGAATTAAAGGCTAGAAAAGGTTTTGTTCAAAGTGAAACAAAAGTGGAAAATGTAGTTGTAGCTACTTCTCCTGTTACAGAAACTAAATCAGATATACAAAAGGCAAAAGAATATGTAGGAGATAGATGTAAGGAACTACAAGAAAAATTAATTAAATGCGGTTATAATTGTGGGGGTTATGGTGCAGATGGAAAATTTGGACAAGGAACTTATGATAGCTTAATTCAATTCCAAAAGGATAACGGATTAGTTGCTGATGGATTGGCAGGAGTAAAAACTTTTGCTAAATTAGATGAATTAATTGCTAAGAAAAATTCTAATTCAGGAGATGATTGGATTAGAAGATTACAACAAGAATGTAACGCACAAGGTTTTTCAAATCAATCAGTAGATGGAATTGCAGGATCTAAAACATTGGCTGGTTGTCCGACTTTAAAGAAAGGCGCAAGTGGCAATATAACTAAGTTACTTCAAGAGAGATTAGGAGTTACAGCAGATGGAATATTTGGAGGAAATACTAGGGCGGCAGTTATAGGTTTCCAAAATACTCATGGACTATCAGCAGATGGAATAGTGGGCAAGAATACCTGGAGAAAATTATTAGGATTATAAAATTAAAATATTAAGGAGGAAATAAGTATGGAAAATCAATTACAAGAATCATTGATACAACTATTATCAATATTAATAGGAGGAGCTTTAACTGTTGTTACTGCTTATGTAGGTGTGTTCGTTCAAAAAGCAACTCAAAAAGCTAAGTTAGAAATAGCTAAGATTGAAGATGAGAATTCACAAGTTATATTTTCAAATGCTTTAGAGAAAACAACCACATTAATCAATACAAATATTGTAGCAATGGAAAATACACTAAAAAAAGAACTTATTGCTGCAATTGAAGATGGAAAAATAGAAAAAGATGAGTTAAAGCAATTATCTACTGCTGTTAAAGATAATGTTTTAAATCAATTAACTGATGATACATTAAATGTTTTAAATGGAGGGATTAAGGATATTAATCAATATTTAGAAATGAAGATTGAGGAAGAATTGGCTAAGATTAAAGGTCAGATAGAAAGTAAGTAATTTAATTAAGGAGAGTAAAAGCTGCAGTATGTCTTAATATTTGCCCTACTCTCCTACTAGAATGATTTAAGTTATTAAATAGTATTGGCGAATTTTAAAGTTCTTATACAAAATAAGGTGAAGAAATTAATCCTCGCCTTTTATTATGTAAGATTTCAATTATACCACTACTCTGTTTATTTGTCTATCACCTTAAATTTTTATTTAAATTTTAGAATTACTTTAGACTTCTCTTTATTAGGTTAAATAAAAAGTTGAAATTTAAAATTTGTCAGAATTGAAGTTTAATATTTCTTAACTCTATCTATGAATTCTTGTAGAAGCTCCTCATCTTCGCTAAGTAATTCAATCATAATATCAAACCCCTTGCAATATTCTTGTCCAATATGATCCATTAAATTCTTATATTCATTGTAATATTCAGTTCTTATTGTTGTAGTTACTTTAGTTCTTGGATGAATTTTATAGTTATATTTGCTTTTTATAGATTTTCCGTTAATTGTAAACATAATATCCTCCATTATATGCTTTTATAAGTTAAATTATACATGGATTTTGTTATGGTTTCAATATGGCTAGAAAGAATATTCACATAATATGCATTTATACTATATGGTTGCTTATGGTTAGATGATAAAAAGTATGAAATAAAAGGAGGAGATTGAGATTGGCTAGATATAATAAATATCACAATAAAAAAATAGAAAAATATAATCAAATTTGGGATTCTGAAATGGAATTAGACTTCTATGAGGGACAATGTCTACCTAATTTAGAAAATGGTACTTGGATTAGAGTGGAAACTCAAAAGGTTTTTGTTTTACAAGAAGCCTTTGTCCAACAAGGCAAAAAGATACAACCTATTAAATACATAGCTGACTTCTTTATTACTGCTGCTAATGGAGAACAAATTGTGGTCGATACTAAAGGTATGCCTCCTACGGCAGATTTTAAATTAAAGTGGAAGATGCTCAGATTCAAATTCCCGCAATATACATATAGATGCTTAAAAGGATCTGGAAGAGATAAGAGACGTGGAATCATTCATTATCAAAAATGGGAAGAAGTTATAGACAAGTCTAGAGTTGTTAAAAAGAAATAAATTAACAAAATATATATTCATCTCTAAAGAGACTCACATCTGCTATCGCAGAAAACAAAATAATGGAGGTATTAAGTTATGGAAAAAGTTATTTATGATTTTAAGGATTTAGGATTAGCTAGTTATTTAATTGCTAACGGAGGTTCTTTTAAAGGGATACAAATTAAGTATGTAAAAAGGTTTAATGAATTTAAAATATTTGTTCGTATTGAAGGTGAAAAGGATTATTTATTAAAGATGCGAGATTATTATGAAGAAAATAAAATTCAAATACTTAAATCTAAAACAATTATTAGTATGGTTAATAAGCTGTCTGATAGAGTTGAAAGAATTCTGAAGAATGAAGAAGAGAATACGTTTTAAAGTGGCTATTTTACTAGGTTTTAAAAATATTTAACGGTCATTTAACGCCTACTCAACGGATGTTTACATCATGCTACTCGGATACTAGCATCCGTCAAATATATAAAAAAAATAGATTATTAGGAGGTGCATTTAATTATGCAGAATATAGGGATAAAAGAATATATACAAAAACTAAACGAATTATTTATTGAAATAACTGGCGGTAGTTATGCTAATGTCGAAACAGGAGAAATATTTACTAAAGCTGAAGTAACTAAATTTATAAAGTTAAAGTTGGAAGATTACAACAAATTATACTTAGCTAGTGTAAGAAGTGAAGCTTTTGAAAATGGAATAGAATTAGATCAAAGTTTAATTAATTCCAGAAGTAAGAAAAAGAAGTCTAATAAAGTAAAAGACAGGTATGATGGTGGAGACTTCAATATGATTTATAGAGAAAGGTTGGGTGATATTGTGGCTTTAAAATTAAATATATCAGAAAAGGGAGTCTATTATTCTTTAGGTGAATTATTAACTTACCCTACTAATACTGTAATGATTAATGGAGATATTCCTACTTTTGAAGCATTAGGAAAATACATTGGCCTATCAGATAGAAACTTGAGAAAGTATATACATAAATTAGAAGATGTTAATTTAATTAAATTGGTCAAGGTTGGATATAAAAAAGCAATTGTGTTTAATCCTGAATATTATGCTACTGGAAAAGATTTAGACATTGATACTTTAAGATTATTCAATTTAGTTGAGTGTGATGATGATAAAGTAAATGAATATTTAAATATATAAATTAACAAAATAAAGGAGAGTATTAAGTTATGAATAAAAGAGAAGAAGATTTAATGTTGAAAGATAGAATAGAAAAATTAATAAAAGAAACAGGATATATAGTGCCATTAAAAGACTTATGCAACGATGAGAACTTTCCTTCACAAAAGGGGATTAATAATTGCTACAAGCGATTATTTGGTGAAACATATTTTAAACACTACGTTAACTTAGGATATAAAGAAAAAGAAATTTCTAAAAAGGAAGTTGAGTCATATGAGAATATAGTGAAGATGATAAAGAATTTTACTGATATTAATAAAAGATTCCCTTCCCATAAAGAATTTATCAAAGAAAACAATCTCTATAGCTATACTAAAATATGTAGAATTTTAAAACATTATAATAAAAATCTTGATGATGTTGCAACAGAATTAGGATACTCAAGAATAACAAGAAATGAAGGATATGATTATTGGATAACTAAACTAAAAGATGTTGTAAAAGAAAAAAGAGAATTTAAATATATTGATTTTCAAAAATATGGTCTCCCTACAGCTACTTGGTATATAAATAACTGCACTAATAAAGATGTTAAAAATTTCAATGACTTACTTGAAAAAGAATTAAATATTAGAGTAAATAGTAAAATGTCCAAAGAGACTGCAACTAAAATAATTCTTGAAATGGCTAAAAAACATGATAGACCTTTGATGTATGATGATTTTAGAGGTACATCGAAAGATAGAGTTAGTATATCCACGATAAATAAGTATTGGGGGACTATGAATAAAATGAAGGAAGAATTAGGTCTTGAAATAATCCAAGAAGATATGATTTCAAAGTCAAAATCAAAAGAAGAAATGTTAGATGATATGCAAAAGTTAATAGATGAATTAGGAAGATTACCATTGTCAAGAGAAATCGATATATGTAACTATACTAATAACTGTGCCAGTTATCATAAGTATTTTGGAGGAATAAACAATGTTTTCATTCAGCTTGGATATATCCCGAATAAAAAATCAATATCATTACATATGTCCAATGAAGATATAATTAACATATACAAAGAATTTATACATGATACATGCGTAACTCTGTCATATGCCTATGTGAAAGATGTCTATACTCTCCCTTCTCCAACAACTGTAATTAGAAGATTCAATTGTACTTGGAATGAATTTATATCAATGTTAGGTTATAAACCTAATGATGTAACATATAACAAAACATATGCAAAAGATGGAACATACTGTGCTTCTACTGGTGAGGCGATAATACATAATTATTTATTGGCACTAGATATTAATAATCTAGATAAAGAAACTTATTATAAAGATATTTTAGATAATGAAGATCTTCAGGAAGAAGCTGGATACAAACGTCTAGATTGGACTTTTGTATATTGTGATAAAAAGTATTATGTGGAATACTTTGGTATGATGGGATATGGCGAATATAACAAAAGACATGATTTTAAAATAAATTTAATTGCTAGAGATAATAAGTTGGATAATTTTATAGCTATATATCCAGAAGACTTAACTAGATTAGATAAATTAATTAAAGAAAAAATAAAATACAATGAGGAGGATGTTTAATGGCAAATAAAAATATAGAAATGAATATGGTTAGGGAGAGATCTTTAAAACTTCCTACAGTAACAGATGAAATGTACAAGCAATGCAATCAAGAAACTAGAGAAATGATTCAAGAATTCTTCGATTCTAAGCCACAACTCAGTCCTGATACTAGGAAGCAATATTGGTCTGCATTAAAACAATTTGTCTATTGGGTGTATACGTCATGTAATGATAAACCACTATACAAAATTAAGAAAAGAGATTTTACGAGATATATGAGTTATCTTACTAATAGGGGTATGAGTAGCAGCGGATTAAAATTTAAGAAAAGTGCGTGTAGCTCATTGTGTAATTATATTTTGGATAATGTTGTAGATGATAGTGATGAATATGAATTATTTAGAAATTTTACTACTGCTTTTAAAGATATCCCATTAAATTATGTTTATGAAAAAATCCCTATTTCGGAGAAGGAATATGAAAAATTAAAAGAAGTATTACTTGCAGATGAGAACTACATGGCTCTAGCTTGGGTAGTATGTGCGTTTAATTGTGGTGCTAGACGTGGAGGGATAGTTCAATTTAAAGTTGACTGCATAAAAGATGGCATTCCAGAAGGTAAATCTTATGTTCTAAGCAATAAAGTTCGTGAAAAAGGGCGTAGTAAAGATGGTAAGATTTGTCAATACATGTTAAATCAAGAATGTATTGATTACATAAACTTATGGTTAGAACATAGAGGGTATGAACATGAATATATATTTACTACTAAATATGATGGGAAAATTAAAATGGCTTCAAAAGAATGGGTTAATGGTGTTTGTTCAGATATACTGTCAGATATATTAGGCAGAAGAATTAATCCACACTTATTTAAAGCTAGTGCAGCAACTCATCTCTTATCTAAAGGTAAGGATATTAAATTAGTAAGTAAATATGTTTGTCAACATAACGATATTTCTACGACACAAAAATTCTATGATCTTAGACCTGATGAGGGAATGGATAACCTATTTGATTAATTACAAATAACAATCCAACAAATCTAAGGAGCAACAAAAGGAGGTGATGTCTATGTATTTCCGTTAATTTTATTAGCAGCTAACGATATTAAGTTATAGATACAAATTAAAAGAAAGGCAGGTAATTAAAATTGGAAGATAATAAATACATAGAAAATCAATTAAGCGATCACGAACAAAGATTGAGAAGATTAGAAGAAAGTGATATACAACAAAGAATTCAATTAACTAATATAGAGAAGAATTTAGCTGAAACGAGGCTAGAGATTAATAGCAGCAATGAAAAATTATTAAATGCAATAATAGAAAATGGACAAACATCTAACAAGATAAAGCTAATAGACAGAAAAGAATTCTGGGGTGTCATAGGTGTTATAGTTAGTGCTATTTTAGTATATTTAGGAATAAAATAAGCCCATCCATCAGGATAGGCGCGAAGCAATCAACACATACGAGACAACATATGTGTTACTATAATTATACCATAAGGGGTAAGTAGATTTCAATTAATGAGACTGTAGATAATTTTGTGTAATATAGTTTCTTATAAATCAAATATTACTGGAAATTTTGATTTCCAGTAATATTTTTTTATTATCTAGAAATACTAATAATGTGTTTTTCTGTTCTTTTATAT
>NZ_SMUS01000010.1 GCF_004353185.1 Clostridium cuniculi | reverse complement strand
CATTATCACCAGGAATTTCATCTATATCGTTAGAAGGAAGTTCTGGATTAGTATCTTCAGAAGAATTATCACTATCTACAGTTTCATCATCCTTTTGAGAGTTATCATCTTCAGAAGGAGTAGTAGTTGTATCTTCTTGATCATCAGTATCTACAGATGGAGGAGTTACAGAACCATCATTATCACCAGGAATTTCATCTATATCGTCAGAAGGAAGTTCTGGATTAGTATCTTCAGAAGAATTATCACTATCTACAGTTTGGTCATTATTATTATCTTCTGTTACAAAGCTATTCATAAAATTATTTATTGAATCAATTGCATATGTATTAGATTTATCTATTTCTAAGTTTAAATATATGAAGTGTCTATATTTACCATGATAGAGAAAGTTTTCTAGGTTAACTTTTAACTCTATAATAACTTTATCATTATTTTCTTCTGTTACTTTCACAGAATTAATATTTTTAGAAACAGCATTTAATCTATTAGTTAAATTATCTATATTAGAATTAATTGAGGTGTCAACCATCAGTTTTATAGGATGTTTTTTGCTTCCACCCCAGATTATTTTGTTGATATCTTCAATCCATGAGTTATATAAGTCAGGTATACATAGTACCTTTTCATTTATCAAATCTTCTAAAGCACTAATCATTTCATAATTATCTAAAGAAGGCATAATATACGATGGTGTATATCCATAATTATAGAAAGTAATAGTTATGGTATAATCTACAGATCCATCATATTGAACATTGATAAATCTTGAACCATCTTGTATTACACTAGTACCATTTCCTATAATACGAGCTAATTCCATAGCGGTAAGAGAAGATTGATCACCTATCATTAATTCTAATAATTCAAGTATATAATGATCATATTCTGGATCATCACATTTAATAATAACAGAAGCATCTTTACCATTTACTCCATTTAGGTTTCTAAATTTAAACGCATTATTCACTAGAGTTAAGGCACCAGTAGAATCTTTAGTCCAACCCTTTTCAATTAGTTTTTCATAAACTGATCCAGCTATTCCTTGGCCATTAGATGTACTTTCAGAGTTTATTGATACATCTTTGGTATAAGCTGAAGCAACAGTAGTATTTAAGTTAGCACTAGCAATAACTGAAGTTGTAATAGCTAGTGCAATTAGAGTTTTAATTTTCTTATTATTCATAGCTATCTCCTTTCAAAATATTTAATTTAGTTACTAATTTAAATAATGTGATAATAAGCACTGAAATAGATTATCAAATTTTTTTTAAAATTTCTAGTATAAAATAAAAAAAATTTTTATCTAGCATTTTTAGTTGAAACAAATATGGATTAACGTAAGAAGTGAAATTTACTTTTTGTTAAAACTTAATTAAATATTAATCTCCTATAATGTATTTAACGGCTATGTCATTGTCTTTTGAAAAATTAGTAAACTTCGTTACAGTTTCTAAAGGAGAAAAATCAAATTTTAATATTAGTTCTTTATTATTAGATTGACTTTTAGTCATATATAATCTTTCCTCTTACTAATAAATTAAGCGATCATATTATAAAATGATATAAATACTATTCTCAAATACAATTGGTGGATATGAATTTCTGGTATATTAATTAATAAAAAAATCTATATACAACATTATCAGTATCTAGATTTTTTAGTAATACTATAGTTGGATATAAATTAATAAAAATACTGTATATTTATTAAGTAGGATATCTATTATTTTATTACTAATACACCCTTACCAAATAGAAAAGATGATAATGAGTTTATTAAGATAGCAAGAAATATATAGGTAAAAGTTAAAGACTTAGTAGAAAGAGTTAAAGATAATAATTTATAAGTGATATAAAACAATATTAAATTTAAATATGACTACCTAAAAGTATTAATATATAAATTTTTAGTTAGTCATATTATATTTTAAGCAAAGCCAAGTAAAGTTCCTAAAGTATGAATTAAAAAAGCAACAACCCAAGCTATACCACATTGCATTAAAACTATTCCTAGAGCAGCCTTTTTAGAACCAAGTTCTCTTTTTATACAGGCTATTGCAGCAACACAAGGAGTATATAGTAATGTGAATATTAGAAATACAAAGGCGGTGAAGGGTGTAAATAAAGTAGATAATGAAGAAGTATTCCCACCTAACAATACAGTTAATGTACTTACTACACTTTCCTTTGCTGTAAGTCCAGTAATTAATGCTGTTGATATTCTCCAATCTCCAAAGCCTAAGGGAATGAATAAAGGAGATATTAAACCACCTATTATAGCTAATAAACTAAATTTAGAATCACTTACCACATTAAGTCTTGTATCAAATGTTTGCATAAACCAAATAATAATAGTTGCTACAAAAATAATGGTAAATGCCTTTGTTATAAAGTCCTTAGCTTTGCTCCAAATTAATTGCCAAACACTTTTAGGACTAGGAAATCTATAATTAGGTAATTCCATTACAAAAGGTATGGGCTCACCTCTAAAAGCACTATTTTTTAGAAGTAAAGAAAATAATATTCCAACAATAATTCCAGAGAAATATAAAATTACCATAACTAATGCACGATATTTTGGGAAAAAAGCATAAGTGAATAATGCATAAATTGGGAGTTTAGCTGAACAACTCATAAATGGAATTAATAACATTGTCATTTTACGATCTCTTTCTGATGAAAGTGTTCTAGTTGCCATAATTGCAGGAACAGAGCAACCAAAACCAATTAGAAGAGGAACAAAGCTTCTACCAGAAAGTCCAATTTTTCTAAGTATCTTATCCATAACAAAAGCAATTCTTGCCATATATCCACTATCTTCTAATATAGATAAGAAGAAAAATAATACTACTATTATTGGTAAAAAGCTAAGTACACTTCCAACACCACCCAAAATACCATCGATTACAAGAGATTTTACTATTGGATTAATACCATAAGCAGTTAAGCCTTTATCACAAATTTCTGTAAACCAAGATATTGCAATTGATAACCAGTCAGATAATGTAGCACCAATAACATTAAATGTTAACCAAAAAACAAGAGCCATAATGGCTATAAAAGAGGGAATAGCAGTATATTTTCCAGTAAGTATATTATCAATTTTGACACTACGTATGTGTGATTTACTTTCTAAAGGCTTTATAACGGTATTATTACAGACATTGCTAATGAAAGTAAATCTCATATCAGCAAGAGAAGCTTGTCTGTCTTTTCCAGTTTCATTTTCCATTTCTATTATGATATGTTCTAGCAATTGCTTTTCATTTTCATCTAATTTAAGTTTATTTAGAATAATAGAATCACCTTCAACTAGTTTCGTAGCTGCAAATCTTGCTGGAATTTTTGCATTATTAGCATGATCTTCAATTAAATGTAGTATTGCATGAATACATCTATGGATGGCAGCTTGCTCAGCAGAGGCATTTTCATCACAAAAATCTAATCTTCCAGGGCACTCATCAAATCTAGCAACATGAATAGCATGTTCAATAAGCTCATCAATTCCCATATTTTTAGAGGCGGATATTGGGACAACAGGAATGCCTAGCAATTCCTCTAATAAATTAACATTAATAGTTCCACCATTTTCTTGAACTTCATCCATCATATTTAGAGCAAGAACTATAGGTAGATCCATTTCTATAAGTTGCATTGTTAAATATAAATTACGTTCAATATTAGTTGCATCAACAATATTTATTATTCCTCTAGGGTGGGAATCAATAATAAAATCTCGAGTTACTATTTCTTCATTAGTATATGGTGAAAGAGAGTATATTCCAGGAAGGTCTGTAACTGTAGCTTCAGGATGATTTTTAATTATTCCATCCTTTCTATCAACTGTCACACCAGGAAAGTTTCCTACATGCTGGTTACTACCAGTTAACTGATTAAATAGAGTGGTTTTTCCAGAATTTTGATTACCAATCAATCCAAAGGTTAAAGGAGCGCTAGCAGATAATTCATCACCTTTTTTATGTACGTGATAAATTCCCATTTCGCCAACTTGTGGATGAGGTATATCATTAATTCTTTCTTTATAATTTTTAACACATTTTATATCGGTGACATCTTTAATTTCTATTTTTGCAGCATCTGCAAGCCTTAATGTAAGTTCATATACGCGTACACATAATTCAATAGGATCACCCATAGGAGCAACTTTAATAAGTGTCACTTGTGTATTAGGGGTAAGGCCCATATCAAGAAAGTGATTTCTTAATGCACCAACACCACCAACATTTACAATAGTTGCACTTTTTCCTACTTCTAATTCGTCTAATGTCATTTAAATCCACCAGCCTTTTTATTCCTTTATCATTACAATGTTTATTCATAAAATATTAATTTATACTAAGGCATAATAGGAGAAAGGGAGTGATTCACTTTAAGTTAGTGTGTATGTTATAATAAATTAAATGTTATACAAAGAAAAGGAGAGCTATTAAAATGGGATTATTTGATATGTTTAATAAAAATAAGAATAAAAAAGCGTCTAGACTAGAAGAGTGTTTCAGCGAAACTGGAGAATTATTAGGTGAAATAATTGATTTAGCATCAAGATATTCTATTGATGATAATTTATTAGATAAATATAGTAAAGAAGGAAAAGAAATAGTTCTTATTAATAAGGTAAGAGCAGAATTAGAATCAGCACTAGTAGGCTTTGGAAAAATATTGGATGAATATTATAACAATGAGTATGTAACTGTTAAAGATTCAAGAAAAGAAAATGAGAGTTTTTCATATTCTTTAGATGCACTAGTAGTACTTTTTAATAATTCTCTTGATTTATATTCAGAAAATGAAGAGGTAAGAGATGGACTAAATTCTTGCTATAAATTATGTAATAGTGAATTAATTAATGTTAAAGAAATTTTAAGTGATGATAAAGCAATTCAGGACTTTACAGGAATAGAACCAGTAGTTGAGGAAGTTGAAGAAATAATAGAGGAAAATTCAAAGGATGACGAGGTAACTGCTGAAGAATTATCAGAAGAAGAGAATACTGCATTAGTTGAAGATGATGTTAATAGTGATGTTGATGGAGACATAATAGTAAATACAGATAAAATGAAGATTTATTTTATTAGAATAAGCCGTAATGAAGAGGATGAAATAAATTTAAATTTATGTATTGAAAATAAGTTAAATAATAATGTTATAGTTCAAAGTAAGGATGTATATGTAGATGGAGTTATAACAGAGCCAACTTTTAGTTGTAATATTAAAGCTGAGGCTAGAGTTTATGAGAAAATGACATTTAAAAATGATATACAACAATTGGTAAACTTTAAAGGAACTTTTTGCTTGATAGATGGTGGCTCAACTAAAGTTATTGATGAATGTACAGTTTCTATGTTTGAGGAATAGTAAATTAAAAGCTTGACAGAAGGATAAATATATTGATATAATTATTCCAAAATATGTAATTAGTTATAAAGAGTGATGGAGGGACTAGCCCTATGAAATCCAATAATCTACAGTTAACTTAAGATATTAAGATTTCATTTCCTAAAAATTTGAGGATTAATAGTTGTTTAATTAAAGTTTATTTGAAATTAACACTTCTTATTTTAAGAAGTGTTTTTTTATATCTAAAAATAATAAAAGGGAGCAAAGCTATAAAAAATTTTCACTGAAAACAGGAACAAAGGATATTTTAGGATCAACTATGACTGTAGATACTGATCCAATAAGTTTAGCAAATAAAATAATAGAAGATTTAAAAGAAAAGCGAGTAAAATTGGGATGGAGTTGAAAGTAGATAGTTTTAATTTTTAGATTAAGAGATAATATAAAAGTTATCTATCTATAGAAAAATAAGAGGATGTGTATATGTATCCTCTTATTTATTTAGAGGTTTTATTAAGGTAAGATATATTTTTCTTATTATTATGAGTAATATTTTTAATATGAAATATTGAAAATTCTTTAATTAATTCAATAATCATAGATTTTACTTCTGTATCCATATTTTTTAGTGCATCTAAAATAATAGGAATGTTTTTTTTCCAGTTTTGATTTATTTCAATAAAAGTTTCAGACTTAGTGGAATCAAAGACATCAAATAGGGCTTCTATAAATAATTTGCGTTTTTCATCACATACTTCACTTAACCATCTATGTAAAGTAGCATTAGTATATCTAGAGCCAGCAGAAAATTTTTCTAAATAATTAAAATCAAAATTTGTTATTTCCCAGGAAAAAGGGTTATGTTGTCTTAATCCACCAAGTCTATTACTTTTGACTATATGATAATCTTCATGATTTTCAAGAAGCATTCCTATAAGAGAAGAATGAGGTAATGTTTTATGTATTTTATCTTTTATTTTAGCAAAAGAATCACTTTTTATTATCTCTTCTCTAAATCCAGGTCCATCATGGCTAAATATTTTTTTTATTCTCGGGGCAACTCTATAATTACAATTCATAGAGGCATAAACAGCAATATTTCCACCTTTAGAATGACCTCCAACATAAAGGCTGTGAGGAATCAACTTTGCAATAGTATTTAAATATTCAACTCCTTCTATTTGAGAAGGAATAGCATCAGTAAATGCCATATTAAAATCTTCTTTCCATCCTACAACACTGTAATCTGTGCCACGAAATGCTATATAAGCATATGTATTATTTAAAATAAATGTTGTTGCAGAAAACTGTTTTTCAGAAATAGTATCAGTTTTGGAGATATGATAGTTAATTCTTATATCTCTAAATCTAGGACTTGCAGCAAGACAAAAAAGTAGTTGTTTAGTAGATTCTTCATAAGGAACCTTATCAAACATTCTAGGAAACAACTCTGCTTTCAATAAATCTTTAAATTTTACTGGTTCTCTATTTGAATTTATACATCCAACCAAGTTATTAAGTAGTATATTGCTAATTTGGGATAGTATCAAAGAATCTATAGCATTAAATTCTTTTTCATTTAAAGTAGCCAGCTCTTTTTCTGCGTAATTAATAATATTTTCCATATTAAACTCCTATTATAAAAATATATTATGTAAAATAAAAGTATTATTAATTATTGTTTTCTCTCAAATAGTAAGAAAGATACATTAAATTAGTATATAATTAAATTAGTATAGATTTTATATTTAGAAACTTTAAAAAGAAATGAGGTAAATTTGTGAATATAACATTAGAAAAGAAAGAACATTATAAAGAAGTAGAAAATTTAACAAGAGAAGCTTTTTGGGATGTATATAAACCAGGGTGTGATGAGCATTTAATACTACATAAATTAAGGGATACTAAATCATTTATTAATGAGTTAGATTATGTTGTTATAGAAGATAACAAAATTATAGCAAATATTATATACACAAAAATGTATAATGAAAAGGGTGAAATGCTTAATGATGTTATAGCTTTTGGTCCAATTTCTGTTCATCCTGAATATCAAGGAAGAGGTATAGGGAAGAAATTAATTAAAGTATCATTAGAAAGGGCTAAGGAATTAGGATATAAGGCAGTACTTATAACTGGAAATGATAAATTCTACAAACCTCTAGGATTTGAGGCTGCATATAAGTATGGTATTACTTTACCAGGTATGTCTATAGAAGATAAAGCAGAATTTTTTATGGCAATGGAATTAGAAGAGGGATATTTAGCTAATCATAGTGGAATTTATGATTTTGATAAAACATTTAATGTTAGTGATGAAGAATTAGAAAAATTTGAATTAGGATTCCCTAAAAAGATTAAAAGAGAACCAAGAGATTCAGATTTATAATAATTAGGGTAATAGTAATTTATAATGCTAGTAATTTATATAAGTGGTAATTTGTATATACGTCAATTATAGATGGAGTAACTATAGATGTAGCAATTATAGATATAGTAAGTAAGTATGTATGTAAGTATGTATGTAGTTAAAAAAGAACAAAATAAAAATAGCTTCGTAATAATGAGAGCTTTAAGGAAGGTAACAGATGAAAAATTTAGATTTTATTTATAATAGAAAAAGTGTTAGAAAGTTTAAAGATAGTGAGGTACCAAGAGAAGATATTATAAAAATGCTTGATGCTGCAATACATGCACCATCTCCAAAGAATCAGCAAACATGGCATTTTGTTGTAATTCAAAATAAAGAATTAATAAATAAAATTGCTGATATAGTAGAAAAAAATCATACTAACTTGGCAGAAATGGCTAAGGTAGAAAAGCAAAGAAAGTTAATGATGACTTTATTACCTTATTACACATGTTTTAAAAATGCACCTGTATTAGTTGTAGTATATTCAAAAGAATATTACATGATAGAGGAAACTATTCTTAAAGATAATAATGCAAGTGAAGAAGTATTAAATGAGTTAAGATTTCCAAATTCAACAGCTCAAGGTATAGGGGCTGCTATAGAAAACTTCTTGTTAGCAGCAACAGAGTTAGGATATGGAACTTGTTATATGACAGGACCTACTCACTCTAAGGTTGAAATTGAAGAGCTTATTAATTTTGAAAAGGATGAATATAAGTTAATGGCAATGATATCTCTAGGAGTTGCAGAAGATGATACTCCAAACTCACCACCACGTAAGAGTTTAGAAGAAGTAGTTACTTTTGTGGAGTAGAATTTGAATTGATTGTAAAAAAATGTATGCACCTCCGGGGAACACCCATAAAATGGATATAAAATAAAGCAGTTGCAAATTTAGTTTTGTAGCTGCTTTATTTTAAAATTTATTATAACACCTTCTTTTAGGAGTAATAATAATCTATTCAATTAAAATTCTGCTATTATTATTTGCAGTTAATTCTTTTTTAGGTAACTCAATACTTAAAACGCCATTATCAAATTTAGCTTTAATTAAACTTCTATCGACGTTACTTATATAAAAGCCTCTAGAAACTGATCCATAACTTCTTTCACGTTTAATATAGTTATCCTTCTTTTCTTCATTTTCATAATTTCTATTTGCAGAAATAGTTAAATAGTTATTATTATAGTCAATGTTTATATCTTCTTTTTTAACTCCTGGTAATTGGGCATGAACAATATATCCTTCAGGTGTTTCCTTTATATCAGTTTTAAAACTTCCATTTGAATTAAAAGCTGATAACATGTCATCATTAAAGAAATCATTGAACATGTCATTAATGCTTAATCCTCTGTTATTTTCTCCATTATTAAATTTGAAAGGTACTAAAGCAAACATACAAAGACCTCCTTTAAATGAATTTTTAGATTTTAATCAAGTTAAATTAGCTTACTCCTAGAATAATAGTGGGGAGGAGTTTCATTTAACTAATTAATAGATATTTTTTATCTCTTTGTATATTTATATTATATGATTAAGGTCAAAGAAAGTCAAAGTCATAAGAATGAGAATAATTAACTCACAGTGAGAAAATTAAAGGTTGAATTTAATAAAAATTAATTTTTATTAAATTTTATAATTTTTAAAATAAAATCATTAAAAATAAAAAATTAATAAATATAAGGTTTATTTTAAATATATTAATGTTTTAAGTATAGGAGTTAGGCATAGCTTTATAGATATTGTAGAAAATAATATTAAAAGAAAATTGATTAAAGGAAGGGTAAAAGTGTAATAGTTGATGTAAAAAAATGGGTGTTCCTCCGGGGAGCATCCATAAAAAGGATGTTCCCCGGAGGAACACCCATATATTGTTAACAGTGCTTTAACAATAGTTAGCAAGATCTTAATATCAATTTAAAGAATCTCATTTATAGTAAATTATGTAATATATGTAAATATACATAGGGAGGATAAGTTAATGAGTAAAAGAATAAGGGGTATAATAGCTGCTTTTTTAGTAGTAGCAGGGGTTACTACTAATATACATTCATCCAAAAGTGATGTAGCTTATGCAAATGAGAGAGGGAAAGCTAAAAATGTAATTATGCTTATAGCTGATGGAATGAGTACTGAAGCTATTACATTAGCAAGACATACAAAGGGTGATAGTTTAGCTATGGATGAGATATCTGTAGGGAGTGTAATTACAAGTTGGGCAAATGGGCCAATAACTGATTCTGCACCAGGGGGAACTGTATATGCAGCTGGTGAAAAGACTAATAATAAATATATTGGAACATCAGTTAATGATACTCCAATGGCTAGTATTTTAGAGGGGGCAGAAAGTGTTGGAAAGGCCACAGGTATAGTAGCGACTAGTGAAATAACTCATGCAACACCAGGTGATTTTACAGCACATACTAACAATAGAAAGTATTATAATCAAATATTACAACAACAAATAAATCAAGATATGGAAGTTGTTTTAGGTGGTGGATTTAATAAGCCAAGTGGATTTTCATCAGAAGTTTCAACTGACGAATTTGAATCTTACTATGAAGAACAAGTAAATAATATTAAAGAAGAAGGCTTTGATTTTATCACTACAAAAGACCAATTAACAAGTTATGATGGTGATAAATTATGGGGAAGCTTTGCAGATGCAGATTTAAAATATGATTTTGATAGACAAAGTGATAATGATAATGTTCAGCCGTCATTAGCAGAAATGACTAATAAAGCTATTGAAGTATTAAATAAAGATGAAGATGGATTTTTCTTAATGGTAGAAGGTAGTAAAGTTGATTGGGCTGCTCATGCTAACAACACTGTAGGAATAGTATCAGATATATTAGCATTTGATGAAGCTGTTAAAGAAGCTATTGAATTTGCAAAAGCTGATGGAAATACAGTTGTAGTAGTAACAACAGACCATGGTAATAGTGGTATAACTATTGGAAGTAGTTACTATAATGAAAATATTGAATCATATGATAAAGCAACATATGCAAATACTACCGACTTATTAAAAAATGCAACAATTACTGAAGAGAGATTTAATGAAATAGCATCAGGTAAAAGTAATGATGAAATAAAAGCATTAGCTAAAAAATACTATGGAATAGATTTAAATAATGAAGAATTAGCTATAGTAAAGGGTGAGCAAGGGGAAGGAAGACAAGTAGGAATAAGAGAAGTCATAGCGAGAAGAGTTGGAATTGGCTATACAACTGGTGGGCACACAGGAGAGCAAATTTATCTTGGAGTATATGCACCATCTGATGTAGAACTTTTAGAAGGTGTTGTCGATAATACAGAAGTAAATAAATATATGCAAAGAGTTTTATTTGGAGAAGAAATATTGAGTTCTTATACAAAGGAAATTTATCAAGATGGTGAAGTTATACTAAATAAAATAGAAGGAACTAAAGCTTCTATAGATGAAACTATTAAGTATTCTCCAAAGCTTACTATAGAAAGATTAGGGAATGTTATTGAAGTAGATTTATATACTAATAATTACAGAATTAATGGAGAAGAAAAGGAATTAAAAACTGTAGTTCCATATATAAATGGCAAATATTTTATACCACAAGAGTTAATAGATATAGTTTCAAATTTAAAAGAAAATACTAATTCTAAAGATATTGAAGAAGTAGTAGGAGGGGAAAACTAATGATTTCAAAGAAAACTAGAAATACATTAATTTCAAAAGCAGGAGTTTTAATATTAGGATGTACACTTATATTTGGATCAATTAATCCTCTTACTACTAAGGCAGATGAGAAAAAGGTTAAAAATGTTATTTACTTAATTGCAGATGGAATGAGTGATGGAATACTTACTGCAGCAAAATATTATAACGACATTCAAGATGGAACTTTAGGCAATGATAAATTAGCTATGGATAGTATTAGAAGTGGATTTGTTAAAACTGCATGGGCAAATGGGCCAATTACAGACTCAGCCCCAGCAGGCACAGCATTATCAACAGGATATAAAACTAATTCAGGTGTTGTAGGATTAAATGCGGAAGGAACGCCACAAGCTACAATATTAGAGGCTGCAGAATTAAATGGATTATCTACAGGTATAATTGCTACTTCTGAAATAACTCATGCAACACCAGCAGCTTTTTCAGCCCATGTTGAAAATAGACAAGATTACAATTCTATTATGAAACAACAATTATATAAAGATATAGAGGTTGTATTAGGTGGAGGAAGCTTATTCTTTGAATCTACTGGTGGCGGAAAAAGAAATGATGGTAAAGATTTAACAGAAGAGATAAAGTCTTTAGGATATGATTACGTTACAACTAAATCAGAAATGAATGAAAGCACTTCCGATAAGCTTTGGGGCTTATTTGCAGAAAAAGACTTAGCATATGATTTTGATAGAGTTGCTGAAGGAAATGAGGAAGAACCTAGCTTAGCAGAAATGACAGAGAAAGCTATTGAAGTCTTAGAAAAAGATGAAGAGGGATTCTTTTTAATGATAGAAGGAAGTAAGATCGACTGGGCAGCTCATGCAAATGATCCAGCAGGAGCAATTGGAGATATTTTAGCTTTTGATGATGCTGTTCAAGTTGCATTAGACTATGCAAAAGAAAATCAAGATACTCTTGTTGTAGTCACAACAGATCATGCTAATAGTGGATTTAGTATAGGTAATGAAAGTACAACAAGTGGGTATGATGATTTAACTTTTGAAGAATCAATAATGCAAATGAAAGATTTCAAATTAAGTGCAGAAAAGTTTACTTCTTTAGCAGAAGGAAAGTCTGATGAAGAAATTAAAGGGTTGATAAAAGAATACTATGGTTATACAGATATTACTGATGAAGAGCTTGAATATGCAAAAAATGGTCAAATAAATGAAGTAATGAAAATTCGTGCGAAGCTTGGATATACTACTGGCGGACATACAGGTGGAGATGTTTATTTAGGTGTTTATGCTCCTGCAGGAGTTGAAAAGTTAAGAGGTACAGTTGATAATACAGAGTTACCTCAATATATAGCAAGCAATTTAGGATTAAATTTAGATTCTGCAAGTGAAATTTTATATCAAGATATAAAAGGTAAAGTAGAAGCTGAAGGTGCAACATTAACAGTTAATACTGATGATACAGAAAATCCATACTTCTTAATTAAAAAGGAAGATAAAACTTTAAAAGTAATTGCCAATAGCAATGTAGTAGAAGTATATGTAGGTGATGAAAAAATTCAAGATAAAAAATTGTCATCAGTATCTATATTAACAGGAGGCGTTGCATATGGTAATGCTGATGAAGTAGTAGAAATATTAAATGAAAAAGTTTCTGATGATACAGTAGCTGGTGATAGCAATGAAGATAATAGTAATAATGATTTAGTATCAGATTCTACAGAAAGTTCAGGAACAAATAATGGAGATAATACATCAAATTCTTCAAAGAAACCATCTAGCTCTAAGTTACCTCAAACTGGTGCTGTTGTAGGAAGTGGATTAGTAGCAGTATTAGGAGCTGTATCTGTGGTAACAGGTATGTTTGTTTATAAGAAAAAATAAAAAATAAATTTTATATTTAAAAGTGGAGAAGAGAGCTTTAAAAATAGCTACAAGATTTAGTCTTGTGGCTATTTTTTATAGTTATTATCTTAGATAATATTATTTTGAAATCTATAGTCACTTGGATATATACCAACATTAGATTTAAATACTCTACTAAAATAAAAGGCATCTTTATAACCAACTAATTCAGCAATTTTTTTTATTTCTAATTCAGGTTTGTTTAATAAAAGTTGTTTTGCCTTATTTATCCTAATTTTCGTTAGATATTTTAGTGGAGTTTCACCAGTAAATTTTTTCAATATTTTGCTTAAATATTCATTAGTAAATCCAAATTTATCGGCAATATCATTTATTGAAGTTATAGATGAATAATTGTTAATTAAATATTTTTCTAGTAATTTACTTAAATCTTCTGGTTTTAAATTATGTGCATCAATAGAGAAATAATTACTATTTTTATTTTCACCATCGAGAATAACCAAAACATTTTGAAGAGATGATTTCAAATCATCAATTTTTACTGGTTTTAAAAGAAAATCTTTTGCTCCAAACCTTAATGCGGTCTGAGCGTATTTAAATTCATCATATCCACTAAGGACTATTGATTTTATAGAAGGATAGTTATGATTAATGTATTTTATTAATTCTAATCCATCTGAACGAGGCATCTTAATATCTGTAATAATAAGAGATGGACATAGTTTATTTACTAGTTGCATTGCATCTTCTCCATTACTAGCTTCTCCAACTAATTCAAGTGGTAAAGATAAAGATTCAATTTTTTTTATTAAATTTCTTCTTATAAGATATTCATCTTCTACTATAATGAATTTATATTTGTGTATGGTCATTATAAAAATCCTCCTTATTTGTATAAATTGGTCCTCCAATTATAAATATTGTTTTACCACAAAGTGAATTATCTATATAAAAAATGCTTTTATCTCCATAAAGAAGTTTTAAACGGAGGTATATACTCTTTAATCCCATTCCTCCTATTTTTAAAGAGTAAATTTCTTTATTTTTATCTAATGTATCAAATTTATTAAGTAATTCATCACGTTTTTCACAAGTTAAACAACCACCATTATCTTCAATTTTAATTATCCATTTATTATTCTTGGTATCAGAGCTTATTTTAAGGTACCAAGGTGGAGAAGTACTAAAACCATGCTTAAATGCGTTTTCTACAAAGGGTTGAAGTATTAGCTTAGGGATTAATATGTTTTTAGTATCTTCTTTAATATTTGAATGGTATATAAAATCATTGCCATATCTTATTTTCATACATTCTATATACTGTTCAGTAAATGAAATTTCCTCAGCGAGAGAAAGTATAGTTTCCGAATTATTAGATATATACCTAAAATAACTACAAAGAGAATCACACATTCGTATTATATCGGCATTCATATTTTCTTCTGCCATAACACTAATATTTGTTAAGCTATTATATAAAAAGTGAGGGTTTAATAATGATTGAGTAGCTTGTAGCTTTGCTCTTGTTTCCTCAGATTTTAATAGCAAAATTTCATGGGATGAATCTCTTAACTTATTATACATATCAATAAAAGCTGTTGATAATTCTGATATTTCTTTAATATTTGAATCAATAGGAGTAATTATATTATCATTTTCAGAAAGTACATTATTAATAGTTATTTTATTAGTTGCATGACTTAACTTACTTAAAGGATATGTAATTTTACTAGAAATAACAAAACATAAAATTAATGTAAAGCCAATTGAAAAAGCTATTATAATTATAAAAATTAATTTAAAAGAGTTTAATGATTGAAATACTATATTTTTAGGTTCACTTATTACTATTGTCCAATCGTATCCTTCAATCTCTTCATAGGTTATAAGATATTCATCTGAGTTATTTACTTTTATAAATTCAGCAGAAGAGGATGTAAGTGAGTTTTTTGCAATTAAGTTTAAGTAATCTATTACAGTATTATCTATAAGTTTATATGGGTAAATTAATTCATTATTTTCATTGTATATATAAAAGGAGGTAGCAGGATTTTTTTGTTGTAACTCTAAGATTAAAGAAAAAACAGTATCACAATCTTGTATCACTTCAACTATTCCTTCAGGTTCATTAGAACTATTAAAAAATAAACGAGTTAAAGTTATATATTCTGAACTTCCTATATATGAATTAGGGTTATTAGGGAGTTTGTCCAACTTTGAGATATATTTAGACCCATTTTTATCAATTGTAGCTTGATACCAAGTTAAATTATTTAAATTAACTTGAGTTATACCTTGAAAATAACCTGATCCAATGCAACTACCGTTTAAGTCGTAAAGATTAACCTGCATAGCAGACTGAAATGGACCTAAAATAGCAGTTATAATATCATATATTAATAAAACGTTTTCTCTTAAGTTTAAAAATGTTGATTTATTTGTTTTAGTCGTATTATATTCATTAGAAAAACTAGTAAAGTGTTTTTTTATTGCATTAGAGTAAACTACATTCATAGATATAGTAGATAGGTTATTTAATTCAGTAGTTAATGAATTTTCTATAGATGCACTTAAAGATTCAGATTTTATTTTAGCAGCGTTGACAATATTATTTTTGTAAAATGAATAAAAAACTATAAAGAAAATTGATAGTAAAACAGTTACTAAAACTCCATAAATAAAGAATAAATACGTTTTTTGAGAGTAGCAAAATTTATGTTCCATTATTATCCTCCTTATAAAAGGATTATACAATACAGTTCAAAAAAGTGCAAATGATAGTTCAGTTTTATCTATGTAATATAGCTAATGTAAATGATATCATAAATGTATAGAAAATATTAACATATAGACAAAATTATCAAATAGATGGAGGTATTCAGTATGGTAAAGGGTGTAAAGAAAGTTTTAAGTGCTGTTATGATGGGGATAATGGCAGGAAGTTTTTTAATAGGATGTGGAGATTCCTCTAGTTCATCGACTTCAGGTAATGGAAATTCTGTAACATTAACTTTTGGATCACATCAATCAGGGCTTCCAACATCGGGAATAGTACAAGAATTAGCAAAAGAATTTGAAGAGGAAACAGGAATAAAGGTAGATTTTCAAATTTCTCCAGATGCTCAATGGCGAGATCTTTTAAAAGTTAAACTTGATTCGGGTGAAGCTCCAGATATATTTTGTGCAGATGCGGATCCATTAAATTTAGTAACAAGAGTAAATCCAGAAAAATATTGTTTAGATGTAACAGATGAAGAATGGGTTTCAAGGATGGATGAAAATGTTATTCCATCAATATCATATAATGAAAAGGTATATGGTATAACATTCCCAGGGAAAAAGATGTATTTCTATGTTTATAATAAAGAAATATTTGAAAATTTAGGTTTAGATGTTCCAACAACATATGATGAGTTTAAAGATGTATGTCAAAAAATTAAAGATTCAGGGGTAACTCCTATATATGAAGGCACTCAAAATGGATGGCATCAAGTTCTACCTTTATTTGAAACAGGAGCTATGTATCAAGATAAATATCCAGGTTTATATGAAAAGCTTAATAAAAATGAAATGGATTTAGATGATATTCCAGAATTATTAACAATAATAGAACAATTAAAGGAATTTGCTGATTTAGGTTTTTATGGTGATGATTATTTAAGTAATTCAGTTGAAAATGCAAAGGAAGCTATGGCTAATGGAAAAGTAGCTATGTTTATAGCGGAAGCGGCATGGAAAGATGAGGTAAAAGTAGATTTCCCAGATTTCGATATTAACAAATTAGGTATTTTTGCAATGCCTTGGGGAGATAACCAAACAATTGGTGTAAACCCTGCTAGTAATGCTTATTTTATAAATAAAAATAGTAAAAATGTAGATGCTGCATTAAAATTCTTTGAGTTTTTAGCAAGACCAGAAAATTTACAAAAACGCTTAGATGGACAACCAGGATTATCAGAAGTATGCTGGCCGGAAATAGAAGGAAAATATTCTGAAGAAGATCAAGCATATATTGATTCTTTAGAAAAAGGAATGGTAGTTCAAGTAGGCGTTAAGTATATAGATAGTCAATGGATGGATATTGGAAAAGATTTAGAAGCTATGTATACTGGTGCAATGTCTCCAGAAGAAGTGGTACAAACAATTATAGATAGACGTACAGAACAAGCACAATTACAAAAAGATGAATATTGGACAGAATAAATTTGAAATATAGATAAAAGCTAATCATTTATATAATAGTAGTTTTTAAGTGAATTAATAATGGAGGAAAAATATTTTTATTTCCTCCATTATTAATAGAATTAGAAGATAAAAGAAATAATTATTATAATGTTAATAAAAATTGGAGGTAATATTATGAACAGGAAAAAGTTATATCCATGGTACTTTACAAGTGGTGCATTAATTATATTTTTCTTACTTTGTTTCTTACCAGGAATTATAGGTATTTTTTATTCTTTTACTGATTGGAATAACTTTTCAAGTGAATTGAATTTCGTAGGATTTAAAAATTATATAGAAGTATTTAAAGGCAGACCAGAATATAGGTTGTATATTTGGAATACTATTTCATTTACAGTAGTTACAACAATATTAAAGACAGTAGTAGGATTAGCGTTGGCACTTTTATTAACACAAAAAATAATTAAATTCAAGAATTTGCATAGAATGATTATATTTTCACCTCAAGTAATGTCTTATCTAGTAGTTGGGCTTGTTTTTAAAAGTATACTACATCCAACAACAGGTTTTCTAAATAATTTTCTGAACACAATAGGATTAGAGGTTTTTACAAGAAGTTGGTTAACTGATTTAGATATAGTTTTTAAGACTGTAATGGCAGTAGATACATGGAAAGGTATGGGTTATATAATGGTTGTTATTATAGCTGGTTTAATGTCTATTGCACCAGAATACTATGAAGCGGCAAGTATAGATGGGGCTAATTTCTGGCAAAAGCTTAAAAATATTACAATGCCATTATTAAAACCAATAATAGTAAATGTTACGATATTAAATGTAACATATGGTTTAAGAGTATTTGATATGATTTATTCATTAACAAATGGTGGACCAGGAAATGCTACAGGAGTAATTAATACAGCAGTTTATAAAGAGTTTTCTAAGGGGAATTATGCAATGGGAACAACTTTATCTAGTATTTTATTCTTCATATTATTATTACTATTATATTTTATTATTAAATCAATGGAGAATAAGGAGGTTGAAGCATAATGAGAAAATCAAAAAAAATAATAAGGTCATTATTAGCAAATATTGTTACAGTTTTTATAAGTCTGGTAATTTTAGTTCCATTAGTAGTTTTATTTCTTAATTCATTTAAAACTCAAGGAGAGGCAAATAATATGTCCCTTTCTTTGCCTAGTACATGGCAGTTTGAAAATTATAAGATTGTAATAGAGCAAGGAAAACTTTTATCTTCATTCTTTAACAGTCTTTTATATGCAACTTTAAGTGTTGTAATAATTGTATTTGTAGTATCTGCTGCAGCCTTTGTTATTTCTAGAAATAGAAAGGGAATAAATAATTGGATATATTACTTCATTATTTCAGGTATAGCAATCCCAATAAATAACGTTGCATTAATGAAAGTTATGCAAGCATTAAATCTTGTTAATACAAGATTAGGGATTATATTACTTTATGCAGCTATAAATATACCACTTAGTTTATTTTTATGTTATGGATTTATTTCAACTATTCCAAGAGAAATAGATGAAGCAGCAGTAATAGATGGATGTGGACCTATAAGATTGTTTATAAATATAATTTTACCATTATTAAAACCAATAATTTCGACATTATTTGTTTTAAATTTTATGGCTATTTGGAATGATTTTACTATGCCACTATATTTCTTAAATAATTCTACAAAATGGCCAATGACTTTAGCAGTTTATAACTTCTTTGGTGCATTTGAAAATTCATGGAACTTAGTTAGTGCTGATATAATTTTAACATTAATTCCTGTATTAATAGTATTTATTTTAGGACAAAAGTATATTGTTGGTGGAGTGTCAGCGGGATCTGTAAAAGGGTAGAAACTAATATGGTAATTTATTAAAAGATTAAACAAAATAATAAGTTTTTGAGAAGGAGAGTATTTTTATGAAATTCAGTAATGGATGTTGGTTAGATAAAGAGGGAGTGAAAATATACGGCCCAAAAGAAGTTCATAGAGTAAGAATAGAAGATAATGTTTTAACTATATATGCACCTTGTACTAAAATAACGTCAAGAGGAGATACATTAGGTGGGGCAGTAATAACATATAAAATCACATCACCAATGGAAGATGTAATTAGAGTTAGAGCTTATCATTTCATGGGAGATGAAGAGAAAGTACCTAATTTTAAAATAAATGAAAATAATAATACAAAAGTATTTATTGAAAATAATGAAAATGAAGTTGTTTTTAAATCAGGAAATACTAAAATGATTCTTAATAAAGATAAATGGGAAATGGCATTTTATAAAGGTAAGAAGAAGTTAACTTGTAGTGAAAATAAGGGGCTTGCTTATGTAAAAACTATACAAGAAGAGAACTTTATAAATATTGTAGAAGAAGGAGTCTACATGAGAGAGCAACTACGATTAAGCGTAGGTGAATTGGTTTATGGATTAGGTGAAAAGTTTACTGCCTTTGTTAAAAATGGTCAAACAGTTGAAGTTTGGAATGAAGATGGAGGAACAAGTACAGAGCAAAGCTATAAGAATATCCCTTTTTATATTACTAACAAGGGATATGGTGTATTTGTAAATCATCCAGAGAAAGTATCATTTGAAGTAGCATCAGAAAGTGTTAATAAGGTTCAGTTTAGTGTTCCAGGAGAAAATCTAGATTACTTTATAATTGGTGGGGAATCAATGAAGGAAGTTGTTAAAAACTATACAGCATTAACAGGAAAACCAGCGTTACCACCAGCTTGGTCATTTGGATTATGGCTTACAACTTCTTTTACAACTAATTATGATGAAGCAACAGTAACAAGTTTTGTTGATGGAATGGCGAAGCGTGATATTCCACTTAGAGTATTTCATTTTGATTGTTTTTGGATGAAAGATTATAATTGGTGTAATTTTGAATGGGATGATGAGGTGTTTCCAGATCCAGTAGGGATGCTTAAGAGATTAAAGGAAAAAGGATTAAATATATGTGTATGGATAAATCCTTATATAGGGCAAGAGTCAAAGTTATTTGAGGAAGGTAAAAAATATGGGTATTTATTAAAGAAACCAAACGGTAGTGTATGGCAATGGGATATGTGGCAACCAGCAATGGCATTGGTTGATTTTACAAATCCATCAGCATGTGAATGGTATTCTGGGAAATTAAAAGAATTAATTGATATGGGTGTAGATTGTTTCAAAACTGATTTTGGTGAGCGTATACCTACAGAAAATGTAGAATATTTTGATAAGTCAGATACTAATAAAATGCATAATTACTATACTTATATGTATAATAAAGTAGTATTTGAAACACTAAAGAAATATAAAGGAGAGGATGAAGCAGTATTATTTGCTAGATCAGCAACAGCAGGAGGACAGCAGTTTCCAGTACATTGGGGGGGAGACTGTGAAGCCGATTATGAATCTATGGAACAGAGTTTAAGAGGTGGATTATCATTATGTATGTCTGGTTTTGGATTCTGGAGTCATGATATAGGTGGATTTGAAAGTACATCTACGGCTGATGTTTATAAGAGATGGGTTGCATTTGGATTATTATCCTCTCATAGTAGATTACATGGAAGTAAGTCCTACAGGGTACCTTGGCTTTATGATGAAGAAGCTTGTGATGTAGTTAGATTTTTCACTAAATTAAAATGTAGAATCATGCCTTACTTATATAGAATGGCAAATATAACTCATGAAACCGGGATTCCTGTAATGAGATCAATGGTTTTAGAATATCAAGATGATGATGCATGTGCTTATTTAGATAAACAATATATGCTTGGAGAATCAATTTTAGTAGCTCCAATTTTTAATGATGAAAATGAAGCAAAATATTATTTACCAGAAGGTAAATGGACAAACTTTATTACTGGTAGAAAGTATGAAGGTGGAAGATGGATTAAAGAAAAGCATGACTATTTAAGTATACCTATGATGATTAAAGAAAATAGTATTATTGCTATTGGCTCAGAAGATACAAAACCAGATTACGATTATAGAAAAGATGTATCATTATTAGCATATGAATTAAAAGAAGGAGTTAAAACCTCTACAAAAGTTTTAGATATTCATAATAATGAAGAACTTTATGTTGAAGTTTTAAAGAATAATAAGGAAATAAAAGTTGAATCAGCTGGAACAGAGGAAGCATGGACTTTAGTATTAAAAGATATAAGTAATGTAGAAACGATTGAAGGTGCAGAGTTTAATGTAGATGGTAATGATACATTAGTGAAGATTAAGAGTGGAAATAGCAAGGTAAGTATTATATTAAAATAGCAAATAAATTATTATAAAATATAGCAATAAATAAAGTAGAATATTAAGAAATATATTAATATATTGAAAAGCTATCTTAACTTTTAAGTTAAGGTAGCTTTAATTATTTTAGAAATATTAAAATGAAAACAATATACAAAATATGGTATAATTGCACTATAAAGAAAATAAAAGGGGAAATGAGAAAAAATAATGAGGTTGAATGATGAACAAAGAAGAATAATTGAAAATAAGCCAAAGGGGCATGTACTAGTTAAAGGGGTTGCAGGCTCAGGAAAAACTACAGTAGCAGTACATAAAATACCATTCTTATTAAAAGATTATTGCTATGAAAAAGATGATAAAGTACTTGTTATTACATATAACAAATCATTAATTAATTATGTCAAATATATATATGAAGAAATAGAAAAAAATAAAAAAGAAGAACAATTATCATTAGGAATATACGAAAGTGGAGATAAGGACAAGCTATATATAGAAACTATTGATAATATAATGTTTAAATATTTTATTTTAAATACGAAAAATGAAAAATTTAAACTTGCTAATGATAAGCAAGTTACCAAGGCTCTATTAGATGCAATTATTAAAGTAAGAGAAAATTATAAAAAAATAAATGTATTAGATGAAAAGAACATAACATTTATCAAAGAAGAAATTAGATGGATGAAATCATGTAATTATACAGATATTGAAGAGTATCAAAATATTGATAGAATAGGAAGGATATCAAATAATAATATAGAATCACCACATAAATTAAGAAAGAATTCTCAGATAAGACAGGCTATTTTTGAAGTTATGCTTCAGTATAATGAAAATCTAAAAAAAGATAAGTTAGTAGATGTACAGGATATTTCATTAATAGCATTAAGGCAAGCTAAAAGTCATGTAGAAGAGAAATATACTCACATTATAGTTGATGAAACACAGGATTTAACAAGAGTACAATTAGAGTTTATTAAAATATTATACATGAATAGAAGTTATTCTAGTATGCTATTTGTTTCAGATACAGCACAAAGTATTTATCCAGAGGCATGGTTAGTAAAAGGAAGAAGTTTTACAAGTATAGGCTTGGATATGACAGGTAAGTCTACATCATTATCCAAGAGTTATAGAACAACAATTCAAATAGCATATGCAGCATATAGTTTAATTGCAGATGATAAAAATATTATTGAGGAAGATAACTTTGTAAAGCCATCATTAATTGATAAGCATGGAGTTTATCCTGTATATAGAGGATTTAAAAATAAGATATTAGAAGCTGAATATATTACTAAAATAATAAATGATGAATTGAAGGAAAAATATAATTATAAAGACATTGCAATTATAAGTAGGTTTAAAAATCAATTAAAAGAAATAAAAAATTATTTAGAGAAAAATAATATTCCTTATAAAGAAATTGAAAATGATGAAGAGTTAGATTTTAGTGATGATTGTGTTAAATTACTTACTATGCATTTTGTTAAAGGTTTAGAATTTAAGGTTGTTATGATAGTAGGACTTAATGATAAATATATGCCATTAAAATCTTTTGAAAATGAATTTGAAGATGTGGATTTTATGGAATCTATGGATAGAAGATTATTGTATGTAGGAATGACTAGAGCTACAGAGCAATTATTTTTAACTAGTGATGGAAATCCTTCTAAGTTTATTAAAGATATAAGTTGTAAATATTTAAGGATTAATTCAAAAAGTAATTTTAGAAAGTTACATAGAATTAATATTGATGAGTATTTATTTGCTTATAAAATTGCTGATATTTATAAAAGTGAAGAAATTACAAGACAATGGATTATTGATGAACTTATAAATAGATATGGTTATCCAAAAGAATTAATAGATGTTGAAGTTAAGGTTAATATTGAAACTAAGGCTGAAAAGATAGATGTTGTTGTTTATACTTATGACAATATAGATAAGGTACCATTTATATTTATTAAAACTAATAGATTAGGGGAAGGTACTGAAAGAGAGGTAATTCATCTTAAAGAATATATGAGTAATTATGATACTGTTAAATATGGAATTGTTACTGATGGAAATGAGCTTATTATTATTAATGATGATTTAGAAGAGGTTGATGATATTCCATGTTTTAGGAGTGTGTTGTAAAGGCACTTTTTATTAAAAAAAGAGGGAAGAGTAGATAGATTATTATCCCAATAATCTATTTACTCTTCCCTTATACTGCAAATTTTTTAATTAAATTTATTTTTAACTAAAGTGAATATTTTATCAAAATCTAATGTTATATTTAAATAATTGCTTTTAAAAATATTATCTATGCTATAATGAGACAAGAAATGAGTTGAAATATAAAAACTACTTTAAATTAAATATTTTTAGAAAGAAGTGATGGGATGGGTTCGATTAAGTGTACCTTAAGAAAAGAAACAAAAAATGAAATAGCTAAATACATAGATAATGAATTTATTAATGAAACAATTAAAGAAATTGTTAAATACATAAAGGAAGTTAATAAAGTTAAAATAGATGATTCAAATTACAATAAGTATGATATAAATTCTAAAGTTGAATTAAAGGATAATGGACCATTTAATATTTATGATTATACTTATGTGAAAGATTTTATATATGAATTATCATGGGAAGGTTCATATATTGAAGAGTTAGAAGATGATGAAAGTAGCAATAATGATAAACCTGTATTTAAGTATGAGCCAAAGGATATTGCCACTGTTTTATATGAAGAAGTAGAAAAAATAATGGAGCAGAAAAAGGGCGAATTATATAAAAGGTTTAAAAGTAGATATACTGAAGAATTTCTATGGAACAGTGTTAGGTGGTACAAGAGAACTAGGGATGGTAAGGTATATTACGACCTAGATTTAGAGGAGTTAAGTGAAGATAAAAAGAGAAGTATAGAAGAAAAAATAAAAGTTGAAATAGGAAATGGATTTAAAAGCAGATGGGGAGCTTCAGTTGCAGTTAAGGTAGTGATCCTAGAAGAAAAACTTTTATTAGATATTTATGATAAAGGTTGTGCAGCATTAGGAATTGTTAATGATTGCTATACAGAAGTTGTAGAAGCAGATAATAGTAATGATGAAGAAAAATTAATACAACTTATGATTAAAAGTAGTGAAGAGGCAAGCGCATCTACAAAGGGAATAAATAGACTTAAAGTTAAGGTTGTTAATTCAATTGATAAAAGATTAGATAATCTTATTAATGTGAATATTTATAAGACAAAGGAACATATGAATTTATTTTTAGAAGATGCTAGAAATATGGTCTTTGGATATTATAAAAGTGTTAATTTACCAGGCTTTAGAAGAAACCTTATATCTAAGGAAGATAAAATAAATGAAATAATAAAAAGAATTGCTATAGTTGAAAATATTCTTTATAAGGAATACTTAAAAGAAAATGAAAAAGCACCATCTATTAATGAAATGTTAGATTTTAAAGAATGTATTCCATGGATATGTATAAAAGGTTTAGTTTGGACATCAGAAAACATATATATTAAAAATAAAGCAAAAGACGAAATTCAAGAGATAATTTTAGATAATCCAATATATGAATATAAAGAAACAAGAGATATGAAAAGACATTTCTATCTTCATGTTGGTGAAACTAACACAGGAAAGACATATTCAAGTATTGAAAGACTTATGGAAGCAGACTCTGGGGTTTACTTAGCTCCATTAAGATTATTAGCACTTGAAATTCAAGATAAGCTTAATTCTCAAAACATACCTTGTTCATTATTAACAGGAGAGGAAGAGGATATTATTACATATGCAGGTCATGTCTCATCAACTATTGAAAAGTTGCAACTTGGGACTCCTTATGATGTATGTGTTATAGATGAAGCCCAAATGATTGCTGATAAACAAAGAGGTTGGGCATGGACAAGAGCTATAATAGGGGTAATGGCACCAGAAATTCATATATGTATGGCACCAGAAGCAAAGGATGTAGTAATTAAGTTAATAAAAGATTGTAATGACACATATGAAATTGTAGAACATAAAAGAGATACAAAGTTAATATTTGAGGATAAGAAGTTTGATTTAAATAAAGATGTTAAACCAGGAGATGCGTTAGTTGTTTTTGGCAAAAAGAAGGCACTTGCAGTTTCAGCACAGCTTCTTAACAATAATATAAAAACAAGTATAATTTATGGTTCACTTCCATACTCAACAAGAAAAAAGCAATTTGAAAGATTTTTAGATGGTGAAACAGAAGTAATAGTATGTACAGATGCTATTGGAATGGGAGTTAATCTTCCTATAAAACGTATTGTGTTTTTAGAAACAAGAAAATATGATGGCGTGTCTTTAAGAAAATTAAATGTTTCTGAAATAAAGCAAATAGCAGGAAGAGCAGGACGTAAGGGTATTTATAATAAGGGATACGTTGCAACTATGAGTGATAGCAACTTAATAAGGAATGCATTAACTGCACAGACAAAGAAAATTGAAAAATGTTTTATAGGAATACCAGAGTCACTTATTGATATAAATATAGATATTATAGATGCTTTAAAAACATGGAGTGTAATGTCTATCAAAGGATATTATGAAAAAACAGATGTTACAAGAATAATTTTTCTTTTAAATAGATTGAAGAAGCTTAATATAAATGCATCTAAAGAAGATCTTTTAAAAATGGCCACAATTCCTTTTGAGGAAAATAATAAGGCAGTAGAAGCTCTATGGGAAGAATATTGTAAGATGTATAGTGCAGGTGCAGTAAATTTAAAGAAGCCTGTTCTTAAGAAAAGTGTAAGTTCAAAGAAGGAGCTTGATGAGCTTGAAAGTTATTATAAGTCATTAGAATTAAATTATTCTTTTGGAAAGAATTTTAATATGATGATAAATAATAGATATATATCATATGAGAAGGAAGAGACTGCCAATAAAATAAATGAACTTTTATTAACCAATCTTTTAGATCATGAAAGAGTTTGTATTAACTGTGGGAAAAAATTATCTTGGGATTATCCAAGTGAAAGGTGTAGAAGTTGTAAGGAAATGTTACATGAAGCTAGGAGCGGAATGTATAAGCCTATATTTAGAGGTAATAGGAGAAAAAATGATTTTAGTAGAAGTATAAGAAGAAAAAGAAATAGGTATTAAATAAAAAAATAAGTATCAAACTGCTAATTGTAAAAGTATAATATATAATAAGAATTGGAAGTAATACTATGAATGATAATAATTTCATTTGATTTTTGGAGATTTTCTATAGAAATTATGTTAAATATTTGTTAAAATTATCATTATGTAAAAAAATCTATATAATAGTATCGAAATTATTAATTTCTTTTGGCACTATAAAATAGATAGGGGGTGTTGGGGACATGGAATATTCTTTATTACTTAGTATAATTGAAAATTCACAATCTGGATTTATCTTATTAGATAAGAATAGAAAAGTTTTATATGTTAATAAGATAATAAGCAATTACTTGGGAGATAATATAAATGAGCTTATTGGAAACTACATTAACTGTTATTTTTCAAGAAAAGAAAAAACAATATGCTCAATTGGGAAATACTGTAATGATTGTACTTTAAACAAAGCAATTTCAGAAGTTATTCAATCAAAGAAAAGTAAAAAAATGTACGATTTTGAAATTAAGAAAAATAATTTAAACTTAAAGGTTGCCATTACTATATCTATGCATTTAGATAAATATATAAGTTTAGAGATAGAAGATATTTCAAATACTTATTACAAGTTATCTTTCTTAACTAAATTAGCTAATAAATCTAAGGATATTATGTTCTTTAAAAATAAATCATTAAAATATGAATATGTAAACAAAAGTTTTGCTGATTTCATTTCTGAAAGGCCCGATTACATAATTGAAAAAAGTGATATGGATTTAGTAAATGACAAGTTATTTTCTAAAGTATTATACGAACAATGTTTAGTTGGTGATATGAAAACCTTAAAAGAAGGTCATTATTATGGAATTGAAACTATGGGAGATAGATATTTTAGAGTATCTAAAGAAAGAATTGATAATGGCTTACTTTGTATAGCACGTGATATAACAGATGAGGTTAATGCTATTACTATTTCTGAAACTGATTCCTTAACTGGTTTATATAATAGAAATAAATTTATGAAAGTTATTGATGAAATATATTCTGAAAAAAAGAATTTCTTTTTAGCTTTAATTGATTTAGATAATTTAAGAAATTTAAATAATAAGTATGGACATTTAAAAGGAGATAATTATTTAAATATGCTTGCTAGTGTTCTTAAAGAAACACCTAATGCAACTTTCTTTAGAATAGGTGGAGATGAATTTGCTGCTTTAATTGAAGATAAAGGTGATAGAAATAGTAGTGAGTTTGTTAAAAATATATTTATGGATATTTTTAATATGTTAAATAATATAAATCTTAATCCAAAGCTTTCTATAAGTGTAGGGATTAAAAAGCTAGATATAAGTAAAGATTATTTATCTAACTATGAAGAAGCAGACAAGCTTCTTTATAGGGTAAAGAAAAATGGTAAGAATAGCTTTATTATTGAATAATTTAATAGATAAAAAAGAACCGTTCTATAATTAGATTAGGTTCTTTTTTTATAGAATATTTTAGGTTATTACTAAAAAAATAAAAGTGCTATAAGTCTTGAAAACATCAAGATTTATAGCACTTTTACTATACTATTATAATACCATGAAATCGCAAAATTTTCAAGTCTAGTACTAATTTAATAACAGTAGTAAGCTATATTAGAGTTGATAGTAATGAGTGAAAATTTTACTTTAGCTATACAAAGTATGAAGAAAAAACAATTAGCAATGGATATCAAAAAATGTAATGAAGTTACTATAAAATATGGAGTTACTTTATCTGATATTCAAATTGAAAATTTAATTAATAGATATTTTTAAAGAGAAGAATATAGAAGAAATAAAAGAAAGCATTATAGAATCATGCAATCATATTTGTAAAGATTTAAAAATTATGAAATAGAATATATGAAAACAACAGCTTTAAACTTACTTCCAAGAATTGAAGAAGGTATAAAAATTAATAATTTAGAAAATATATTTTTAAGCTTTAAAACAGAGGAAAATGAAGTTTTAGATGTTTTTGTAGATAATCAAAGTATGGATGATGAAAAGTTAAGAGAATTAATAGATGAAATAAGAAGTTGTAGGTTTACTAAAGATAAAGTTGCTATAATTCATAATGAAGTTAAAAGCTTGGATTATTTGGTACAGATTTTAAATAATTGTATTTGGGAAGAGGAGATAGAGGAGTTAGTCAATAATCTTACGGAGTATGAGATTGAGACATTGAAATATTATTTAGTTAATAGAAATACTGATAATATTTCTATTACAGGATGGGAAGAAAGATTTATGGATTTTGTATACAGTAAAGGATAAAAAGTAAGCCAATATTTTTTCTTTAAAGAATGTAAAAAATAAAAAAGTCAAAAAAGTATAGATAAAAGTCATTTTTTTCTATATATATTTAAAATTTAAGATGATAGAATTAATATATAAATAAGATTTACAAATAAGAAAAAAACTTATTGTAAACGTTATAATAGGGGGATGTATATGAGTAAAATTTTAAAAAGGGTATCAGCTATTTTATTGTCAATGGCAATGGTTTCAAGTATATTTGTCGGATGTAATAGTAACTCATCTTCAAGTACTTCAAGTTCAGAAGTTTCTGGAGAAAAGACAAAGTTAACATTGTGGCATATTCAAACAGGAAAGGCTATAGATATTATTCATGATTCAGCTGAAAGATTTATGGAAGAAAATCCTCAATACGAAGTTGAAATAGTGGATATGACTAATGATTCATACAAACAAAAATTATCATTAGCAATGAGCTCAAATCAAACACCAGATGTTTATGTTCAATGGGGAGGGGCGAATTTAGCTACTTATGTTAGTGCAGGTCAATGTGCAGATATAACTGAATTTATGGAAAAGGATAATTATAAAGATCAATTTATTGATGCGGGAATACAGCAATGTACTTATAATGGGAGAATATATGCGGTACCGGTTGAAAATGTGTCAGTTGCAGGATTTTTCTATAATAAAGAAGTATTTGAGAAGTATGGCTTAGAGGAACCGAAGACAATAAGTGATTTAGAAATAATTTGTGAAAAGTTAAAATCAGAAGGAATTGCTCCATTTGCACTTGCAAATTCAACAAAGTGGACAGGTTCAATGTATTTCATGTATTTAGCAACAAGATATGGCGGCTTGACTCCATTTGAAGATGCTGTATCAGGTAGTGGAAGTTTTGAAAATGAAGCTTTTGAGTATGCAGGAAATAAAATTCAAGAATGGGTTAATTCTGGATATTTTAATGAAGGATTTAATGGAATGGATGATGATAGTGGGCAGGCTAGGCAATTACTATATAAAGGTGAAGCGGCTATGGATTTAATGGGATCTTGGTTTAGTGGTACAGTTATAGGAGAAAACCCAGATTTTATAGATAAACTTGGATTCTTTCCATTTCCTGAGTTAGAAAGCTCTACAGCGGATCAAAAGCTATGTATTGGTACTATTGGAGATAATTTATATTCTATTTCTGAAAGTTGTAAAGATAAAGAGGGTGCTTTTAAGTTAATTCAAAGTCTATTAGATGACAAAGCACTAAAAGAACGTGAAGATTACGGTAAGATTATACCATTAAAAAGTTTTGAAGCTAAAGATGAATTGACACAAAAAATATTAGATACAGTTAATGAAGCGACAGGTGTTCAATTATGGTATGATCAATCATTGCCAGCAGAGGTTGCGGAGATTCATAAATCTACATCACAGGAGATATTTGGGTTAACAATAACACCGGAAGAAGCAAATAAAGAGTTACAAAATGCAATGGATTCTTATAGAAATAGTAATAATAAATAATTTATGTATTTAGGATGATCATGGGTAAAACTTATAAAAATGTTTTACCCATAAAATTTAGAGGGGGATATATAATGGAAGTTAATAAGGTCAGTTTGAAGAAAAAAAGAGAAAAATCAGTAAGAAATGCTTCAATTATTTTTTTATTACCTGCGTTATTATTTTTAGTTATTTTTATAGCATATCCAATATTCTATTCATTCAAGACAAGTTTCTATAATTGGAATGGTATAACTGTTGGAAAAACATTTATTGCATTTGAAAATTGGAAAGAGTTAATACTAGATTCTACTTTCAGGAAGGCATTTTTTAATAATATAATTATTATGATTTTATCAATAGTAATTCAATTACCTGTAGGAATGGCATTGGCAACATTTTTGGACTTTAAAGGTAAGAAAGCGAACTTATTTAAAATTATATGGTTTATACCTATGTTAATGTCTTCTGTTGCAATAGGTTATTTATTTAAATATGCATTAGATGCAAATTCAGGTATAATATCAGGTCTATCAAAACTATTTGGAGGACCAGCAATTGATCTATTAGGAAATCCTAAAACCGCACTTGTTACTATTTCAATAGCAATATGTTGGCAGTTTATCCCATTTTATATGGTGTATTTTTTAGCAGCATATAGTAGTTTACCATCTGATGTATATGAGGCAGCAATAATAGATGGTGCAACTAAAGGGCAATATTTCTGGAAGGTAGCATTGCCAATGATGAAACCATCTATTAAAAGTGCAATGATATTATCTATGGTTGGATCACTAAAATATTTTGATTTAATTTATGTTATGACAGGTGGAGGTCCAGGTTCTTCATCAGAGTTAATGGCAACTTATATGTATAAAAATGCTTTTTTATCACAAAGAATGGGCTATGGATCAACAATTGCATGCGGAATGTTTATTTTAATTACAATAATTTCTTTAGTTACTATGAAAGTATTAAATAAAAATGGAGATGAGTAAGTAATGAAAAAAAAGATTTCTGGAAAAAATAAATTAATCAGTATTATAGTTGGAATTTTAGCAGTTATTTGGCTTCTTATTACATTTATTCCGTTTATGTTTATGTTATTTTCTGCCCTTAAAGAGCAATTTGAATTAATGATGGGAGGAGTGTTCGATTTACCCCAAAAGCTTTATTTAGGAAATTTTATTGAAGTATTTCAAGGAAATATATATGGATATTTTAAGAATAGCATAATAGTACTTATTGTATCATTAGTAATTTTATTATCATTAAGTGCATGTGCGGCATATCCATTATCAAGATTTAAATTTAAATTAAATAAGCCAATATATGGTATAATAGTGGCGTGTATGTCAGTTCCTATTCATGTTACATTATTACCAATATTTATGATGACAATAAAAACAGGAATGTATGATAAGATATGGGCATTAATAGGGCCTTATGTAGCATTTAACTTACCAATTTCAGTATTTATTCTAGTTACTTTTATGGCCAATATACCTAAAGAACTTGAAGAAGCTGCTGAAATTGATGGATGTAATAAATATAAAATTTTTTACAATGTAATGTTACCGTTATCAAAGCCAGGATTAGTTACTTTGGCGATATATAATGGAGTTGCAATTTGGAATGAATTTAGTTTTGCTCTTGTTTTAACACAATCTACTAAAAATAGAACTTTACCTTTGGCATTATGGGAATATCAAGGTCAATATACTATGAATGTTCCTATGATTATGGCAGTATTAACTATATCTATGTTACCAATGTTAGTGGCATTTGCTATAGGGCAAGATAAACTAATTAAAGGTATGATGGCAGGTGCAGTTAAAGGATAAAATTTGTTTGTTCAAGGATTTATGACATATTTAGAATATATAATGGAAGGTTTATAAAATATATGCTTAGAGGTTTGAAAAAGGCTATTAAAAGATTTAGTTCAATGAAATTAAATAAAAAAATAATTTTATCTGTAGTTTCAATCAGTTTAATAGTTGATATATTCATTATTATTACTATTTCAATGTTAGCAGGAAATGAGATAACTAATAAGTCTAGTGAACTTATAAAGGGACAATTCGAAATGGTAAATAAATTGTTAGTTAATAAATTAGAAGATTTTTCGGATATTTCATTATTAATCAGTTATGATCAAAGAGTAAAAGACTATATAATGTATAACCATGATTCAGAGGGTAACTATTTAGAAATAACAAATGATGCATATAATTTGGTTAGATATTCACTAGATTCTAATAGTAATTTTATTGACTATATTTCTTTAATTAAGTTTAATGATTCTCAATTAATATATGTTGGAGAAACTTGGACAAACAATGACTTTAGAGAGGAAATTTTAAAAAGCTACAATAATGCAGAACAAATGAACTTATATAACTTTAAAATAAGTATTGATAAAAAAATATTTTATAAAAATAAAAATGTAATAAATATTTATACACCAATAGGAAGTAAATATTCGGAAAAGGATATCATTGGCTTTTTAGTAATTGGGATAGCAGTTGATTCTTTAAAAGATTTTTATACTAGTATAGAAGGTGAGGATAATTACCATCAATTTATTATAAACAATAATGGAGTTGTAATTTCAGATAAAAATAATTCTAATATAGGAGATATCTATTATTTATATAATGATTTTATAGGCAATGAAGGAGAGATAAAAACAAGTAAAAGTATAATTAATTATAAGAAGATTGATCATTGGGACTGGTATATTGTAAACGAGGTTCCAAGAGTATTTTTAATTAAAGATACTTATATTACACTAGTATTTATTATATTAATATTAACAATTATAGGATTAGTTGTTTTAGCTATTTTATATAGAGTAATCAATAAGCTTTATGAGCCTATTGATGTAATTGTAAATTCAATGAGTGATGTTGCTAAAGGAAATCTAGATGTTAGAATCAAAAATGAATATGAAGGCACAGAATTTAGACAAATTACCCGTGGATTTAATGTAATGATTGAAGAAATAAATTTACTTATGCAAAGAATAAAGAATGAAGAAAAGCAAATGAAACAAATTGAATTAAATAGACTTCAATCACAGATAAAACCACATTTTTTATATAATACATTAGAGTGTATTCATTTACAGGCTCTAGGGGATGGAAGTAAGAAAGCATCAAGAATGGTAAAAGCTTTAGCTAATTTTTATAGAGTTTCATTAAGTTCAGGAAAAAGTCTTATTAGATTATCAGATGAAATTAAACTTGTAGAAAATTATTTAATTATACAAAATATGAGATATAGTGATATTGTTAAATTTAATGTCGATGTAGATAAAAAATATGAAAATATTTTAATACCTAAGATGACTTTGCAGCCATTAGTAGAAAATGCAATATATCATGGAATAAAAGTTAAAAATGGATTAAAGGGTGAAATATTTCTGAAAATTATATGTGATGATAATAGAATAATTATCTCATTAAGTAATACAGGTATTATAATGACTCAGGCAGATATAGATAAAATAAATAGTTCTATTTCTATATTTGATGAAAATAGTGGGTATGGAATTAGAAATGTAAATAGAAGGATAGAAATAATTTTTGGAAAAGAATATGGCTTACTTTATAAAAGAAATAAAGAAAATCAAACTACAGTAGATATTACATTGCCAAGGAGTGTAGATATAAGTGTATAAGGTAATTGTCGTAGATGACGAAGAAATGATTAGAAATGGAATAAAAAATGTAATACCATGGAAGTCATTAGGGGTAAGTGAAGTTATTACAGCATCATCAGTAAATGATGCTATAAATATAATGAAAAGTAATAATTTTGATATTATGATAACTGATATTTGTATGCCAGAAAAAGATGGATTATCATTAGTTAAAGAAGTTAATGATATTAATTCAGAGTTAAAGATAATAGTATTAACAGGGTTTGATAATTTTGAATATGCTCAAAAATGCTGTAAAATGAAAGTTAATGATTTTTTATTAAAGCCTATTGATGAAGATGAATTAACAGATGTTATTAGAAATTTAATAAAAGAATTAGATGAAGAGAGAGAAAAACTTCAGAATCAAAAAAAGATTTTAAGAGTAGAAGGTACAGAAGAACAGATAAAGCTCGAAAGTATTATGCAAAGTATTATTTGTAATAAAAGTTCATATGAGGATATTAATAAGATATTAAGTGAATATAACTTATGTATTGAATATAAATATAGAGTTATGATTTTATCGCCAATTTTAGATGATAATTTATCATGGAAAAATCACTTTAAGTTACTAAACTTATCTATAAAGAAGGTTTGTATAGAAATATTTGATTGTAATAATGATGGAATAACATTTGAAGATATAAATAAAAATATTGTTATTATAATTTTTATTCGTAATGATAGTAGTTATAAAAATAAAATTAAATTTTTAATCCAGTATTTAAAAGAAGAATATGATATAAAACAAAAATATGTTTTAGGTAGTATAGTTAATAATATAAGAAAAATAGATATTTCGTATAATGATGGATATAGGAAGATAAATAATAATGATATTAATAGTAGCAGTGAATATGAGAAAAAAATGAAAGAATTTAATTGTAGTATATATAATATAAAGCAATTTATTTCAGAAAATATTAATAATTTAGATTTAGTAATAAAGGAATATGATAAGTTTATCGAATTAATAGATTCCTATAATTTATCAATTGGATTAGTCAGAAAATATTGTTTTGATATAGTAACTACAATATACTTTGATTATATTTCTGAATTTGAAAGTAAGAATGATGATAGTATAAATTCTTTAGCAGTATCTTTGCAAGGACTAAAGAAAGAAGATGCTATAAAGGTTATTAGAAACTTTATTATTCAAATGTATGGTCTAGAAGAAGGAGAAAATAGAGAAATTATAATTGAGGCAAAAAGATATATAAAGGATAATTTGGATAAGTCAATATCTGTATGCAATATAGCAGAAAGACTATATGTTAATCCTACATATTTCTCAAGATTATTTAAGAATTCAACTGGAGAAGGATGTAATAATTATATTGTAAGGAAAAAAATTGAAAAAGCTAAAGAGTTATTAAAGACTACTACAATGAAGGTTGGAAAAATAGCAGATGTAGTTGGATATAAAGATACTAATTATTTTTCATTGACTTTTAAAAAGCAAACAGGTTTAACACCAAAAGAGTTTAGAGAGGTTAATAGTTAAAATAAAGGGCTAATAGAAGGTTTGTAGTGGGTAGTATTTAAATATCAATATAAAGAATTATATTTTATTAATTAAATAAAAATGAGTTAAAGGTAAAAGAAGGGGAGAGGAAAAATGATAAGTCATGAAGAAGCTTTAGAAAGAGCTAAAAAATTAGTTTCAAAGATGACACTTCAAGAAAAGGCAGAACAATTAACATATAATGCAGCAGCTAATGAAAGATTGAATATTCCAAGATATAATTGGTGGAATGAAGGATTACATGGGATAGCAAGAGCAGGAACAGCAACAGTTTTTCCACAAGCTATAGGACTAGCAGCCATATTTGATGAAGATTTTATAGAAAGAGTTGCTGAAGTAATTTCAACAGAGGGGCGTGCAAAGTATAATGAATACTCAAAAAATGAGGATAGGGATATATATAAGGGGCTAACATTTTGGTCACCTAATGTAAACATATTCAGAGATCCTAGGTGGGGAAGAGGGCAAGAAACTTATGGAGAAGATCCATATTTAACTTCAAGATTAGGTGTATCCTTTATAAAGGGATTACAGGGAAATGAGAAATATTTGAAGCTTGCAGCATGTGCTAAGCATTTTGCAGTTCATAGTGGACCAGAAGGATTAAGGCATGAGTTTAATGCAATTGTTAATGATAAGGATCTATATGAAACTTACTTACCTGCATTTGAAGCATGTGTAAAAGAAGCTGATGTTGAGTCTGTTATGGGAGCATATAATAGAACAAATGGAGAACCTTGTTGTGGAAGTAAGTCATTATTAGTAGATATATTAAGAGGAAAATGGGGATTTAAGGGGCATGTTGTTTCAGACTGTTGGGCAATAGCAGACTTTCATAATAATCATAGAGTGACAAGTACTGCAACGCAATCAGCAGCTCTTGCAATAAAGAATGGATGTGATTTAAATTGTGGAAATGTATATTTACAAATGATGTTGGCATATAAAGAAGGTTTAGTGAGTGAAGATGATATAACATGTGCTACAGAAAGGCTAATGGCTACAAGAATAAGATTAGGAATGTTTGATGATGATTGTATATATGATAAAATACCATATGAAAAAAATGATTGTATGGAACATAATAAATTATCATTAGAAGCAGCAAGAAAATCTATGGTTTTATTAAAGAATAATGGAGTATTACCTTTAAATAAATCCAAGATTAAATCAATAGCAGTAATAGGACCAAATGCAGATAGTAAAATAATGCTTTCAGGTAATTATCATGGAACAGCATCTAAATATACTACTATATTAGAAGGCATACATGATGAAGTAGGCGAAGAAATCAGAGTATATTATTCAGAAGGATGTCATTTATATAAAGATAAAGTAGAAGATTTAGCATTGCCAGGAGATAGAATATCTGAGGCAGTTTCAGTGGCAAAGAGATCAGATGTTGCTATTTTATGCTTAGGATTAGATTCTACTATTGAAGGAGAACAAGGTGATACAGGAAATAGTCAAGCAGCGGGAGATAAGAATGATTTAAGTTTACCAGGAAAACAACAAGAGTTATTAGAAGCTGTAATTAAAACTGGAACTCCAGTTATAGTGGTACTAGGGACTGGAAGTGCTTTAACATTTAATGGACTTGAAGAAAAATGTGATGCCATTTTAAATGTATGGTATCCAGGGAGTCATGGCGGAAGAGCTGTATCAGATATAATATTTGGTAAATATTCACCAAGCGGAAAATTACCAATTACTTTTTATAAAGGAATAGAAAATTTACCGGATTTTGAAGATTATTCAATGATAAATAGAACTTATAGATATATGAATGATGAAAGCTTATATTCATTTGGATATGGATTAACTTATTCTAATGTTGAATTAACTAACTTAACTGTGAAAAAAGATACAAATTATTTTGATGAAATTTTTGTAACAGTAGATATTAAAAATATAGGGAGATATGATATTGAAGAGGTTATACAATGTTACATCAAGAATTTGGAATCAAAATATGCTGTTAAGAATCATAGTTTAGTTGCTTTTAAACGAGTTTCTTTAAAAGTTGGTGAAACTAAGAAAGTTACATTAAAAATTGATAAAAAATCTTTTGAAGTTGTTGATAACAAAGGTAATAGATTAATTGATAGTAAAAGGTACAAGTTATATGTAGGTATATCACAGCCAGATAATAGAAGTATTGAATTATTGGGAATTAAGCCTATAGAATATGAAATTACATTTGATTAAAAACAGATGATTTATAGAATAGTAAATTAAGATTTTTTTAAAATACCGCATTTCAGTTTGGAAATATGCGGTATTTTTGTTCAATTTCGAAGATTATATATAAATAAAAAATTAATACTTAAATTAAATAGATTTATTAATTTTACGTACTTCTTTAGGAGTACAGTTAAATTTTTTCTTAAAGGTTTTATAAAACAACTTATAGTTGCTAAAGCCATGTCTTTCCATAATATTAGATATTAATTCATTACTATTAAGCAAATCCATATAGATATGAGAAAGTCTTAGTTCATTTAAATAATCTAAATAGGTTTGTCCCATATATTGTTTAAATTTTCTACAAAAATATTCTGGTTGCAGGTGAGCTATTTCTGAAATTTCCTTAATAGAAATATGTCTATAATAATTTTCTTTAGTGAACTCTAATACAGGTTCTAGATTAGAAAAAGATAAATGAGAGTGTTGTAATTTATTATTAGTTATTGAAATACTGAAGTTTGTATATAACTGATAAAGAAATTCAAATAAAAGACTTGCAAAGCGTAAATGAGAAACACCACAAGGATTATTTTCTAAATCTCTCATACTTTTTAAAATATTTTTTATTATATTTAAATTCTTTTTTGATTCATTATCACTTGAATTAATATTTAAATCAAAATAATAGTTTTTATAATTTGGTATATAACGTTTTAATAATTCAGGTGGTATTTGTAGCAAAATAGATGTATTTCCATTAATACAATGAGTTGAATGAACTCTTCCTGAATTAATTAATATACAATCATCTTCTTCTAAACTATAAGAGTATTTTCCAATATCAACCTGCAAACTACCAGATGTTATATATAAAATTTCTATTGAATTATGCCAATGACTAGCTGTATAACTTCCAGGATCATTGAACAGTTTTAAAACTGCATCTAAATTTTCAGTTGGTTGTATTATCTCATGCATAAAATTCTCTTTATTCAAAATTCTCACTCCTTTTACAGAATTATAAAATACATTTATTTATAAATCAATTTAAAAAAAGATAATATTGACATATAAATTAGATAATAAAGATACTTAATTAAATCGATGTAATTGTATACAATGAGTGTAGATAAAGAATTTACAACGGTTACAAGAAATATTAAGCAAAAGAATATATATTTGTAGATTCCTGAAAATATAAAATAGTCATATTTTAAGTAATGAAAGGTGAGGTAATAATTATGTATTTAAAAGGTGTAAATTTAGGGAATTGGTTAGTACTAGAAAAATGGATGAGTCCCACATTATTCTTTGGAACAGATGCAGAAGATGAATACTATCTTCCAAGAAGATTGCCAAGAGATGTTTATGAATCTCGTATTAAAATTCATCGTAGTGAATATATAACGGAAAGAGATTTTGCAACAATAAAGTCTATGGGATTAAATTCAGTACGTATACCTGTACCATATTTCATTTTTGGTGATTGCGAACCTTTTATAGGATGTGTAGAAGAGTTAGATAAGGCATTTAGTTGGGCAGAAAAGTATGATTTAAGTATTTTAATTGATCTTCATACTGTGCCAGGAAGTCAAAATGGATTTGATAATGGTGGAATTTCAGGAGTTTGTAAATGGGCACAACAGCCAGAAAGTATTAAATTTGCTTTAAGTGTATTAGAAAGATTAGCGCAAAGATATGGTAAAAGAAAGGGACTTTGGGGAATTCAAATACTAAATGAACCTGTTACAGAAAAAATGTGGGATACATTTAATGTACAAAATAGATACAAGCCTGTAGAGCCAGAATTAGCAGAAGGAAGTAAACCTATTTCTTTAGAATTTTTACGTGAATTCTATATTGATGCATATAGAATAATGCGTAAACATATGCCAGAAGATAAAGCTATTGTTTTTCATGATGCATTTGAATTAAAAGCGTGGAAAGATTTTATGAGAGAAGAGGAGTTTAAAAATGTAGTTTTAGATACTCATCAATATTTAATGGTAGCAGAAGCTTTTGGATGTGAAAAAAGTATTGAAGGATATTTAAAATATATCAAAGAAAATTATGAAAGGGATATTGCAGAAATGCAAGAGTATTTCCCAGTTATTTGTGGAGAATGGAGCTTATTTAATTCTTATGGAACTGGAATAGATACGCAAGGTGGACAATCTCCTTTAAATGGAGTAGAGGCAATGGAAGAAGTATTATCAGCAGAGGAAAAAAAGAAATTATATTCTTCAATAGCAGAAGCACAGCTTAATGCATGGAAAAAAGGTAGTGGATATTTTTATTGGAATTACAAATTATTATTAGATACAGTTAATGAACCAGGATGGAGTGGTTGGGATAGCTGGGATTTAGGAAAATGTGTAGCACAAGGATGGTTTCCGGTTGAAAGATAATTAGTTATTCTAAGAACAATTAAGAGATGAAAGTGAGAGGTTATAATTATGGAAGTAAAATTAAATAGTAGCGTAGATGGGAAAATGAATCCAAATGCAAAGCTTTCTTTTAAAGAACGTCTGGGATATGGGATAGGAGATTATTCAGGAAATTTAATATATTCTTCAATTAGTGCATTTTTATTACTTTATTACACAAACGTTATTAATGCAGATGCAGCAATGGCAGCAGCAATAATTGCTATATCAAAAGTATTTGATGGTATTTCAGATCTTATAATGGGGAGAATTGTTGATAATACTAAATCTAAATATGGTAAAGCAAGACCATGGATATTACGATTATGTGTTCCTTTTGCAATATCATCAGTGCTTATGTTTTCAGTACCAGAAAGTTTAAGTGGAAAGTATATGTTTATCTACATGTTTCTAACTTATAACTTAGTATCAACGGTATTTTTTACTGGTATTAATGTACCATATGCTGCTATGAATGGTCTTATGACAACTAATCAATATGAACGTGGGTTATTAGGAAATTTTCGTATGTTATTAGCAACTGCAGGAACAATGACAGTAAATACATTTGTATTAAAAATGGTTGTTGCTTTAGGTGATGGAAGTCAATATAATCGTGCTGGTTGGACTAAAGCTTTTATAATAATAGGAATTGCAACTGTTATATTAAACTTATTTATGTTTGCCACTTGTAAGGAGCGTGTTGTTGAAAGTCATACAGAAGATGAAAAGAAAAAAGAAAAAGTTTCTTTTATAAAATCAATAAAAGGACTTATAACAAATAAATATTGGGTATTAATAGTTATAGTAATGTTTGTTATGTATTTTATGATGTCTTGCTTCTTTGGTTCTGCTGCATATTATGCACAATACGTAATGGGTGATATTAGTTATTATGCACCATTATCTAATGCTTTATCTGTTTCACAGATTGTTACTATGTTTATTACACCATTCGTTATGAAAAAATTGGGAAAAAGAAATACAATGTTAATTGGGACAATAGTTGCAACAGTTGGTTTCTTTTTAACAGGAGTTGCAGGTATTGGCTTACCGGTTCAAATTACTGCTTCTATTATAAAAGGTGTTGGATTTGGATGCTCAGCAGCTGTAATGTTTGGAATGTTACAAGATAGCATTACTTATGGACAATGGCAAAATGGATATGGTAGTTCAGGAATGGGTAATGCAGCCTCTTCTTTTTGTATGAAAGTTGGATCTGGTATTGGTACGGCAGCATTAGGATGGATTCTTTCAGTTGGTAAATTTAATGCAACATTAGCAGAACAATCATCAGCTGCAATAACTGCAATAGGGGTATCATTTGCATGGATACCTGCAATAACAATGTTCATTGGAGTAGTATGTATTTTCTTCTATGACTTAGATAAAAAGTATGACAAAGTGGTAGCTGATTTAGATGCTGGTAAGTATAAAGATACTATTTAATAAATAAAATTATTAAAAAGGTGTCAGATAAATTTTCTGGCATCTTTTATAAAAAATAAAAGAACGAGGTAAGGATTATGGGTTCAGATATTTTATTCGGAAGTGCATATTATTTGGAATATATGCCTTATGATAGATTAAAAGAAGATATAAAAATGATGAAGGATGCGGGAATGAATATAGTAAGAATTGCAGAATCTACATGGAGTACTTTAGAACCTAGTAATGGAAAATATAATTTTACATATATAGATAGAGTTTTAGATATGTTAGAAAAAGAGGGAATGAAAGCAATTATAGGTACACCCACTTATGCAATCCCTTCATGGCTTGTTAATGAAGATAATGATATTATGGTTACAACTAAAGATGGACAAGCTAAATATGGTCATAGACAGTTAATGAATATTGTAAACAAGACCTTTAGATTTTATTCAGAACGTATAATTAGAAAGTTAATACAGCATATTGCGCATAGAAGCTGTGTTATAGGATTTCAAATAGATAATGAAACTAAGCATTATGGTATAGCAAATGAATATGTCCAAAAGTTATTTAAAGATTATTTAATAGAAAAATTTGAAACAACAGAAAAACTCAATAAAGTATTTGGGTTAGCATATTGGAGTAATTCTATTGAAAGATGGGATGACTTACCTGATATGAGAGGATGTATAAATGGAGGGCTTGCTAGTGAATTTGAAAAATTCCAAAGAAGGTTAGCAGCTAAATATTTAATTTGGCAAGCAGAAATTATAAAAGAGTATAAAAGAGAAGATCAATTTATAACACATAATTTTGATTTTCAATGGAAGAAGTTTGGAGCTGATATTGCACAAGATGGATATTCTTATGGTGTACAGCCAGATATAAGTCATAATGAAGCAGCGAAGGCAGTTACTATTGCAGGAACAGATATATACCATCCAACACAGGATAATTTAACAGGTGCAGAAATAGCATTTTGTGGAGATGAAATAAGAGCCTTAAAGAATGATAATTATTTTGTACTTGAATGCCAAGCACAAGCATTTAAATATTGGACTCCATATCCAGGACAACTTAGATTACATGCTTATAGCCATTTAGCAAGTGGGGCTAATGGAATAATATATTGGAATTGGCATTCAATTCATAATGGATATGAAACTTATTGGAAGGGATTATTAAGTCATGATTTACAAAGCAATCCTACTTATGAAGAAGCATGTGTATTAGGAAAAGAGTTAAAAGAACTTAGCAAAGATTTAATAAGTTTAAAAAAGAAAAATAAAGTAGCATTTATTGTTGATAATGAATCATTAACAGCTTTTAAGTGGTTTCCAATAGATAAGGATTTAAGTTATAACGATGTAGTTAGGTGGATGTATGACTCTTTATACGAAATTAATATAGAATGTGATGTCGTATTTGCTAAAGATTTAGATATTGAAAAGTATAAAGTAATAATAACTCCAGCACTTTATAGTATAGATGAAGAATTTATATATAAATTAAAATCATTTGTAAAAAATGGAGGAGTACTATTAAGTTCATTTAAATCTTTTGTATCGGATGAACATTTAAGTGTTTACCATGATAAACAGCCACACATATTAAACGAATGTTTTGGAATTACTTATAATCAGTTTACTGAACCAGGAAAAGCAACAATTGATGGAAATAAGGTAGAGTACTGGGCTGAATTGATAAACTTAGAAGGAGCAGAAAGTCTATATAGTTATGAGCATAAGTATTGGAGTAAATATTCAGCTATAACTAAAAATAAATACGGACAAGGATATGCATATTATATTGGATGTTATACCAATAAAGAAATTATTAAAGAAATATATATAAATGCATTTAAAGCTGCTGATTTATTAAAGGAGATACCAGAAGCTTCATGGCCTGTAATTATAAGAAGTGGAGAAAATTCCAAGGGAAATAAGTTACATTATGTGCTTCATTATAGTGAAGAAAATAGTATATTAAAATGTCCTTATGATAATGTAAAAGATATATTAACAGGTAAGAGTTATAAAAAAGGAGATATTATATCAATACATGATTGGGATGTAAAAATACTTGAAGAACAATAAAAAGAAAATTAGCAGGTGATTAATATAGAGTATAAAAGTATAGGATAAAGAGGAGGAGAATTTATTATGATTAGAAATCCAATATTACCAGGCTTTAATCCAGACCCATGCATTTGTAGAAGGGGTAATGATTATTATATGGCGGTATCATCTTTTGAATGGTTTCCGGGAATTCCAATTTATCATTCAAAGGATTTGAAAAATTGGGAACTTTATACCCATGTATTAACTGACGATACAGTTGTAGATCTAAAAAAGTTACCATCAGCCAAGGGGATTTGGGCTCCTTGTTTAACATATTGTGAAGAAGAAGATTTATTTTATGTAGTTTATGGTGTAATGAATTCTATGAATGCCAGATATTTTGATGTGGACAACTACTTAATTACAGCAAAAGATATTAAAGGACCTTGGAGTGAACCAGTTTATATTCATTCATCAGGATTTGATGCATCAATATTACATGATGATGATGGAAAAAAATATATTGTTTCATTAGAATGGGAAACAAGAGAAGGATATGAAAAACCAGGAGCTATATGTATGGTTGAATATTCTCCAGAAAAGAAGGAAATAGTAGGATATCCAAAGAGAATATGGTCTGGGGGAACAAATAGGGGATGCATAGAAGCACCACATTTAACTAAACGTGGAGATTATTATTATATAATGTGTGCAGAAGGTGGAACTGGATATGGACATAGTGTAACTATGGGAAGAGCTAAAGAGGTTTGGGGACCTTATAAAGGAGATCCTACAAATCCAATACTAACATCTATACCAGGTGATTTTTATGAAAGACATGATCCTGATCATCTAAAGACTAAGTATTTTAATCCAGAATCATTACTTCAGAAATCGGGTCATGGAAGTTATGTGGAAACACAATTAGGTGAAGTTTATATGGTACATTTAACGGCAAGACCATTTGTACCAGAATTAAGATGTACACTTGGACGTGAAACTGCAATTCAAAAAATGAAATGGACAGATGATGGATGGCTAAGAATGTATGATGATTCAAATTTAGCTAAGGAATATATAGAAGAAAGTAAACTACCAGAATATAAAGTACCTCAAATACCTAATTTTGATGATTTTGATGGAGAAGAATTAGGAATTCAATATTACTCACCAAGAATTATGCCATCATCATTTGCAGACATTAAAGCTAGACCAGGATATGTAAGAATTAGGGGGCAAGAATCTAGATGTTCTTTAAATAAGGTGAGTATTTTAGCGAGGAAATTAACATCAGTTTATACAACAGTTACAACAAAAATGGAATTTAAACCAGAGGTACATCAACATAGTGCAGGACTTATTATGTATTATGATAATATGAATTATATTTATTTAAGAAAGTATTATAGTGAAACACTAGGTCAAAGTGCTTTATCTGTAATTCATCTTGAAAATGGTGAAAAAACTGAGTTTTTAAATACCAGAATACCTATAGAAGATTCTCCAATATATCTTCGTTTAAAAATAGAAGGGCGTCAGTCTTATTTTGAATGGAGCTATGATGGAGAGAATTACAATAAAATAGGAAAAGTATTTGATACAACTAAGTTTTCAGATGAATATTGTAAGTATGGCGAATTTACAGGTACATTTGTAGGACTTACTTGTGCAGATCGTGTAAAACATAAACACTATGCAGATTTTGATTTCTTTCAATATGAAGCAGATGAATCAAAGAATGTTAATTTTTAATGGTTAAACTAGTAATAAAAAAATTAAGAATAAAAGCAGGTATGAATTAAATTTCATATCTGCTTTTATTATATGAATAACTTTAATAAAATTGATAAATAATAGCTGAAATTGTTTATTTAAAATATAAAAAGGTTAAATATGGTATAATTAAAAATGAGAAAGAGGGGGATAAAGATGAAAAAACTACTTACAATTTTAACTATTATCTTTGTTTTAATATTACCCAAAAGTGTATTAGCAGATAGTAGAGAATACTTTATTGATAATCTAAATATTGATGCACAAATACTTGCAAATGGGGATGTAGTAGTAAATGAAATATTACAGTATAGATTTCAGGGAGAGTTTAATGGAATTTATAGAAATTTAAAATTAAATGGAACAGATCAATATTTAATTAATAGTGTTTCAATAATTGATTCTTTAGGAAATATTATAGAAGCTACAGAAGGATATAATGAAGAAAATAATACATATGAGATAAATGAAGATTATGATGAAACACAAATTAAGCTCTTTTGTAAAAGTAGCAATGAAAGCAAAAAGATTAATTTAAATTACACTATAAAAGGTGCAGCTAAAAAGTACACTGATTATTCAGAGTTATATTGGAGCTTTTATAATGTTAAAAATATTGATTCTGTTAAAGAAGGTACTCTTAAAATTACATTAAAAGATACAAGTTTTTCTATAGATAATTTAAGTTATGATATATATGGAGATGGAGATATTACAGCATCTAATACAGAAGACTCTATAGATATTAAATTTAGAAATTTAACTACTTTAATAGGGATAGACTTAAAATTCCAGAAAGAATATTTATCAATGGCTGATGAGATATCACATGAAGATGATTATATTATGGAAGACTTAAATTACTATGGAAAAGAGGCAAATAGTAATGATGTTGGCTTTGCCATAACATTGTTTGTAATAATAGGTGTGGTTTTGGCGGCACTTGCAGTAGACAGAAGAAACTTTAATAAAGAAGTGAATGAATATAGAGGAAAATGTAAATTTACTAAAGAAGAATTTATTATGGAACCACCATCAGATTTGCCACCAGCATTAGTAAATCTATTAATGAATGAAAAAGCAGTATCTAAAGAGATGTTAAATATAACATTATTTTATTTAGTTAATAAGGGATATTATACTATAGAAGAAAAAACAACTAAAGATAATAATGATTTAGTATTTATTAGAACTGATTATAATAAGGAAAGTGAATATAGTCATTTAAATTTCATATTAGAGTGGTTTAAGAATTATGAAGTTAGAGGTAGTTTCTCTATTGAAGAAATAAAGAGTTCACTTTCTTCAAGTAGAAGAGCTAAAGTATTTATAGATAATTTAAATTATTGGCTAATAAAAGTTAGAAATGATGGGGAAAATATAGGATTTTATACTAAAATAAGAAATAAAAATATTCTTGAAAATACTTGGTATAATGAAAAATGTAAATGGATTGCTTATAAGAAGTATTTAAAAAATAGATATAAGTTTAATGGTGTAAATAATACTTCATTAATTGAATTAACTGTGATTTATGCTTCTGCATTACAGGTAGGTAAAGATAAATTAAAAGGGATTATAGATTCAATAACATCTAATGTTAGTGAAAATATTAATTCTTTTAGTAATACAGAATATATTTATATGAATAATTACTTATTATATCTAGCAATGTTTAATAATATTGCTAATGATGCACTACATATAGCAAATCGACAAAGACCTTCAATTGAATTTAATAGTGGTAGTGGTGATAGTGGCGATAGCGGTAGTAGTGGTGGAAATGATTTCTTCAGTGGAGGAGATTTCACTGGTGGAGGTGGAGGAGACTCAGGAGCCTTCTAGATTTTAAAATTAGTTACTTCAAGGTAAAAGAAAAATATTTCTGTTATTTTTGAAGTAGCTTTTTTTATTCTAATATTTTATTTTTAGATAGATATAATTTACAGATTATAAACAATAATATATGATTAAAAAGTTTTTATATTTAATAAAAATTCTTAATATATTTATATTAAGGAGTGTGGTTAAAATGAAATGGTATGAAGCAAATAGTATTGAAGAATTAAGAGAAATAGGATCTTTAAGAACAGTTAAAATGGAGATTAATAAAGATATAAGAAAATTAACAGGAAAAAAGAATTTAGATGGATTTATAAAAATGGGAAGTAATAGTTGGAGAGGACAATACGATAAAATACTATCTTTAAAGAAAATAATTAATGTATTTAATAATGGTGTACAGGCTGATGAAGATAATTCAAGCTACTTTAAAAGTAAAGCTGATAAATATATTTTCTGTTTATTAGAATTAAGTGGAGAAGAAAGAATGAAGCAGTTAAAAATATATAGATCTTTATATATAAACAAAGATGCTGCAAGAGAATGGTATATGAATATAGCTAAAAATATTCATCCTGATATTTGTAACTCAGAAAAGGCACAAGAGGCCATGGCTGAATTGACAAGCATTTATAATAAGATGGTAAATCATGAATAAAAATAAACAATTAATAATTATAAGTTCTTATATAAAGAATATAAGGTATGAAATGCCTAAAAAAGCTGAAGAGTTAAATAAAAGAACAATCAAGAGTATATCAAATGCAATCGGAGATGGAATAGTTGATAGTAAGGGATTTATATGGTTTGATTGCAATAGGTTGCACACTATACTAAGAGTTAAAACTAAAAATGATGCTGCATATATATTAGAGAAAATTGATAACAAATATAAGGTTGATTATAATAGTAGAACATATGTTAGATGGTCAAGTTTATTAGCCATAGTAGGTAAAAGAATTGAGGAAAATCCTAAAAATGATTATTTAAAGCTTGTTTTAAGCATATTAAATGAGATAAATAATTCTAATGATGTTAGAGTATTACAAGATAAAGCAAAGGAATTACAGGAGAAAAATATTAAGAAGTTAAAAAAACAAAGAATAAAGAATTTAAAAATATTAAAAGATGAACTTACAAATGAAAAACTAGATGAAAAAAGAGCAGAGTTTTCTCATATAAGAAGTGTTACTATGTATCCAGAATTTTCAGAGTTTATATGGAATGGACTTATAGTTAATAAGGAAACTCATAATATAATAACCAGTGAAGCTGTAAATGATGAGGAGCAATTATATAGTTTATGTTTTAAAAAAGGATGGAATATTCAATGGTATGATAAATATAAAGAAATGTTAAATAATTAATTAAATAAGTTTAAAGACCAGTAATAGCTGGTCTTTATTTTAATCAATAAAATTATATTAGTTTATTACTTATATTTCATGAGAGAAATAATAAAAAAATTATATCCAATGACTGATTTCGACAACAAAAACAAGAAAAATTTGCTATAATTTATAAAAAGAGATAAAATAGAACAAATTACAGTTGAGAATGAAACAAATTACAATTATAAATAATATCAAGAAGAGGAATAAAAATGAACAAGTTAGAGAAACTAATGAAATTATCAAATGAAGCAGTAGATTTAATTAAGGAATTTAGAGAAGAGGCTGAAATATTAGGGACAAACCCTCTAAGATCAATAAGTATAAAAAATGGTGGAGAAGTAATTGAAGTAGATGATGATTTTGAGGGGATAAAAGAGTATCCAATTAATAAAATAAGTTCAATATTTGAGCTTGAAATGAGAGGAATAGCTCCTTGTACTGCTGGATTTTATGAGGCTGTTAGTTTAGCAGAGGCAGATTTAGAATATGATTTCAAGAGATATTCTAAAGAAGAGTTTAAAGAGTATGTTGGGAATTTAAAATATGCGGAATATAGATGTGAAGCTATATACGAGAGATTAGAAGAAATTGAAAAAGAAGTAGAAGAACTAAAAGTAGAGATATAGTTAAAAGAAGATAATAAAGCAGCTACAAAAATAATGTTTTGTAGCTGCTTTATTGTTAACACATTAGGATCATAAAGTAAAATTAAATTAATTTATGTATTATTTTTAGAATAAAATATTGTAACTTACATTTTATTTGTTTAGTAGAATATGGTATAATATGTATGGGGATTTAGGAGGGAAACATGGGAAAAAAGAGAAAAAAGAGCATACTTACTATTTGCTTTAGTTTAGCACTACTATTACTGGGTTTTTTCGGAGGATTTTTATTAGGAGAAAGAATGGATCAATATGGATTATCCTTTGAAATATCTATATTTACAATTCTATTATGTATTTTAATCTTTTACTTTTCATTTATTATACAAGTTGTAATACATGAGGCAGGTCATTTAATTTTTGGCTTAATTTCTGGATATGAATTTATATCTTTTAGAGTTGGTAGTATCACTATTGTAAAAGATGAAGGGAAATTTAAATTAAAAAAATTTAAAATTAAAGGCACTGGTGGTCAATGTTTAATGATGCCTAAAACTAATAATTATGAAGAGCTAAGGTATATTTTATATAATTTAGGTGGAATATTAATGAATGCTATAACTTCTATTATAAGTTTAATAGTATTAATGTCAGTAGATACTAATAAATATATAAAAGTTATATTATTTACTTTAATTTTTGTAGGTGTTTTATGCATTATAACTAATGGAATTCCAATGAAGTTCGGTGGAATTTCTAACGATGGATATAATACAATAGCTATTTCAAGAGATAAGTTTATAAAATATTGTTTTTATATTCAACTTAAGGTAAATGGACTTGTATACAAGGGAATTAGAATTAAGGATATGCCAATAGAGTGGTTTAATATAGAGGATGGAATTGATTTAAATAATCCTATGGTAACATGCTTAAGGATCATGGAAGCTAATTACTATCAGGATAAGTTGAATTTTGATATTACAAAAGAATGTTATGAAAATATATTAGATACAACTCCCCATATTGTAAAATTATATGAAAACGAAATAAAGTGTGAATTATTATTTTATGAAATATTAAATGGAAATATGGAAAAGGTGGATGAGCTTTATACAAGAGAGTTACAAAACTATATAAAAGTAACTGATTGTTATATTTCAAGAAAAAGGCTTATGTATGTTTATAATTTAATTGTATTAAAGGATAAGAAAAAAGCAGATAAAGTATTAGGAGAGTTTGAAAAAGTAAAGAAGAGTTACCCTGTGAAAAGTGAAATTGAGTCTGAAGAGGAGATTATGAATTTTATATTAGATAATATAAATGTTGTATAACTTTTAGTTAAAAAAACAAAACAGTTGCCAATAGATATTTTGCAACTGTTTTGTTTTTTTATTTATTTAGAAGTTTTATTTAATACTAGTAATTAATTATATGTTTAAGAAAATAGATCTTTAGGTTATAATAAAAGAAATGAAGAAAGGTAATAAGGAGAGGTAAAATGGATATTATTAAGGATTATATATACTCTGAAGAAGACTTTGAAGAAATTCAAAAAAACTTTAATGGTAAAGCAGAGTTTGATAATGGGTCAATATTTCTAACTTTAAGTACATCTATTGAACATAATAGAATAAAGAGAAAAATATTAGCTAAATTAGATAGTTTCTTTAATGGATCAAAATGTGAGCCTTTTGATGAACAAATAGAAGTAATATTTCAAAATACGGATGAATTATATAAATATAAACCGGACATTTTTGTTATGTGTGAGAATGCTACTAGAAAAGGTGAAAGTTTTACTTCAATTCCTAAAATTATATTTGAGGTAGTTTCTAAAAGTACAGCATCTCATGATTATATAACTAAACTTGCAGTATATCAAAAGTTTAAGGTAGAGGAATATAATATTGTAGAACAGAGTGGAAAAATTATACAGTATTCTTTAGTGGATAACCAATATGTTATTGCAGATGTATATAAAAATGATGATGAGTATGTAAGTACTGTTTTTAGTGATTTAAAAATAAGTCTAAAAGAAATATATTAATGTTAAAAAACCAGTTGCAAAGAAATATTTCACAACTGGTTTATTATATTACTTAGAAATTTTATCTAATAATTCAATTGAAGCATTAGCAGCTTTTTCTATTTGTTCATCAGCAGATATTTCTGCAGGGTTGTCTCCAGATTGTTCACCATAGCTACCAAATTGTGCATGATTTCCACCAGTTATTTCAACAAAGGTCGTAGAAGTTGGTAAAAGATCTTTAGAACCAATAATTTTTTCTAAATCTGCAACACCATCTAAAGAGCCATAAATTGAAGTAACTTCAATATTAGAATCTTTAAGTTCATCCCCCTGAGGATATGAAGCATAAAAAATAACACCTTTAATATTACTATTTTCACTAGCATATTTGGCAGCCATTACTCCACCTAATGAATGGCCAGAAATTACCCAATTTTTAATATTAGTGAATTTTGATATTACTTCGTCAGCAGCATTACTATCAAATATAGCAAAGTTTAATGGCATAGGAGTTATAATAACTTCATAGCCAGCTTGAGCAATTTTATTGGCAAGTGGGGCATATGCTTCAGGTTCTACTTTAGCTCCAGGATATATTATTAGGCCTGTTGTTGCAGTTGTATTTTCTGGAGTAAAACTTATAAAGTTATTTTCAGTTACATCTACTAATGTAGAATCTTCTAAATTAGCCATAGCTTGAGTGCTTGGACCATAAGAAGTTGTAAAAAATGCAACTATAAATATAAGAGCAACAATAATTAAACCTAGTAATATAAAACCAAGCTTTTTTAAAGTTTTATTTTTCATTTTATTTTCACCTCAAGTTTTTCTTTTTTTATTATTAAATTATACACTATAATAACTTTCTCATTACTATGCCATCTGCTTTAAATGGCTCAACATTACCATAATCAAAAAAATCTGTCAATATACAGACTTCAAGAAATCCCTTCTTAAGATATATATTTCTAGCTGATGTCCAATTTTCAGCAACTACTAATAAAAGAGATTTAGGGTTTGCAATTAATTTATCTACATTATCAATTAAGTAATTAAACAGTATTTTACCTATACCATATTTTCTTGCTTTAGATGAAATAGCAAAAGATGATATATATAATTCATCACCATTAGCTTTATGGCTTTCTTTAATAGAATGATTTAATAAAAAGTCACTTTCCTTAAGGTTTTCATTATATAGCCATATTTCAGAACAAATATATCCAATTATTTCGCCTTTATATTCAGCCACTAAGAAACCTTTATTAAAAGTCTCAATCCTATCAATAAATACTTGTTTATCTTCACAGATATTTTTATCAAAGGAATTATGTTCAATTTCTAATATTTTTTCTATGTCATTTATTTTTGCATTACGTATTTTTAGATTATTAATGTTCATTTAAATTCTCCTATATTTTGTTTAACCAATTAATTTATATTTGAATATTTTAATATAAGTTTTTGTGATTTATTATATATTAACACATTTTAGTTTTAAAATTATACTTTTACATTTAATAATATTTTTCAGCAATATTATAACTGTATAGATAAATATTTACAAAATAGTAACGAAAATTATATAATTATCATAAGGGGTGGGGATATGAGTACAAATAGTATAGTAGACATTAATAAATCATAATAAGTTAAAAAAGCAAATAATAATTCCTTATGAGGATATTGAAAAAATAGTATTTCAGCTTCATTTGCAGATGAAAGTTGGGCAAGAGAATATGATAATATTAAATTTCAACTAATAACACATTATATTAGTTGTGTTTTAACAATAATTATTTTATTTTTCAGCCATAGATCACAGGATAATTATAAATTTGTTATGGGAGGATTAATTGCTCCACTTATAGGGTATTTATTATCTGAAATAATAATAGGAACTACAGTGAAGAAAAGGTTAGTTAAAGGTGAATATAAATTAGAGGCAAGAGATGTTGAAGAGGAGAATAGAATTTTAAGAACATGTATGTTAGTTACTACAGCTATATATATGTTAGCAGTTTTGATATTTAAGTTTATTTTTTTGTGTAGGTAATTAATATATTTAGAATAATAAGTATTATAATATAAAGTAGTTGTAAAAGTTTGTTTTACAACTACTTTATTTTTTATAAATCCTATTTTATTACATAATAATTGTAATTATAATATATAAATTATGTATAATAAGATAATAGTTGTTAATTTATAAGGGGTGAAATTTATGAGTGAAAACAATGATAAAAAGAATGATAATAATAATTACTATTTTCCACTTTTTACTGGAATGGGACTTGTCTTTGGGATAATATTTGATCAGTTAGCCATAGGATTATGTTTAGGCGTTGCTATTGGTCTTGCGTTAGATAATAAAAAGAAAATGAATAAAAAGTGATACTAATAAGAAAAAATGTAATAGGGGAAGATGATAGTTAGGAGTAAAAATTATGAGTGATAATCTTAAAGAAAAAATTAAATGTACAATACCAATTAAAGTTGATTCTTATGAAGAGTTATTTAGAGAATTTGATTATAGGGATGTTAAAGAGCGAAGCATTAATGCTGATTTAGATGGATGGATTCAAGAATATATTTTAAGAGTACCATATAAATTAAAAAAATTTGACGTAGAACTAATAGTAAATATGCCAGCAAAGGTTAGAGATGAAGAAAAAGAGGAAGTATCTAAAATAAGTATAATAAATTCATATAAAGAGTTTTTAGCAAGAGAAAAGAAATTAAGCTTTATGGGTGTAAGAAGAATTTGTTATTATATGATTGCCGCAGCAATTCTTTTATCTTGTTGGTATTTTATTAAAAATGCTAAAGGCGAATCTTTACTTACATCATTATTGAATTCAGGAGGAACTGTATTACTATGGGAAGTTATGACTTTAATATTTATAGAAAGTAAGAATTTTAAGTATAAGGTTAGAGTTAATAAAAAGCTAAGTAATATGGATATAGTGTTTAGGTATATAGAATAGATATAATGGTAATTATAATATTTAATATGATAGGTATAGTAGTATAAATCAGTTACAGAATATTATTTTGTAACTGATTTATTTTATATTAAAAAATTTATAAATAAATAGTTAAAGGCTATAAAAAATATTATTCTAATATTCTTGTACTATTCTAAAAAAATAAGAGATAAAGAGAATAAGAGAGGAAAATAAAGGTGGAATTCTGTAAGAAGTTGAGATAAGTAAAAGAGGATTTGTAAACATTTACCAATAGGATTAATATTAATATATATTCTAAAATCAGGGGATAGGCTTCAAGATTAAAAGTAAGATAAGGTATAAGGGGGATAAGAGTTTTATGAAAACAAAATTGATTAAAAGGGTGGTGGCATTTACTTTAGCAAGTATGTTAGTTTCAACTGTAAGTTTTTCTAACATTAACATAGTAAATGCTGAGGAAAGTCTTACAAAACGTATATCAGTACATGATCCATCAATAGTAAAAGATGGGGATGATTATTACCTTTTTGGAACACATTTAACTAATGCTAAAAGTTTAGATTTAAGAAATTGGGATAGTTATACTACTACAGTAAATACAGATTATGAATATATTTTTAAGGATGGAGTTAAATGGGCATCTCATGGAAGTGATGACTATGAAACAAAAGGGAACTTATGGGCTCCAGATATTATATATAATGAAGCAATGGGTAAATGGTGTATGTATATGAGTGTAAATGGACAAAACTATTACTCATCAATAGCATTGGCAACTGCAGATGATATTAATGGACCATACACTTATGAAGGTACAGTAGTTTATTCAGGATTTACTAATAGTGAAGAAGCCTCTGAAACAGATTTTTCTAAAGTTACTGGAACAAATGATGTTGCAGATAGATACTTATTAAATGATGGATGGAATTATACTTATGGACCAAATGCAATTGATCCATGTGTAGTATATGATGAAGATGGACAACTATGGATGTCTTATGGATCTTGGTTTGGTGGTATATTTTTAATGAAGTTAGATAATGAAACAGGCCTTAGAGATTATAGTTATACTTACCCTACTGAAAGAGGTGTTGGTGATGAGTATTTAGGATTATTAATTTCTGGTGGATATGGAGGTACTGGAGAAGGATCATATATTGTTTATGATGAAGAATCTGATTATTATTATCTTTATGAATCTTACTGTGGATTAAATGGTACAGACAGTTTTAGTAATTATCAAATTAGATTATTTAGATCTAAAGATATTACAGGTCCATATGTTGATGCCAAAGGAAATTCATCAATTAACACAGGGCTAAATCCAGATCAAACAGATATGGGAATTAAGTTATTTGGAAATTATAAATTCTCATCATTAGATTTAGTTGGAGAAAATGAATTTAGTTCTAATGGCTATAAATGTGGTGGACATAACTCTGCATTAATTGATGATGATGGATCACGTTATCTTATTTATCATACTCGTTTTAATAATCCAAATGAAACTCATGAAGTTAGAGTACATCAACAATTCTTAAATGAAGATGGATGGCCAGTAACAGCTGTTTATGAATATTTAGGTAGTGAAATATCAAAAGATGGTTATTCAATGGATGAAATTTTAGGTGACTATGAATTTATTAATCATGGATTAGAAGCAGAAACTACTTATAGTACAATGCTAACTACTTATAATGTAACTTTAAATGAAGATGGAACAATAAGTGGTGATTATGAAGGAACATGGTCACAAGGTAATGGAAATTATTACTGTACAATGGAAATTGATAATGTAACTTATAAGGGTGTATTCTTTAAGCAATTAGATGAATCAGAAGAGCATAATGAAACAATGACTTTTTCATTAATTGGAGATAATAATGAATCAATTTGGGGAAGCAAGGTAGAATTAACTGATGAAATGCTTGTAAAATATGAAGAAAAGAACTTAGAAAAAGTAATACCAAGTCAAACAAAAGTAAATATAAACTTACCTACAGAAGGTAAAAATGATATTAAAATTACATGGAAATCTAATAATGAGAAAGTATTAAGCTCAACAGGTAAAGTTACACGTGGTGAAGAAAATACAGAAGTTATTTTAACTGCAACTTTAACAAAAGGAGAAGTAACTAGGACAAAAGATTTTAAAGTTATTGTTAAGGGAAATGCTGTAGAGGTTGGAGTAGAACCAATTTATAAATATGATTTTGAAAATGTAGAAGATAAGTTAGTTGCTAATAGTGGAAGTAATGATGGAAGTGCAACATTAGTAGGTTATGCAACAGTAATTAAAGATGAAACAAGAGGTAATGTATTAGAAATAATTAATGAAAAAGGTGCTTTAAAAGCTAATTATTTAGCCTTACCAAATAATACTTTTGAAAGTGTTACTGAAGAGGGGTATACAGTTAGCATGTGGGTTAATGTAGATAAAGATGATCCAAATTACTTTGAGCATAGTGCATTGTTTGAAGCTAGTATGACAAAGGAAAATGGAACACCAACTTATCCTATTACAAGAATAAGTGCAAATTTATTTGGAAGAATTAATGCTAATGGGGCATGGTCAGATGTAACAAGCATATCTAATCCATTAGAAAGCAATAAGTGGGAATATGTAACTTATACTGTCAAGCCTGATGGAATTGTTGTATATGTTAATGGAGATGAAGTAGGTAGAGATAATAAGGATATATCAGTTTGTTTTAAGGATAATTTCTTAGCTTTAATGACAGATGTTAGAGTTGGAAGTGGTAACATTTGGGGAGATATGGATATATCAAATGCTAAATTTGATAATATTACAGTTTTCAATACAGCATTGTCTGATAAGGAAGTTGAAGGTCTTTATAATAGTGAAGTAAAGACTGAAGATGAGAATGATGGAGTTATTGAAGATAATGGAGATAAGGAAGGGGATAAGGATGAAAGTAATGGAGGAACTTCTTCTGATACTGATAAAAAGGATGAATCTGTAACTTCAAAACCAAACAACAATGGATCTAAGTTACCACAAACAGGTGCAATGAGTGGAATATTTACATTATGTATTGGAGCAGTTGTAACAGCTGTTGGTGGAGTTACATTAAAAGGTAAGAAGTAATATTGAAAGTTTTTTATAAATAACTATAAAGAATAAAGGCTTTACGTTTTGTAGGGCCTTTATTTTTTTACAGAGAGTTACCTACTAAATTCGACAAATAAAAATATATTAATACTTTATAATACTATTTGATAGATAAAATAATTTAAAATGGAGGAATAACTGTGGAATTAATAATAGTATTAGTAGTTATTGTATTAATAGTTAAGTTTAAAAGCCCAAATATTAAAGGAAGTATTGGCGAAAGAAAAGTATCAAAGGCGTTAAATACTTTAGACAATAATGAATATAAAGTAATTAATAACGTAATGATTAGAACAGATAGAGGAACTACTCAAATTGACCATGTTGTTATATCTATTTATGGAATTTTTGTAATTGAAACTAAAAATTATAAGGGATTGATATTTGGAAATGAGTATGATGATAATTGGAAACAAGTTATTTATAAAAGAAGTGAAAGATTTAGAAATCCTATTAAACAAAATTATGGTCATGTAGCTGCATTAAAAGAAAGGTTAAATTTAGAGAAAGATTTATTAATTGTATCTATAATTGCTTTTACTAACAGGGCATCCTTAAGGGTAAATACTAAAACACCAGTTATGTATGACAGTAATGTAGTAAGTTATATTAGAGGTTATAATAATAAGTTAATTTCGGAAGATGATGTAAAGAGAATATATTATGATTTACTTATGAGCAATATTGATTCTAAGGATACAAGGAAAGAACATGTACATAGTATAAGAAAGAATTTAAGGGAAAGGGAAAATAATATTAATAATAATATATGTCCTAGATGTGGTAAGGCTCTTGTTAAAAGGCAGGGGAAACATGGTGAGTTTATTGGATGTAGTGGGTTTCCTAAGTGTAGGTTTATTAAATAATTAGTGTTTATTGGATAATACATAAATTAATATGGATTTTAATATTTTGTATGAAGCACTTACTTAAATGTAGGTGCTTTTAATAATTTTAAATAACAAATGAATTTATTGGAATTAAATAGATATATTTCAATAATATACATGAGTTTATATAACAATATTCGACAAAAGCAGAAAGCTCAATATTATATAATAAAAGATAATAAAAATATAAATAAATTATCTGAATTTATAGTATACATAATTATAAAGCATTGAATGGGGAATAGATAAGGAGAAAAATATGATAAATATATTTAAGAAGAATAATGAAACTCTTTGGAAATTTTCAGCTATTCCAGGTATAGAAGAATCTACATTTAACAAAGTACTAGAAAGATTTTATGACTTAGGAATAGCTGGTCTTGTTAGAGAAAATATACAAAATTCATTGGATGGGAAAATACCAGGAGAAACTAAGCCTGTTATAGTGACAATAAAAACAGGAAAAGTAAATAAAAGTGATATACCAGGATTAGATAATATAAAAGAAAGAATAGAGTGTCTTGTAGGGCATAATAGTTATACTAAAGAGACGATAGAACATATGCAAAATAAAATGAATCAAGAGGAAGTTGATTATATATCCTTTGAGGATTATAACACAAAAGGCTTAAGAGGGGCTAAAAATGGACAAAGCTATAGACCTGAAGATACATGGGGGATTTATGCATATAACAAAGGTGTTCATTCAGAGGAAGAAGATAGTACTTTAGAGAAAGCTAGAGGTGGATCACATGGGATAGGAAAAATAGCTTCTAATGCTGCTTCAGAGTTACATATGATGTATTTTGCTAACTGCGATGAAGAAGGAAATAAACATTTAGGGGGAACGGTACAACTAGTAGAGCATAAGTATAAAGATAAGTATTATCGTTCTACAGGTTACTTTACAGATATAAAGAAAATTGAAAATCATGAAGAAAGATTTTATCCTTATGAAAATACTTTTAGTGAAATATTTAAAAAGGATACTAGAGGTTTAAAAATAATAATACCATTTTTAAGAGAACAATTTAATAATGAAGTAGATATTATAAAGAGCATATGCGATAGTTTTTTCATTGCAATACTTGAAAATAAATTAGAAGTTATAGTAAATGATAAAAATATAAACAGTAAAACTATTAAAAAGTATATAGAAAATAAAAAGTATTATGTTCAAGATGTAGCAGAAATGAAAGAAGAATTTACTCCATTATATTTAAGTACATATATGAAGAAAAAACCTATGCAAATTACAATAGAAGATATAAAAGAGAAATACAATTTCAATTTATATTTTAATTATGATGAGTCTATTCCAAAAGGACGTGTAGCCATAATTAGAACTATAGGTATGAAAATTGAAGATAAAAAGGTTAAGGGAAATGTAAACAAACCTTTTAATGCAGTCTTAATACCAGATTCAACTAAAGAAGATGCATTTTTAAAATCTCTTGAAAATGAATCACATACACAACTTTCTTTTGAGCATATAAAAGATCAAAGATTACAAAGAAATGCTAAGAGATTTATAAATAATATATCTAAAGTAATGGCAAAAATCATTGAAGATGAAATTAAAAAGAGTAATCCCACAGATGGGGTTATGAATACTGAGGATGTATTATATTATGTAGAAAGTCAATTTAAGCAAGAGTTAGCAGATTCACTTGGAACGGTAAAATTAAGTAATGGAAATAAAGATAAAACTGTAGTTAAGGTTGAACAGGATATTCCAAAGAAAAAAGATCCTAAAGATAAGAAGAAAAAGAATAAAGAGAAAAAGAAGCCTTTAAAAAAGGTAAAAAAGAAACCAAGAAATGATGAAAATGATACTGAACAAGAAGTAAATGAAGTAAGTCCAGAAAAGTTAACAACTTATAGTGTGCATCCTGATAGAGTAGAGAGATTAATTATAAGAGATAAAGAATATGTAAAATTTGATTTTACATATACTGATGAAATGAAGAAAGTAAAGCTTTGTGATATAGCACTATCAGTTATTGATGGAATGGGACAAGAGTATGATAACGAGTTTAATATGAAGGATAATTATGAATATGTAATAGATAAAGCTACAGGACGTAAATGTAAAATAGAAGATAATTTAATTAAAGATGTAAAAGTAGTTAAAGGTAATGTACAAATAGAATTAAAGCTAAAAGAAAACTATAATAAAGCTTTAAAATTTATGTACTACGTGGAGGTGTAATATGATTTACAAGAAAGATGCAAATTTTCCATATCCTATATTAACAAATACATCTAATAGTTATGATAATTGTAGTTTTATATTAGATATTAATTTAGAAGAAAATACTAATGAATATATATTTGAAATAAATTATGATATTACTTCTCCATTTATTGAAAAGCTATTGCAAAATGGACAAGCAACTTTAGTTTTAATTATTCAATCTAAAGATAATAAATTTTTCAACATTGAATATGGAGAAAAGACTAAGAGTATTTCAAAATCAAGAATATCATTAAGTAAAAGAACTACAATTCAATTATTTATACAGTCAAATGAAGAAATTAACTTTAAAAATAATTATGATTTAAGTTCTTTTTATGAAGAGTTTAAAGATGAAATTTATGTGCCTAAAAACTCAATATTAGGTTTTTCGAATAGTGTTGTTTTTGAGGGAAGCAATAACAAGCCCTTAGAGTTATTTGAGAAAAAGGTTAATCCAAACTTAAAGTCAGATGTAAAAATCGAGCTTGGTAGTGAAACAATTATTATAAATTATAAAAATGAAGCTTTACAATTTACAGATCTACCACAAAGTAGTACATTTAATAATCCTTATGTATATATGGGATTACAAAAGGCTTTATATAGATTTATTGTAAATAATAGTGAGGATTATGAATCAGTTGATTTAGATGAAATAGAGCCACCAAGTGATGGGTTAGATTTTAAGTTATATAATCTTATGAAAAAGAAAAAGATTAGTGAATTAAATATAGAAAATATTGATGAAGTTATCTACTCTATATCAGATAAGATGTTAGAAAAATATACAGCTGCAGTAAGGAGGTTATATTCTGATGGAAATTAGGCTTTTAAAGAATGGATATAAAAAAAGCGAACAGTTTTATAATGACTTTTTAGAAGATCAAATAAGAAATAATGATGATTATTTTTCAGGAGATGTAGTTTATATAGATGAAGCACCAGATTTTCCAATTTATATGGGAAGAGGTAGTGAAAGTGAGAAAAAGGAATTATTTATTGAAGCTGTAAATGTAATATCTAAATATTACTTAAAAACTGATAGAGATGTGCATTTTGATGAGTTATTTTGGCACTCACTATTTTGTGTTTATAAAAGAGAATATTTACTTGAGAAATATCCACAGATAAAGGAAGGCAAAAAAGAGTTCGATACTGTAGTAGTTAAGAATTTTGACTGGCAAAATTATATCTATAAATGTGTATTAGCTGCACAGTACGTAAATGATAATGTTGAAAATGAAGATGAAAGACAAAGATATTATGAGCTGATTTTTGATAATCTTGACTTATATAATTATATTATTAAATATGAAATTTTTAGAAATGAGAAGTTTTTATTAAATATTTTAGATATTATTGATGAATTAGATTTAGCTAAGGTAATGAAAGCTAAGATAAAGAATAGACCTGATCTTGGTAAAGATGAGCGTGTTGGTAGAAGGGTTATATTTGAATTTAATAAGAGTTATCCTGTAGTTTTATCTCCTATGCTTGATAAGGAAAGTTTGAAGGAGCCGTTTTTAGAGTATCTTAGTTATTATTATGATATAGGTGAGATAAGAGAAAAGATAATGAGTTAGAATATAGATTTTGAAGTAGAATTATTAATTAAATAGATGAAAGTATGTATATATTTTATATCTTTAATTAAGACTTTAATATGTAAAATCATAATTTAAATAATAAAAAAATATATTATTATGAATGTTTTTGAAAGGATAGATAATGGATAAGGCATTTGAAGTAGACATTAGAGGAAATGAAAAAATTGTGACAGCCGAGGATATAAAGAAAAAAATAGGTAACACTGTTTCAGTAAAAGATAAGAGATTCTTTTGTCCGCAATGTGGGGAATATTTATCTTTTGTAAGAAAAGAAAAACATAAATCTTTTTTTAGGCATACAAAATTAAATGAAGATACAAAAAAATGTGAACTTAGAATTCAAGGTAGTGAATATAGTTCTTTATATGAAAAACATGGATTAAATATATATATTAAGAGAAATGACCAAATGTATACATTAGCGATAGGATTTCGTAGAGTAAAAAGTAAAGACTTAAATTTTTTAAGTAGACATAATATATCGTTTGATATAAGAGATAATAAGGGTATATGTTTAAGTAAATATTTTTTTAATGAGTGTAATTTTTTGGAAAATGAAATCACGTATAAGGATATTAATGTAATATCAAGTAAATATTATTTAAATTACAGTTCTCCTATTGCCAATAATATTATGAAAAAGTATTGGGGAAATGAAATTGAAGGTATTAATAAGTGTATAGGGTTATTTACATATGGTGAATTAGGTGGAAGGTATATAAGAAAGAATGAAGAAATAGTAATAAATGGGTATTATTATTTAATTTCAAAATCAGTTTCTTTTTTAGATAAATATAGTAATAATATAATGTGTGAAAAAATAGGAGAAGTGAATATAGGAAATAGTTTATTTATTCCTAAATACAATGTGTATAAAATAAAATTTATTCCTAAAAATGACTTAGAATTTATTGATATTAAAAATTTTTGTAAAAAAGAATTAAATGTTAGATTAGTTAAGAATAAAAATAAAATTATAACTATTTGGCCTCCTATAATACAAAATGATAATGATGAATATTATTATTTAGAAACAGATACTATATCATTAATATTTAATAGTTATATTGAAAATTCTTTTTTGACATTACATGATGATTCTTTAAAGTTAGATAAATTAGGATATAAAATTGATTCAGAAAATTATATCCATTTTTTTAATGATATAGATGAAAAAATAGGTATTAGCTATAATGGTAATGATTATATGATTAACAAAATTTATAGTAGGTATGAAAATGATATAGAAGAAGTTATTATATCAGTATTATTTAAAGATATAAATAATAATATATTGGAATTTGGAGAAAATTATAGCTTGCCTATTGAAGGTAAATTAAAAGTTGAAACTAATTTTAAATGTATTATTATTCATAGAAAAAAAGATAATCAAGTGAAGATACATAAATTAGAAAATAGTAAGGCATGTTTAATAAATAATATTGAATTTGGTGATCAAGTATTTATTGAAGGAGTTTGTTATTCACAATTTAGTATATATTTTAATAAAAAAGAGATAAAAATTAATAAAGAGATTGATGATGATATACTATTTAAAAATTTAATTAATTCTGGAGGTATAGTAGTTAAAACTCCATTAGAAATAAAAAGTTTTTTGCTAAAATTACCTCAGCATAGTAGAAGTTTTAATTTAATAAAGAAATATATATTTGAAAATAAGATGCCTAGTATGGCATTAAAATATTTGAAGAAATATTATTTAAGATAGGATGATAAAATAATGAAAAAATTAGGAGTAGAATCGGTAAATTCATATAATGATTTTATACAAAGTTTAGATTATGAAGTATTTGAGAGAATAATAAATATTATTTCAATAAAAAGCATTAGGATGTTTTTGAAAAAAAATCCAAAATGTAAACCTAAAATATATCAGTCATTCAGGGTAGAAAGTATAACTAAAAAAATGATTGTTGATTCATTTTATAAAAATATTACTATTGATAAAAATATGAAGTTAATTTCTTTTATTTATACATCAATAAAAGAAATATTATTAAAGGTTGATAATACTTGTAAAGAAAAAAATATTACTTTAGATAATATATTGAAGAAGGAAAATGAATTGAATACTTTAATAGATATATTATTAGAAAGTAGTTTTGATACAGATATAGAATTATATTTCATTATTAATAAAATAAAATTAACTTTAAAAGCCAAAAAAGAAATAAATTATATTTGTGAATTGAAAAGAAAAATTAAAGAGAGAGAGAAAGAAATTGTAACTAAAATACAAGCTCAATATAAAGAAAAACAAGAGGAATTGAAGAAAGAGAAGGAATATATAATAACTAATCTTGAAGCTGAAATAAAACAATTAAAAAATGAAAAAAAAGAATTAGAGTTTAATAATTTAATTATAATAGATAACCTAAAAGAAGAGTATGAAACAAGAGAAAAAAATTATAAATATCGAATAAAAGACATTGAAAAAAGTTGTAATAAGTTAGAGAAAGAAAAAAATGAAGAGAAAAAAAAGTTTGATAAAGAATTATTAAATGAAAAAAATAAAATAGAGCAATTAAATAAAAGATATATAGAAAAAGTGAAAGAACTTGAAGAAGTAAATTTAATAATAAATAAAAAAACTATTGAGTTTAATAATGAGTTAGAGGATAAATTTAAAAAAAATAATTTTAAATTAATCAAAGAAATAGAAGTGAAAAAAAATGAACTTGAAAATATATCTAAAAAAATTCAAGAATTAAAAGATGAGAGTGAAAAAATTAATAAAAAGAAATTACAGTATGAAAATGATATTGAATATTTAGAAAAAAATTTATTAATAAATATTAATAAAATAAAAGGTTTAATTGGAGAAGTGGGAATTAAGGATAATTCAAGCTATATACATAGTATATGTGAAAAACTAATACTCGGCGAAGTATATAATACTTCCGATATAAAAGACTTTATTTATGATTTAGAGGTGAATTTGGAAATTGCAGGTATAGAATCTAAATTTAAAGGAAATTTAGCAAAGTATTTAACTGCGATAATGGTATCTAAAACCCCAATAGCACTTATTGGATATAACTCAAGAGGGGTAGCAAAGGCGATTTCTACAAGTATGTATGGACAAGCACCTGAGATAATAAATTTATCGCAAAGAACAGAAACATGTGAATCATTAATAAATCATATTAATAAATCTTCTAATAAAGTAATTTTATTAGAAAATATTATAGAAAGTTTTAATGAAAATATATATTTACCAATAGTAAAAGCGATAAAAGATAAAATAGTGTTATTTTCTATGGAAAATTCTGATAATATCCATATTATAAATAGAAGTATTTTTAATTATATAATTCCAATTGATATTGAATATGTAGGTGGATTATCTAAAAATGAAGAAATGATTATATCATTAGTTAGTGATGGCATTTTAGATATAAGCAAAAAAAATGTAAATTATTTTTATGAATTAATTTCAAATAGGTATGATAATATAAATGTCATTAATAAAGTAATGAAATATATATTATCTAATGCAATTAGCATTATGAATGAAACTTATAAAATAGATATAGAATTAGTATTTAATATAATAGCTCAATATACAATATATCCATTAAGTAAAAATAAGGGAAGAGTTAATAGTTTTATAGGTTTATTAAGAGAAAAGAAAATAGAGTCATATACATTTGAAGAATTCATTAATTATATTGAGAAGGAATGTGGAATTTAGTGGATAATATAAAAAATATATTGATAAAAAAAATATCAGATGATATAAATGTTTATTCATATAATGAAGAAAATAATAAAGAATATATAGCTAGATTGTTATATTCAGCAATATCAATACATATTAGACTATGTATATTAGATAAAGAAGTATTAGATAAAAAAGTATTTAAAAGTAAGAAGTATTTATTATCTAAAGGAGAAGAGTTATTAGAAAAGTTTTTATTAGTATTTCCTGAAGTTCGAAAATGGTTTTATAATGAAAATAATAAAGAGTCACCTATAGTAACAATAAGAGATAGATTAGCGAGAAGCGGTGATATAATTTCTGTTGGATTTAATACAGATTTTGGGATTCCTAAATCTAGTTTTGTAAATATATCTTCAAATAGTAAACTTATTAGAGGTATTGGTAACGTAAACTTATTTAATATTGCAGGATTATTATTTATAGATAGAAATAAAGGAAATTGCAATAATATAGATTTTAAAGAAATAAATAAATTTTTTAATTATGATATGGAAAGGTTAGAAAATGTTTATGTTACATATTTAAATAACCCTATGAATGAAATTAAAGAAAGTAATCAATTAAAAGTATTTAATAAATATGGAAATAAGTGTTTATCAAATTGTTGGAGTGATGTTATTAATTTAAAAGATAATGATATTACTATATATAAATATAATGATTTTGATTATGGATTTATTAAGAAAAAAGATAGTAGATTATTTATTTCATCAATAAGTAAATATGATATAGATAGATTAGAAGTACGAAGATATATGTTAAATTTAAAAAGTGAATGTGCAAATCCTAGTATAGCCTACGTTAATAAAGTTAGTAAAGGATATGTACAGTTAAAATTAACAAATAAGTTACCGGCTATAGAAGAAAGTATTCTATTAGGCTTGGGATGGCCTAAAAGTAATATTAGTGATGTTACAAATTTATTATTTAAAATAGAAGTATGGGATTATATTAAATTAATTTTAACTAGTTTGAAGATAAGGATGGTTGAATATAAAGATGGAGAGGTATAGTGTAAATAGTACTCATAATGCTTTAAGAAATAAATTGAAGGATTATATTATTGCTCAGTATTTAGGGGAAAGTCAATTATTAATAGAAGCGTGTAAAGATAAATTAGAAAAAGAGGGAATTCTTTATTCTAAACCATTTATTGAGGCTAATCCATCATATAAAGTAAGAGAGAATGGAGTTGTAAATGCTAATATACCAGAAAATATTAAAAATATATTATTAAATATGATTAAAAATAATTTAGGGGTATATAAAAATCCATACGAGCATCAAATAAAGGCTTTAGAAAGTTTTTATAATGGAAAGAATACATTTGTTGCTACAGGAACAGGTTCAGGAAAGACAGAATGTTTTATGTGGCCAATGATTAGTAGTATTATAAGTGAAGCAAAAAATGTAAGTTGGGAACAAAGAGGAGTTAGAGCTTTAATGCTTTATCCAATGAATGCTTTAGTATCCGATCAAATTGGAAGATTAAGAAAAATGATTGGTGATAGCGAAGGTAGGTTTTTAAGTTTCTTTGAAGAATTAAATGGTCAAAATGTAAGGCGTCCACAATTTGGTATGTACACAGGTAGAACGCCATATCCGGGAGAAATAAATTTAGAGCAGGATAAAGATCTAGCAAAAACTTTAGAAACAGATTTATTGAAAAAAGACGAGAGTATTAAGAAGAAACTTATAGAAATAGGAAAGTATCCATCTAAATATAATTTATCAGAATTTGTTGAGAATTTAAAAAATGGAAAACATGTTACTGATGATAAGGATGCAGAATTGATAACTAGACAAGAAATGCAGCAGTTGTGTCCAGATATATTAATTACAAACTATTCAATGCTTGAATATATGTTAATAAGACCAAGGGAAAATAAGTTGTGGGATGATACTAGACAATGGTTAAGTTTAGATGAAAAGAATAAATTAACTATAATTATTGATGAAGCACATATGTATAAAGGAGCAGCAGGAGGAGAAGTTGCATTACTTATTAGGAGGTTATTAAATACTTTAGGAATACAAGAAAAGAGAGTACAATTTATTTTGACTTCGGCTAGTGTTCCTAAAGATGGAGAATATGATATTAATAATTTTATAACAGATATTACAGGATGTGATATTAATGATATTAGTATAATAAATGGTGTACAAGCTACAATAAATTTTGAGGCTTCTAAAAAGTGTGATATTAATAAGCTTGCAAATATTAATGTGGATATTTTTCAGTGTGAAGAAGATGAGCGTATAAATTCTATCAAGTACTTTGCTAAACAAATGGGGGAGAATGTTAATTTTAATAATTACAATGAATGTGAGCAATGGCTTTATAGTTATTTAGAAAATTTAGAACCAATGATGAAAATATTAAAGGCATGTAGAGGGTCAGCTAAAAGCTATGAATATTTAGCTGAAAATATATTTCCTAATGAAGAAAGGGAAAAAGCAAGAAGAGCTGTAGAAACGTTATTAGCAGTATCTCCTTTAGCTAAAAATAAGGATAAACAAGTATTATTTCCAGCAAGATTACACATGATGTTTAGAGGAATTCAAGGAATATATGCTTGTAGTAATCCTAATTGTTCTGAAGGGGTGTCATCAGAGGGAATTTCAATAGGAAAGATTTTTTTAAACTCTAAAAAAGAGCTTTGTGATTGTTGTGGATCCAAAGTATATGAACTAGTTAATGATCGTAGATGTGGGGCATTATTTTTAAAAGGATATATGTATAGTAATGAATATAGTGAGAAATTTATATGGAATTCACTAGGTGAACAATATGATGAAGCTTTTAAGGAAGTACATTTATATATTATTCCTAGTAATTTAAATTATAAAAAATCTAAAGATATTAGGATAGGATGGTTAAATTCATTAACAGGAAAGTTATATGAAAATGATAATTATGCAAATAATGAAGGGTTTATTCATGTTGCATACGAGAATAAAGAGCAAAAAGGAAAACCAGGTGTATTAACATATTATATTTGTCCTAAATGTAAGAAATCACATTTAAATGTTACTGATTTTATTACAAAGGGAAATGAATCATTTTATAATTTAGTATCTGAACAGTTGCATATACAGCCACCAACTATATTTAAAGAAGAATTAATAAAAAAATTCCCAAATGCTGGAAGGAAGGTTTTGCTATTTTCAGATAGCAGACAAAGAGCTGCAGGATTAGCTAAGGACTTAACTAAGGCAGCAGATGATGATGCAATAAGAAAAGTTATTGTATTAGCAAGCAAAAAATTGGGTGAATGGGCTAAGAATAATAATAAAGCTCCAACGATGGAGCTATTATATGTTGCATTTTTAGAAGTAGCATATAATAATAATTTAAAATTATTTTATGGTAAAGATGAAGAGATATTTAAACGTGATATTGAAAAAGTAAGTGAAAAAATAAGAAGAGCAAGAAGAAGAAATAGGGAAATTGAATATGATGAGTTAAATGAGGAATTTAATAATAGACCGGGTTTATATAATCAGAGTATTCTTAAATTATTATGTAGTAGTTATCATTCATTATCCGATATAGCTTTATGTTATGTATATCCATGTAGTAAAAGATTACTAATAGAAGTAGAAGATGATTTAGATGATGAAGAGGTTGAGTTAAGCACAGAGGAATTTTGTGATTTGTTTGCAATATGGGCAAACTTAGTTATGAAAGATAGTTATGCACTTGGTGATAAAATTGATAATGAGATAAGAAGAAATATTAAGGCGAGTAATTTTGAAAGATTTGGTATAAAAAAAGATAAAAATATTAATAGAACTATAAGAGTTATTCTTGGAAGTAGAGGTTATACTGAAGAGCAGATAAATTTAATTTATAAATGTTTCTTAAAATTTACTAATAATTTAGGTAGAGAAGAAGAGGTATTTTTAAATTTAAATGTAATTAAATTAATCTGTGCTGATTTAGAAAAATGGTATCATTGTAAGGAGTGTTCAGGCGTTTTTAGTAAGAGTATATGGGGAATGTGTTCACACTGTGGTTCTAAACATATTAAAGAGATGGGATCAGAAGATTTTGGAAGATTAAGTTTCTGGAGAAAACCTGTTTTAGAAGTTATTAATAATATAAATGATAAAATTACAAGTATTAACACAGAAGAACATTCAGCACAACTATCGCATAAGGATCAAAGACAGAAGTTATGGTCTACCACTGAAGACTATGAAATGAGGTTTCAGGATGTACAAACTAATGATGATGTGCCAGTTGATATATTAAGTTGCACAACAACTATGGAGGTTGGAATTGATATTGGTTCATTAACAGCAGTTGGATTGAGGAACATTCCTCCTATGAGAGAAAATTATCAACAAAGGGCAGGGAGAGCAGGAAGAAAAAGTGCATCTATTTCAACAATTGTAACTTATACAGATAATGGACCTCATGATAATTATTATTTTAATAATCCAGAAATAATAATTTCAGGGGATGTACGAAAACCTTGGATAGATATTGAGAATAGTAAATTGGTTTATAGGCATTTAAGTATTGTATTAGTAACGAAGTATTTCATGCAACAAGGAATTTCTATTGAGGAGATAGGAATTTCTAGTTTTTTTGAAACAGCATATGAAGACTTTAAGAAGTATGTTAAAAGTTATTCTTTAGCTAAGAATGAAAAAAATATTTTAATACCAAGAAATATAACAATTGACTTTAATCTTTTTAAGAATGATTTATTGAAGAGGCTATATGAAGTTAAGTGTAAAGTAGAAAATAATCCAAATGACTATAATGATGAAAATAATAATCAAAAATCAGTTTTAGATGTATTATATGAGGAAAGTATATTTCCAACATACTCATTTCCTAAAAATGTAGTAGGATTTTATATTGAGGATAAAGAGGGAAAAAGGATTATACAAAAGCCAGATAGAGCATTAGATATGGCTATTAGTGAATATGCTCCAGGAAGATTAATAGTAGTTGATAAGAAAACATATAGATCAGGTGGAATATATAGTTATCATTCTAAGTTCTTAACAGGTAATTATGATAAAGCAGCAAGAACATATTTTGAAAATAGAGATTATTATAAGACAGTTTATTATTGTAATAATAAATTATGTGGATGGTTTGATATAAGTTCGCCTAAGGATGGAAAATGTCCATTTTGTAAGGGAGCAAATATTGGTGAAAAAAATATGTTAAAACCATGGGGATTTGCTCCATTAAATGCAGATAGTATTCCTGAAGCGGAAAGTGATAATGAAATATCATTTGCACAAGAACCATGCTATTCAACAACACCAAATCAAAATGATATGAAAGAGTTTGGATGTAATAATATAAGAATTGCTAGAAGAGAAGATCAAAAGTTAATAATATTAAATAATGGGCCTAAAAATAAAGGATTTAAAGTATGTAAAGATTGTGGAGCTGCAGTACCTGGAGCGCAAGAGTTTAAGAATGTAAAGAGACCATATAAACATCCAAGAGGTTATATGAAGAAATGTTCACATAGAGATATTGCAGATGTAGTTTTAGGAACTAATTTTATAACGGATATGGCTGTATTTGAATTCAGGATTGACAAAAATTTTATTAATTGTGATTTAAATGAGTTTTGGTTAAAAACTTCAGCAACTACTGTGACAGAAGCTATGATTTTAGCTTCTAGTAGATTGTTAGATATTGAATTTAATGAAATTAAAGGTGGATATAGAATTAGAGAAGGCAATGAAGAATTATATATTGATATCTTTTTATTCGATAGTTTGTCAAGTGGGGCTGGATATAGCTCAGAAATTGCATTAAGAGCAAATGAATTAATAATGAGTAGTAAAAAATTATTGTTAGAATGTAAGTGTGATACATCTTGTCATCAATGCTTAAATCATTTTTGGAATCAGCGAGTTCAGAGTATGTTAGATAGAAAAATTGGTTTACAATTAATTGAATGGGGTATTGAAGGAAAAATTGCTAATGAATTAACTTTATTAGAACAAGTTAAAATATTTAAACCAATAAAAGAGATTTTAGAGATTGATAATAATTGTATTATAGAGGTAAATAATAAGATACAAATATTATATAATAATAAGAAAACTAATATATATATTTATCCAGTTATGTGGGGGAAGGAAAATAAGTTAATTCCAAACAATGCAATTGTTTTATCAGATAGAATTGTATTAAAGGCCTTGCCTAAGGCGGTAAAAAAAGTTAGAGATAGTTTAATTAAGAATTAATAATAAATTAATATTTAAAACCTATAGAGGGGAGAAATGATATTATAATTACATGGAAATTTAACAACGAGGAAGTATTAAGTTAAATAGGTAAAGTTAAAAAACATTAGAAGAAAATAAGTGGGAATATGTAACTTATACTGTAAAGCCTGATGGAATTGTTGTATATGTTAATGGCGATGAAGTAGGTAGAGATAATAAAGATATATCAGTTTGTTTTAAAGATAAATTCTTAGCTTTAATAACAGATGTTATAATTGTAAGTGGTAACATTTGGGGAGATGTGGATATATCAAATGCTAAATTTGACAATATTACAGTTTTCAATACAACATTGTCTGATAAGGAAGTTGAAGGTCTTTATAATAGTGAAGTAAAGACTGAAAATGAGAAGGATAGAGTTATTGAAGATAATGGAGATAAGCAAGAGGAGAAAGATGAAAGTAATGCAGGAACTTCTTCTGATACTGATAAAAAAGATGAATCTGTTACTTCAAAACCAACAAATAATCAATCTGAGTTACCGCAAATAGGTGTAATGAGTGGAATATTTACATTATGTATTGAAGGAGTTGTGACAGCTGTTGGTGGAGCTAGTTTAAAAGGTAAGAAGTAATATTGAAAGTTTTTTATAAATAACTATAAAGAATAAAGGTTCTACGTTTTGTAGGGCCTTTATTTTGATGAAAAGATACTTATATAGAAATACAAATATAATATTTATTTAAGAGAATTAAATAATTAATATAGCTAGACAAAATACGACAAAAATAATTTTTTTATTGATCTATAATATAATTAAGAATGAAATTATCTTAGTATATAATAGTTTATTCTTTTGTAATATAGAATTGAAAGTAGTGGAAATATGACAAATATAAAATTTCAATGCGATAAATGTGGAGTATGTTGTACAAGATTGAATATGAATAGTATATATTCTGATTTGCATGATGGATCAGGGGTATGCAGATATTTTAGTAAGGAATCAAGATTATGTTTAATTTATGATAATAGGCCAGATAAGTGTGATGTAATTAAAATGTATAAATTATTTAAAGATAAATTATCTTTAAAAGAATATATAGAAATAAATAAAATAATGTGTGATAAACTAAGGAGGTTATAAAATGGCAGTACCATTTATTTTAGCAGGTTTAGCGGCAGCAGCAGGAGTAGCAGGAGTAGCGAAAGGAGGAAAGGCTATATCAAATAATTCTAAAGCAAAAGAATTAGTTGAAGATGCTGAATACATATATGATAGAGCAAAAAATGAACTAGAGACGCAAAAAGAAGATACAGCAAGGCAATTAGAAGTATTGGGAGAATTAAAATTAAAAGCTTGGTCAGAAGATTTAGGGAAGTTTATAAATGTATTTTCTAATTTTAAAAATGTAAGATTAGAAAATGAGGTTAACTTAGATAATATACTGAAAGCTAATATTAAAAATGTTGGAGATTTAAAAGTAATAGAGACAGCTGCATTAAAAGCGACAGAAGTTTTAAAAGGTGGAGTAGGATCTCTTAGTGCAGGAGCATTAGCGGGAATTGCATCATATGGTGGAGCAATGATGTTTGCTTCAGCTTCAACAGGAACAGCTATTGCATCTTTGTCTGGAGCAGCAGCAACAAATGCTACCTTAGCATGGTTTGGTGGAGGTTCATTAGCAGCAGGAGGTCTTGGAATGGCAGGTGGAACACTTGTGTTAGGAGGAATCGTTGCAGGTCCTGTATTAGCAGTAGCTGGATTTATTATGGCTGCAAAAGCTGAAGAAAATTTAGCTAATGCAAGAAAAACTTATTCAGAAGCTAAACATGCAGTAGAGCAAATGGGAATAATGAAGGATTTTTTAGTAAGTGTTGAAAATATAGCTGAATTATATACGGATTTCATAAGTAATTTTAGCAATATATATAAAAGTATGCTTATAGAGTTAGATAATATACTGAAAATATCTACAGAAAAACAAAGTAAAAAATTAATAAATCGTATTAAAAAGTTTTTGAGGATAAAGTTTAAGATAGATTTTAATCTATTAAGTGAAAATGATCAAAAGTCTTTACAGGTAGCTTGGTTACTAACCCAAATATATAATGCAGTATTAGCAGCGCCTATATTAAACAATGAAGGGAATATAGATGAAAATGCTGAAAAAGTTCTTGAAGCAGCAACAGAATCAACAATTAAGTATTTAGGTGAGCAAGGAGAAGAAATTGTTGGATAGAAAAAAGAAGAATAATAATGATATATTAAATTTTTCGGAATATCAAATTGGAAATTTGTTATCGGAAAATTTTCAAAATGGAACTAATGCAAGTTTTTATGGCATGGATTTATTATTAAAAAAATCATTGCAAATAAAGAATGTAAATTATGAACAAGCTAAGGGAAATTTATTTGAATATATTGAGGCTGCAAAGGTTAATAGAAATCTTGCTAATGCAGGGATTAACCGTAGATTTGTTGTAACAGATGCAAAAAAAGAATGGGGTGGATTAGGTGAACCACATGCACCAGATGACTTTAGACTATTTGAAGGTAATAAGGTAATTGGAAAAGGAGGACAAGCTAAGGTTAATAATAATGTAAGAGATACAGCTAGTGCAGATAAAGGGATTTCTAATACAAAATATGAAGGAATGCAAAGAGTTATAGCTAGTGATAAATATGATGATGTAGTTAGGCAGTTAGATATAAAATTACAAAATGGTGAAATATCTAAGAGTATGTACGAAGATGTGAAAAGAAATTTAAGAGAGCAAGGGCTTACAGAAGATATAAGTGGAGTATCTTCAGGAGGAACAACTACATCAGAGTTAAAGAGTGCCTATGATGATATAGATAGTTATATTAGGAATTTTGAAAAAAATCAGGTTATAAAAGAAATAGGAAACACTACAATTAATACTGCAGCTGCAAGTATGATTGTTACTGGAATAGTTTCAAGTACAACTAATATTATTGATGTATTACAAGATAAAAAGGAGTTAAATGAGGCAATTAAGGATTTAGGAGTAGATGTAGTTAAATCAGGAGCAAGAGGAGGAATAACAGGTTTTCTATCTTCAACATTAAGGATTGCTTCTCAAAAAGCATCTATACCAGTTTTATCTGATGGTAGTGCAGCGACAGCTCTTGCAGGAGGGTTAGTTGATTGTGGCGTTTCTGTTTATTCATATGCTAAAGGAGAAATAAGTTCAGAAGATCTAGTTGAAGAAATGAGCAATACAGCTATAAAAACAGTATCTACTATTTATTTGACTAAAGCAATACAATTAACTTTAGGAAATACACCGGCATTTCTTCCAATGATGATATATACTACAGCGAGTTATGTAGTAACAACTTGTAGAGAAATAATAAAAAGTACTAAGCTAAATGCATGCGAGTATAATAGAATAGCTAGTTTATATGATGAAGCTACAGAAAAATTAAAAGAGTATAGAAAAAAAGTTAATTATCAATTAGAGAAATTTGAAGCAAGAGAAAAGGAAATGTTATCTTCATTTATTAAAACTTTTGATTATAATATGAAAACAGGAGAAAATTATGATAATGCCTTAATGGCCATAACAATGTTTTCACATAAATATGGATTAAAGTTACAGCATGTTGATTTAAATGATTTTAAAAAGGCGATGATAAATGATGATGATTTTATATTGAGGTAAAAAAATATTAATATTAAAAACTTATTAAAGAAAAAATAAAAGTTAATGTTTAAAAACAAGAATAGTAATTTTAAAAAAGTTAGATTATAGAATTAAGGTACTTACAAAATGAATTAATAAGTATATTATATACATTGTTAACAAGATCAAGAGAGGGTGTTTATATTTATTGTAATAAAGAGGTAACTGAAATAATAGCTAATGTCAATACAAATTTATATAATTTTATTAAGTAAGAAAAAGTATATGAAGAAGTATAAGAACATATAGTATTTTATTAACAGATAATAGTTTAGGGCTAAATATTTAGATGATAAATATTCGCCCTTTTTTAATTTAGTATTCTAATTTAATGTAACTAATATATTTAAATATTGAATAATTATGGTTATAAGTCAAATAAAAAGCTTAAATAGTTATAGAAATAATATTATATATATCTAGAGAAAGGATGAAAAAATGGCATTAATTAAAGATGAATTATCAATTTTTACAATTAAAGATCTATTTCAATTGAAATTAGCTATTCCAGAATATCAAAGACCATATAGTTGGAGCGTATCATCCACAAATACTTTGTTTATGGATATTTATGAGGCATATAAAGAAGGTGTAAATGAATATAGGCTTGGTTCTGTAATATTACATAAGAATAATGAAGTTTATAATATTGTAGATGGACAACAACGTATTACTACATTGTCAATTTTACTTTATTGTCTTGGATATGGAGAGTTAGGGTTACTAAATGAGCGTTATAATTCTTTTTCAGAGAATGTTATAATAAATAATTTTCAAATATTAAAAAAGAAAGTTTCTGAACTTAAAAGTAGGGAAAGCTTTAAAGATTATTTGTTAAAAAATTGTACTTTAGTTAAAATAGTAACTGATGAAGAACAAGAAGCATTTCAGTTTTTTGATTCTCAAAATTCAAGGGGAAAGGAATTGGCTCCTCATGATTTACTAAAATCTTATCATTTAAGAGAAATGAATAATGAAGAAGAAGATTTAAAAAATAAGATTATTAGTATTTGGGAAAATGAAGATCAAGATAATTTAGAAAAATTATTCAGAGTTTATTTATTTCCTCTAACTCAATGGTATAAGTGGAGAAATGGATTAGGTTACTCAAGTAAAGAGATTGGGGCATTTAAGGGAATTAAAACTAATAATATTTATAATTATGCTATATATCAAAAGGCTTCAAATCTTTTTATAGAACAAATGAATAATAATGGTAGTGTAGAAATTTTAGCTACTAAACCTTTAAATCAATTTCAATTAACTCAGCCATTAATTGCAGGAAAAAGATTTTTTGCATATACCATACATTATGCTGAGTTACTTGAGAAGATTAAAAATAAGATTAAGGACTTTCACAGAGATATTAATGAAATTCCTAGTAAACGTACAGGAGATGTTTATATAAAGGAACTTTATGAAAGTGTGTTATTATTTTTTGCAGATAGATTTGGCATTGATTCAATTACCGATACAGTGATGAAACAATTATATACTTGGAGTTATTCCCTTAGATTGGTTATGGCAGCAATATATCCAGAGACTATTAATAAATATGCTATAGGAAAGCATGAGAAAATTAATGAAGGAATAGACATTTTTACTAAAATTAGTGAAATGAATGCTCCAGAAGAATTAGAACTTATTATTTTTAAGAGAGTAGATAAAACAGAAATTACAAAAAATAATTGGGGAAAATATGAACATATATGGAAATTTTTAGAAAAAGAAAATGGGTGGTAAGAATATGAATAAAAAATTAGAGATATTACAAGTATCAAGATTATTTAATAATGTAAAGTATGAAATTCCTATATATCAAAGAAATTATGCTTGGGGAGAAAATCAAATTCAACAATTAATTGACGATATTTATGATTCCAATGGAACATATTTTTTAGGTAATTTAATTGTAAATCAAAAGAATACAGGTGTTTATGAAGTAATTGATGGACAACAACGTCTGACAACTTTATACTTACTAGAAAAATATTTGAATATGGATTTTTTTAATGGTTCCTTATGTTTTGAGGCAAGAGAAAAATCAAATCGTACACTTTCAATTATAGGAACAGAAGAAAGAAGTAATCTTTTAGATGAACTACAATCTAAAGAACTTATTAATGGTTATAAAATGATTGAAGATTATTTTAAGAGTAAAATGATTAAGAATCAAGATTTCAGGGAAAAACTAGATAACGTACAGTTAATTCGTATTCAAGTACCACAAAATATAGATTTAAATCATTATTTTGAAATTATGAACACACGTGGTGAACAATTGGAGTTACATGAAATAGCAAAAGCTAAACTACTTAGTAAGCTATCAACAGATGAGGATAAAAAGGCAGGAGCACTTATTTGGGATGCTTGCTCTAACATGGATTCATATGTACAAATGAATTTTGACTCAAAAATAAGAAAAAGTCTTTTTACTAAAGATTGGAGTGGACTAAAATCAGAAGTTAGCAATTTTGATAAGGTTAAAGAAAAAGTTATTGATGAAGAAGAATATAGCTTATTTAATTCTAGTAGAACGTTAATTGAAATTTTACAAAATCCACAAACTCATAAAAATGATGCTTCTAAAATTTCTGAAGAAAATGAGAGGTTTGAATCTATTATTTCTTTTCCTAATTTTATATTGCAAGTAAATAAGACAATATCAGAAGATAATGAAAATGAGTCAATGTTAGATGATAAAAATTTCTTGAAAAATATAGAACTAAATTGGGATAATGAAGAAAAGGCAAAGAATTTCATATATAATTTATTAAAGTGTAGGGTTTTGTTTGATAAATATATTATAAAAAGAGAGTTTACAAAAGATTATAAGGAGACTGGTAAATGGTCATTACAACGTTTAGAATCTTACAAAGATGAGAAAAGGGGAAATTCGTTAAAACCAAAATATATAGGAACTTTTGGTGGAGATGATAATAATAACAAACAGCTAAGAACACTTCAATCTTGTTTACGTATTACTTATACATCACCTAAGACTATGCATTGGATTTCATTAGTATTGAGAAATTTAATCAATGATAAAAATATTAATATACTAAAGTTATTAGAAGACTATTGTGTTAAAAAAGTAAAAGAGTCTGATTATGAACAAGCTAGTGGATTTGGTTTTGAGCGTATTGTTTTTACTTATCTTGACTATATTTTATATAGGGATGGATATTCATATAAAGGAAAATCAATAATATCAAAATTAGATGATGATTGGTATTTTCAATTTAGAAATTCAATAGAACATTTTTATCCACAGCATCCAATCGATACAGAATCATTTATGAAGTGGGAGGATGAGGAGTTGAATAGTTTTGGAAATTTAGCTTTAATAACTGTTTCTGGAAATTCAAAATTCTCTAATTTACCTCCAGAAGGAAAGGTAACTTCATATAAAGGAATTATAGAGCAAAGTCTTAAATTAAAAGTAATGAAAGAGATGATTTATATTAATGATGGTATATGGAATAAGGAGATTGTGGCTATACACAAAGATGAAATGTTTAACATACTTAAAAATGGACAAAGTCATATATAAACTAAGAAAGTTATAAATAGTCATTAGAATATTTATAAATATGAAGTTGGTTAGGTGATTAAATGATAAATAATACAAAAAAGATAAATGAAATATCACAAGTAAAAGAAAAATCAATAAATTATAATACATTAGCTTCCAATACAACAACAGGAGATAAAAACCATCTCTACCCAAAACTAAAACAAAGCTTCAAAACAGCAACAACAATAGACATAATAGTATCATTCCTAATGGAATCAGGAGTAAAACTATTACTACAAGACCTAAAGGAAGCACTAAATCGTGGAGTTAAAATAAGAATCCTTACAGGAAATTACCTGAAAATAACACAACCACAAGCATTATACCTATTAAAATCAGAACTAAAAAATCAAGTAGACTTAAGATTTTACAATAATCCTAATAAATCCTTTCATCCAAAAGCATATATGTTTCACAATCCAATAGATAGTGAAATATATATAGGTTCATCAAATATATCAAGAGGAGCATTAACATCATCAATAGAATGGAACTATAGATTTTTAAAATCAACTGCTCCAAATGACTTTAAAGTATTTTACGATACCTTTGAAGATCTATTTAATAATCATTCATTAATAATAACTGATGAAGTGTTAAAAGATTATTCAAAACAATGGACAAGACCTAATGTTTATAAGGATATTGAAAAAGAAGAAATCAAAGAAGATAATGTTATAAATATATTTGAACCAAGAGGAGCTCAGATTGAAGCGTTATATTCATTAGAGAAGTCTAGAGAAGAAGGTTTTGATAAAGGATTGATCGTTGCTGCAACTGGTATAGGAAAAACATATTTAGCAGCCTTTGATTCAGTTAAATATAATAGAATTTTATTTGTGGCTCATAGAGAAGAAATAATAAAGCAAGCAGCTCAAAGTTTTAAAAATGTTAGAAATTCTGATGATATTGGATTCTTTTATGGAAATCAAAAAGATACAAAAAATTCATTTATATTTGCATTAGTACAAACTCTAGGTAAAGATGAATATTTAAATGAAGAATATTTTTCAAAAGATTATTTTGATTACATAATAGTTGACGAATTCCATCATGCAGTTTCTAATAACTATAAGAAAATAATAGATTACTTTAACCTAAATTCTTATTAGGACTTACTGCAACACCAGAAAGACTTGATTCTAAAGATGTATTTGCACTTTGTGATTATAACATGGTTTATGAAGTAAGATTAAAAGATGCTATAAATAAGGGATGGTTAGTACCTTTTAGATATTATGGTATTTATGATGAAACTGTAAATTATGAAAGTATAGATTATAAAAATGGTAAATATGATGATAAACAACTTGAAGAAGCTTTAATGTTAAATAAAAGAGGAGAGCTTATATTAAATCATTACCTAAAATATAATTCAAAAAGAGCAATGGGATTCTGCACTTCAAGACATCATGCAGAATATATGGCAAAGGTATTTAATGAAAATAATATACCATCAGCTGCTGTTTATAGTGGAGAAAAAGGGGAGTATTCTGAAGAGAGAAATATAGCTTTATCTAAGTTAACTTCTGGAGAATTGAAGGTTATATTTTCAGTAGACATGTTTAATGAAGGGCTAGATGTACCTGCAATAGATATGGTTATGTTTTTAAGACCTACTCAATCACCAACTATATTCTTACAACAGTTGGGAAGGGGTTTAAGAAAAGCTAAAGATAAGACATACTTAAATGTGCTTGATTTTATAGGAAATTATAAGAAAGCTAATTTAGTACCGTTTTTATTAAGTGGAAAAGAGTATTCATCAATAGAATCTAAGAATAATAGGCAAAGTGATTATGAATTTCCTGAAGAATGTATTGTTGATTTTGATTTCAGAATAATAGATATCTTTAAGAATCAAGCTGAAAGAGAAATGAAGGTCAAGGATAAAATTAAAGAGCAGTTTGAAATTGTATCTGATATGTTAGGATATAGGCCAAATAGAATAGAGTTTTTTACTTATATGGATGATGAAGTTTATCAAAATATAAAAAGTAAAAGTAAAGCAATGAATCCATTTTCTAATTATCTAGAATATATAAAAGAAAATGATAAATTAACTGATGATGAAGAAATATTATATAATTCTAGAGGAAGAGAATTTATTAATATGATTGAAACTACTAGTATGAGTAAAACTTATAAGATGCCAGTTTTATTAGCTTTTTATAATGATGGAGATATAAAGATGGAGATATCAGAGGATGATATTTATAAAAGTTTTTATCATTTTTATAGAAAGGGATCTAATAAGGTTGATATGCTTAAGGACAAGGGAACTAGTGATTTTATGAACTGGGATAAAAAGAAGTATATTAGCTTAGCTAAGAATAATCCAATTAAATTTTTAATTAAGACTCATGGTGATTTCTTTAAGAGTAAAGATGGATGTTTAATTTCACTTCAAGATGATATTAGAGATATTATAAGTAATAAAGCTTTTAAAAAACACATGAAAGATGCTATTGATTTAAGAGTTGCAACTTATTATAAGAATAGATTTTTTAGTAATGAAAAATAGTATATAATATAGGTTAGAAGGAGTCATTTATTATGACTTCTTTTAATTTGTTTATATTATTTTAGAGGTGTATTATGAAAACTTATAATAAATTAGTTAGAGATTTAATTCCAGAAGTAATAAAAAAATCAGGAAAAGAATGTGATATAGAAATTGCTAATATGGAACAAAGAACAGGATTACTTGAAGCTAAATTAATGGAAGAGGTTAATGAGTATTTAGAGGATAAAAATTTAGAAGAGCTTGCTGATGTTATGGAAGTATTATTTGGTATCGCTCATAATCTTGGATATACTGAAGAAGATTTACTAAATAAGAGAAAAGAAAAGCTTGAAGAACGTGGCGGATTTATGAAAGGAATTATATTAAAAAAAGTTTATTAATTAATATAATGAATAAGGGGAAACAAATGAAAAACAAAACATTAGATTTTTATAACAACAATTCAAAATCATATATAGAAAGTACACTATCTGTAGACATGAGCCATCTATATAAGGATTTCCTAAAATACATACCAAAAGGTGGTCATATACTTGATTTAGGATGTGGATCAGGAAGAGATAGTCTTGAATTCATAAAAAAAGGATATAATGTCATAGCCGTTGATGGATCAAAAGAATTAGCAGTTGCTGCTAGCAAGATAATTGGAAAAGAAGTAATTTACAGCAAATTTGAAGATCTACAATTAACAGAAAGCTTTCATGGAATATGGGCATGTGCTTCATTACTTCATGTAAATAAAAATCAAATAGTAGATGTAATAAAAAACATATCATCAAATTTAAAAACTAATGGAGTATTCTATATGTCTTTTAAATATGGTGAAAATGAGTATATTGATGAAAAAGAAAGATATTTTAATTGTTATACTGAAAAAACTTTTAGTGAATTAATAAATAAAATTAAGAATCTAAAGGTTGAAAAAATATATAAAACAACTGATATTCTTCCAGGAAGAGGAGATATTACTTGGTTAAATATACTTTGTATTAAGGTAAATTAAATTTTAATGATAATTTTAATGAATAAGATGAGTATAATATTCATAGAAAATAATTCTAATTAAGAGGTTTTTAAATGAAATGTTTAATTATACATGGAAGCCCACGAAGGGGTAATACTTGGGATGTATTAAACAAAGTAAAAGAAGAAATGCAAAGGAATGGTAATTTTGAATTTGAAGTTATTGAATTATCAAAAGAGAAAATTCCAATGTGCATTGGTTGTTTTAATTGTATAAAAAAAGGTGAAAAAAAGTGTCCACATAACTCATATATTGAACCTATAGTTAAAAAGATGGAAGCAGCAGATGCTTTTATTATTACAACTCCAGTTTACTCAATGCAGGTATCAGGAACATTAAAAAATTTTATAGATCATATGTCTTATAATTTTCATAGACCTAAGTTTTATAATAAAAAAGTATTAATAATTACAACAACTGCAGGAGCTGGTCATACTAGTACTGCAAAGTATATTAAGAAAGTAATGAGTTATTGGAATGTTAATTATATACAAACATTACCTATAGCATATAGAGGTAATGAATTAAGTAATAAAAATATAAATAAGATAATTAAAGGTGCTAAAGTATTTAGTAATGAGTTAAACTCTCATAAGATTCATGAACCTAAATTACAATCACTTATTATGTTTCAGGTGTGGAAAAGTTTATCTAGGCAAGATGATTTTTCAATAGCTGATTTTAAATATTGGAATAATGATTATTTAAAGAAAAGCTTGTATTTTGAAGATATTCCAGTTGGAGTAACTAAGAAATTAATAGCTAGTATATTTAAAAAAGTATTTTAAGCGTATAAGAAAGGGTATATAGTGATTGCTAGAAAGAATCATTATATATCCTTAAATATTTATGTAAAAAAATAAAAATGAAATGAGAAAGTTTATTATTACAAACAAAGTTTTAGAAAGCAGAGTATTAGTAATGTATACATATAACAGTTAAGAAATGTAAATAATAAAAGAAAATATGTTTAATCTGGAGAGATAAATATGAATTTTTTAATTAATGAGGCATATAAAATAGCTGAGAGTAACAATGTAATTCTTAAAGGCAATATAAAAATAAGTAATAATACTAATTGTTTAATATTCGCTCATTATTGTGATAGTACTTTATTTTATAAAAAGTTTTTTAAAGTTTCTAAGGATATATTTAAGGTTAAAAGTATAGCAAATAAAAATTTAAAAGAAATTAAAAGGCTTGTTAAAAGATATGGATATAAAAAAGTATGGTCTAAAGGTGTATTTTCTATCTATGGAGATCTAAGACCTTTAGCAGTTAAAGCAGGTTTTGGTAAATGGGGAGATAGTGGAATTATAGAAAATGAAAAGTATGGCACTAATTTTATGATTACAGCTGTATTTTATAGATAAGGATTATATGAGCACTTCAGTTTGGAGTGTTCATTTTTATTTATCGTTAATTTTTTATTGTTAATTAAAATAAAAACTTAAACAAAAATTATAAAAGAGTTAATGATAAATACAATTTTAATTAAATAGCTCTGTTTAAATTACAGAGCCAAATAAAAGACATTATATTTTTAGAAATATAAATTTTTACTATAATAATATATTATTATAATTAAATTACATAGTTTATTATGATATTTGGAAATACTTCTTTTATATTTGAAGTGAAAAATTCTTTCATTTCAGATAGTTGCTCTTTAGAATATATATATTTACCATATCAAAATTGACTCTTATCATATTTAAATTTTAATATAGTTTATATGAGTATCTCAAAATGATTAAAATGCCTATTTTCTTCTCATTATTTAATATTCTTGCATATTAAAATCCAGTAGTAATTTTAATTTATGCAAAAAAATAAATCCTATAAAAATATAAGATTTATTTTTGGTTGCGGGGGCAGGACTTGAACCTACGACCTTTGGGTTATGAGCCCAACGAGCTGCCAACTGCTCCACCCCGCGATATTATGTTTTATAAGCTTAAGTTGCTTAACTTGTAAATTAAGTATAACTTGATAATAATATAAAGTCAAAATCATATTATGTTATATTAAGCCTTTAGACAATAAGAGATGCCTTATAATCTTAAATTTGAATATATGCTATCAAATGTCATAATAGTAATTTTTTTAAAATATTTATTTTATAATCTGTAAAAAATCCTCCTTACTGTATATATCTTAAGTGTAAAGTAAAAAAATAAATGAATGGGGGAATTTATTATGGCAAACAAAGCTTTAGAAAGTACAGTATTATCAATTGAAGTACAATCAGCAATTGACAAGGATGGAAATCCAACCTTTACAAAAAAGAAGATAGGTAAATTAGTACCAAATGTAGAACTTGCAAAAGTTCAAGCAGTTGCTTCATTAGTAGCAGATTTACTTAGTGCAAACACTAGAAATTTTTATTTAACTGAATTATCTCAAATTGAAGAATAATAAAAATGGGGGTTATTAATTATGGAGTATACATTAACAATGACATTTTTAACTGAAACAGGAGAAAAATCAAACATTTCTATTTCAGATGTTAAGGCTGGAATAACAAATGAAGAGGTTCAAGTTTTAATGGATAGCTTAATTGAAAATAACATTTTTGAAAATAGTAAGGGAATGTTGGTTTCTAAATATTCAGCTCAAGTAACAGAAAGACAAGTTACTAAGTTTACTGTTTAATAATTTAATATAGTTTTATAATAAAAGGTAGTAATAAGAAGTGTGAAAAATAGATCTTATTACTACCTTTAAGTTTTGTAAGTGAATTTATTAAGTTTATTTATATTAACGAATAGATAAAAATAGTTTAAAATATTGTTAGATATTAAATTAAAGTTAGTATATTCAAGCTATTGAAAATTCAAATAAATTTATAAATAAATATAAAAATAGGATAGAGGTATAAATATGATAAATCCAAAGAGAAAGTGTAGAAAATTTGAGTCACAAGAAGAAAAAATAGAAATATTAAAAGAACTAAAAATAATAAGCCCAAAGGCTAGTGAAATTAAAGATCTATATTATAAGGGAGCATACACAAAAGATGCTGTAGAATGTGATGTTGTTGGAATAGTTGATAACAATGAAATAATATTAGATATAAATGGAGAACTACATAGCATACATCCAGATTACTTATTAGATATGCAGAAAAAAGAAAGATTTATTATTGTAGATATAGAAACACCAAGAAGCTTTAATCCTGCTGATGGAATTAGAGAAGTTGCAGCAGTTGTTGTTGAAGATTATAGAGTAATAGATACTTTACATTTAGCAGTAATCACTGATGAAGAAAAATATAAAAATGGATATGGGGATGGATTAGAAGCTATTGAAGAAAATGAAGAACTTAAGAAAAAGTTTAAGGCATTAATTAAAAAATATAAATATCCTTTAGTAGCTCATAATGCAAGTTTTGATAGAAACTTTTTAAGATATTGGGGATGGGTTGAATATAAACAGGAGTTTTATTGTAGTATGAATACAATAAAGCAAAAGGAAGTTTTACCATCATATAAATTAGTTAATTTATTAGAGCATTACAATATTAAAAAAGGACAGGCTCATAATGCATTACAAGATGTTTTAGACTTATTAGAGTTATTAAAGGTTATAAAACCAGAAAGATGGTCAACTTTAACTACACCAACATCAAGCTCAACTGTAAAGAAGGATAATAAAGCAATTAAGAGTGATAGTGAAAGTTCAGCAAAATCTAATAAGTTTAGAAAGTTTGCAAAGGATAAGGAAAAGATTGCAGAAGAAAAGGAAATGATTGAGTTTGCTAAAAATAATTTAATAAAAGATATATTTGGTAAAAAGAAGATAGTTTTTACTGGTGATATGTCTAAAAGTAGGGGAGAAATGAGAGCAACAGCTATAAGGTATGGAGCAGAATCCCCAACTAGTATAAGTGGTAAAACAAATATCCTTGTTATAGGTGAAGAGGCAGGTAAGAGCAAATTAGAAAAAGCTAAGCAACTTGGAATAGAAATAATTACTGAACAAGAGTTTTGGGATATTATTAATAAAGAAACAAGTGTGGAATAGAATTTAAAATTATTTTTTAGAATTATTAGAAAAGTAGTATTGCAAAAGAAGTTATTAATAATATGTTGGCATAGTAAATGTTGGTAATGTGGATATAATTAAAGTATAATATTTATAAAGTGAAATAAATTGAGAAAGTAGGTTAATTATTATGCCATTTATTAATTCAAAAATAACAACTAAATTAACTAAAGAAAAGAAAGATTTAATTAAATCAGAGTTAGGAAAAATAATAACAAACATACCTGGAAAAAGCGAAAATTACCTTATGATAGGATTTGAAGATGAGTATTCATTATATTTTAGAGGTGAAGAACTTCAATATGGAGCTTTTGTTGAAGTAAAAATATTTGGAAAAGCTGATAAAAAATATTTAGAAATGATAACTAAAGATATTTGTAATTTATATGAAAAAGAGCTTAATATACCTCAAGATTGCATATATGTTAAATATGAAGAAGTAGACAACTGGGGATTTAATGGTTTCAATTTTTAAAACTATATAAATTAAAATTAGAAGTAGGATTTATACCATAATTGATATAAATTCTACTTTTTATTTTGCAAATAAAGGGGTAATAGTATTATAATGGATATAACATAAAAAAAGATTGGGGCGAATTATTATGACAAATTATAGTGTATTTTTACCAAGTTATAGTATAGGAAGTGATTCTTATAAAAAGATACCATACGTTACAAGAAGATATGGTAAAAAGGTAGTAGTTATTGGTGGACAAACAGCTATAGCTAAAGCAAAAAGTGACATTTTAGAAGGAATAAATGGATCTAATATAGAAGTGTTAGATTTCATTTGGTATGGAGGAAATGCTTCATATGAAAATGTAGATACTTTATTAAATAATACAAAAGTTAAAGAAGCTGATTGTATATTTGCAGTAGGTGGAGGAAGGGCTATTGATACATGTAAAGTTGTAGCAGATAAGTTGGATAAACCAATGTTTTCATTTCCTACAATAGCATCTAACTGTGCAGCATGTACTGCTATTGCAGTAATGTACAATGCTGATGATACTTTTAGAGATTATTATTATCCAAGTGAACCAGCAGTTCATACTTTTATTAATACAAGAATAATAGCAGAAGCACCAGATAATTTCTTATGGGCAGGTATTGGAGATGCATTATCAAAAGAATCTGAAGTATTACTTGCAACAAGGGGAAACAACCTTTCACATACACCTTTATTAGGGGCTCAATTAAGTCGTGCTTGTGATGAACCATTATTAAATTTTTCAGCTAAAGCTTTAGAGGATTGTAGAAATAATACTACATCATATGAATTAGAGCAAATAGCTTTAGATATTATTATAAGTACAGGTTTAGTATCAAATTTAACTAGTGATGCTGAAAAGTATTATTATAATAGTAGTTTAGCTCATTGTGTTTATTATGGTTCAACAGTTGTACCAGCATGTGCTAGTCATCTTCATGGAGAAATAGTAGCTTTTGGAGTTTTATGTTTATTAACTTATGATAAACAATTTGAAAAGCGTGATATAATTTATAACTTTAATAAGAGTATTGGTCTTCCAACATCTTTAGATGATATTGATGTTAAGAAAGAAGATGTTGAAAAGATGGTTCGTAAAATGAATGGAGTAACAGAATGGTATTGTGCTCCGTATGAAGTAACAGAAGAAAACTTTATTAAAGCAATTTTAGATACAGATGAATATTCTAAAAATAAATAGAATTAAGCTATGAAAGAAAATTATATTAATAATAAAATACCCCCATTTAAGAGTCATACTTAAATGGGGGTATTTTATTTATACAGTTTGAAATTTAGTTGATGATTTTTTATTTAAAGCTTTATTAATACGTATTACAGCATAAATTAAAAATACTAAACTATAAATTAAAACATTTAGTATATATTGTGCATTACCAGTTTTAGCTACTGGAACCATTATAAGCATTATATGTAGATAAATTAAGCCATAAAAAACATAAGCAAGTCTTTGAAGCTTTTTCCAAGATTTATATTTCATTTTCTTTCTTATACTTGGGAAAGATGTAATCATAAGTGGAAGCATAATAGCAATTAAAACTACACTTATAATTGCAGCTAGAAGCATATTAAGAGACATTGATTTAGGATTTGTAAATAATGTTACAAAATGATATTTACCAAAAATAATATTATGAGCAAGAGTAAGAATACTTGCTATAATAGATAATTCAGCTCTAATTGGCATTAAAATTTTCATTAGCTTACTTCCATTTTTTAAAGCACCTGTATACATAACTACTACAAATAGTGATGTTGCAAAGGCGCTTTTTGTGAATATAGGTAATATATGAGCTTTAACAAAAGGTGATACATTTGAAAGAATTCCACTATATGAAGCAATAATTAGTGCTATTGATATAATTGCTGATAGTATATAACAAAGTTTTGAGTGGGTTTTTATGAAATTACGACCTATAGAAATAATAACAATTGTTAAAATAATAGAAATTAAAAAATTCATAATGACCTCCTAATAATTTAATATATTTATTCTGGATATTACCAGAAAATTCAAGTTGCAACCATTAAGATTATATAGCAAAAAAATATTGAAATCAATAATTATTCTCAATCAAACAAATATATTTAAAAATTTAGTTAAATATTTTTAAATAATAAATTAAATGAATTTTATTCACCTATAACAAACAAGAGAAGTGATGAGTATGGTGGAAACTTATTAGGAAGAATAAAATTACATTTAGAAATAATAAAAGCAGTTAGAGAGGAGGTAGGTGAAGATTTCCCTATACTTCTTAGACTTGGAGCCTGTGATTATGTTGATGGAGGAAATACTATAGATGATGCTGTAGAAGCAGCTATAGCATTCAAAGAAGCTGGGGTGGATATACTTGATATTTCAGGAGGATTACAAGGATATACAATTCCAGGAGTTAAAGAACAAGGATACTTTGCTAATGTTACAGAAGCTATAAAGAAGAATATTTCAATTCCTGTAATTTTAACTGGAGGTATAACAGAAGTTAATATTGCAGAAGAGTTACTACATTTAGGAAAAGCAGATCTTATAGGAGTTGGACGAGCTATATTAAAAGATTCATTATGGGCAAAGAGAGCCATTGAAAGCTTAAGATAACTAACATTATATATACACTAGAGTTCATTCTCTAGTGTTTTTTTGTTTTTTAAACCTAACAACCATTAAAAGGAATTCTAGTAAAAAATTGTTGACAATTAAAAGAAATAATATTATAGTATTCTTATCGGAAAAGTAGGAAAAGTTTATGATTAACGTGAAGGGGAATTAATTATGATAAAATGCAATGAACAAAATCATAGAGAAAATAATAAATTATATAATCATAATATTATGATGTGTTGCTCGAGATGTATGTATATATATATACAGTTAGTTTCTATACGTATTTTCATATGTAAATCTTAATGGATTTTTATAAGATATTAAGGAAAGGTAGATGCATAAAAGTTATTTATCTGTCTTTTTTATATATTTTTAATAAGATTATTAATTGGGGGAGGGGCAAATTGGATATTAATTTTATTCAGACACATTATCATTTATATATTGAAGCTGGAATTTTAACTATTAGGATTGCAGCCATAGGAATAGTATTATCATTAATTATTGGAATTATATGTAGTTTAATTAAGACTATGAAAATACCAGTTTTAAAAACTATAGTATCAATATATATTGAGCTATCAAGAAATACACCATTATTAATTCAATTATTTTTCTTGTACTTTGGATTACCAAAGTTAGGAATCGTATTAAGTTCAGAAACTTGTGGAATTATAGGACTAGCCTTCTTAGGTGGAAGTTATATGGCAGAAGCATTTCGTTCAGGAATTGAAAATGTATCACAAGTACAGCATGAGTCAGCATTAAGTTTAGGAATGACAAAATCTCAGGTGTTTTGGCATATTACATTACCACAAGCATTTGAAACTTCAGTTCCAGTTTTATGTGCAAATATTATTTTTTTAATTAAGGAAACTTCAGTATTTAGTGCTGTTGCTTTAGCAGATTTAATGTTTGTAGCTAAAGACTTGATTGGAATTTATTATAAAACTGATGAAGCATTATTAATGTTAGTTATAGCATATTTACTTATTTTGCTTCCTGTTTCTATAATTTGTACATTCATAGAAAGGAGGGTTCGCTATGCAGGATTTGGGGATCAGAGTGCTATTTCAAGGTAATAATTTCTTAAGGTTGTGCCAAGGTATATGGGTATCATTAAGAATAGCTTTAATTGCAATGATATTTTCAATAGTACTAGGAATTTTATTAGGGATAATAATGACTAGCAAAAATAAGATTATTAAAGCTGTTTGTAGAATATATCTTGAGGTTGTAAGAATAATGCCACAACTTGTATTGTTATTTTTAGTGTATTTTGGAGCTGCAAAACATATGGGTATAAATTTTTCGGGAGAGTTAGCTGCAATAATAGTATTTACATTTTGGGGAACAGCAGAAATGGGGGATTTAGTAAGAAGTGCACTTATTTCAGTACCAAGTCATCAATATGAAAGTGGGTTTGCACTTGCAATGACAAAGTTACAAGTGTTTACACATATTATTATACCTCAAACTATTAGAAGATTAATTCCATCAGCAGTAAATTTATTAACAAGAATGATTAAGACAACTTCTTTAGTAGTACTTATAGGTGTAGTTGAAGTTGTTAAAGTTGGTAAGCAAATAATAGATGCAAATAGGTATACTACACCAGATGCAGCTCTTTGGGTATATGGAACAATATTTGTAATGTATTTTGTCATTTGTTTTCCATTTTCAAAGTTGGCTGAAGTATTAGAGAGGAGACTAAAGGATTAAGATGAGTGAGAATATATTAGAAGTTAAAAATCTAACTAAATCATATGAAAAGGGAAATATAGTGTTAAACAATATATCATTTTCATTAAAAAAAGGTGAAGTTGTTGTTGTAATAGGTCCTTCAGGCTGTGGAAAAAGTACATTTTTGAGATGTTTAAATAGATTAGAAGAAATAGACTCAGGTACAATTAGTTTAAATGGAAAAGAAATATCAACTGAAAATAATAAGGTTAATGAAATACGTGAAAAGATAGGTATGGTATTTCAAAGTTATGAGTTATTTCCAAACATGAATATAATGAAAAATTTAATTTTAGCACCTACTTTAGTACAAAAAAGAAATAAAGAAGAGGCAAAAGCAGAGGCAGAGAAGCTTTTACAAAGAGTAGGACTTTTAGAAAAGAAAAATAGTTATCCAAGACAATTATCAGGTGGACAGAAACAAAGAGTGGCTATAGTAAGATCTTTAATTATGCATCCAAAAATTTTATTACTTGATGAAATAACAGCTGCTTTAGACCCTGAAATGGTAAGAGAAGTTCTTCAAGTTGTATTAGACTTAGCAAAGGAAGGTATGACTATGGTAATTGTAACACATGAAATGGAATTTGCTAGAGCAGTAGCTGATAGAGTTATATTTATGGACAAGGGAGTTATTATTGAGGAAGCAACACCTGAGGAGTTTTTTACTAATCCAAAGAGTGATAGAGCTAAGCAATTTCTTAATACATTTACTTATGAAAATGTTGGGACAAATTAATAATTAATAAGGTATACTCACTAATTAATTATTAGTTCAAATATATATAAATTTAAAGGGGGTTTTTATTTATGAAAAAATTATTAGGAGTACTTTTATCAATAACACTTGTAATGGGGATTTTAGTAGGATGTGGATCAAGCACTAAAACTTCAGATACAGACTCAGCTACTGGGAATGAAAGTTCAGATACTAGTGGAAGTGCTGAAGCTAGAACTTTAGATGAAATAAAAAAGGATGGAAAAATAAGAATTGGAGTATTTAGTGACAAAAATCCATTTGGATATGTTGATTCAAATGGAGAAGTTCAAGGTTATGATGTAGAATTTGCAAAGAGAATAGGTAAGGATTTATTAGGAAGTGAAGATGCTGTTGAATTTGTTTATGTTGAAGCTGCAAGTAGAGTTGAATATTTAAAATCAGGTAAGGTTGATATTATTTTAGCTAATTTCACTGTTACTGATGAGCGTAAAGAAGCCGTTGATTTTGCTCTTCCATATATGAAGGTTGCATTAGGAGTAGTATCACCTGATGATGCATTAATTACTGATGCTGACCAATTAGAAGGTAAGGATATAATTGTTGTAAAAGGAACAACTGCAGAAGCATATTTTTCTGAAACTTATCCTGACTTAAATCTTGTTAAATATGATGAATATCAAGAGGCTTATGATGCATTATTAGATGGCAGAGGAGATGCTTTTGCAACAGATAATACTGAAGCATTAGCTTGGTCAAATCAAAATAAGGGATTTACTACTGGTATTGAAAGTATAGGGAATATAGATACAATTGCACCAGCTGTACAAAAAGGAAATACTGAATTATTAAATTGGATTAATGATGAAATTAAAAGTTTAGCTGATGAAGAATTCTTCTTAAATGATTATAAGAAAACATTATTACCTGTATATGGAGATAGTGTAGACCCAGAAGAGATAGTTGTTGAAGGTGGAGTAGTAGAATAATAGTATCTAGTGATTTAATGAAATAAAAAAATATAAAATTACATATCCTGAAGTAATTATAAGGATATGTAATTTTTTTGTAAGATATATTGGAAATTTAGGACAAAATAAGTAATAAAGAAGAATTATATAGAAATAATAATTTTGGATTATGTTACAATATATGTTAGAATATAAGGGATAAAATTTTATAAATTAGAGGGGATTTTATGGAAATTAAATTTTTAGTCTGTAAACATTGTGGAAATATCGTTGAAGTAGTAAAAGAAAGTGGAGTGCCAATAGTATGCTGTGGTGAAAAAATGATGGAACTTAAAGCAAATACATCAGATGGTGCTGTTGAAAAACACGTTCCTGAAGTAAATATTAATGGAAATAATGTTTTAGTAACTGTAGGAAGTACTTTACATCCTATGGTTGAAAATCACTATATTCAATGGATATGTCTAAAGACTAACAAAGGTGTTCAAAGAAAGTATCTATCTCCAGGAGATGAACCAAAGGCAGAATTTATCTTAGCTGATGGTGAAACTGTAAGTGAAGTATATGAATACTGTAATTTACACGGACTTTGGAAGAAAGTAATATAATTAGTTAAATAAGCTTCATAGGTAAATTATTAAATAGCCTATGAGGCTATTTTTTTTATAAAATATGGAATGATCCAGGTAAAATATGGAATGACCCCGGAGGTCGTTACATTTACTGGAAATTTAAGAATTGATAAAATAATGAGCCAAAATTTGAAATTTATAGTATAATAGAGAAAAGTTATTAAATAAAGGAGAAGCAAAGGATGATAAAAGTAAAAGATTTAAGCATCGATAGCTTACAAGGTACTATTAATCTTGTATATGAAGATGTAAAAAATAATAATAAAATAGTAGATACTTTAAAATCAAAAAAAGTATTTGAAGGAAAAAGTGGACAAGTATTTTATAGAACCACTGAAGAATTAACTTATGAAATTTTTGTAGGATTAGGAAAGTTTGATGAGTTAGAAAGAACAAATTTAATAAATGCAGTTGCTAAGGGAATAAAGCAAGCTGAAAAGTTAAAGATAGATAATCTTGGTATTCACTTTATAAAAGCAAATGGATTATGTACAGGTGGAGTTACTAAATCTATTGTTGAGGGTGTTAAACTAGCAAGCTATAAGTTTGATAAGTATAAGGAAAATAAAGCAACTTATAACCCAGATGTAACTATATTAGATGCACCAAAAGAAAAGATTGAAAAAATGAAGGGGAAAATAGCTGAAGCAAGTAATGTTGCAGATGGTATTATTTTAGCTCGTAATCTTGTAAATGAACCTGCTAATATATTATATCCAGAAACTTTAGCTCAACATGCAGTAGAAGCAGGAAAAGAAAGTGGATTTGAAGTAGAAGTATTTGATGAAAAGCAAATAGAAGAATTAGGAATGAAAGCATTCTTAGAAGTTGGAAAAGGATCAGTGCATAAACCAAGATTAATTGTTATGAGATATATGGGTAATGCTAATAGTGATGAAAGAGTAGGACTTGTAGGTAAAGGACTTACTTTTGATACTGGTGGATATTCTCTTAAGCCATCAACTTCTATGGATACTATGAAAAGTGATATGGGTGGAGCAGCTGCTGTTATTGGGACAATGACGGCACTTGCAAAAAATAAGGTAGAAAAAAATGTAGTAGCAGTAGTAGCAGCTTGTGAAAATGCTATTTCAGGTGGAAGCTATAAGCCAGGAGATATTATTGGTTCTATGGCAGGTAAAACTATTGAAGTTTTAAATACAGATGCAGAAGGAAGACTAACTTTAGTTGATGCTATAACTTATATTATTGAAAAAGAAAAAGTAGATAAAGTAGTAGATGTAGCAACACTTACAGGTGCAGTATTAGTAGCACTTGGATCTGAAATAACAGGAGTATTAAGTAATGATGATGCTTTTTATGAAGAGTTATTAGTTGCTGCAAAGAGAACTGGTGAAAAGTTCTGGAGATTACCTAATGATAAGTGTTTTAAAAAGTTATATAAAGGTGATTTTGCAGAGCTTAAAAATACTGGTGGACGCTATGGTGGAACAATTACTGCAGGTATGTTCATTGAGGAATTTGTACAAGATAAACCTTGGTTACATTTAGATATAGCAGGAACTGCTTGGACTGATGCTGGAAATGATACTACACCAAAGGGCGGAACAGGGGCACCAGTTGCTACATTATATGAGCTTGTTGTAAAGCATAAGTGTAAACATAAGTAAAAATAAAATATTCAAAGAAGTCAATTTTAATTTGGCTTCTTTTTTTAATTTTTATTGGAAAAATTTAAAGAAATATAATATAATTTATTTGCAAATATGTTGTATTTTAATAAAAAAATGCTAAAATTATATAAAGAAATTTTAATTTAATTAATATAGTTATATTTGTTACATAGAAAGACAGAATTTTATGTTCCGAGGGTAGAGAGATGATTGATTACAGAGAAGTTTTTAGAAAAATGCCTATGGCCATGCTATATGTAAAATATAGATTTTTAGAAAATAAAGATTTTAAGATGGAAATTAAATATATTAGTGATAAAATGCTTTTATTATTAAATATGGCTTATGAAGATGCTATATGTAAAGATTTTTTCGATGTTTTATCAGAATACAAAGAAGATATAAATTTTCTTAATATAGTACAAGCTTCTGATGATAAAAATTTAACTTACACTAAATATGTTAAACAATTAATGGATTTTATTAAGATCACTATACAAAAGCTAGATGATGAATATTTTATATTATATTTTGAATCCTGTATGGATAAGCGTTTTTTAGAAGATATCCAGAGAAAAGATGAGATTTTCTTTATTAAGAATATAGAAAATAAATATGTTGATTGTAGTGAAAAGTTTAAAATTCTTTCTGATTATATTGACAAAGATATTTATGGAGCAAGTGATATTGAAATATATGGGAAAGAGATAGGGGAAAAGTATTCAAAATCTTACGAAAAATTTATAAACTCAAGAAAATCTTATTATAGAGAAATTCGTAAATTAAAAAATAAAATTTATTTACTTCATAGATATGCTATATATAGTAACAATGAAATAATTGGAGTTATAGGAATTTTTGAAAATATAATTGGGAAGATGGAAAAAATAAATGATGGTAGTACATTAGCTGATATAATTAACAATATATCTGAGTATATAATTCTTAAAGATACTGAAGGAGTTTATTTAGATTGTAATAATAGTTTTTTAGAGGTATTAAATATTACTAGAGAAGAAATTATAGGTAAAAAAATTACTAGTATCTCTGAATTAAGTGATATAGCTGAAAATACTATTAGCACAGATTTAGAAGTTATTAATGATAGGTGTAGAAAAATATATAATGAATATGTGAAAATTAATGGAAAATCAGTAGAATTTGAAATTGTTAAGGAGCCGTTTCTAGATAGTTATGGTAATTTGGTAGGTGTTATTGAGACTATAAGAGATGTATCTCATAGAAAAGAAGTTGAAAGATTGAGATTGGAGTTTTTTGCAAATTTATCACATGAATTAAGAACTCCTTTAAATCTAATTTTTAGTTCGTTACAAACTATTGAATTAATAGAAAAAGATTTATTAAAAAAGAATAATAGATTAAAAAATTATATTGAAATAATAAATCAAAACTCTAAACGACTATTAAAGTTAGTTAATAATTTGATAGACTCTACTAAATTTGATTGTGGGTATTATGAATATAATCCTCAAAATGATAATATAGTAGATTTTATTGAAAATATATCTATGTCTGCGGCTGAATTTGCTAAGCAAAATGGTATTACTTTAATTTTTGATACAGATGTTGAGGAAAAGATAATGGCATTTGATTTAGAAAAGCTAGAAAGAACAATGTTTAACTTACTGTCAAATAGTATTAAGTATACTAATTCACCAGGAAAGATAGAGGTATTATTAAAGGATTGTGGTGAAACTTTTAATATAACTGTAAAAGATAATGGAATTGGAATCCCAAGTGATAAATTAAAAGTTATTTTTGAGAGGTTTAAGCAAGTAGAGGATAGATTAAGAAAGAGAAGTGAGGGAAGCGGTATAGGATTATCTATTGTAAAAGATTTAATTAATATTCAAGGTGGTATAATAGAGGTTAAAAGTGAGATTGGAGTTGGAAGTGAATTTACTATAAAATTACCAGTTTCGATTTTAAGTAATGAAGATTATTTAGAAAAATTAGATTATAATAAAGTATCTAATGGAATGGTAACAAGAATGAACATAGAGTTTTCAGATATTTATATTTAAATTTTCCATAAGCAGAGAAAGTTTATTTTAGATAAATCTCTGTTTATTTTTATTATAGAATAGATTGAAAAATTAAAAAGGGGTATAATGTATTATTATAGAAAATTATAGAAAGAATGGAATGTAGTAGTTAGTTATGAGGAAACAATTTTCAGAATCATTAAGGGTTGGAGTTTTACTAGCATTAACAGGTGGATTTTTAGATGCATATACTTATTTATGTAGGGGAAAGGTATTTGCAAATGCTCAAACAGGTAATATGGTTATGTTGGGTATTAATTTTCTAGAAGGCAATACAAAGGATATAATAAAATATTTAGTACCAATTATTGCTTTTGCTGTTGGAGTTTTAGTAGTTGAAATTATAAGACATAGATTATTAGAGTATGAAAAAGTTCATTGGAGACAAGTAGTTTTAGCAATAGAAATAATTTTACTTATATTTGTAGCTTTTATATCCTATGATTATATTGCAAATACTTTGATTTCATTAATTTGTGCAATGCAAGTAGAAAGTTTTAGAAAATTTCATGGTAATGCTTATGCCACTACTATGTGTACAGGCAACTTAAGAAGTGGAACAGAAAAGTTAGTTGTTTTTATGAAAAATAAAGATAGGAATTATTTAAAGGTAGCTTTTCAATATTATTTTATAATATTTGTTTTTTGTTTTGGTGCTTTTATAGGTTCGATTTTTTCATTAAATATAGGAAGAAAAGCTATATTAATTTCCTGTATTCCATTAGTATTATCGTTAGTTATAATGGGATATAAGAAGGAGGAAAATATAAATTTATAATAGGTATGTAAAGTATTAAAATACAAGAAAATATAAAAATAATTGATTTATACTTTTTAAGTTATTACATAGAAAAAGAGTAACAGTTTATAAGTTGCAAGAATATTAATATATAAATAAATATTATAAAGTAGTACTTAGGCTGAAGGTAGCTAGAGTACTACTTTTATACTTTTAAAACACAAAACTTACATAAAGTGCGACTAAGTTTTATATTATTTGGAAATAATGATAAAAGCGTGAAAGGTAGAGAATGGAGGTCGTGATTAATGAAACAAAAGTGTGAGACGTGTGAGAAATGCGGTAAAAATGCTGTATTTTTTGATATTAACTTGCAATTATGGATGTGTGAGGAATGCTTTAGTAAAGAGTATAAGGATTTAAAGGTAGATGAATTTATAAAAATAAATAGTCAAGATAGATATAATGAAGAGCTTAATAATATATTAATAGCTATGGAGAAATTGTGTGATTCTATAAAGGAGTCTAATAATAAAAGAATTGAAAAACAATTTAAAAAAACACCATACTCTAAGGATTTAAATGAATTATTGTCTGCTATGACAAGGGAAAGGTTAGCTAAGATTGCTGAAGCTTTAGGGATTAGTAAAGTTTATAAATATAAAAAGCAAGATTTAAAAGAAGTTTTATTATCATCTTATGAAAAACTTATATTAGAGAAATTTGAGCTTTTAGATGAAGGAGCATTTAAGTCTTTAAGAAAATATTATAAAAATAATGGTGAAAGAATCTTAGATAACATAGGTGATGATGAAGGTATTTATATAGATTATTTTGTTGAAATTGGAGCAATATTCCCAGTTGAAAATAAAGATGGTAATAAGATGTTCTTAATGCCATCAGTAACTCAAGAACTTATTAAATTATTAGAAGATTTTCAAGTTAGACGTAAAATTAAAAATAATACTAAGATAATAAGCTTGTATAGAGGGATGGTTAGGGCATATGGTTTACTAGAGGTATATCAAATAGTTGAATTTGTAAAGCAATACTTAGTTGAGGAATATGATCATCAGTACTTAGTTAATATTTTAAGAGAAAGTTCTAAATATAGTGATGAATATATTATTGAAGGTGCCTTTGTATTTAATTCTAATATAGATAATTATGTTAGTCTTTATAATGATATTAATAGAAAAATGAAAAATAGAGATTATAGAAAGTTTTCTGAAAGTGAATTATTATCATTATCTAAGAGTAATTGGGAAGTTGATAATAGTTATGCAAAGGATTTTAAAAGGGGATTTTTAAAGTACTTTATTATGTCAGAAGAGGAAATAGATGAATTCTTAAAGTTTTTATACGTTATAGTGCAGGAAAAAAGTTTAGATGAAATCTTAAGTGAAATAAAGGGTATGATTCAAGAAGAAGAAGCTAAGGAAATAGGTGTAGATATAATTGAAAAATATGTTGTTAACTTGCCTATTTGGACTAACAAAGGAAGATGTATGAAAGAGTTGAAAATTAAATAATAATTTATAAAAGCAGTAATCATTACGGGGTATATGATTGCTGTTTTTCTCTTTGGAAAATAAAGGGTGTACCTCCGGGGTCAATCCATATATTGGATTGACCCCGGAGGTACACCCATTTTTTACAAGTCTAAAGCCATATCACCTTGTTTAATCCATTCTTTCTTACGCATAAATTCTGAAATTATAAATGTAAGAAGAGCTGGAAGTACAAAATGCATTATGATTATTTGTAATATAACTATTTTTGATGATGCTGTTTGTGTCATTGTTTGATAAGCCATAATTTGTCCAACAAATCCTGCAGAACCCATACCAGAGCCAGTTGCATTATTAGTCATTTTTAAGAAGGTTGAAGAAATAGGACCTAATATTGCACTGGATATAATTGCAGGTAACCATATTACAGGCTTTTTAATTATATTAGGGATTTGAAGCATTGATGTACCAATACCTTGCGCAAGAAGGCCACCAAATTTATTTTCTCTATAGCTTGCAACAGCAAAACCAACCATTTGGCAGCAACAACCTACAACAGCAGCACCAGCAGTTATTCCATCAAGATTTAGTATAACTCCAATAGCAGCAGAACTAATAGGTAGTGTTAATAATATACCCATAATTACTGAAACTAAAATACCCATAATAAAAGGTTGCTGTTCCATAGCAAACATTATTATTGATCCTAGCCAAGTCATAAATTCTGAGATTGGAGGACTTATAAGTAATCCAACAGTAGAACCAACAGCAATACTAACAAGTGGAGTGATTATTATATCTATTTTTGTTTTACCAGCAATAAGATGTCCAACTTCAATTCCTACTAATGCAGCAATAAAAGCGCCTAAGGGTTCACCAGGACCAGCTAGTGTAATAACTCCAGTATCACTTATGATATTTCCAGTAAGTATTTTAGTTGCAAAACCACCAACTATACCAGATACTGCTGCAGAAATTACTATAAGTGGAGTTTCTTTAAATTTATAAGCAACGCCAACACCTATTCCTGCACAAGTAGCTGCAGCTGCAAGTTTACCTATAAGGAATATGGTGGTGCCTAGGTTTCCACCTATAAAATTACCTATTTGTTGTAATATAGTACCTATTATTAATGTAGAAAATAGGCCTAAAGCCATACCGCTTAACCCATCAATAAATATGTGATTTAAGTATTGTTTAAATTTTTTCATAAATAATACGTCTCCTTTTTGAATTAACAAGTGTATATACAGATGTAACAATATATTAAGTTTAACATAACTTGGACATATGAGTCAATTTATTTTAAGATTTCTAATGATTATGTTAAATATTAGTATTGCAAAAAATAAGTAATGAAGATATAATGTTAAATAAATTTATAAATCTAGTAGAAATACTAGGAGAGGTTCGTATGACCATCCCTCTATAAAAAACTAGGCTTAGTTATAAAATAAATATGTTATTTTATAACTTAATAAGAATATGTTTTGTTTATAGGACCTCTAAGTTATAACTTAGAGGTCTATTTGTTTTGGAAGGCAGAAGAAACCTCTCTTACTATTACTAAATAGGAGGAGTGGAAAAATGAAAAAAAACAATACTAGTAAATTGGTACTTATATCCTTATGTGTAGGTGTAAATGTTATAGGAGCATTGATTGCAGTTGCATTAAAATTACCTATTTTCTTAGATACAATAGGGACATTTATAGTGGCATTTCTATTTGGACCAATGGCAGGAGTTATTACTGGTATATTGAGTTATTCAATAACTACATTAACTTTTGATCCATATGCGCTATATTTTATACCATCACAAATTATAGTAGGATTTTTAGCTGGAGTTCTTTATAGAAAAGGAGCATTTAAGAAGAAGGCTATAATGCCATTTAGTACATTATTAATTGCATCTTGTTCAGCCTTTGTTGCTGCAATTGCATCAGCATTTGTATTTGGAGGAATAACTTCATCAGGAAATTCAATAATTGTAATGTACTTAAATAGTTTAGGATTAGGTTTAGTGCCAAGTGTATTTATAACTCAGATATTAACAGAATTTATTGATAAGATGATAATCGTATTATTAGTATTTAATGTTATAAAAGTTATGCCTAAAAATTTTAATTTCCAAAATTAATGTATATATTAGATTTTTTGAAATAACCTATAGAAATTATATAAATATAATTAAAATTAGAACAGACAAGCTGTATTATATAGGAGATGAATATGGATAGATATAATAAAATCACCAATAAAAATAATAGAGAAATTGTTTTATTAAGGTCATTCCCATGTATTTGGGGGAAATGTAGTTTTTGTGATTATATTGATGATAATGGTAGAGATGAAGAGGAGTTAAATAAGTTAAATAAAGAAGTCTTAGATAACATAACTGGTGAGTTTGGAGTACTTGAAGTTATTAATTCAGGTAGTTGTTTTGAAATACCTAAAGAAACTATGAATTATATAAAGAAAATAGTAGATGAAAAAAAGATTAAATTGCTATTTTTTGAAAGCCACTGGTGCTATAGAAATAGATTAGATGAAATTAAAAACTTCTTTAATATACCTATAATATTTAAAATTGGTGTTGAAACATTTGATTACGATTTTAGAAATAATTTTTTAAATAAAAATGCTAAGTTTAAAGATGCTAAAGAGGTGGCTGAAAAATTCCAATCTGTATGTTTAATGGTAGGAATAAAGGGTCAAACTAAAGATATGATTAGAAAAGACATAGAAATACTTTTAGAGAATTTCAAGTATGGAACAATTAATGTTTTTGTTGACAATACTACATCTATAAAAAGAGATGAAGAATTAGTTCAATGGTTTAGAAAAGAATATAGCTATTTAGATGATCATCCAACAATTGAGGTGTTATATCATAATACTGATTTTGGTGTAGGAGATTAATAAAGTTAGCAATGGTAAGTAAGATATTTTAACTTACCATTGCTATTTTAAATTTAGGTTACGTTAGCTAACTTTGAGATTAGTTTTCTAATTTAGAAATTTTATTATATGTAAATTTATTTAATAATTATAAATTCATCTTCTATGCAAACAACATCTATTATTTGCTCTTTAATTTCTATTATCTTAATTCTTTTTAGAGATTTCATGAATTGCACTAAAAAGTCAATTTTATCTTTTTCTCCTTGAATTTCGGCTTCAACTTCACCTTGAGGAGTATTTTTCACCCAACCAGTAAGACCTAATTTTTTAGCTAGTAATGATACTTCAAACCTAAATCCAACTTTTTGAACTCTTCCTATAAAAATAAACTTTTTTCTAGTTGTATTACTACATTCAAAATTTGGTAATATAATATTTTCAACTTGATTAATTACATAATTATTTCTAATAGCTTTAAACTTTTCTTTAATATTCATAAAAATACCTACCATAAATTAATATAAATACACAATATATAATAATTGTGAGTTTTATTATATTATAAATGTTATTGAACAATCTACCAAGTAAAAAATATTTATAATATATTTAACATAGAGATTAATTTCATGGAAGTAGACATATATAAGACTGAATGTATAAAAAATGATGATTTTTATATAAAAAAAGTAGTGTTTTTAAGTTGCAACATTTATGTTAACATTTACATTAGTTAATTGAGAATTTTTATTAACAAATCAAAGGGGGAGAATATTATGAAAAGAGGAAAAATTTTAAAGAAATTGATGGCTAGTATGTTAACACTATCTGTAGCTACTTCATTAGCATTTATAGGAGAAGATACTACATTTGCAGAAGAGAGCAGTAAAACTGAATCTCAAAAATATGTTGAGGCTATGGGGAAAGGCTGGAATTTGGGAAATACCTTTGATGGGGTTGACTTAGACTTAAATAGTGAAGATAAAGGTGAGGAAGCTTGGGGTAATCCAGCTGTAACTAGAGAGCTTATAAAAGAAATTAAAGAAAAGGGATATGATAGTATAAGAATTCCATTTACAGCTTATAGAAGATATTCAGAGGTAGATGGGAAATATGTAATAAATCAAGAATGGTTAGATAGATATAAAGAAGTTGTTAACTGGGCAGTAGAGGAAGGTCTTTATGTAATGATTAACCTTCACCATGATTCTTGGATATGGCTTGCTGATTGGAATGGTGACAAAGAAGCAGTAGAGTATAAGATATATGTGGATTTATGGGAACAGCTTGCTGATGAATTTAAGGATATTGATGAAAAGGTATGCTTTGAAACTATAAATGAACCTAGATTTAATGCTGATGGTGATATTTCAAAGCAAGATAGATTAGATATGCTTAATTTAGCTGCATATGAGATTATTCGTAATTCAGGTGGAAGAAATGATACAAGAATGATAGTAATGCCTACAATGGATACAAATCATGAATCAAAAAATAGTGAACCACTAAAGAATTTAATTACTAGCTTAAATGATGAAAATATTATTGCTACAGTACATTATTATAGTGAATGGGTATTTAGTGCAAACCTTGGTAGAACAGGATTTGATGAACCTCTTTTTGATTGGAGTAATGAGTATACAGCAAGAAAAGCAGCAGATGAAATGTTTGATACAGTTTATAATACTTTCATAGAAAATGGAATTGGTGTTGTAGTTGGTGAATGGGGATTATTAGGTTATGATGCCGGTAATGAATGTAATCAATTAGGTGAAGAATTAAAGTATTATGATTATATTAATTATTTAGCAGATGAAAATGATATAAGTATAATGTTCTGGGATAATGGATCAGGAATTGATAGATTAGATACAGAAGATTATTCTTGGAAAAAGCCTTTAGTTGGAAATGCTTTAGAAGCTGGTATAAATGGAGAAAGATCATCTTATTCTACAGGATTAAATACAATTTACTTATCAGATAAAGTAGATGAAAATTTAGAAATAGAGTTAACTTTAAATGGTAATGATTTTGAAGGAATTGAAGGGTTAACTGAAGGTGTTGATTATACTTACAATAAGGAAGAATCTAAAGTTATTCTTTCAAAAGACTTTGTAAACAATAAATTTAATTCTTTAGCAGAAAATGAGTATGGAAATATTGCTGATTTAGTAATGAAATTTTCTGCAGGTGCTGATTGGCATCAATATTTAGAAAAATATACACAACCAATATTATCAAATGCTGAAGGAACTACAGAAGGATTTAGTATTCCAACTAAATTTAATGGAGCAAAATTAAGACGTGCTACTGCTTTCGATAAAGAGGGGAATGTAGTTGGACCTAACTCTAGCTGGTGGAGATATTTACAATACAGTAGTGCATTTATGGCTGATTATGAAAATGGTACAATAGAAATTTATAATAATTTCTTTAATGATTCTTCTATAAATGATGGAGAAATTAAGTTGTCTTTTGAATTCTATGATGGTCAAATAGTTGAGTACACTTTATTAAAGGATGGATCTACTATAACTGGAGTTGGAAACCAACAGTCTGAAGAAGAGGATGGAAAAGGGGATGAAAACCAAAATCCAGGGGATGAAAATACAGATGGAGAAAATCCAGATGGAGAAAATCCAGGCGAAGAAGAAAATAATCAAAAGCCAGGCACTGGTGAATCAGATGATAAAAATGAAAATAAAAATGAAAATAATAATGGTTCTGTGAATTCAAATCCAGAGAACTCAAAACCAGGTAATACAAATCAAAGTACTGTTTCAGGAAAGGACACATTACCTAAGACTGGAGCTGTAGTTGGTACAACAGTTATATGTGGAATAGCATTAGCACTTGTAGCTGTAGGTTCATTTATATTTTTCAAGAAGAAAGAATCAAATAAATAGAATTTCCATATAATGTATGAACCTCCGGGGTCAATCCAAATATTGGATTAACCCCGGAGGTGTATTTCTTAGAATAAAAAGAGGTATTCATATGTAGAATTATAATAAGAGTGATATATTTGGAGGAAGTATATGTCATCAGATATTCAGGAAGTGAGTAATTTAAAAGAAATCTTATGCAGGAAAAAGGTTGCTGAAATAAGGAAGAAGTATTATAAGGCTGAAAAGAGAGTTTATAAGAAGATATTAAAAAATAATGATAGTGATTGTGAATTTTTAATTAAAAGTAGTTTTGTAGAGTTTAGAAAGAGGTATTTTAGTAATCTTTATAATGTTATTAATGGTATAGTAAATAACTCTATTGGAAGTATAGAAGGAGAAATGAAAGCTTATATTTTTGAGAAAGAAAGAAGTAGAACATTTGAGGTTATATCTCTAATAAGGAGTATTTTAGATAGAAATGATATAATATGGGCATTGCACAAGGAATATTTGGAGTGTAGAAAGGATTGTACATGTCCAGAAGTTATTACAATTGTTATTGGGCAACAACATCAAAATATAGCATTAAATATTTTTAATATGCTAGGAACTAGGGAAAATGGACAGATTTTTGTAATTAATAACATAAGGGTTAGGATAGTTTTTAATTTTATCCTTGAAAATAATATATGTAATTTAACAAACAACAATATAAGATATTGTATATTAGAAGATGAAACATTACCAATATTAACTCCATAGGTAAATTACCTCTAGTTTTGATAAGAATACATATAAACTAGAGGTAAATAAAAAAATATTAGTGGTGAAGCAATGTTTTTAGTAAAAGTAGAAAAAAATCAGAAAATTATAGAAAAATATATGGAAAAATATAAATAATATGATATAATAAATACATAACAAGAAAACGTATACAAAATATAAAGCGGGAGGATTTAATATGGTTGATGAATCAAAAGTTGTAGAAATGAATGAGGAAGTAAAAGAGAAAAAAGATGAAGTAAAATCATCTAAAGAAGATGCTATACTTAAGGAATATGAAGATACATTAGGGTATTAAGAGAATTTAAATTGTAAGCTTATAGGGGCTGATGGGGAAGGTTCCTTATAGTTTATTTATGGTATTTAGGGTAAATCAATTATGGTATAAAAGGGTATTAAATAAGATGTTAGATAGGACAAGATATTTAGCGTCTTATTTTTTTATTGAAATAAATAGTATTATTCCGTAAAATACCAATTAGGGACATTGAATCAAGTTATAGTTTATAAAAGTATTTATTTATATATTTACTTTGGGAGGCGTTAAAAATGCAAATGAAAACGGAGATTAGTATTAATAAGGTAAAAAAGGATGCTGAGGATTTATTTAGAGGGGGATTTTTCTGTTCTGAAGCAGTAATGAGTAGTATTAGAAGCAATTTTGAATTAGATATACCTGAAATTGTTATTGCAATGGCATCTGGATTTCCAGTTGGAATAGGTAGATCAAAATGTTTATGTGGAGCAGTTTCAGGAGGGGTAATGGCATTAGGGCTATTTTTTGGACGAACAGTGCAAAATGATCCTAAGGTTGAAAAGAATTTGGAAGTAGCAAAAGAACTACATGATTATTTTAAGGTAGCCAATGGTAAGAATGCTTTATGTTGTCGTATATTAACAAAAGAATTTGATATGTCACAAGGTGAGCATAAGGAACAGTGTATCCATTTTACAGGATTAGTTGCAGAAAAAGTAGCTGAAATAGTAGTTAGAGAGTTTAATTTAAAAAATATTGATAAATAATTTTATGAGTTTTATGGAGAAAAAATTATGAAGATAAATAAAATACATCACGTAGCAGTAATTTGTTCAAATTATGAAGTATCAAAAAAGTTTTATACTGAAATATTAGGTCTTAAGATTATTAGAGAAGTATATAGAGAAGAAAGAGAATCTTACAAATTAGATTTGGAGATTGGTGATAGTCAAATAGAATTATTTTCATTTAAAAATGCGCCTGAGAGAGTAAGTTATCCTGAAGCAAGGGGACTTAGACATCTTGCTTTGGAAGTTGATGATATTGAAGAAACTGTAAGGTATTTAGAAAAAAATGGAATAAAATGTGAGCCTATAAGAATAGATGAGTTTACATTAAGAAAATTTACTTTTTTCGAAGATCCAGATAAATTACCACTTGAATTATATGAAAAATAGAAGGTAATATTATACTTTAAGCTGTTTTAATAGCTCTATTAAGATTTATTATAAAAATAAACCTTTATAAATGGATAATTTATAGTTCATTGGATATGAAGGTGGATATTACCAATAAATTAAGAACAAGATTCGACAAGCTGATTTAAATATATCTTGTATAATTAACTTGTAAGAACTTAGAGTCATATTTTTTAGGGGGATGGTTATGAGTACACAGGACAAGCTACTTGAATTAGCAGAAGAAGCAGTAGAAACAATTAAGGAACTAATCAAAAGAACAGAAGAAGAAAATCAATTAGTTAATGTAAATTTTAATGAGTGTGGGGATACTATAGTTTTTACATTAAAGAATAATAGAACTGTTGAGTACAGTTTAAGTGAGATAGGGTATATTTTTGAAGATGATTTAGATGGATTAGAGATTTTTTCAGCAAAAAGGTTTAAAGAGTTTTATATTAAACTTAAAAATATTCAATCACAAACTGAACTTTTATAGAGATAAGACATAATATTTTAACTTAACTTTACAATTAAATAATTATTAAAGCTGGTACATAAATGAAATATAAAAGATCAGGAAGTATTTTGTTTAGAAAGGGATGTACCAGCTTTTTTATTTGTATTATTCTAAAGGTTTTAGATAATCTTTAATATTATCATAATTAACAGAAAAAGATTCTCCATCTTCAAGGATTATATGATTTCCGGTATAAGGTTTGCCATCTATTAAGAGAATAAAATTATTAACATCATAATTATAACAATAAGTATACATTAAACTATCTAAAATTCCACCTTCAGGACCACTTCCAAGATTTTTTATACTATTATAATAATCAGCAGATAAGTCTACAGTTAATAGATCATTACTTCTATCTAATTTTGCACTTTTAACATAAAGACTTTCTGGTAATATGGAAATTCCAGATTTTACTTCTTTTTTTAACTCTTCTGTAAGTGAAGAAACTAATGCATTATCTTTTACTGCAATTACAGTATCTTTATAATAATAGCAATTATCAGAACAATGATAATAAAAAATTCTACAATTCTTATTAACAATATTATCTTCGGAATTATTTTTATCAATTTCCTCTTCAACATATTCTTCATTATCTGACTTTGATGATTCACTACTAGAAATATTAGAATTATTTTCTTCAGTTATTGTTTTATCATTTACATTTGTACAGCTAAAAAGAAAGAAAGTTAATGATAGCAAAGTAAAAATAGTTAATAGATATTTTTTCATTGCTTACTCCTTTAAAATAAACTTTATCTCTAATATTATATGAATATAGAGTTATTAGTTAGTATTATTATGAAGATAAAACTAGAAAATAAGAAATATTAGTATCTTAATATGTTATTAAGATAAAATTAAAATTTATGTTATACTATCCATGGAGTAAAATTTGTAGCAAATAAGGAGAGTAATATGTATTTAATTGATTATCATATCCATTCAAATAATTCTTTTGATAGTAAGGAAACAGTATCAGCAGTTTGTGAAGCTGCAATTGAAAAAGGTATAAATGAAATTTGTTTTACTGAACATTTTTCTGTTAAAGAAGGAATAAAAAGCTATGGTTTTTTAAATTTAAAGAAGTATAGTGATGAAATAAAAGAGTGTAAGGAAATTTTTAAAGATAAGCTTACAATCAGAGCTGGAATTGAAATTTGTGAGCCACATGAAAATGAAGAGGAATTAAAATTAATACTTGAAAATATACCTTTTGATTTTATTTTAGGATCAGTACATAATTTTGATTATAATATTGGACTTGCAACATATATGAGTTCACATTCTAAAGAAGAAAGTTATAGTAGATATTTTGAGGAAGTAAATAAGGTTTGTACTTCACCTTATATTTATATTGTAGCTCATTTAGATTTAATGAAGAGATATGCGTTTAATACTCATGGGAACTATGATTTTAATGAATATAGAGAAAAGATAGAAGAAGTACTTAAAAATATAATCAATTCAGGTAAAGGTATTGAAGTTAATACATCTACATTAAGAGGAATGGTAAATGAAACTATGCCATCAATTGATATATTAAAAATGTATTATGATTTAGGTGGAAAAATAATAACTGTAGGTTCTGATGCTCATAAAGCTGAAGATGTTGGAGCTGATATTAAAGAAAGTATTGAGGTATTAAAGAATATCGGATTTAAAAATATATATAGATTTAAAAACAGACAAGCAATTCCGGTAGAAATTTAAGAAAGATTATTACTAGGTGTTGGGACAAACTGTAAATAGATGTAATTTATTGTATTTAGAAGTAATTGTGAGATAAATAAGTAGTTTGATGATTTTTAACTAATTATCAGATAAATTTGCTTTAAATTAAATTTGAGAAAATTAAATAAGAGGAATACAATTTAATTAAGCAATTACTTAATTAGATTGAGGTATACTTATGAATGAAAAAGTTAAAGTTTTTAAAGCTATAGGTGATGAAACAAGGTTAAAAATATTAATTTTATTATCTAGTAAAAATGTATGTGCAAAAGGGATTGCTAAGCATTTAGAGATTTCTGAAGCAGCAGTGTCACAACATATAAAAACTCTTAAGGAAGCAAATCTTGTAATAGCATATAAAGAGGGATATTACGTTATGTATGAATTAAATAAAGAGGTTTTAGAAAACGCTAAAAAGTTTATGGACCTTCTCATTCATAAAGATATAGATTTAATAAGTAAGCAATGTAATATTAAAATTAGTGATTTAAATATAACTAAGTGTAAACTTAGCTGTAAATCAATGAAATGTTGTTGTAAGAGAAAATTTAAGGAGGAATTATAATGAAAGTATGTTTCCCAGTTAAATCTAATGAAGGTATGAGTAGTATACCTTATAATCATTTTGGTAGTGCTCCAGAGTTTGTTATTTGTGATTTAGAATCTAATGATGTGAAGACTATAGGAAATGGAGACTTAGGACATGAACATGGAAAATGTCAACCTATTAAGGCATTATCAGGTGAGGTAGTTGATGCTGTTGTAGTTGGTGGTATTGGTAAAGGTGCTATAGTTAAATTAAACTCTATGGGAATAAAGGTTTATCAAGCTATTGAAGGAAATATAGAAGAAAATATTAACTCTTTAAAAAATGGTGAATTGAAAGAGTTTGATAGTAATCATACATGTAATCATGATGGATGCTCACACCATCATCATTAATATTATTAGGTCAGCTATTAGGCTGGCCTTTTTATGTTATTTGAAAAGAGTGTGTATTTAATATTTATAATTCTTTAACAATAGCAATATAGAAATATTATGTAAAATTTGTTATTATTATCAATAATAGAGAAAATAATAATAAAAACTTTGATAATATATTAAATGTAGTTATAGAGGGTAAGATGAGTGAAAAAAATAAAGATACAAAGGTTTATACAAAAGTAATAAAAGATATTAAAGAAAAAATATTAAGTGGTGAATTAAAAAATGGAGATAGATTACCATCAGAGAGAGAAATGGCAGAAAAACTAGAAGTATCAAGAACATCTATAAGAGAAGCAATTAGAGTACTAGAAATTATGGGGTTAATTGAAAGTAAGCGGGGATCTGGAAATTATATAGCAAATAGTTTTGGAAATTCACTTTTTGAGCCTTTGTCTATAATGTTTATGTTACAAGAATACTCACCAGAAGATATTCATGAATTAAGAGAAACTCTTGAAATAGAATGTTGTAGAGTAGCAAGTAAGAGAATGTCTGATGATGATATTAAATTATTAAATGATGTAGTTGATAAAATGTATAAAACAAATGATGAAGAACAAAGCTTATTATTAGATATTAGATTTCATAATATAATTGTTAAATCATCTGATAATCCTTTAATTGTTAATATGCTTGAAGTTATATCTCAACTTATGGACAAGTTTATTAAGGAATCTAGAAAAATTATTCTTTGTGAAGAGAATAATAGAGAAATTCTTTTAAATAGTCATAAGGAAATAGTATTGTCTTTACAAGAAAGAGATGAAGAAAAGGCTATATATTCAATGAAAAAGCATTTTGAAATAATAAAGCAAGCTTATGAAAATTACTAAATATAGAATTATATAATAAGAAAAATTAAATAAATTGGATTTTTTTAATAATATGTAAATTAGTATGATGTAAAGGATGTCTATTTGAACTACCCCATGTCAAGTAAGCAGGAGCAGTTCAAATGGATATTTTTTTAGTTAGAAGTCATTGGTCCAGTACATAACAACTATATCTATATAGCTCCTTTTTAGAAAAGAAAACATTTATGTTAATTTAATAACAATTATTTACAATTAGAAAATTGAGATTTATAATATAGATAATTGGTAATACCAATTTTAGGAAAAGGAGGAGTCAATGAATATACTTAAACAATGGATTTTAATTTTATTTGTTTATTTCTTAGGGGAAGTTGTATCGAAAGGTTTGTCATTACCTATACCAGGTAATATTATGGGGATGATATTTCTTTTCATTTTCTTGGTTACAGGTATTATTAAACTAGAAAAAATAGAGAATGCTGCAAAGTCTATATTAGATAATTTAGCATTTCTATTTATTCCAGCGGGTGTGGGACTAATGAATTATTTTGGAATAATAAGTAATTATGTTACACAAATACTATTTATAGTTGTTATAACTACCTTTATTGTAATGTCTTGTACAGGATTAACAGTTCAGTTAATATCTAAAAAAGTAGAAGCTATAGCAATCAAAAAGAGTAAAAGTAAAGAATCTACAGTTTCTTTAGAAAGGGGTGAATAGTATGGATATTTTCACTTCTAATATGTTTTTTGGAATTTTCATATCATTAGTTGCATATGAAATTGGACAAATCCTTTATAAAAAAACAAAATTGCCAATATTTAATCCACTTTTAATAGGAATCATTTTAGTAATAGTATTTTTAAAAGTATTTAATATTGACTTTGAAACATATAATCAAGGTGGTCAATTTATAAATATGTTTTTAGGACCAGCAACAGTAATATTAGCAGTACCGCTTTATAAGCAATTATCATTACTTAAGAAAAATTTTATACCTATTATTATTGGTATAACAATAGGATGTTTAGTAAGTGTTTTATCTGTAATGATACTAGCCAAAATATTTAATTTAAATAATGAATTAATTATTTCTTTATTACCTAAATCAGTAACTACTCCTATAGGAATAGAAATTTCAAATACTCTTGGAGGAATAACTGGAGTAACTGTATTAGCAGTTGTTATTACAGGTATAACAGGAGCGATTATTGCGCCTATAGTCTGTAAAGTTTTTAGAATAACTGATCCAGTGGCTAGAGGAATTGGTATAGGAACCGCATCACATGCTGTAGGAACTTCAAAGGCTTTAGAAATGGGAGAAACAGAAGGTGCTATGAGCTCATTATCTATTGGAATTGCAGGACTTATAACTGTTGTAATTGCACCTATATGTCTTAATATTGTATCTAAATTTTTTTAGATATTAATTTATTTATCTAAAATTTAATATCAATATAACTTAAGAAATATATATAGAGGTTTATAGTTTTAAAATTGGTAATACCAATTTTAAAACTAAGTTATTACTAAATAAACTAGCAATATAATTTTTAAAATATAATTTAAGTTCAATTAATGTATATTAGGGGAGGAGAAAGTATGAATATTTTAGTTTGTATTAAGCAAGTTCCAGGAACATCTAAAGTTGAGGTTGATCCAGTTACTGGAGTTTTGAAAAGAGATGGTGTTGATTCGAAAATGAATCCATATGATTTATATGCATTAGAAACAGCTTTTAAAATTTCAGAAAATAAAGGTGGTAAAATAAATGTTTTAACAATGGGACCACCACAAGCTAAAGAAATTATTAAGGAAGCTTATTCTATGGGAGTGGATCATGGTGTATTGTTATCTGATAGAAAATTTGCAGGAGCAGATGTTTTAGCAACTTCTTATACCTTATCTCAAGGTGTTAAAAGTATGGGGAATTTTGATTTAATAATTTGTGGAAAGCAAACTACTGATGGTGATACTGCCCAAGTTGGTCCAGAAATGGCTGAGTATTTAAATATTCCTCATGTTGCAAATGTTAGAAGAATTATAGAAGTAAAAGATGAATCTATAGTAGTTGAGATGGATATGCCAAATACATTGGAAATAGTAGATATTAAATTACCTGCTTTAATTACTGTAGAAAAAGGAATTTTCGAACCTAGATTACCTTCTTATAAAAAGAAAATAGCAACCAAGGACAGAGAAATAGATGTTAAGAGTTTATGTGATTTTAAAGATCAAGATGAAAACCATTACGGGTTAAATGGTTCTCCAACTCAAGTGGAAAGAATTTTCCCTCCAAAGGTTAATGATAAAAGGGAAATGTGGAAAGGTAGCAGTGAAGAGTTAGTTACAAAATTTGAGGATACATTAAAGGAATTAAAGTTTATTTAAGGGGGTATAGTTTATGGGAAGGTTAGTAATTAATCAAGATAAAGTTGGAAATAAAGAAGAATTAGTTAAGATATGTCCTTTTGGTGCACTTGAAATTAAAGACAATAAACTAGATATAAATAGTGGATGTAAAATGTGTAAATTATGTGTTAGAAAAGGGCCAGAGGGTGCAGTTGTATTTGTTGAAGATGAAAAGATAGAGATAGATAAAAGTCTTTGGAGTGGAATTGCCGTTTATGTGGACCACGTTGATGGAGAAATTCATCCTGTAACACTTGAACTTATAGGAAAGGCAAGGGAACTAGCAGATAAGATTAATCAAGAAGTTTACTGTATAGCAATGGGAGATAATATTGAAAATAATGTTCGTGAGCTTTTACATTATGGAGTTGATAAAGTATTTTTATATGATGATAATGAATTAAAATATTTTAGAATTGAACCATATACTTCAGTAATTGAGGATTTTATAAAGAATGTTAAGCCAGCAGTATTATTAGTTGGAGCTACAACTGTTGGTAGGTCATTAGCACCAAGGGTTGCAGCTAGGTTTAGAACTGGACTTACAGCAGATTGTACTATTTTAGATATAAAGGAAAATACGGATTTAGTTCAGATAAGACCAGCTTTTGGTGGAAATATTATGGCTCAAATTGTTACTCCAAACTCTAGACCACAACTTGCAACTGTTAGGTATAAAGTTATGTCAGCACCAGAAAGAAGTGAGAATGAAGCAGGTGAAATAATTAAGTTATCTATAAAAAAGGAAAAATTAAAATCTAATATTAATGTATTAGAAGTAGCTAAAAAATCTAAGGAAAAAGAAATAAGTGAAGCTGATGTTTTAGTTGTTGCAGGAAGAGGGGTAAAGAGCGAAAAAGATTTAGAAATGATAAAGGAATTAAGTGAGCTTTTAGGAGGTCAAGTTGCTTGTACAAGACCATTAATTGAAGCTGGATGGGTTGATGCAAAAAGGCAAGTTGGATTAAGTGGTAGAACTGTTAGGCCAAAGCTTATTATTACATGTGGAGTATCTGGAGCAGTTCAATTTACTGCTGGAATGAATAATTCTGATTATATATTTGCTATAAATACTGATGAAAAAGCACCAATTTTTAAGGTTGCTCATTATGGAATAGTTGGTGATATTTATGAAGTTGTACCAATGTTAATTGAAAAACTTAAAAATAATGTTTCAGGAGCAATAGAGGAATTTGCTATAAAAGGTGTTTAGTTTAATTTTAGTTGGTTCTAGGGCAAATATAAAAATGGGAGGAATTTATGATGGAATATAAGGAATTTTCAGTAGAAGATTATAAAAATATATTAGATTTAATTGGTGACAATGATAGAGTTTTATATGGGGAAAATATAAGTGAAGATTATAGTAGAGATGAGCTTGGCTCTGTTAGAGTTATGCCTAATGTGGTGGTACAAGCTTTAAGTGCTGAAGAGGTTTCAAAGGTAATGAAATATGCTTATAACAATAACATTCCAGTAACTCCAAGAGGTTCAGGTACAGGTCTTGTAGGAGCAGCAGTTCCTATTAAAGCTGGAATTGTTATAGATTTAAGTAAGATGAATAAGATTTTAGAGTTAGATGAAGAAAACTTAACATTAACTGTTGAGCCAGGTGTGCTTCTTATGGAAATAGGAAAGTATGTAGAAGAATTTGATTTATTTTATCCACCAGACCCTGGAGAAAAAACTGCCACTATAGGTGGAAATATTAGTACTAATGCAGGGGGAATGAGAGCAGTAAAATATGGAGTTACTAGAGATTATGTAAGAGGACTTGAAGTTGTACTACCTAATGGTGAAATTATTAATATTGGTGGAAAAGTAGTAAAGAATAGTTCTGGATATGCATTAAAGGATTTGATAGTGGGTTCTGAAGGAACTTTAGGAATTGTTACAAAGGCTGTATTAAGATTATTACCATTACCTAAAAAGGCAATTAGTCTTTTGATTCCTTTTGATACTTTAGATAATGCAATTGAAACTGTACCAAAGATAATTAAATCAAAATCTATTCCAACAGCAATAGAATTTATGCAAAGAGCAGCTATAGTTGCAGCTGAAGAGTTTTTAAAGAAACCATTTCCTGATAATTCATCAGATGCATACTTATTATTAACCTTTGATGGAAATTCTAAAGAGGAAATAGAAAGAGCATATGAAGGAGTAGCGAATATTTGTTTAGAATCTGGAGCTTTAGACGTATTTATTTCAGATACAGAAGAAAGACAAGAAGCTATTTGGAGTGCTAGAGGAGCATTTTTAGAGGCTATAAAAGCATTAACTACTGAAATGGATGAAGTAGATGTTGTTGTACCTAGAAATAAAGTTGCTGAATTTGTTAAGTTTACACATGAAGTTGAAGAATCTCAAGATATAAGGATAAAGAGTTTTGGACATGCAGGGGATGGAAATCTTCATATTTATATATTAAGAGATGAATTAAATTCAGAAGAATGGAATAATAAACTTAATAATGTTATGGAAATATTATATAAGAAATCAAGAGAGTTAAATGGTCAAGTTTCAGGGGAACATGGTATTGGATTTGCTAAAAAGCCATTTTTAAATGAATCATTACCAAAAGAGTCTATAGAAATTATGAAAGGAATAAAACTTGCCTTTGATCCTAAGAATATCTTAAATCCAGGTAAGGTCTGTCAATAAACGCCAAAATTCGGGATACCTCCGGGGTTAATCCATATATTGGATTTACCCCGGAGTTTTAAAAAGAACATACTTTCACTTTGTTGAAAAATGTAGTAGAATATAAAGTGATAAAATTACAGAGGATGGAAGTATATGAAAGGAAAAGAGCATATGATTGTAGGAACTACTGCAACGGCAACTATGGGGATTGGATTTTTAATTACCAAAACTTTTGATAGTGCTGTATATTTAGCTCCTTTAATTATTGGTGGATTTATTGGATCATATATGCCTGATATTGATTCACATAATTCTAAAGCAAGACAAGTTTTTAATAAGGTATTAACATTTTCTATAATAGCAATAGTATTAGGATATATGTTGGGAATAGCATTAAGTGTAAGTGATGTATTGAATTTCTTAGAAAATAATATCCACAATTGTTTTGCAACAGTTATGTTTTGTATAACAACTGTATTAGGAAAGTTATCCCCACATAGAATGTTTACTCATAAATGGCTTGGAACATTAATGTTTTGTGGAAGTGTATATTTAACAGGAAATATATATTTAGCGCTAGGCTTTTCTATGGGATATATTTTACATATTGTTTGTGATAGATTTTCACCAAGAGGTAAGAATTTGAAATTCTTTGAGTTTAAATTGCCTTGCAAGAATTCTAAGAATAAAACAACTATTACTTGGTAAATGCAATTTTTAATAAATTAAATCTCTAATTAATAAATAATTAATAAAAGAATTGGCAACTATTTAGCTGCCAATTCTTTTATTTTTATGTTTTTAGGTAAGTTTGTTTTTATTGATTTAAGTATACTTTTTGGATCTTCTGTTATTATGGAACAAATAAGTAAATCATACTTAGTTGTAAGTTTTAACTCATAAGTATTTTCCTTATCCTTTTTTTCAAGTAATAGACTTTGAATTTCATTGAATTCACCATAGTTATTTTTTACCAATACATAATTATCATATATTGCAAATTTAGTACAAGATAATTTTATACAGAAAAAAACTAGTATATTTATAATTATAACCGCTATTAAGTAATAAGGTGTTATATTACTCATAAATGTATAAGCAGCAAATA
>NZ_SMUS01000009.1 GCF_004353185.1 Clostridium cuniculi | reverse complement strand
AATTTAATAACTATACAATATTATAAACATAAAAAGGAAGTCACAATAATTGGTAGAGTAACTTCCTTTTATAAGTTTATTTGAAAAAAATAAGAAACAAGCAATTAAAATATATAATAAATTACTTATATAAACAAAAATATTATGATAAACGACAGAAAAAATGGAATGAAAAACATAGAATAAATATAAAAAAGAAATCACCCAATATAGATGATGGTGATTTCCTTTTTCTATTAAACAAATATTATATAAATATAAAATGTTAAAGTGAAGTCACTTCAATTTCAATATATCGTAAATACTAATTAATTTCAATTATATATAATAATTAAAATTAATAATAAAAAGGAAATCAACAGCCATAGTAAAAATGATTTCCTTTTTGTTCTACTACTCAAAGAAGTAGCGTTTAAGATGTAATTTAGGGTTAAAACGATTTATATATCCCTGTAGGCAATTATAACATATGTAATTATAAAGTTTCAATATATATATAGTAAAAACATAATATAAAAATAACTAAAAATATCCTTGAACAATAAGAGGTTAGATACTAACTAATTTTAATATCTAACCTCTTGTTGTTTTCTTATTTAAATAACTATAGGAGAACTTGAAACTAAAAAATAGAGATTCAAGTCAAGTTCAATATATCATAGTAATTTCAAAAGTTTAAATAGTTAAATTTGGATTAAATATTCATCTCTCCCAATGGTTTTAACTTCTACATTGTTATCCTTTAATAAATCAATAAACTTGTCTACAGTTTCTAAAGAAGAAAAATCAATTTTTAATATTAGTTCTTTTTTATCGGTTTCCTTTGTAGCCATATATAATCCCCCCATAAACATTATTATAAATAAATATGAATGCTATTTTCAAATGTAATTGTTGGAATAAAAATAATCCTTACTTTGCTATTATTTAGGTAAACTTAGCTTCTAAATAAAATGTTTTGACGTCAAAAATTCGTCAAAAATAAATAATATATATTTAAAATTTATTAATCAATGTAAGTGACAAAAATATCTTAAAAAGTAGCAATATAACTTAATTTAAACGTGATATGAATAAAAATAAATTCATATAAACAATATGGAAGAGATAAATAAATTTATGAATTAAAATTATTTATTAATAATTATGTAAAACCTCCCATATATTTATAAAGAGTGAGGAGGTATATAAAATGCAGTGGATTAATGAAAGCAATAATGTTAAGAGAAAGAAAAGTGGTATTAGCATAGGATATATAGTTCTATTAGTTCTTATGATTATATTTTTTATAAGAGCTGGTAGTGTTCTTAATAATTATAGAGAGCGTGGTGGATTGGCGTATGTACAATTGCTTAATTACTCCATGCCAGTGGTTGAAACACAAATATATGATAGTACAGCATATAGAGAAAATAAAGTTACTATTAAAAGAGTAATAGTTGAAGCTTTAGGGCTAAATAAGATAACTACTTATGGAATAATAGGAAATGAAGTAGCTTTTTTTAAAAATATAAATAACGTTAATAGTAACGGTAATTTAGATAATAGCTCTAAATCAACCTTTAGTTTGTTTGAACCTTACGTTGTTAAGGAAGAAAGTATTGCCAGAGTTACAGAAGAAGATTTAGCAGAGCTTAATAAAACTAGTGCTGCTTATGATCCTTCACTTAAGAAAACATTAGATGCTTCAAATGTAGAAGTATTAATTTATCATACTCATACTCATGAAGGATATGCAGAAGCAGGTTCAGATACTGAACAGGAAGATTTTAGTGTTGTTGGTGTAGGGGATGTATTAGCACAAGAGTTAGAAGAAGGATATGGGATATCAGTAGTTCATGATAAAACCGTTCATGATACTAGCCCTTATGATCAATCATATTATAGATCAGGACCTACAGTACAAAGTTATTTAAATCAATTTCCTAATTTAAAATTAGTAATAGATTTGCATAGAAATAGTGGTCCTAGTAAGGATAGAACTACGGTAGAAATTAATGGGCAAAGTTTAGCAAGAATTATGTTTGTTACTTCAAAGGCTTCACCATATTATACGGAAATGATGGAAGCAGTAAGTGACATGATTTCTACTTCGGAAGAGCTTTTCCCAGGATTGCTTGCAGATGGAAATAATGGAGTTGGTCTTTATGAATACAATCGTGGATCAAACAACTTTAATCAAGATTTAAGTCCAGCATGTATATTGACAGAGTTTGGAACAGATCTTAATACAGCGCAAGAAGCAAAGTTAAGTGCAAAATATTTAGCTAGGTTAATAGCAGAACATTTAAATGGTAAAGAATAATTGAATAAAAGTTTGAAAAGTGAGCATCCTTATAGCTAATAACTAAGGAGCTCATTTTTTTATTACTATATATGTTATAAAGTTAGCTAAGAAGGAGGTTTTAGGTTGAAAATTATTAAAAAAATTCTTATACCTATATTTGCAGTGATTTTACTTATTGTAGGCTTTGTAAAGATAAATATAATAAATACAGAATCTTTATCACCATTGGGGAATACTGATGATAACTTTAAAGTTGTAAGTGAGGAGTTTGGAGAAGATTTTCAAGAATTCATTAAAGATAATAGTACAGTGAAAATTTATGTTGGAGAAAAGAAGGATGGTTTAGCAACTGTAAAGATATATAATAAGGAAATTAAATTGACTAGTGATAATTTATTTATGAATACTATAAAGACTGTTAGAGAATATGTAAATAATGCTTTTATAAATATAAAGGATAAAATAAATAAAAGTACAAAAACTAATAGTGAATATAATGAAGATAGAATAAAAACAGATGAGGATAACAAGAATGATTTTGATAAAAGTGTAGATGATTTTATTGAAAATATTAACAATTAATAAAATCCTAGTAATCTTAATGTGATTTCCATGTTAATATTCTTGACACTTACTCTATACTCTATGTTATAATTTAGCTTGATTTAACAATATGGGGGTGAAGAAGCTGCTTAATAAAATAGCAGTTAAGATATATGCAAAGTAATAGACAATCAAAGATTAGAAACTTTTCAATCGTAGCACATATAGACCACGGTAAGTCAACCCTAGCGGATAGATTATTAGAAATTACAGGGACTCTTACACAAAGAGAAATGGAAGAGCAAGTTCTTGATAATATGGAGATCGAAAAAGAAAGAGGTATAACAATTAAGTCTCAGGCTGCTAGATTAATATATAGACGTCAAGATGGAGAAGAATATATATTAAACTTAATTGATACACCAGGACACGTAGACTTTACATATGAGGTATCAAGAAGTTTAGCTGCTTGTGAAGGTGCATTGCTAGTAGTTGATGCTACACAAGGTATTCAAGCTCAAACTTTAGCAAACTGTTATTTAGCATTAGATAACGATTTAGAAATCGCTCCAGTAATTAATAAAGTAGATTTAGCTTCAGCAAGACCAGATGAAGTAAAACAAGAAATTGAAGATGTTATAGGAATAGAGGCTGAAGATGCACCTATGATATCAGCTAAAACTGGATTGAATGTAGAACAAGTATTAGAAACTATAGTGGAAAAGGTTCCTGCTCCAACTGGAGATGAAGAAGCTCCATTAAAAGCCTTAATATTTGATTCTTACTACGATAGTTATAAAGGTGTTGTTTGTTATGTAAGAATTAAAGATGGTATTGTTAAGCCAGGAACTAAAATTAAGCTTATGGCAACAAATAAAGTGTATGATGTAACAGAAGTTGGAGTTTTCACACCGAAATTAATGCCTATAAGTGAATTAAGAGCTGGTGATGTTGGATATATAACTGCATCTATAAAAAATGTTGCGGATGCTAGAGTTGGTGATACTATAACAGAGTCTGATAGACCAACAGCAGAGGCACTTCCAGGATACAAAAAGGCAGTTCCAATGGTTTACTCAGGTATTTATCCAGTAGATGGAGCTAAATATGATGAATTAAAAGAAGCATTAGAAAAATTACAAATAAACGATGCAGCTTTAGATTTTGAACCTGAAACATCTATAGCTTTAGGATTTGGTTTCAGATGTGGATTCTTAGGATTACTTCACATGGAAATAATTCAAGAAAGAATAGAAAGAGAATTTAATTTAGATATTATAACAACAGCTCCTTCGGTTGTATATAAAGTAACAAAGACTAATGGAGAAGTTTTAGATTTAACAAATCCAACAAATTTACCAGAAGCAACTGAAATAGATTATATGGAAGAGCCAGTTGTTAAAGCTTCTATTATTTCACCAACTGATTATGTTGGAGCTATAATGGATTTATGCCAAGAGAGAAGAGGAACATTTATCGATATGGAATATCTAGAAACTACAAGAGTTTGTATTAACTATGATATGCCATTAAATGAAATTGTATATGACTTCTTTGATACTTTAAAATCAAGAACAAGAGGATATGCATCTTTTGATTATGAATTTAAAGGATATACTAAGACTGAACTTGTTAAGCTTGATATATTATTAAATGGAGATGTAGTTGATGCTTTATCAATGATAGTTCCTAAGGAAAGAGCTTACCATAAAGGTAGAGGAATTGCTGAAAAGCTTAAAGAAATCATTCCAAGACAAATGTTTGAAGTTCCAATTCAAGCAGCAGTAGGATCTAAAGTTATAGCTAGAGAAACAGTTAAGGCTATGAGAAAAGACGTACTTGCTAAGTGTTACGGTGGAGATATTTCAAGAAAGAAGAAACTTCTTGAAAAGCAAAAAGAAGGTAAGAAGAGAATGAGACAAGTGGGATCTGTAGAAGTACCACAAGAAGCATTCATGGCTGTTCTTAAAGTAGACTAATAAAAAGACATTGCTTTTGCAATGTCTTTTTTCATAATTAAAAAATAGATTTGGAGGAAAAATAATGAAGAAAATTAGTTTATATATACATATACCATTTTGTAAGCAAAGATGTTTTTATTGTGATTTCCCAACATTCGCAGGAAAAGAAAGATTTAGAGAAGAGTATGTTGAGGCTTTAATTAAGGAAATAGAAGATAAATGTTCTAATTATTTAATAAAAACTATTTTTATTGGAGGTGGAACACCTTCATATCTTGAAGAAAAGGAGCTTGAAAAACTTCTTATAGCAGTATCTAAATTGAATTTATCAGATAAGTTAGAGTATTCTATGGAGTGTAATCCAGGTACGGTAAATGAAGATAAATTAAAAATAATGAAGAAATACGGAATAAATAGAATAAGCTTTGGGCTTCAATCTTGTAATGATCAGTTATTAAAAAAAATTGGTCGTATACACACATTTAAAGAGTTTTTAGAAAACTATAACTTAGCAAGAAAAGTAGGATTTAATAATATTAATGTAGACTTAATGTATGGTCTTCCTAATTTAACTATACAGGATTGGAAGAATTCTTTAGAAAAAATATGTGAATTAAAACCAGAGCATATTTCAGCATATAGTTTAATAATTGAAGAAGGAACTGCTTTTTATAAATTATATGAAAAAGATAAGCTTGAACTTCCAAGTGAAGATGATGAAAGAGTAATGGATAAATTGACTAAAGATATATTAAAATCTAATGGATATCATAAGTATGAAATTTCTAATTTTGCTTTGTCTGGAAAGGAATGTGAGCATAATAAGGTTTACTGGTCATTAGAAGAATATATTGGTGTTGGAAGTGCAAGTAGCTCTTATATTGATGGATATAGATTGGTAAACACAAGCAATATAAATGATTATATAGAAAAGATAAATAATAATATAAGTGTAGTAATAGATAGGTATGAAAATTCCATTGAGGATGAAATGGAAGAGTTTGTTTTTATGGGATTAAGAATGGTTTCAGGCATAGATTTATTAAAGTTTAAGAAAAAATTTGGTGTAGATATAAATAGTATATATAAAGAAGTCATTGAGAAGAATATAAAGGATGGATTACTTGTTGTTGAGGAAAATAAAATGTTTTTAACAGCTAAAGGGATGGAGTTATCAAATAGTGTAATGTCAGATTTTATATTAGATAAATCATAAAAATGAAAAGTAAAGTAATAAGGAGAAATTTAGAGATGCAAAGAGATAATCCTGAAAAAATTAAATTATATAAAAAAATAGTTGAAAATTTAAAGAAATACGAAATTGACAAAAAAAACAAATAAGAATATATTGATAATGTAGTCATTAGCACTCGACTTTAATGAGTGCTAACAATAGGGGTGATGAAATGGCTATTGATGAAAGAAAAATAAAAATACTTCAAGCCATTATTAATGACTATATAGTAACAGGAGAACCTGTTGGTTCAAGAACAATAGCTAAGAAGTATGATTTAGGTGTGGGATCTGCAACTATAAGAAATGAAATGGCAGATTTAGAGGAAATGGGATATTTAGAACAGCCTCACACATCAGCAGGTAGAATACCATCTAGTAAGGGATACAGATTATATGTTGATAAGTTAATGGAAACACCAAAGCTAAGTAAAGATGAAGAACTAAGAATTAAAGAGTATTTAATTAATTCAGCAATGCATGAAGTTGATACTATCTTAAAGGAAGCTTGTGTTTTATTATCTGAATTAACAAATTTAACTTGTATAGTTCAAACTCCTTCTATGAAAAGAAGTTATATAAGATCATTGCAATTAATAAAAATAGATGAATTGAATTTAATTGCTTTAATAGTTACAGATAGTGGTGTTATAAAAAATCATAGAATTAAAGTTAAGGCTGTACCAAGTAATGAGGAACTTATTAGAATTAATGAGGTATTAAATTCTAAACTTAAAAACTTAACAATTGAAGCTATTAATTTAGAAGTTATTAATAGGCTTAAAAATGACTTAGTAGGATTTGATGATTTATTTAATGCAATGCTTCCAGCTTTATATGAAAGTCTAAATAATAGTTCAAAATCAGAGTTAGTTGTTGAGGGAGCCACTAATCTTTTCAATTATCCTGAGTATAACGATATTGAAAAGGCTAAGGAAGTACTTCAATTAATAAGTAATAAAGATTGTGTAATAGAGCTACTAGAAGGTAGTGGTGATATTTCAATTAAAATTGGTGATGAAAACTATATTCCAGAAGCTAAGGATTGTTCAGTAATAACAGCAGAGTACTCCTTAGGAGGAAGACCAATTGGAAGTATCGGCCTTATTGGTCCACAGAGAATTAACTACTCGAAAGTTATTTCTATAATGGCACAAGTAATGAAAGAATTAAATAAAAGTCTTAAGGACCAAGAGTATTGAATAAATAGAGATGAGGTGTAAAGATGGAGGAAAACAAGGATTTAAGAGATGAAGAAATACTAGAAGAAGGTAATACAGTAGAAGAGAATACAGAGGCTACAGAAAATGAAGAAGTAGAAGAAATAATAGAAGAGTATTCTGAAACTGATGATTTATCAATGATAAGAAAGTTAAAAGATGAAAATAAAAAGCTTTCTAATGAATTAGATGCATTAAAAGATAGATTACTTAGATTAACTGCTGAGTATGACAATTATAGAAAAAGAACAGCAAAAGAAAAAGAAGGTATTTATACAGATGCTTGCACAGATGTATTAAAAGAAGTGCTGCCTGTAGCAGATAACTTAGAAAGAGCTTTAGCTGTAGATGGTAATGTAGAAGATATTAAAAAAGGTGTTGAGATGACAATAAAAGGATTCTTAAACGCTTTAGAAAAATTAGGTGTTGAAGAAATAGATACAACTAATGGTTTTGACCCTAATGTACATCAAGCAATTTCAGTGGTTGAAGATGCAAATTTAAATACTAATGATGTTGCTCAAGTATACCAAAAAGGATATAAAAAAGGCGAAAAAGTAATCAGATACTCAATGGTTACAGTAGCAAAATAGCAAATCAAGGAAAATCTTTAAATAGATATGTGATTCGAGGAGGAAAAAATTATGGGAAAAATTATAGGTATTGATTTAGGTACAACAAATTCATGTGTAGCTGTTATGGAAGGTGGAGAACCAGTAGTTATCACTAACTCAGAAGGTGCTAGAACTACTCCATCAGTAGTTTCATTCCAAGCTAACGGTGAAAGATTAGTAGGACAAATAGCTAAAAGACAAGCAATTACAAATCCAGAAAACACTATAATCTCAATTAAGAGAGAAATGGGAACAGATCACAAAACTAAGATTGATGATAAAAATTATTCACCACAAGAAATATCAGCAATGATACTTCAAAAGATTAAAGCTGATGCAGAAGCTTACTTAGGTGAAACTGTAACTCAAGCTGTTATTACAGTTCCAGCTTACTTTAATGATGCTGAAAGACAAGCAACTAAGGATGCTGGTAGAATAGCAGGATTAGAAGTATTAAGAATAATAAACGAACCAACAGCTGCTTCATTAGCTTATGGATTAGATAAAACTGAACAAAACGAAAAGATATTTGTTTATGACTTAGGTGGAGGTACATTCGACGTATCTATCCTTGAATTAGGTGATGGAGTATTCGAAGTATTATCAACAAATGGAGATACTCACTTAGGTGGAGATGACTTTGACCAAAAGATTATCGATTATATAGCAAATGACTTTAAAGCTCAATATGGAATTGATTTAAGAAACGATAAGAGTGCAGTTCAAAGATTAAAAGAAGCTGCTGAAAAAGCTAAGATTGAATTATCTTCATCAATGCAAACTAACATCAACTTACCATTTATTACAGCTGATGCAACAGGTCCAAAACATATTGATATGAACTTAACTAGAGCAAAATTCAACGAATTAACTCATGATTTAGTTCAAAGATCAATTGAACCAATGAAGAAAGCATTATCTGATGCAGGACTTTCAATTAGTCAAATAGATAAAGTTATATTAGTTGGTGGATCAACAAGAATTCCAGCAGTTCAAGAAGCTGTTAAGAACTTTACTGGAAAAGAACCTTCAAAGGGAGTTAACCCAGACGAATGTGTAGCTATGGGTGCTGCAATTCAAGCAGGTGTTTTAACTGGAGAAGTTAAAGACGTATTATTACTAGATGTTACACCATTAACATTAGGTATTGAAACTTTAGGAGGAGTTGCTACTCCATTAATCGAAAGAAATACAACTATACCAGCTAAGAAGAGCCAAGTATTCTCAACTGCAGCAGATGGTCAAACATCAGTTGAAATTCACGTAGTACAAGGTGAAAGACAAATGGCAGCTGATAACAAGACTTTAGGTAGATTTACTTTATCAGGTATTGCTCCAGCTCCAAGAGGAATTCCACAAATCGAAGTTACTTTTGATATAGATGCTAATGGTATTGTTAAAGTATCTGCTATGGATAAAGGAACTGGTAAAGAAGCAAACATCACAATTACTGCTTCAACTAACTTAAGTGATGAAGAAGTAGATAGAGCTGTAAAAGAAGCTGAAAGATTTGCTGAAGAAGATAAGAAGAGAAAAGAATCAATAGAAACTAAGAATAATGCAGATCAATTAACTTACCAAACTGAAAAACAATTAGAAGAACTAGGTGATAAGATTTCTGCTGATGATAAAGCTAAAATAACTGCTAAATTAGATGCATTAAAAGCTGTTAAAGATGGAGAAGATTTAGAAGCTATTAAGAAGGCTACAGAAGAATTAACTCAAGAATTCTATGCTATATCTTCAAAGATGTATGCTGATGCTCAAGGTGCAGCAGGAGCTCAAGGTGGAGCAGGATTTGATCCAAACAATATGGGTGGAAATTCAAATGCAGCACATGATGATAATGTAGTTGATGCTGATTTCGAAGTAAAAGAAGATAAATAATATACTATATAAGTAGGGAAGACATAAGTCGTCTTCCCTTTTTAAAAGTTTAGGTGTTTACGAAAAAATATATAAATGTTAATATAGACTAAGAAAAATATGAATAAGGTGGTGACTATATAGATGGCGAATAAAGACTATTATGCTGTACTTGGTCTTGAAAAAGGTGCAAGTGATGATGAAATAAAAAGAGCCTTTAGAAAGCTAGCTATTAAATACCATCCTGATAAAAATCAAGGTAATAAGGAAGCAGAAGAAAAATTTAAAGATATAAATGAAGCATATCAAGTACTTTCTGACCCAGAGAAGAAGGCTAGATATGATCAATTTGGTACTGCTGACTTTGATGGAAGTGGATTTGGAGCAGGTGGATTTGGTGGCTTTGACTTCTCAGATATGGGAGGTTTTGGTGATATATTTGAAAGCTTTTTTGGAGGCGGTGGTGGTTCTTCAAGAAGAAGAAACGGACCGGTAAAAGGTGCTGATATAGAATACACTTTAAATTTAACTTTTGAAGAAGCTATATTTGGTGTAGAAAAAGAAATTACAATAAATAGAAATGAAAATTGTGAATCTTGTAGAGGTACTGGTGCAGAACCAGGAACATCACCAAAAACATGTCCAACATGTAATGGAAGTGGGCAAGTTAGAGTTCAAAGACAAACTCCTCTTGGAAGTTTTGTAAGCACTTCTACTTGTGATAGATGTGGAGGAAAAGGAACTATAGTTGAAACTCCATGTTCAAGCTGTAGTGGTAGAGGTAAGGTAAGAAAGACTAGAAAGATTAAGGTAAATGTACCAGCTGGTGTTGATACCGGTAATGTAATGCCACTTAGAGGGCAAGGAGAACATGGTTCTAATGATGGACCTCCAGGAGATTTATATATCAGAATAAATGTTGCTAAGTCTAAACAATTTGATAGAAGAGGAAATGATATTTATATAGAAACTCATATATCAATGGGAAGAGCTGCATTAGGTGTTGAAATAACAGTTCCAACAGTAGATGGGGATGTTAAATATACTATTCCAGCAGGAACTCAATCAGGAACAATGTTTAGATTAAAAGGTAAGGGTGTACCTAAGGTTCATTCAAATACTAGAGGAGATCAATATGTAAAAGTAATAGTTGATACTCCTAAGAATTTAAATTCTAAACAAAAAGAGGCCCTAGAAGCATTTATGGAAGCTTGTGGAGAAAGTGTTGATGGAGAAGTTACACACAAAAAGGGCTTCAAAGATTTATTTAATAAGAAATAAAAAAGATGTTGCAAATGTGCAACATCTTTTTTTACTTAGTAAGTTCATTTAATACTTTAATCACTTCTTCATGTCTATTTGAACTGATAGCTATACATAAAATAGTATTTTCATTATTAAAACCAGAATCTTTTAATAAATTTAGATTGTCTACTTTAATACCATATAAATTATAATTTCCAGTTTCATCCTTTGCGGTTACTAATTCATCCTCAGATATATTTAATGAATTAAATCCTTCTAAAGAGTTTAAATCTAATAACATATTGTTAGCAGCAAAATATTCAAAGTTGTTTTTTTCAACTAAAAGGATATCGATTTCATTAGCAGCCAATTTAACAGCAAAGGCTTGTGTTGTTGTTGGATCATCACCATAGTTTGAATTAGCAGAAATTAAAAGACTATCTGTAAATATAGTAGATTTTTTATCATCTCCTAAAATGTTTTCATTTAGGATATCTTTAATTTTATTAAAGTTATCTGTATTAATAGTGGAACCGTAATAAGTTATATTACAATAAGTATCTTGTTTTGTGACAAATGAATATGCCATATAGCTTATAGTTATGATAGCAAGCAAAGTACCTATTATAGGAAGTTTATAATAATCGTATATGAATTCAATTTTCTTTTTGCCAGATAAAGATTTAAAAGTTTCTTTAACAGATACTTCTGAATCTAAAGGTGGTTTATTTTTTTCTTGTACCATATAATCACTCCTTGTAGATATGTATATTATATATAGTTTATAGAAAAAATTAGAAAAAATCAATTGATATAAATTTTAAAAATTGGCAAACATTTAAAAAGTTAATGATTATAATTAAATATTTAAATAGTTAATTAATAGAAAATAGAGTAGATTGTAGTATAATATAGAAGTGAATATTTGTTATGATAAGTAGGAATATTAAAAAGAGTAGCAATAATATGAGGTGATAAGATGGAAAAATTAAAAGAAGTACTTTTACCAGAAATCGAAGAGTTTAGAAAAGTTGGACATAAGTTTATAAATGGAGAAATGTCTGTAATGGACTTTAAGCATGCATCAGGTGGAATGGGAGCATATGCTCATCGTGGTGGAAAAGAGTTTATGCTAAGACTTAGAATGCCTTCAGGTATAATAACTATGCCACAACTAAAAATGATATATGATTGGGCAGAAAAGTATAAGCTAGGTGGATTACATTTTACTACTCGTCAAGCAATTCAATATCACGGTTTATCAATAGATGAAATATGTGATTTAATGAAGGAAGCGTTAGATAAGGATATATATACAAGAGGAGCAGGTGGAAACTTTCCAAGAAATGTTGCTTTATCACCATTATCAGGTGTTGATAAAGAAGAAGCATTTGATCCAACACCATATGCAGTAGCTACTGGGAAATATTTTATGGAGAGAATAACTAGTTACAAGTTACCAAGAAAGTTAAAAGTATCTTTCTCTAATGGTTCAAGTGATACAGCACATTGTACAGTACAAGATTTAGGCTTCTTAGCAGTAAAGAAGGATGACAAGGAATATTTTAGAGTATATCTTGGTGGAGGATTAGGAAGAAACCCTAAACTTGCATTAATATATCCAGAACTTATTGAGCCTAGTGACGTATTAAACTATGTTGAAGCTATGGTTAGATTATTTAAAGCTGAAGGAAATTATGATAATAAAGCTAAAGCTCGTGTAAGATATATGGTTGATAAATTAGGAGAAGAAGGCTTTATAAATGAATATAAAAAATACGTTGAAATAGTAAAAAATGAAGAAGGTTACAAGCTATCAGTAGAAGGTAAAAAGTATACTAAAGCTGGTGTAGAAACAAATATAACTGATTCAAGACTAGTTGCACAAAAGCAACCTGGACTATATAGTGTTTATGTACATCCAGTAGGAGGTCAAATAAAGCTAAATGAGTTAAAAACTATTATATCAACATTAGAAAAGTTTGATGATCCTGAAATTAGATTATCAATGACAGAAGGTGTATACTTTAGAAACTTAAATGGAAAAGAAGCTGAAGAGCTATTAGAAGTTACAAAATCAATTGGAGGAACGACTTCATTTGATTATAGTGTATCTTGCATAGGGGTACCAACATGTCAAATAGGTATATGTGAAAGTCAAGAAATTTTGAGAGAGACATTAAATTATGTTAAAGAAAATGTTTCAAATATTGATTTATTACCTAGATTATACTTCTCAGGTTGTGGTAACTCTTGTGGTGTACATGAAATAGCTGAGATAGGATTTACAGGAAAGAAAAAGAGAATTAATGATGTTGTAGAAGAAGCATATGAAATTCATGTTGATGGAAGCTTTGTAGAGGGAGAAGCAAGATTAGGAAAATGCTATGGAGATATTGCAAGAAAAGATATTCCAATGTTTATTTGTGAATTAGCTAATAATTTAAACTCTGTTAATAAGAGCTTCAGTGATTATATAAAGAGTAATGAGAGTGAATTTAAGGCTTTAGTTGAAAAATATAACTGCTAATAAGAATTAATAATTGTTAAAGTTATCCACAATATACTATCTTTCGGATAAGAGACTGTATATTGTGGATTTATTATATAAATAAAAGTTGTTATAAAGATGTATAGAGAGTTGAAATAAAAGAAATAATCTGTATAATTAATCTATAAACTTAAAGAAATGATTTGGAGTGAACAAAAGTTATGAGAATGAGAAGAAAGCCTTGGGCAAGACCGGAATTAGAAAGTTGTAAATTTTTTATACAGAAGCCAAGTGAATACAAAGGTAGATGGAAAGAGTTTTTTGGAAATGATAAACCAATGTATATGGAATTAGGTTGTGGAAAAGGAACATTTATGGCTGTACATGGGTCTGAAAATCCAGATATAAATTATATAACAGTGGATATAAAAGATGAGGTTTTAGTTTTAGCTAAAAGAAATATTGAAGAAGCATATAAAAAAGTTGGTCATGAAATAGACAATGTTGCTCTTATGTCTCAAGAAATATTATTAATAGATGATATGTTAGATGAAAATGATGTTATAGAAAGAATATACATTAATTTCTGTAATCCATGGCCAAAAGAGCGTCATAAAAAGAGAAGGTTAACACATACAAGACAACTTGAAAAATATAAGAAGTTCTTAAAAAAAGGTGCTGAAATTTGGTTCAAGACAGATGATGATGAATTATTTGAAGAGTCACTTGAATACTTTAAAGAAAGTAACTTAGAAATTAAATATATTACTTATGATTTACATAATAGTGGATTTGAAGGGAATGTTACAACTGAACATGAAGAAATGTTTACAGCCCAAGGAATAAAAACTAAATTCTTAATTGCTATATATAATTAGAAATAAAGAAGATTATATGTTACAATCTTTTAAATATAAGTTGATAAAAATGCCTATAAATACAAAAAAAACTTAAATGAATATCAAATAAAAAGAAAAATTAGAAATATATATAATTTATAACAACATTATTAGTAGATATATAAATGTAAACGTCATGTTATTAAATAAATAAAAGTATTTATTGGGGATACTAAGTATATATTAAAATATTTATGTTAAATTTAATAAAAAGATAGTTAAATTTTTTGAATAAAGTTTTTATTGTGTGTATACTAAAGCAAGTTACACAGTGTTGTGTAAATAAAAAATGTTGGTGGTAAATTATGATATATTTTATTATTATGATTGTTTTTTCGCCTTTTACAGCTGTAATTCCAGCTGTATATGCAGTGAACTTAATATTTAAAAAGAAATTAAAAATAGAAAAAAATTATTGGAATATTGGTTTATTTTTATTATTTATATACTCTGTATTTAGTGGTATTGTAAATAAAAATTTATTATCCCTAATGGCATCTTTTGTATTATTTTTATATTTTGGCTTAAATGTATTCTCTCAAAATTATTTTGTTAAGATAAGTAGAATAAATATAGTTATTAAGTATGTAGTATATTTAAGCGGAATTGCAGCTATTGGAGGAATAATAGAAAAGATAATATTTATTTTGATAGGAATTCCTCAGCATAGAGTTTTTAGTTCTTTTGGAAATCCTAATATGGCAGGAGCTTGGTTTGGAAGTATAATATTAATGATATTTTATTTAAAGTGCATTAATAAAAGAAAAAAGGATTCTATAATATATAATTTTTCAATTGTATTAATAATAGTAGCTTTGTTATTAACTGAATCAACGGGAGCATTTATTGCTTTAGTAGGATCAATATTTGTATACTATTTACTAAAGGAAAAAAAGGATATAAGAGGATTAATAGCAATTTGTATCACTGTAGGAATAAGTTCTATTTTATTTTTTATAGTTCAGAATAAGATTGCTAATACAACACCTATTGGCGAATTAGTAATATCTTTTAATTCAAGATATCGTATTTGGATTGGAGCTATAAATATGATATTAAAAAAACCTATCACCGGATGGGGAATGTTAGGGATGATGCAACAGGGATCAAATTTTGTTTATAGTGATGATCCAAGTTTACATAATAAAATAATTACTTTTTTAATCCATCCTCACAATTTATGGTTGACATTTTTGGTAACTTTAGGAATTGTAGGGCTTTTAATATATCTATATATTAAATTTAATTTGTATAAGGATATGATAACTTTATATAAACAACATAATAAAATGCTACCTTTAATTGCATCTGTAAATACAATGATAATTATTCAAGGAATTGTAGATTGTACTTTATATGCACCACAGTTAGCTATAATGTTTATTTTTATAGGAACAGTAACTTATAATATGGCTAATAATAAAATGCTTAGAAAAGTTAATTTCGGTAAAAATAAGAATAAGAAAAATAAGAATAGAGATATAGCAATTTAAATTAGCTATTTAAGGATAACTATATGTAAAAATGTAGTTATCCTTTTTGTATATAAATTATTCTAGACTTTATGTAAACATACGTGTAAAATATAGTATTAGTCAAGGAGAAAGATTTGAAAGGATGATTCAATAATGGATGGAACATGGATAGAAGTTAGAGTAATAACTAAAAGTGAGGCGTTAGAACCAATATCAGGAATTTTCTATAGCTTAGATTGCAAAGGTGTTGCAATAGAAGATCCTGAGGATATTTTAGGAAGAGAACAAGGTCCGTTAACATGGGATTTTGCAGATATAAATGTTTTAGAGCATAAAGGAAAAGTTGCAGTTGTAAAGGCTTATTTTGCAGAAGAAGATAATATTGAAGATGTATTACAATATGTTAATGAAAGATTAACAGAGCTTAAAGAAATGGGTCTTGATTTAGGAGAAGCTAAAGTTGAGCATGAAAAAATGCATGAAGAAGATTGGGCTAATACATGGAAACAATATTATAAACCATCAAAAGTTGGTGAAAAGATAGTTGTAAAACCAATATGGGAAGAATATGAAGCTAAAGATGGAGAGTTAGTTGTAGATTTAGATCCAGGTATGGCATTTGGAACAGGAACACATGAAACTACAAGAATGTGTATTCAAGCCTTAGAAAGATATGTTAAAGAAGAAAGTACAGTATTTGATGTTGGATGTGGATCAGGTATATTAGCTATAGCGGCAGCAAAGCTTGGATCAAAGTTAGCTGTTGGTGTAGATTTAGATCCAGTTGCAGTTGAATCTTCAATAGAAAATGTTGGATATAATAATTTAAATAATATTGAAATACTTCATGGAAATCTTGTTGAAGTTATTGATGGAAAAGCTGATATAGTTGTTGCGAATATATTAGCAGAAATAATATGCATATTAACAGATGATGTTAAGAGGGTTTTAAAAGATGGTGGAATTTTCATAACATCAGGAATAATTCATGATAGAGTTGATATGGTTTGTGAAAAACTTGAAGCTACTGGATTTGAAGTTATTGAAAAAAATAGAGATGGTGAATGGAACTGCATAGTTGCAAAATTAAAATAATTTTTAGGAGAGAATGAAATAATGCATAAGTTTTTTACTCCAAAAGAATTAATTAACGGAGATGTAGCTAAAATAATTGGTGATGATGTAAAGCATATATATAAGGTTCTTAGAATTTCTGAAGGTGAAAAGGTAACATTAAACAATTGTGAAGGTGTTGAATATTTAGGAAGAGTTAAGTCCGTTTCTAAACAAGAAGTTTTAATAGACATATTAGAAGAGTTAGAATCAAATAATGAAAGTAATGTAAATATATATTTATTTCAAGGGCTACCAAAGTCTCAAAAGATGGATTTAATAGTTCAAAAGGGAACTGAACTTGGAATTACAGAATTCATTCCTACAATAACTCATAGAGTGGATGTTAAATTAAAAGGTGAGTTTAAAAAGTTAGATAGATTAAATAGAATAGCTTTAGAGGCTGCAAAACAAAGTAAGAGAAGTATAATTCCTAAAGTGTTAGAACCTATTGAGTTTGATGAAGTTTTAGAGAAAATAAATTCTTTAGATTTATTAATAGTTCCATATGAAAATGCAAATAATTTTGGTATAAAAACATTGATTAATGAATTAAGAAAAGAGAATAATATAGATAATATTAAAAATATTGGAATATTTGTAGGCCCAGAGGGCGGAATAGAAGAAGATGAAATTGAAAGACTTAAAGATAAAGGAGCTTATATAGTTACTCTAGGAAAAAGAATATTAAGGACTGAAACAGCAGGATTTGTTGCAACATCCTTAATACAATATGAGCTGAGTGATTTAGGAGGAAATGATTAATGAAAGTTGCATTTGCTACATTAGGCTGTAGAGTTAATGTGTATGAATCAGAAGCTATGGCAGAAAAGTTCATTAGAGAAGGATACGAAGTAGTGGATTTTAATGAGTTTTCTGATGTATATGTAATAAATACTTGTACAGTTACTAATATGGGAGATAAAAAATCAAGACAAATAATAAGTAGGGCAAGAAGAACTAATCCAGATGCAATAATTGCAGCTGTTGGGTGTTATTCACAAATGGCACCTAAAGAAGTTTCAGAAATACCAGGGGTAGATGTAGTCCTAGGTACAAGAAATAAAGGTGATGTAGTTTATTATGTTAACAAGGCAAAGGATGAAGGTCAGCCACAAGTACATGTTCAACCTGTACTACAAAATAAAAAGTTTGAAGATTTAAAAATAGAAGATTATCAAGATAAAACTAGAGCATTTTTAAAGATTCAAGATGGATGTAATAGATTCTGTACATATTGCACAATACCTTATGCTAGAGGATCAGTTTGTTCAAAGGATCCAAATAAGGTTTTAGAAGAGGTTAAAGAATTAGCAGCTCATGGATTTAAAGAAGTTATACTTTCAGGAATACATACTGCTTCATATGGATTAGACTTAGAAGGCAATATAAATTTAATTAATATAATAGAAGAGATAGAAAAAATAGATGGAATAGAGAGAATTAGAATTGGATCTATTGAGCCAGCATTCTTTACTGAAGAAGTTATTGAGAAGATTAAAGGGTTTAAAAAGTTATGCCCACATTTCCATTTATCGCTTCAAAGTGGTTGTGATGCAACATTAAAGAGAATGAATAGAAGATATACAGCTGAAGAGTATGAAGCTGCGGTTAATATGTTAAGAGAAACATTGCCAGATGTATCAATTTCTACAGATGTAATTGTTGGCTTCCCAGGAGAGACTGAAGAAGAATTTAATGAAACTTATGAATACTTAAAAAGAATTCATTTGACTAAGACTCATGTATTTAAATATAGTCCAAGAAAAGGAACTAAAGCAGCAGATATGCCAAATCAATTAGATGGAACTATAAAGGATATCAGAAGTAAGGCTTTAATAGAGTTAAATGATAAAAATGAGCATGCCTTTACAGAGAAGTTCATTGGAAGAGTAATGGATGTTTTAATAGAAAAAGAAATTAAAGATAAACCAGATTTCTATGAAGGATATACAAGAAATTATATAAAAGTAATAGTACATTGCATGTCAGCAGATATTACTGGTAAAATAGTAGATGTAAAGATTGAAGAAGCAGTAGAAGATTATGCTATAGCAAGTATGGTTTAGAGAGTGACAAGTGACAAGTGATAAGTGACAAGTGGTAAGTTAAGTGGTGAATTCAGCAAAGCTGAATTAAAATAATATTTTAAAGAAACTCCTTAGAGTTTTAACCTTAATTTGTCACTGAAAACTTGCCACTTGTAACTAGATAAAGGAGGTGAATTTATGGGAGATTGTATTTTTTGCAAAATAATAGCTGGAGAAATTCCATCTAAGAAGATATATGAAGATGATAAGGTTCTTGCATTTTATGATATAAGTCCAGCAGCACCAGTTCATTTTTTAGTAATACCAAAAGAGCATATTAGTAGTGCAAATGAATTAACTAAAGAAAATTCTGAAATAGTTTCACACATATTCATGATAATAAATAAAATAGTAAAGGAACTAGGTATTGCTGATTCAGGTTATAGAATTGTAAATAACTGCGGAGCTGATGGAGGTCAAACAGTAAATCATATACATTTTCATATATTAGGTGCAAGAGAATTAAAATGGCCACCGGGTTAATAGAAAAATAGTATAAATAATATTGACATTTTTGTGACCATTATTGTATAATACAATATGTGTTATTAAGCCCGTAGCTGAGTTAAAGATACTAATTTGAGCTAGCGGAGGGAGGGATAATAGATGTCAGAAATCAAAGTTGGAGAAAACGAAACACTAGAAAGTGCATTAAGAAGATTTAAGAGAAAATGCGCAAGAGCTGGGGTTCTTTCAGAAGTTAGAAAGAGAGAACATTACGAAAAGCCAAGCGTAAAGAGAAAGAAAAAATCAGAAGCTGCAAGAAAGAGAAAATTCAAGTAGTTTTTAATTTTTGAAAGAAGGTATTTAAGTATGCCAACAATAAAAGAAAGACTACAAGAGGACTGGAAAGAAGCATTAAAATCTAAAGATAAATTTAGAGCTAATGTATTAAGCAGTGCTAAGTCTGCTATATTGCTAGTAGAAAAAACCGATGGTGTTACGCTTGAGGACGATAAGGTTATAGAAATATTAGCAAAAGAAGTCAAGCAGCGTAAAGAAGCGATGCTTGAATTTGAAAAGGGAAATAGACAGGATTTGGTTGATCAGAATAAATCTGAGATCGAAATCTTGCTAGGTTACCTTCCTCAGCAATTAAGTGAAGAAGAAATTTTACAAATTGTAAAAGAAACAGCTACAGAAGTGGGTGCCGATAACATGAAAGACATGGGTAAGCTTATGTCAGCAGTTAGACCAAAGGTTGTAGGTAAAGCAGACGGAAAACTTGTTAGTCAGATTGTTAAAGAGTATTTAAATAGTAAATAATTAAAAGAACTCAATGTAAATTGAGTTCTTTTTTTATTTTTGTGATTTTCTTTAAAATAAAATCATAAAGTACATTGAGAGAGTATTATTTAAAGGAGAGAAACTATGGAAAGTAAAATTAATAGAGGTAAAGAAGTTTTAGTTGAAAAGCTGGATCTCCCTAAAGATGTAATATTAGATGTACCTAAGATTATTGTTATAGGAAGAAATGAAGTAACTATAGAAAATCATAAAGGGATAATGTTATTTGAGAGAGAAAAGATAAAGATAAATACAAATATGTCACCAATAGAAATAAAAGGGCGTGAATTTGAAATACTATATATCGCCGCATCAACTATAACTATTAAAGGTTATTTTGATTCAATTGAGTATGTGGGGTGAATAAAAAATGGCTTTTAATAAGATGAAAAAAGGAAAAATATTAGTTGAAATTAAAATATTAAATACTGAGAAGTTATTAAATTTATTTTGGACAAAGAACATAAGAGTCTATAAAGTTAAGAAAAGAGATTTCGCAACGTTAATATTAGAGATTGATTATTTAAATTATGCAGAAGTAAAAGATTGTGTAGAAGCTTTAGGTGGCAGAATAAATATTATAAAAAGCGCGGGGATTGTATTCTTCTTAGGTAATGTTAAAAAGAAATTATCATTAGTTGTTGGTGGATTTATATTTTTATGTATTATATATTATTTATCTACTTACATATGGGCTGTAGAGGTAGATGTTCAACAAAATATACCACCTTTTGAAATAAGAAAGCAACTAAATAGTATAGGTATTAAACCAGGAATTGCAAAAAAATCTATAGATGTAAAAGAAGTAGAGAAGCAGTTAGAAAATATGAGTTCTGAAATATTGTGGTTAAGGGTTAGAATTGAGGGGTCTACTTTAAAGGTTGTAGTAGAAGAAAAAATAAATCCACCACAAGAACAGAGTTATGAGTATGGAAATTTAGTTGCTACTATGGAAGGAGAAGTAAAGAGAATATATACCTTTGCAGGTAGAGCAAAAGTTAAGAGCGGGCAGTTAGTTAAAGCAGGTGATGTTGTAATAGAAGGAATAGATGGAAGTGAAGGAGGAGAATATATTTTACCACCAAGAGGAATAGTTATAGCCAATACATTTTATGAGAAATCTATGAATGTAAAAGTTAATGGAACTACACTTGAGAGAAGTGGAGAAAAGGATAGTGATATTTATATAAGTATTTTTGGTAAAAAAATTTATCTAAAAAAGGCTATAAAAGATTTTGAACATTATGATAAAATAGAAATGAGTGGCAAAATATTTAATAAGGTGTTATATTATGAAAGAGTAGAAAAAGATATAAATTTATCGGAAGATGATGCTATAGAAAATGCAGTTAATGATTTAGAAAAGTCTTTATTAAATGAGTTAAGTAGAGATGCAAAAATAGTTGATAAATTAGTTGATAAAGAAATGAAAGATCAAGAAAATATGTTAATAAATGTCGTGTTTGTTGTAGAACAAAATATAGTAAGTGAGGATACTGTAAGCTATTAGAGAATTAGGGTAAGATGAGAAGGTGAACAATATGAAAGATAAAAATGGTATAGATAAAAAGACACAAAAAGATAAATGGAAAAGAATATTTTTATTTACTGTAACAGCGTTCTTAGTCTATTTTATAATAATGACTGTAGTAACTCCTAAAAGATATAATTTCATTGAAGGGGACATTGCTAGCGTTGATATAAAGGCACCTAGAGATATTATTGATGAGGAAGCAACTAATGCAAAGGAACAAGAAGTAGCTGCTAAGGTAGAAAAAAAATTTACTTTAAAAAATGAAGTGAAAATTGAAGCAAGTCAGAATATAAAAACATTTTTTGATAAGTTAATTAATTTAAAGAGTAGTGAAATAGAAGAGAAAGATAAAATTAATGAGTTAAAAAAGATAGAGGCCTTTAAGCTTTCAGATAGTCAATATAAAATATTATTAGATCTGACTGTTGATAAAGATACGGAATTACAATGGATAGCACTAGCAGCAATTGATAAGGCATATGAAAATCAAATAGAAGAAGGAAATAATGAAGAAATAGAAGAAGCAAAGACTACTGTAGAAGATTATTTAGAAAGCCAGAATTTAGATAGTAATATTGAAGCTATTTTAAAGGATATGTGTGATAGTCAGGTACAGCCTAATTACTTTTTTGACCAAACAAAAACAGATGAAGCTGTTAAGGAAGCCTTAAAAAGTGTTTCAAAGGTTATGATAAAGAAAAATCAAACTATAGTAAAAGAAGGGGAACCAATTACACAAAAACAAATAACTATACTTACAGAGCTAGGGCTAGTAGGAGAAGGAATAAGTAAGGATTATATATATACTTATATAATAATAGCATTTTACGTATTATTTGTATTGATTTTGCAGTATATGTATTTGAAAAAAGAGAAAAAGGAAGTTCTGCATAATACTAAACTTGTATTTTTAATATTATTATTAAACTTACTATCGTTAGTAACAACGAGAATTTTTGCATTTGTATCGTTATTTTTAATTCCGATAGCATGCTCACCAATACTTATTACTGTGTTTTTAGATTATAAAGTTTCGGTTATAATTAGTTCTTTAAATTTAATGCTTATAGCAGTTATAGCAGGTTTTGATCCGCAAATTATTTTAGTAGGGATAGTTGGAACTATTGTAGCGTCGACTTCATTAAAGAAAGTTACCCAAAGAAATGATATATTATATTCAACTCTTTATGTTGCAATTTCTGTTTCTATTGTAGTTTTATCAAGTGGAATACTTCTGTCAAATAATGTGAAAAAGATATTATTTGATATGGCTTTAGCTGCATTAGGAGCTTTTATTTCAGGAATATTAGCTATGGGGTTATTACCATTTCTAGAATCTAGTTTTAGTTTAGTTACTAATATGAAATTATTAGAACTTTCAAATCCTAATAGTCCATTATTGAAAAGATTATTAATGGAAGCTCCAGGAACATATCATCATAGTGTTATGGTTGCAAATTTAGCTGAGGTTGCAGCAGAAGAGGTTGGAGCTAATCCTATGTTAGTTAGAGTTGGAGCTTATTACCATGATGCAGGTAAGATAAAAAGACCTTTTTTCTTTGGAGAGAATCAGTTAGGTGGAGTTAATCCTCATGATAAAATTTCGCCAGGTTTAAGTGCATCTATAATAATATCTCATGTTAAAGATGGATTGGAATTAGCGAAAGAATATGATATACCTAGTGCAATAAGTGATATGATGATTCAACATCATGGAACAACATTAGTTAAATATTTTTATTATACTTTAAAAAATAATAGTGATGATCCAGATAGTATAAAAGAAGAAGACTTTAGATATCCTGGGCCTAAACCTCAAAGCAAGGAAGCGGCTATAATTATGATGGCAGATAGTGTTGAAGCAGCTGTAAGATCTATTCAAGATCCTACATTCGATAAGATTGAAAATATGGTAAATAATATAGTAAAAGATAAGTTGAATTCAGATCAATTAAATGAATGTGATTTAACTTTTAGAGATTTAGAAACCATAAAGAGTTGTTTCTTGAAGGTTTTAAAGGGGATTTATCATCATAGAATAGAATATCCGAAAGAAAAGGGTAAAGAATAAAAAGGGAGGGCTACCTCCTTTTTTATCTAAATTGCGAAGTTTAAGAAAAAGCATTATAATTAATAAACGCTAATTTAAAATATACATAATTTAAATTATGAAAAAATGAAAGGAGAAATTATGTTATATACTGATAATAGACAGAATAAAATAGAAGTGAATGAGGAACTTATTAATATTATAAATGAAGTTTGTGAAAAAGCTTTAAAGGCTGAAGAGGTAAATATTCCTTATCAAATATCACTTTTATTTGTAGATAATGAAGAAATAAGAGATATAAATAGAGAAACTAGAGGAATAGATAAGGCCACTGATGTACTATCATTTCCTATGTTAGACTATCCTAAAGATAAGGTTTTTAAAGAGGTTTATAAGGAAACTAAATTTAATGAGATATATTTAGATGGTGAAGAGCTAGTATTAGGTGATATGGTTTTATCTTTAGAAAGAGCAAAAGAGCAAAGTATAGAATATAATCATTCCTTTAATAGAGAGGTATGCTACTTAGTAGTTCATTCTATTCTTCACTTATTAGGATATGATCATATGGAAGATGAAGAAAAGAAAAGGATGAGAAAAAGAGAAGAGGAAATATTGGGGGATTTAAATATAACTAGATAAATGTAGAGAGGGTGAGTAATTTATGGAGATGAAAAAATTATTAGAGAGCTTTAATCATGCAATTAATGGTGTAGTTGATGCTGTAAGAACTCAAAGGAATATGAAAATTCATATATTAGCATCTATTGGAGTTTTAATTGCTTGTTTTTTCTTTGATGTATCAAAGGCAGAATTTCTGGCATTGGCAATAACAATTACAATGGTAATAAGTGCTGAATTGGTTAATACAGCTGTAGAAGCAGCAGTAGATTTAAATACTAATTATTATCATCCTTTAGCAAAGGTAGCTAAAAATACAGCAGCGGGAGCAGTACTTGTAACAGCAATAAATGCAATATTAGTAGGATATATTGTATTTTGGGATAAACTTTCTAACTTTTCATTTGAAGTAGTTTATAAAATCAAACATTCAGAACCATATATGATATTAATAGCGTTAGTTATAGTTGTTTTGGCTGTTGTTATAATAAAAGCTATTTTTGGTGAAGGAACACCTCTAAAGGGTGGTATGCCTAGTGGACATAGTGCATTAGCTTTTTCTATTTCCACGGCTATAGCATTAATAACTGAAAAGCCTATTTGTATAATATTAGCTTATCTAATGGCTTTTATTACTGCTCAAAGTAGAGTTGACTCAGAGGTTCATACTGTATTTGAAGTTATAGTAGGAGGAATATTAGGAATATTATTAACCTTATTAATCTTTACTATATTTAAATTATAAAATTAATTAATGCTAAAAATTTAAGTAAGAGTCTATTTAATAAATAGATAGAGATTAATAATATAAGTTAAATCAACATTTTGAATTTTACTTATATGTGATATACTATTTAGATGGAGGAATTGAGAAGGGAATACAAAAAATTAATTATAGAAAAAACTTTTGAAGAAATATTGCCAGGTGTTTTTTCAAAAAAAAGACTTAAAAGGCTAGGAGGCTAATATGTATAAATCAGGATTTGTAACAATAGTAGGAAGACCAAATGTAGGAAAATCAACATTAACTAATCAAATAATGGGAGAAAAATTATCAATAGTTTCAAATAAACCGCAAACTACAAGAAACAACATACAAACAATATTAACTGGAGATGATTATCAATTAGTATTTGTTGATACTCCAGGAATACATAAACCAAAGAATAAATTAGGAGACTATATGGTTAATGCAGCAACTAGTTCTATAAAAGAAGTAGATTTAGTTGTATTTATAATTAATCCTTGTGATGAAATTGGAAGAGGAGATAAATTTATATTAGAAGCATTAAAGACACAAAAAGCACCAGTATTCTTGGTTGTTAATAAAGTTGACGAAAATAGTCATGAGAAGGTAGCTAAAACACTTGCTATGTATTCAAAGGAATATGATTTTGCAGAAATAGTACCAATATCAGCATTAAAAGGCAAAAATGTAGATACTCTTGTGAAATTAATGGTAGAAAAAATGCCAGAAGGGCCACAATATTATCCAGAGGATATGATTACAGACGTTAATGAAAGATTTATTGTTGCAGAGATAGTAAGAGAAAAAACATTAAAGAATTTAAGAGATGAAATTCCACATGGAATAGCTGTTGATGTTATTCAAATGAAACAAAAAGAAAATGGAACATATCACATTGAAGTAGATTTAATATGTGAAAAAGACTCACATAAAGGAATAATAATTGGAAAAAATGGAGCGTCTTTAAAGAAAATTGGAGAGACTGCAAGATACGAAATAGAAAGATTTTTAAAAGCTAAAGTTAATTTAAAGATATGGGTAAAAGTAAGAAAAGAGTGGAGAGATAATGGACTTTTACTTAAGGAATTAGGATATAAAAAGACAAAGTAGATAGGAGTTGAGTATTCTGTCTATTGAGAAGACTAAAGCAATAATAATTAAGGCTATAGATTATAAAGAGAATGATAAACTTATATGGGCTTATTGTGAAGAGCTAGGAAAAATAACCTTTATAGCTAGGGGGTCAAAGAAGAGTAAAAGTAAAAATTTAAGCTTGACTTTACCCCTATGCTTTGGGGAATATATATTTTTTAAAGGCAGAAATTTGTATAACCTTCAAGAAGGAAAAATTATAAACTCATTTCAGGGATTATTAAATAATTTAGATAAACTTACATATTCTTCATATGTGTGTGAATTAATAGATATATGTGTACAAGATGCTGAGGTAAACAAGACGTTATTTAGAGATTTTATAACTTGTTTATACTTGTTAAATACAGATGCTATGGATTATGAATTATTAATAAGAGCTTTTGAATTAAGGTTGTTGAATGCAACAGGATATGGGTTGGAGTTTGATAAATGTTCTATTTGTAAAAAAGCAATAGGAACAAGTGATTATATTTCATTATCACACTTTGGCGGTGTATGTGTAGAGTGTAATAAGGAACATGGCATTTACATTTCTAGAGCAGGATATAATGCTTTAAGATTTTTAAATAATACACCAATGGATAAAATTTATCGATTAAATGTAAATAAAGAAGTTAAAAAGCAAATAGAAAAAGTAACAACATTTATAATAAATTCAAATTATTCAAGAAAGCCAAAAAGTTTAGAAATGTTAAATTATATAAAGGAGTAGAGGTAATATGGATATTACATTGGAAAAAGTTGATCAAGTAAGAGAAAGAACTGGAGTAAGTTATGCAGAAGCAAAACAGGCATTAGAAGCGTCAAATGGAGATGTCTTAAATGCAATTATATTACTTGAAGAAAAATCAAAATATAATAACGTAAATGAAACTAAGCAATCTGAAACTATCGATGAGTTTAAGGTTTGGTTAAAAGATTTAATAAATAAAGGGAATATTACTAGAATCAAAATAACTAAAGATGGTAAAAAGTTAGTTGATGTTCCTGTTAATGCTGGAATAGCTGCAGGTGTTATAGCTGTAATAATTCCACCTATATTAGCATTTGTTGTAGTAGCAGCGGTAGTAACCCAAGTTACAATTGAAATAACAAAAGCAGATGGTACGGTAGAAGTTGTTAATAAGTATATATCAGCTGCTGTTAACGAAGCAAAGGATAAAGCAAGCGATTTTGCAGATAAGGTTAAGGAAAAAGTTCAAGATGTAAATTTAGATGGAATAAAAATGCCAAATAAATTTAAGGACAAAGAAGATGATGAAAATAATACTTTTACTTATACTGTAAATTTTGATGATGAATATGGTAAAAATTAGAAAATAAAAGAAAAACAAGGATATAACCTAGAAAAAAAAGGAAGAATGGGAATATTCAGCTGATATGAAGGATTTTTCAAAAAAATAAGTATAGTCAAAAAATGAGAAAATGTTATAATTATACTGTAAATAGAAAATATTCTTAATTGTCTGAATATTCCTTTAATAGTCGAAAAGAGGGGTAGCATTGAAGTTTACAAAAAGACAAGAGGCAATAATTAAGATAGTTAAAAATGAGCAGCCAATAACAAGTGAAGCAATAGCAGAAAAGCTTGGAGTTACAAGAGCTGCTTTAAGAGCAGACCTAGCAATACTTACAATGACTGGTACTTTAGATGCTAGACCTAAAGTAGGTTATGTGTATTTAGGGAAAAAGATTGACGGAGAAATTTTGGAAAATCTATCCAAGATAAAGGTTGGGGATATTATGTCTAAGCCTGTAACCGTTAACGATGATACTACTGTATATGATGCAATTGTTCATTTATTTTTACATGATGTAGGAACATTGTTTGTTGAAAACAATGGGAATTTAGTTGGGGCAGCCTCAAGAAAGGATTTTCTTAAGATAGCAATTGGAGGAACAGATATACATAGAGTTCCAGTAGGAGTTATCATGACAAGAATGCCTAATATAATTTATGGGTATCCAGAGGATAGTGCATATTCACTAGCTAAAAAAATAATAGAACATGAAATTGATAGTATACCGATAGTAGAAAAATCCTGCGAATCAGACAATGGAAAAGTTAATTTAAAGATAGTTGGCAAAATTTCTAAGACTAACATAACAAAACTATTTGTTAATCTTGGAGAAGCAAATTAAGGGTAATTTAAAGGGTAACTAGGGTAACTACGAGACAGAGTCTTGTTAGTATATATTATTGTATGAACGGAGGAGTATTGAGATGGAGAAGAAAAAGTATGTTTACCTTTTTAGTGAAGGTGATGGGTCAATGAGAAACCTTCTTGGAGGTAAAGGGGCAAATTTAGCAGAAATGACTAGAATAGGGATTCCTGTTCCTCAAGGATTTATAGTTACAACTGAAGCTTGTAACAAGTATTATGAGGATGGAAAACAAATTACAAATTCAGTTGTAGAAGAAATCCATGCAAACATTAAAGAATTAGAAAGAATAACAGGAAAAGAATTTGGAAGCAACACAAATCCATTGTTAGTTTCTGTAAGATCAGGGGCAAGAGTTTCAATGCCTGGTATGATGGATACAATATTGAATCTTGGTTTAAATGATGTTGCAGTAGAAGCTGTTGCAGCATCAACAGGAAATCCAAGATTTGCTTATGATTCATATAGAAGATTTATTCAAATGTTCTCAGATGTTGTTATGGGAATAGAAAAGAGATTATTTGAAAATTTGATAGATGAAGCAAAGGAAGCAAAAGGTGTTAAATATGACACAGATTTAGATGAGAATGACTTAAAGGAATTAGTTGTAAAGTATAAAGAATTATACAAAAAAGAAAAGGGAGAAGAATTCCCACAAGATCCAACAGCACAATTAACTGAAGCTATTACAGCTGTATTTAGATCATGGGACAACCCAAGAGCTATCGTTTATAGAAGATTAAATGATATTCCAGGTAAATGGGGAACAGCTGTTAATGTTCAAGAAATGGTATTTGGTAATAAAGGAAATACTTCAGGAACAGGTGTTGCATTCTCAAGAAATGCTGCAACTGGAGAAAAAGAAATTTATGGTGAGTATTTAATGAATGCACAAGGTGAAGACGTTGTTGCTGGTATTAGAACACCACTTCCAATAGCTAAATTAGAAGAACAAAATCCAGCTATCTATAAACAATTTATAGATATAGTTAATACTCTTGAAAATCATTATAGGGACATGCAAGATATGGAATTTACTATTGAAGAAGGTAAATTATATTTCTTACAAACAAGAAATGGTAAGAGAACAGCTCAAGCTGCTCTAAAAATTGCTGTTGATTTAGTTGAAGAAGGTATGTTAACAAAGGAAGAGGCAATTCTTAAAGTTGAACCTAAGCAATTAGATTCTTTATTACATCCAACATTCGATTTAACAGAGATGAAAAAAGCTACTGTTATAGCTAAGGGGCTTCCAGCATCTCCAGGAGCTGCTTGTGGTAAAGTTGCGTTTACTGCAGAAGAAGCTAAGGAAAGAGCTGAAAAAGGTGAAAAAGTTGTTTTAGTAAGACTTGAGACTTCTCCTGAGGATATTGAAGGTATGATAGCTGCTGAGGGTATATTAACAGTTAGAGGAGGAATGACTTCACATGCTGCAGTTGTAGCAAGAGGTATGGGTACTTGCTGTGTAGCTGGATGTGGAGATTTAAAGGTTAACGAGGAAGAAAAAACATTAGAAGCAAACGGTAAAGTTTATACAACTAATGATTATATTTCAATAGATGGTTCTACAGGAAGTGTATATGGAGAAGCAATTAAGACTGTTACTCCAGAGATTTCAGGTCATTTTGCAACATTCATGGGATGGGCAGATGAAATAAGAAAACTTAATGTTAGAACTAATGCTGATAATCCAAGAGATACAAAACAAGCTGTTGAATTTGGAGCAGAAGGTATAGGACTTTGTAGAACAGAGCATATGTTCTTTGAAGAAGATAGAATAATGGCAATGAGAGAGATGATCGTAGCTAAGAATGAAGAGGAAAGAAGAGCAGCACTTGAAAAATTACTTCCAATGCAAAGAAAAGATTTTATTGGAATTTATGAAGCACTTCAAGGAATGCCAGCTACAATAAGATTCTTAGATCCACCACTACATGAGTTCTTACCTCATAATGATGATGAGATAGCAGAACTTTCAAAGACTATGGGATTAACTTTTGAAGAGTTAAAATCTACAGTTGAAAGTTTACATGAATTCAATCCAATGATGGGTCATAGAGGATGTAGACTAGCTGTTTCTTATCCAGAAATTGCAGAAATGCAAACTAGAGCAGTAATAGAAGCTGCAATAGAAGTTAAAACTGCTAAAGGATATGATATAGTTCCAGAAATTATGATTCCATTAGTTGGTGAGGTTAAAGAATTAAAATTTGTTAAAGATATAGTTGTTAGCACAGCAGAAGAAGTTATGGATGAGAAGGGAGTTAAATTAGACTACCATGTTGGTACAATGATTGAAATTCCTAGAGCTGCTATAACAGCTGATGAGATAGCAAAAGAAGCTGAATTCTTCTCTTTTGGAACAAATGATTTAACTCAAATGACATTTGGATTCTCAAGAGATGATGCTGCTAAATTCTTATCAGACTATTATGAAAGAAAGATATATGAACAAGATCCATTTGCTAAGCTTGACCAAACAGGTGTAGGCCAATTAGTTAAAATTGCTGCAGAAAAGGGTAGAGTTACAAGACCAAATATTAAGTTAGGTATTTGTGGAGAACATGGTGGAGATCCATCATCAGTTGAATTCTGCCATAATGTTGGATTAAACTATGTATCTTGTTCACCATTTAGAGTACCAGTTGCAAGACTTGCAGCAGCACAAGCACAAGTAAAAAATCCAAGATAATATAAATCAAGGTAATAAAAAAAGGAACGCTTTAGCGTTCCTTTTTTTAACGAACAACTGAATAATATTGTGCACCACATGGAAGCGAAAAAATGAAATATTTATTTTCGGGTAATGGTGAAATTTTCACCTAGAATTTATATAATTGATTACGTAAAGTTTGCTAAAGTTTTTAAACTCGCTATTCACTCAAACAGTAAAAACTTTTTTACGCAACTTTACTCCATAAATTATTAAATTCTACGGCTTAATTTCAATGATACCTCCAAATAAATATTTCATTTTTTTCTTTTTACATGTGTTTGCTTATAACGCGCCACTTTATAGTTAATGTTTTGTGCTACAAATTTTTCTTATATTAAAGTTAATTTGTATATTAATATTCGTAGTTTATTTAAAAATATATATTTAGAAGTTAACAATTTAGTATATAAAATATAGCAGAAATCGTTAACTTTTAAGTTGGTTACCGCAGGAAATTGTATCTTTTAGCTTAAAAGCTAGTGATAGAGAAAAATTAATGATATTATCGGAAGGAATATTGTAATTGAGTTTTAGAATTTAATTGTTTTTGGAAGAAAAAGTCCGTTAAGAAGCTGAGGTAAACGATAGTGAACTTCGAAGCTTTAGGACTTTTTCTGGAAAAAATAATATAAATTCTTAACGAAAATTACACTAATTCCTGGAGGTAATATCATTAATTTTCGTCATCACGGTACTTAAGCTTTAACCAACAATTTAGTTAAAATTTGACGTTGTAGTAGGTTTCGAATATTTCGATCATGTTATTAATATAATCAAGTTGATCCGCTGATCTATCAAGGCCTTTAGTAAATAATGCAATAAAGGAATTCTTATTGCATTTATTTATGTTTTTATAATAATCTCTAGATATTTTCCAAAACTTTTGAGGGAAGGCTAAATAAGCTAAAATATATTTTAAATCAGAATCAGTTAAGTTATTAACCTTTAAATAAGTATTAATTATATCTACAGTTAGAGCCGGATTCCAATTTGTAGTAGATCTTTTTAGTAGTCTTCGTAAAAAGTAAGCTAAATCATGAGCACAATAATCTTTTTTGCATTTATCAAAATCTATTATCCAAACATCATTATTATTTATTAATATATTTTTATTTACGTAGTCACCATGACATAAAGATATATTTAAATTAGAATCATCTATTGAGGAAGCTATTTCAAGTGAAAGTTTTGCTAAAGATAAGTTACTATCTAAATTATTTAGATATAGTTTTGAAAATTTATCCTTATATGTTGACGCTAAATTTGCAGTTTCAAGAATATCGTTAAAATGTTTATTTATAGATAAATAGTAGTTTTCTAATCCAACTCTATTTGTGCTTCCTGGAATTGGTTTAAAGTTTTTTGAACATTTATGTAATTTAGCTAGAGTTTTAATTGAAAGCCTTATATCTGTAATGGAATCAAAATTGCATTTCTCACCTTCAACCCAAGGGTTTAATATAAATAACATATCTTCGTAATATATAAACCTATTATTATCTATAGAAGGCAATAACTTAGGAACCATTACATTGTTTCTATATAACCACTCCATTGCAGAGTAGACAAAAAGTAGATTTTCTTCATCATAGTAAACTTTTTTTAAACAATAATTTTTATTATTAGAAGTTACCTTAAAAACGGCTCTTTGTTTTTCTGTATCTTTAAACTTTACCATAGTAATATCAGCATCTTTCAAAAAAAATTTAGGTAATATATATTTTTTTATATTATCAATATCTATAAGCTTATTATCGTTACTCATTGTAAAACTCCTTGTATAAATTTCTTATTATAATAATATTATGAAAAACATATAAATATACATATGATAGAAATGAATTAGTATATAATACTTTATTATTAAATATATAAAATAGAGGTTTTTTGAGAAAGATATAGAATAAGTTATTTGGAGGTGAGATAAGTGAATATAAGAGAGAGAATAGAAAAAAATGAGAACTTGACATTAATTCCGGAGGCTATTCATAGCAATAAAAGTAGTGGAAGATTACTATATGAGGAGCCTGATAACATTAGGACATGTTTCATGGTAGATAGAGATAGAATAATTCATTGTAAATCTTTTAGAAGACTTAAACATAAAACTCAAGTATACATACGTACTTTTGGAGATCATTATAGAACTAGACTCACTCACACTCTAGAAGTAGCGCAAATAGCAAGAACCATTGGTGCAGGAATAGGCTTAAATGAGATGTTAATAGAAGCAATAGCTTTAGGGCATGATTTAGGACATGTAGCATTTGCGCATAATGGAGAAGAAGTACTTGATAGCTTTTTAGACAGTGGATTTAGGCATAATGAACAAAGTGTAAGAATAGTTGAAAAGTTAGAAAGAAATGGGAAAGGATTAAATTTAACAAAAGAAGTTATTGATGGCATATTAAATCACAGTGGATTAGGAAATAAAGATAATACTTCAAAAACATTAGAAGGTAGAATAGTTAAATATAGTGATAAAATAGCATATTTAAATCATGATATTGATGATTCGATTAGAGCAGGACTTTTAAGGGAAGAATATTTACCTAAAGAGGCTATTAGTGTTTTAGGAAATAGCCATTCTCAAAGAATTCAAGTTTTAGTTACAGATATGATAAATGAGACACAAAAAAATTTAAAAAATGGAATATATGATATAAAACAAAGTGATGAAGTTAAAGAAGCTATGATAGAGTTAAGAAAATATATGTTCTCGAATATATATTTAGGGAATGTATTAAAAGAGGAAAGGGAGAAGGCAAAGTTTATTTTAACTCATGTAATAGAATATTATTATAAACATAGTGAAGAATTACCAGAGTTATATCAAAGAATAGCAAGTGAAGAAGGTTTAAAAAGAGGTGTTGCAGATTATATTGCTGGAATGACGGATGATTATTGTCTTTCAACTTTTAATAAAATATATGTACCAAAGTTTGTAATATATTAGTAAAAAAGTTGTATAATACAAAAAAATTGGGAACAATAAATTTTGTAGAATAAAAAGGATTTTTACAAAAGAAATAGAATAAGTAATATTAGGGTAGAATTAAAATAGAAATCCAATAAGAGTGACATACTAAAATAAATTTAATTTAAAAAGCAAGAAGGAATTTATAATAATATGTCGAATTATATAGAATGGATAAATATTAGTATAGTAAGGAGGGATCTCCTTGCAGATTTCTGAAGAAATTTTAGAAAAGATAAAATCACAAAATGATATTGTTGATGTAATTTCAGAAAGGGTTAGGCTAAGGAAGTCAGGAAGAAACTTCACAGGACTATGCCCTTTTCATAATGAAAAGACACCATCTTTTTCAGTATCACAAGAAAAACAAATTTATAAATGTTTTGGATGTGGAGAGGCTGGAAATGTTATTTCTTTTGTGATGAAAGAAAAAAACTTACCTTTTATTGAAGCCGTAAAATATTTGGCAAATAGAGCCAATATTCCTTTAGAAATGAATAATGGAGAAAAAAGTAAATCAGCAAAGAAAAAGGATCTGCTATATAGGGTAAATGTTGAAGCAGCAAAATTTTTCTTTTCAAATCTTATGAATAATCAAAATGCAAAAGAATATTTTTTAAATAGAGGCATTAAGGAAGAAACAATTAAAAAGTTTGGTTTAGGCTTTGCTAATGATAGTTGGAATAGTTTAATGTTTTATTTAAGAAAAAAAGGTATTAATGATGTTTTATTAGAAGAAGCTGGACTTATTTCTGTAAATAAAGAAAAAGGTAGAAAGTATGATAGGTTTAGAAATAGAGTAATGTTCCCAGTATTTGATTATCAAGGAAGGGTAATTGGATTTGGTGGAAGAGTATTAGATGATTCAAAACCTAAATATTTAAATTCGCCAGAAACTTTAGTGTTTCAAAAAGGAACTAATTTATATGGTTTAAATTTTGCTTTAAAGCATAATATGAGTGAAAGGTATTTTGTAATTGTTGAAGGATATATGGATTTAATATCTTTACATCAATATGGTATTACTAATGTAGTAGCATCATTAGGAACTGCACTTACTATCAACCAAGCTAGACTGCTAAAAAGATATGCTGATAAAGTTATAATTTCATATGATGCAGATATGGCAGGACAAATGGCTACATTAAGAGGACTAGAAATATTAAGAACTGCTGGGTTCGATGTTAGAGTGTTAAATATTCCACAAGGTAAAGATCCAGATGAGTATGTGCGTAGTAATGGAAAAGAAGCATTTTTAAAATTGATTAATTCTGCAGAGCCTTTAATTGATTATAGAATGAAAAAAGCTGAAGAAGGAATTGATTTTAAAAACAGTCAATCTTTAATATTATATGCAAAAAGAATAATGGAAATTATTTCAGATTTGGATCCTGTGGAAAAAGATGTTTATATAAAAAAAGCATCTGAAAATACTGGTATAAAAGAACAAACTTTATATGATATTCTCAAAAGTAAGATGAAAGGCAATAGAGAAAATAATTTTAGGAATAATAAGGAAGAAGATAGGTCAAAATTATATGTAGAACCAGGATTTTTAAAGGCAGAAAGATCAATTTTGAAAATTATGTTAGAAAATAAGGAGTATCTACAGTATATAGAGGAAAGAATATCAGAAAACGACTTTATTTTGCTAGAACATAAAGAAATTTTCACTGTTATTATGTTGGCTAAAGGGGAAAATATAAATAATATAGATTCATTTATAGAGTCAAAGCTAAATAATACAAAATCTATTGGAGAATTAGTCAAAATTAGAGAAGAGAATATATTCTTTGCTGATGATGTTAAAGTTCAAATTAATGATTTCATTAATGAAATACATTCATATAAATTAAAGCAAAGGATAGATCAACTAAGAAAAGAACAAAAAGAGCTTGAAAATCAAGGTAAAATTGAAGAATCTATAAAATTAGCTATAGAGTTAGCAAGTATTACTAAAAAGTTGAAAGAAAGCAAGAGAGTATTATAGTTGGTCATATAACGAAAGGAGGTAGTCAGCTAGTGGAAGAAAAAACAAAAGTAAATAAGAATAAGCCTAAGGATAGTCAAGATAGAAATAGTAGAATGAATATTGTTAAGAATCTACTTGATAAAGGTAAAAAGAATGGGGTATTAACATATCAAGAAATATTAGATGAAGTAGAAAATATAGATCTAAGCCCAGAGCAAATTGAAAAAATCTATGAAGTTTTAGAATCAATGGGAATAGAAGTTCAAGGTGCTGCTAATGATATTGACATCGTTGAAGAGGAAATAGATTTATCAGTACCAGAGGGAATTGCAATTGATGACCCTGTTAGAATGTACTTAAAGGAAATAGGAAAGGTACCTCTATTATCTTCTGAAGAAGAAATGGAGCTTGCAAAACAAATTGAGGAAGGAAGTCAGTACGCTAAGAAAAAGCTTGCTGAAGCAAACCTTAGACTTGTTGTAAGTATAGCTAAAAGATATGTTGGTAGAGGAATGTTATTCTTAGACTTAATTCAAGAAGGAAATCTTGGCTTAATAAAAGCTGTAGAAAAGTTTGATTTTAGAAAGGGATTTAAATTTTCAACTTATGCTACATGGTGGATAAGACAAGCGATTACAAGAGCCATAGCTGATCAGGCTAGAACTATTAGAATACCGGTTCATATGGTAGAAACAATAAACAAATTAATAAGAGTACAAAGACAATTATTACAAGAGTTAGGAAGAGATCCATTCCCAGAAGAAATTTCTAAAGTAATGGATTTACCAGTGGAAAAGGTTAGAGAAATTCAAAAAATAGCACAAGAGCCTGTTTCTTTAGAAACACCTATAGGAGAGGAAGAAGATTCTCATTTAGGAGATTTTATTCCAGATGATGACGCACCTGCACCAGCAGAAGCAGCAGCATTTACAATGCTAAAAGAACAATTAATAAATGTATTAGACACTCTAACTCCAAGAGAAGAAAAAGTACTAAGATTAAGATTTGGTTTAGATGATGGAAGAGCTAGAACTCTTGAAGAAGTTGGTAAAGAATTTAATGTAACAAGAGAGAGAATTAGACAAATTGAAGCTAAAGCATTGAGAAAGCTTAGACACCCATCTAGAAGTAAGAAACTAAAAGATTACTTAGATTAGTGAATTAGCACCAACATTGGTGCTAATTTTTGCATTAGATAGGATATATTAATTAAATAAATTTTATAAAATAACATAACTTAATAGGGTAAATATAAATATAGAAAATAATAATTATATAAGTGTTATTTTTATTTAATAGCAAAAGATAAATAATTATAATATTAGAGGTAGTTAAAATGGATGTTAGCAAAAGAATTGAATTTATAATCGAAAATTTAGAAAAAGTTGATACAATTGCAGATATAGGTACTGATCATGGATATGTTCCTTTAATAGCACTAGAAAGAGAACTTTGTGAAAAGGCAATTGCTTGTGATATTAATAAGGATCCGTTAGATAAGGCAAGACTTAATGCTATTTTAGAAGGGGTTGGAGATGAACTTGAATTTAGATTAGGTGGAGGATTTGAACCGCTTAATTTAAATGAAGCAAATGAAGTTGTTATAGCTGGAATGGGAGGAAATTTAATAAGAGATATATTAGAAGCTGATATAGAAAAAGTAAAAGCAGTTGATTATTTAATTTTAGTGCCAGCTCAAAACCCAGAGGTATTAAGAGAATATTTATATACAAATAATTATGAGATTATAAAAGAAGATTTATGTTTTGATGAAGGAATATATTATGAATTATTTAAAGTAAGAAGTGCTGAAGGAAATGCAACTGAATTAGATAGCATATACTATGAAATAAGTCCTATATTATTAAGAAGTAGAAATCCATTAATGAAAGATTATCTACAATTTAAGTTAGATGAATATAATAGAATTTTAGGGTTTATAACAGAAGCTACTGTAAGTGCAAATAAGAGAAGAGAAGAGATAAAAGAAAAGATAAGTATAATTACTTCCATGTTAAATTATTTGTAAGGTGATTTTATGAGAATAGTAAATGATATAATTAAAGAAATGGAATCTTTAGCTCCAAGTTATTTAAAGGAAGACTTTGATAATGTAGGATTAATGGTAGGTGACAGAAATAAAGCTGTTAATAAAGTATTATTAGCTTTAGACTGTACATTGAAGGTTATAGAAGAAGCTAAGAGAGAAGATGTTGATTTAATAATAACTCATCATCCTTTAATTTTTAGAAAACCAAGCAATATAACTACGGATACGCTACAGGGGAAAAAGATTATAGAACTTATAAAAAATGATATTTCCTTATATTCAAGTCATACTAATTTAGATTCTGTTGAAAATGGTTTAAATCATACTATAGTTTCTATATTAGGATTTGAAGAGTCTAGTTTACTAGAAAAGAATAAAAATGTAAGTAGTGCAGGGCTTGGTAGAGTAGTAAAGTTAGATAAAGAAATTAAATTACAAAACTTAATAGAACAAGTTAAAAGAAAATTAAATATAAGTAATTTAAGAGTTGTTAAAGGTAATGATACAGTTTCTAAAATTGCTATAATAAATGGTAGTGGTCAAGATTTTATAGCTAAGGCTATGAAAGTAGGCGTAGATACAGTGATTACTGGAGATACTACATATCATTTTGCTTCTGATTATAAAGAAATGGGTATAAATATACTTGATGTTGGTCATTTTTCATCAGAGCAAATTGTATTCTTTAATGTTATGAAGCAAATAGAGAGTAAATTTAATGATATAGTATTTATAGAATCAAAGGTTGAAGAAGATCCATTTACATTTGAATAAAAAGTAATAGAAAATAAAACACTAGATATTATTTAGTGTTTTATTTTTTATTAAAAAAAGAAAAACATTAGGCTTAAACCTAATGTTTTTCATGTTGCGAGATGATCCGTAAGCGGAGTTCTGTATTAAGCAATCATCTATCTAGGCTTACTGTTGCCAGCAAGCTCAAGCGACACACCACATGGCGGGACGGGCAATCCCATAATGCCATTACTCGGTCTTGCTCCAGGTGGGGTTTACATAGCCATGATGTCACCACCATGCTGGTGAGCTCTTACCTCGCCTTTCCACCCTTACCAGTCACAAAAGTGAACTCAGTTAAATAATATAACTTCTGGCGGTATATCTCTGTTGCACTATCCTTCAAGTCGCCTTGACTGGCCGTTAACCAGCACCCTGCCCTATGGAGCTCCGACTTTCCTCTCCTAGCTTAAAAGCTAGCAGCGATTGCATGTATCACTCGCAGAATTTATAATAACATATATTTTTAAATATTACAAATAGTTTTTTTAAACAAAGGATAAAATAATAAACAACATTATAATTATTATCCAGCTATAGATGCCTATTCCAGAAAATAATAAAGTTATTCCTATAAGTATTAATATGCATATACGTGCTTTAGGATTAGGACATGATGGTTGCTTAGGTTTTGCTGAGGGGGTTTTAATGGCACATATTATATCATTAACAGTTTCTCTAAAGACTTTACCCCAATCTGTTTTTTTTGACATTCTTTCAACTCCAGAAATTATTATTATTATAATATATGCATTTATAATAAGATAAAGTAATAAAATTTCGAGTATATATTCTAGGAAGAGTGAAGGAAAATTAATAGAAAGTTAATAGAATTAATGTAAATTGTACAATTTTTTATTTTATAATAAATTAGAAGTTAACACAGAAATGGAGAAAGATAAAATGAAAAATAAAAAAATACTTTATAGTAGTATAGCAGTTGTAATAATAATTGTTATGACTTTGTGTATATTTTTATTTAAAGATAATATAACTGTAGATTTTAGTATAGAGAATTTAAGGGGATGGATTGAGGGTAAAAAATTTGCAGAAATATTTTTTATATTAATTTGGTCTTTGCGATTAGTATTATTTATACCGGGATTAACATTGATGGTATTAGGAGGATTGATTTTTGAACCACAAAAGGCATTTATTCTTTCATTAGTAGGAGTTGTTTTAAGTGACATATTAGTCTTTTTATTAGCGAAAAGTAAAGTGTTAGGTGGAATAAGAAATAAAATATCGTTAAAATACCCAGAAATAATAAGTATGATAGAAAGCTATAGTTATAAGATATTGGGAGTAGGAGTTTTGTGTCCAGTAGCGCCTACTGATGTAATAGTATTTTTATCATCATATGTTGGAATGAAGTTTAGCAAGTTTTTATTAATATTTATTACTGCTAATATACCTGCATTATTTTTATATAGTTATTTAGGTGAAAGCTTTCAAGAATCAAGTATAAATACTATATTTATAGTGATTACATTAGCTATTAGTGCGGTATTATCTATAAGATTATGGAATGATTTAAGAAGAAAAACAGTAAGTGATAGTTAGAAAGTAAATTGTAAATATAAAAAATAAAGTCTCACTAATAATTAAAAAAGTATATAATAAAATATGAACATAGGATAAGGAGAGAATAAGTGAGACATAGTAGGTCATTTAAAAAAAAGAATATTGATTTGGAAAATGATAATGATAATGAAAAAGAAAGATATTTTGAGCTTAGTGAAGATGACTTAAGAGAGTTATCACTATTAAATAGTGCATTAATTTCAATATATTTATTTATAATGTCAGATATAATATTTTATGATTCTACTATTAATGCAATTGAAAATATAGTTAACAAAAAGGATAATCAAAGAATAATTGCGGAAGTAGAAGCAATTGAATCTGGTTACTTAGAACTAATATCAAAGTTAATATTAATAAATGTTGATATATCTAGATATAATCATTTATATAAAAAATTTATAAATGGGAAAAAAGAAGATCTATTAAAACCAGAGTTAGATATAACAATAGGAGATGGATTTCAAGTATTAACATACTTTTTTATTGTCATTGGATTTGTAGGGACTTATAAAGTAAATAAGATTAAAAATATTTCTATAGATGCTAGCAAAGAATTAGTATTATTGCTCTCACAGTTAGATGCCATAAATATAAGGTTTTATGCAGATTATCTTGCATATATAAGTATTTTAGAGAGTATACAACTAGTTTGCAATAAATACCAAAAGGACAAAAATATAAAAGTAAATCCTGATATTCCTGCAATTCAATCTGCCATTTGTTATTTTTTATCTAGAGTTATACTTGCTAATGTAGCTTTTACTAGATACGATGAATTATATAAGAAATATGGAAAAACACAGTATAGGGATTTATTGCAACCTAATGTAGCTATAAATGTTGGAAATGTTTTTGGTGTAATAGGATGTATTTATATATTATTAGGTTTGATGGAACGTTATGAGAGAAATATTAATGGTCCTATATTTGGTATATAAAATTAAAAGAGGGAACTCAAAAATTAATATTAAATATTGGTATTTTGAGTTAACCTCTTTTTATTTAAAAGTTATTCTACAGTTGTTAATGAATCCATTAGTTCTCTAACTTTCCATTCATCTTTTAAGTCTGTCATTGTTAATATTGTATCACCAGCTCTAATAATTGTATTACCTTTTGGTACTATAGAATCTTCACCACGTTTAATAGATACTATAAGTGTATTTTCAGGCAAATTAAGAGAACTTAATGTAGTTTTTTCTATTTTTGAACCAAAATGTACTACGTTAGTTATAATCAATTTTTTATTACTATGACTATGATATTCATTAATATTATTTTTAAGTAGAAGATTTTCCAGTAGAGAATCATATATAGGAGCACTTTTTAATAAATCTGCAACTATATATGCTATTATTGAAACTATTGTAAGAGATAATAAATGGGTAAATGAACCAGTCATTTCAGTTATTAATATTATTCCAGTTATAGGAGCACGAACTATTGCAGTAAAATATCCTGCCATAGATAAAATTATAAAATTATTAAAAAGCTCAGGTTTAATTCCAAGATAATTTATTGCAATATACCCAAAAACAGCTCCAAAAGTTCCTCCTATTATAAGAAGAGGAAAAAATATACCTCCAGGTGCACCAGAACCAAAGCTTATCATCGAAAATAAAAATTTAGCAACTAAAATTAATAATAAAAGGCTTAAAGTTGTACTAAGATTAAGTTCATCTATAACTGCATGACCGCCACATAAAACAACTGGAAATAGTAGCCCTAATATTCCTGCAAGTAAGAATGGAATCATTAATTTAGTTGATGTGGAGCATTTTAATTTAGCATATAAATTCTGAGTCTTTAATGTAAACCAATTATAAAAAGCGCCAAATACACCTAATAAGATACCTAAAATTAATAAAAGCCAATAATTTTTTAATGGAATTGGTGTTGTGTCAGTAAAGTGGAATACTGGATCGAGCCCAAAAAATTGTTTAGAAATAAAATCAGCAGCTACGGCAGAAGTTATTGTTGCTAATAATACTAATGGAGAGAAATACTTATATATTTCTTCTAATGAGAATAATACCCCAGATAAAGGTGCATTGAAAGCAGCAGCTAAACCAGCGGTAGCTCCACTACTTATTAGGAGTCTTCTTTCTAATCTAGTACTATTAAACTTTTTACTTACTATGTCACCAGCACAAGCTCCAAGTTGAACTGAGGGACCTTCTCTTCCTAATGATAATCCAGAGATAATTGATAGAGTTCCACCTATAAATTTGTTAATAAGTATAGATAAAGGTCTGTTTTTTAAGTATCCACCCATAATACCTTTAACTTGAGGTATTCCACTACCACCAATATAGGGTTCTTTATCTATAAGTTTTCCAACTATAAAGGCTAGAGTTATTAGAATAATAAACCAAATTGGTATAACATACTTATGAGTTTTAATATAACTGTAAATAAAGAATGCAAAATCTTCAGCATATGATAAGGCAAACCTATATAGTACAACTATAAATGATGTTATTATACCAACTAAAAGACCTTTTAAAACTAGTTTTACATTCCTTTCTTCTACATGAGTAATTACATCGAAGTTTTTCATTTTGTTATCACCTCAAAAGATAGTATATTAATAGTATAGCTTTTTTATAAAATATAGGAAAGTATAAGTATAGGAGAAAAATAATATATAATTAAATGATATAATAGAATAAAGATTAGTAGCAGGGGGATAAAAATGAGGAAGTTAAGTCATGGATGTACATTAGATTGTGCTGATTGTTGTAAGTTTAATGTTTATGTAGAAGATAATAAAATTATTAAAATTGAAGGTGATAAAGATCATCCTTATACAAAAGGATTTATATGTAAAAAAGGTTTAGCTCATTTAGATAGATTAAATCATAAAGATAGAATATATAAACCACTTTTAAAAGAAGAGGGACAGTGGAAAGAGATATCTTTTAATGAAGCTATAGATATTATGGCTGAAAAATTAAATTTATATAAAAAAGAATTTGGGAATAAATCTATTCTTTATTATGAACAGTATGGAAATGGCTCTCTTTTAAAAAGTATTGGAGAAAAATTTTTAAACTTTTATGGTGGAGCAAGTTTCTCTAAAGGAGGACCATGTTGGAGTGCTGGAATTGCAGCTCAAAAATTAGATTTTGGTGAATCTAAAAGCCATTCATTAGAAGATATGTTAAATAGTAAAAATATTTTTGTCTGGGGGAAAAATCCAGCTAATACTACAATACATACTATGCAAATGATTAGAAAGGCAAAGGCAAATGGAAGTAAAATTATAGTTATAGATCCAATTGAAACGGCAAGTGCTAAATTAGCAGATATATATATAAGAGTTAATGTAAATGGAGATTTACCATTAGCTCTTGCTATGGCAAAAGTAATAATAGATGAAAATAGTTATGATCAAGAGTATATTGATAAATTTGTTAATGGATTTGATGATTATAAGAAGTATGTATTATCATTAAAAATGGAAGACTTAAGTGATGCTAGTGGAGTAGCTATAGAGGATATTATAAAATTAGCAAAATTATATGGTGAAAAATATTCTACTATACTATTAGGTTTTGGGATGCAGAAGTATAAAAATGGAGGAAATACTATTAGAGCAATAGATGCATTAGGGGCTATTACAGGACAAATAGGATTTAGTGGTGGTGGAATAAATTATGCCAATAAAGTATATCCTAAGATATTGAACTCAGATCCTTATAATAGTGAAAACTTTGCAAATAATAGATATTTTTATACTAATGAAATAAGTGATTTTATAGATAGTTGTAATAATGGAAAAACATATTATAAAGATAGTATTTTTATAAATGATAATAATATTAATAATAGTATTGAACTTGATATACCAATAAAAATGGCAATAATCACAAAAAGCAATATTTTAAATCAGCTTGCAAATTTAAATAAATTAAAGGAAAGCTTATCTAAAGTTGAATTTAAGGTTTGTTTTGATATGTTTATGACTGATACAGCTAAAGAATGTGATTTGTTTATTCCTACAACAAATACATTAGAAAGTGAAGATTTATTATTTAGTTCGATGATGAATCCATATTTAGTTTATAATGAAAAGTTAGTAGATATTGATGAAAAGTTAATGGATGAGTATTATTTCTTTATGGAATTAGCAAAAAGACTAAACATAAATGAATATCCTTTCGTAGATAAAAAATCTTATTTAGAAAAAGTAATAGAACCGTTAAATGATAAATTTAAAAATATTAGCTTAGACTTTATTAAAGATAATTATATTACTATTCACAATAGTATTGCATGGGAAGATAAGAAGTTCCTAACTAACAGTGGTAAGTTTGAGATATTAAAATGTGATGGATTAAAATATAAAAGAAATGATTTAGATAAAATAAAAGAAGAAAAACTTTTTAGGTTATTAACTAACCATGGAAAAGATAGTTTATCAAGTCAACATTTTATGGATGAAGTTAATATTTCAAAAGCTTATATAAATAGTAGAATGGCAAATGAATTAGAGCTACAAGGAAATGAAGTAGTAACTTTAAAATCAAATAATGGACAAATAAAGGTTCAAATTGTAATAGATGATTCTATTAGTAATTATGTTGTAATGATGTATGTAGGTTGGTGGAAAAAGCATGGGAATCCTAATTACCTTACTAATAGTGGTGCATCTGATATAGGTGGACAAATAACTTATAATGAGACTTTTGTAAATATAATAAAATAATATTTTAAAGACTAGGTTAACTAGTCTTTATTTTTTAGGATAAGCACTTAAAAACAAACATAACAATAAAAAGTTTATAAATAAATAGACATAAATTGAATATATCTATATAATATTATTAATGAAGTAAAAGGGGTTGAAGAAAATGAGTAATAATAAAAATGAGTTTTGGAATACAAGTATAGAAAACATTAAGAATGGATATGTAGAAAGTAAAGAGCATTATAAATGTTTAATTTGTGATGAAGTATTTATAAAAGGAAGGATTTATGATATAGATTCATATTTATATGATGCAAAGAAGGCAATAGAACTTCATATAAAAAATACTCATAATTCTATGTTAGATTATTTATTAAATATGAATACATCATATACAGGAATAACAGAAGTGCAAAGAGAGTTAATACTTTTAATTACACAAGGGTTAAATGATAAAGAAATAGCAAGTAAATTAGGTGTTGTTGCATCTACAGTAAGAAATCATAGATATAAATTGAGAGAAAAAGAAAAACAGGCAAAGCTATTTTTAGCTATGATGGATTTATTATCTGAAAATACAAGTAAGAGTATTTCTAAAATGGATAATGAGGAGATATGTGATGCTCATAATAGTGCGACTACTTTAGATGATAGATATAATATTACAGATAAAGAAAAGATTCAAACAATTAAAAATTATATGACTGAAGAAGGAGCTCTTAAAAATTTCCCTTCTAAGGAAAAAAAGAAAATTATAATATTAGAGGAAATAATGAAGAATTTTTCAAAGAGAAAAATTTATTCAGAAAAAGATATAAATAAAATATTAAAAAGAATATATGATGATAATGCAACTATAAGAAGATATTTAATTGAATATGGCTTTTTCGATAGATCAAAAGATTGTAGTAAATATTGGGTGAAAGAGTAGTTATAAGGTATTTAAAAGGGTGTAATAAATATGGGGAAAACTTTAATAAAAAATAAATACAAAAAATATACTGAAATGAATAACTTTGAAAAACAGTTAGCATTTAAGTTTATTAATATCAATAATAAAGATATCACTTCAATAGATAAGCTTGATGAGATGTTCTGTGGAAAAATATATGATAAAGGTAATGGAGTAATATTTTGTTTTAATAATAAAGAGATAATAGGAAAAGTTGCAGTAGTATTAGAATGTGTAGAGCCATTAAAAACTTCATTTATACATGGAATAGAAGTGAAAGAAGAACTTAAGGATAATATAGATATTCTAATAGGGTTAATTGATGAAGGTAAGAATATTGCCATAGAATACGGAGCAAAAAATATTAAGCTAGGAATAAGAGATGAAAAAATATTAATGACTCTAAAAAAGATAGGAATTAGTACAGTATATTGTGCAATTAAAATGAATTTAGGTGATAGAAGCATAAAAGAAAAAACCTTAAATTTAGAAAAGTTAACAAAAGAAAATTCAAAAAAATATAAGGAAGTTTTTAATGATTCATTTAGCGATATGCCTCATGGTACTTGGTTAGATGATGAAAAACTTAATGAATATCTAAATTGTGAAGAGGAAAATAAATATTACTTCATAGTTAATAATGGGAATGAAACAATAGGTTTTATGAATTCTGTAATAGAAAATGAGGAAGGGATATTTGATATTGGATTATGTAAAGAATATAGGAGTAAAGGGTTTGGTAAAAGACTTTTAGAAACTGCTATACACTTTTTAAATAGTAAAAATGTTGAGAAAATATCATTAATAGTAATTGAAAAAAACAAGGTTGCACATGAAATGTACAAAAAGAGAGGATTTTCTAAAGAGAATATCATAAGTTATTGGATTGAATTATAATAAATGTAAAATAAAAGCCAAAGATGTAAGTATGACATTTTTGGCTTTTATTTATTATAAACAGAACTAATTAAAATTAGTAATCTGGGGAAATATATTAATGTATCATTTAAGTGAGATTATAGATTGAAATTTAGTTAATCGAACTTTATAGAAGGAGGGAACCAAATGAAAATAACATTCAATGGGGATCCAATTACTCTTGTGGAGAATCAAGTAAAAGTTGGAGATACTGCACCAGACTTTTTAGTTGTGGATAATACTTTAAAGGATTTAACACTAAGTGATACAAAGGGAAAAAGAATATTTGTAACAGTACCATCATTAGATACTTCAGTTTGTGATATGGAAGTAAGAAAGTTTAATGAAGAGGCCTCAAAGCTTGATGATGTTACAGTTTATGTAGTATCTATGGATTTACCTTTTGCACAAGTAAGATGGTGTGGAAATGCTGGAGTAGATAGAGTAAAAACAGTCTCAGACTATAAGCAAAAAAGCTTTGGTAAAAATTACGGAGCACTAATTGAAGAATTTTGTTTTTTGACAAGAGCTATATTTGTAGTAGATGAAAACAATAAAATTACATACGTTGAATATTGCAAAGATGTTATAAATGAACCAGATTATGAAAGTGCTTTAAATGCTGTAAAATAAATTTTATTGTAAGGAGAGATAACAATGAGCATAAAAGAGAGAATAGATGAAATGAAGATACACCATGAAGAAAGAAAAGAAGAAAGACATGAAAGACATGAAGAAAAGAAATTTGCTCATGAAATAAAGCATCAAATGAAGGAAGAAGTAAAAGCTGAAAGAAGAGAAGAAAGACATGAACAGCATGAATTAAATAAAGAAAATAGAGAGTTAAATCATGAAGCAAAGCATCAATTAAAACAAGAAAAAAAGGATTATAAAGAAGAAGAAAAAGGTGCAAAAAAGATGGCCAAAGAAATAGATAATGATATAAGGGAATTAGAAAAAAGAAGATAGAAAAGAACAAAAAGAGTTTGCAAAACAATTAAAAAAGCAAATGGAGAAGGAAAATTATTAATTATATAATAGTTAATATTAAAATAATTTAGTAACTCATAAGAAGTGGTTTAAAAAGTTATATTAGATAAGGATAAATGTAACTTAATCTTAAACTTATTTCTTATGAGTTGTTTTTTTGAAAGAATTTATTATTTAATAAGTAGAAGTTATCTAAAAATTTATAGTATAATATAGATATAAATTCTTTATTTAGATAATATTACAAAAAATAGGTTTCATATTTGGAAATATTACATATAGATGAAAACAGTTACAAAGTGTACAATAAATATATCAAGTGAAGTTAATTTATGGGAGGAATAAAAATGGCAAATTTATCATTACAACATATTTATAAAATATATCCAGGTGACGTAACAGCAGTTAAGGATTTTAATTTAGAAATTGAAGATAAGGAATTTATTGTGTTCGTTGGACCTTCAGGATGTGGTAAATCAACAACATTAAGAATGATTGCAGGTCTTGAGGATATATCAAAAGGGGAATTATATATTGGGGACAAGCTAGTAAATGACGTAGAACCTAAAGAAAGAGATATAGCAATGGTATTCCAAAACTATGCTTTATATCCACACATGACAGTTTTTGATAACATGGCATTTGCTTTAAAATTAAGAAAGGTTCCAAAAGCTGAAATAGAACAAAAGGTTACAGAAGCAGCAAAGATTCTAGATATTGAACATTTATTAAAGAGAAAACCAAAAGCTTTATCTGGAGGACAAAGACAAAGAGTTGCTTTAGGAAGAGCTATTGTTAGACATCCAAAGGTATTCTTAATGGACGAGCCTTTATCAAACTTAGATGCTAAATTAAGAGTTCAAATGAGAACTGAAATTATAAAGCTATATAGAAAATTACAAACTACATTTATATATGTAACACATGACCAAGTAGAAGCTATGACAATGGGTACTAGAATAGTTGTTATGAAAGATGGTGTTATTCAACAAGTTGATTCACCACAAAACATTTATAATTACCCTGCAAATCTTTTCGTTGCTGGATTTATAGGAAGTCCACAAATGAACTTCTTAGAGGGTAAAGTTGAAAAAGAAGGTAATGAAGTTGTTGCAGTATTTGGTGATAACAAAATAGTATTCCCTAAAGAAAAGGCTGAAACTTTAGTTAAAGAAGGATATATTGGAAAGACTGTAACATTTGGTATAAGACCAGAACATTTAAGTGATGATGCAGAGCTTATTGAAGCAAATCCAAATAGTATAGTTAAAGGAAAAGTTGAAGTGATAGAACTTATGGGAGCAGAAAGTTACATTTATACTAGATGTGGAAAAGATCCATTAAATGTAAGAGTTGAAGGAACAACTAACTTAAAGATTGGAGAAGTTGCAAAACTTCATTTAAGAGCAGAAAAGTTACATGTATTTGATAAAGAAACAGAAATAAGAATCGTATAATAATTAACTTTCTGGGGGAGATATTGTGAAGTGTATTGAGAAGCTGGTAAATGAAATATATATTAGTTGTAAAATACCCTTCCAATTAATAATTAATGAAGTAGGAGAATTTTCTACACCGAAATTTGATTTAGTACAAGATTGTATAGAAAAACATTTTTGTTATGATAACACTGTGTGCTCCATAAGGATAGATGTAGCACACAGTGTTACAATTGATTTATTACAGTTTTGTATAGAGGAAAAATTAAAGGATGTATATTTAAGTAGAAATAGTATAATTTCATTATTATTAACTGGTAAGGAAGTAGAGGATGGAGTAATAAAAGCAAGTTGGCCAGTTATTACAAGAGAGTTTAACTTAATTAATATATATGTAGATAATTATAGTGATGAATTATTATCATATATTAAGCAAGGCTATTTAGATAGTGATATTGAAATATTATTTTATAAGGGTAGTATACTTATGATCGGCAGCTTTGAAGATGTATTAGAGCATGCACAAAGTATAAAAGATACAATAGAAAGTATAGTATCAGGAAAATGTTACATAAGTTATTGTGAAGTTGATAATTATTTCAATTTGAAAAAATATTATGAAGATACGTATTATAAAATTGAATTAGCAATTAAATATAATATTATTGAAAGTATCTTTGATGCAAATAGACTTATATTAGAAGGGATAATAGATTCTGTATCAGATAAAATGAAACAGGATATTTATGATAAATTTAAAAATGGTATATCAAAATTAGATAATGAAATGATCAGAACTATGGAAGTGTTTTTTAAATGCGGATTAAACATAAGTGAAGCAGCAAAAGAATTATACATTCATAGAAACACTTTAATATATAGATTAGATAAAATTCAAAAGTATACCAATTATGATATAAGAGATTTTAATGAAGCAGTATTATTAAAAATAATTTTCTTTATTTGGAAAGAAAAAAATGAAAAAAATGAAAAAAATACTTGAAAATGTTTTCAAAGTAGTATATAATTGTATTGGAAACGATACCGACACACTTAAGCAAAGAAGAAATTTTCCATATTTCTTCAATTTCTACCAAGATTTTTAGTACTGAAATCTTGGTAGAAAAAATTTTTCAAAAAAAACGGAAACGATACCGGAAATATATTTATTTTGAAGGAATTTTATTATATAATATTAGTATAAATATGGTTTTTTAGGGGGTATATGGTGAACTTTATAGATCGGATGGGAAATGATGTATACTACGAGTTTAAAATAGAATTTCAAGTAATTATAGATGGAGTAGGGGTATATTCTTCTCCAGAATTTAAAATTCAAAAAAAGTATATTAGAAAAAAATTAGAGTACAGGGGGATTAAGTACACTATAGTAACAGATGAAAAGTATATGAATGTTATTAATTCATTAAAACATTTTTTTGAAAATAGACTTAATGAAATAACAATTAAGAAAGGGGCTTTAATAATTTCTTTATTAGATGGAAAAAAAATTGAGAGTGAAATTGTTAATATAGTTTGGCCAGAAATAAATAAATCATTTAAAATAATAAATATTTATTTAAGCGAATATTCTAGCAAAATTTACGAGTGTATAAAAGATGAATATTTGAATAGCGGAATTGAAGTTATATCTTATAGGAATAATATACTTGTAATTGGAAGTATTGAGGATGCTTTAAAAGATTCAGAGATAATTAAAGAAAAAATAAATAATTTATATTGGAACAGTCATTATATAACCTATTGTGATGTTTATAATTATACTGATTTAAAGAAAGCTTATGATAAAACTTTGGAAGAGCTACAATTAGCAGTTAAATATGACAGTAAAGAAACAATATGTGATGAAAAAAAGCTTATATTAGAGGGGTTAATAGATTCTATATCAGAAGATATGAAAAGTAAAATAGCTGATGATTTTAATTCTAAAATAGCTAAACTAGATAATGAAATGATACGGACAATAGAAGTTTTCTTTGAATGTGGGTTAAATTTAAGTGAATCTGCAAAGGCATTATATATTCATAGAAATACATTAATATATAGATTAGATAAAATACAAAAGGTGACATCTTATGATATAAGAGAATTTAATAATGCAATGATATTTAAAATAATTTTTTTATATATTGGAAGAAAAAAAAGTAATTTAACTGTTGAAAAAGTATAATGGATAAGATACAATTATATGGAAACGGTACCGAAAATTGATAAAAATAAACTTTGATTTTATGCGATTTACAGATAGACATAAGTGACTCATTAGTGTAATATTTACTAAGATTAATGAATCATTCCAATGAAAAGGATATTCTGGAAGTGATCCATATAGTAATATTTTATTGATTGGATAAGGATATAAGATAACTATTCAAAATGTTTTTTTTAGGGGAGTTTTATATGAATATAAGAGATATTGCAAGAATTTCAGGAGTTGGAGTTAGTACAGTATCACGTGTATTAAACAATCATCCTGATGTAAAAGAGAGTACTCGTGAAAATGTTTTACGTGTAATAAAAGAAAGTAACTATGTACCTAATAACAGTGCAAGAATATTAAAGCAAAATAATACTAAAAATATAGGAGTTTTAGTTAAAGGTGTTTTTAATCCATTTTTTTCAGAGTTGATAAATGTTATAGGAAATAAAATAAACGAAAATAAATATACAATGATACTTCAACAAAATGATTATGTATTAGAACATGAAGTTGAAAATATCATTTCATTTGTAAAAGAAAAGAGACTTCAAGGAATAATATGTCTAGGGGGAAACTTCATAGATTTAGATGAAGATAGTTTTAAAAATATTGATGTTCCTGTTATCTTAACATCTGTTAATACAGTATCACCATCAGGGAGAGATAAATATTCTACAGTTGGAATCAATAACTTACAATCAGCATATGATGCTACTGATTATTTAATAAAAAAAGGTCATAAAAATATAGCTTTAATGATTGGTGAAGAAAATGACTTTTGTGTTAGTTGGTGGAGATATAAGGGGTATATTAAAGCTTTAAAAGATAATAATATTGAGCCAAATGATGAGAATCTTATTATAGGAGACTATGATAGTAATATTGCCTATAAAGTAACTCTAGATTTTTTGAAAAAACGTAAAGATATTACTGCTATATTTGCAATTTCTGATATTATGGCAATGGGTGTAGCTAAAGCTGTAATAGATAGTGGATTAATTGTTGGAAAAGATATATCAATAGTTGGATTTGATGGTATGAATATAAGTCGTTATTATAATCCAGGAATCACTACTATAAAACAGCCAATGGAAGAAATGGCAATAAAAAGTGTAGAAATTTTATTTGATCTTTTAAAAAATAAATGTGAAAATCAACATGTTTTGTTAGATACAGAATTAATAGAAAGAGAATCTTGTGCAGATTTAAATTAATTAGAAATCTTTAGTGTGTGTAAAATAGTTTATATATAATAAAATATATTGTTATAAAAGGAGCAGAGGTATATGGAAAGAAGTGCAGGAGTTATAATGCATATTGCATCACTACCAGGAAAATTTGGTATTGGAACTTTTGGAAAAGAAGCGTATGAATATGTAGAATTTTTATTTAAGTCAGGATTAAAATATTGGCAAATACTACCATTGGGACAAACAGGATACGGGGATTCTCCATATCAATCATTTTCAGCATTTGCTGGGAATCCATATTTTATTGATTTTGATATTTTAAATAATGAAGGGCTTTTAAATAAAGATGAATATATTCATGAAAATTATGGAGATAATCCTGAGTATATAGATTATGGTCTTTTATTTAATGTTAAATATACAGTATTAAGAAGAGCATATAACAATTTTAAAAGTATAGATAATGTATCTTTAAAGGAAGAGTTTGATAAGTTTATTGAAGATAGTAAAGAGTGGCTAGATGACTATTCTTTATATATGGCGGTTAAAGGAAAATTTAATCTTGTAAGTTGGCAAGAATGGGATGAAGATATAAAGAAGAGAGAGCCTGAAGCAGTAGAAAGATATAGAAAGGAACTAGCTGATGAAATTGCATTCTGGTCATTTATCCAATTTATGTTCTTTAAACAATGGAATAAATTAAAAACTTATGCAAATGAAAAGGGTATAGAAATTATAGGAGATATGCCAATTTATGTAGCAGAAGATAGTGCTGATGTTTGGAGTAATCCAGAGGCGTACTTAATATATAGTGATACTTTAAAACCAATTTCAGTTGCAGGATGCCCACCAGATGCATTTTCTGCAACAGGGCAATTATGGGGTAACCCTTTATATGATTGGAATTATATGGAGAAGACAGGGTATAAGTGGTGGATAAAAAGAGTTGAAGAAAGTTTAAAACTTTATGATGTTGTAAGAATAGACCACTTTAGAGGCTTCGAAAGTTATTGGGAGATACCTTATGGTGAAGAAACTGCTATAAAGGGTAAATGGGTAAAAGGTCCAGGTATTAAGTTATTTAATGCTATTAGAGAAGAACTAGGAGAAATTAATGTTATAGCTGAAGATTTAGGATTTTTAACAGATGAGGTTAAGGAATTTTTAGAAGAAAGTAGATTCCCAGGAATGAAGGTATTACAATTTGCATTTGATGCTAGGGAAGAAAGTAATTATCTACCTCATACTTATACAAATAATTGTATAGCATATACAGGAACTCATGATAATGATACTTTCAGAGGATGGTTTGAAGTAACAGGAAGTAAGACAGATGTAGAGTACTGTAAAGAATATTTAGCTTTATCTGAAGAAGAAGGTTATAATTGGGGCTTTATAAGAGGTGCATGGAGCAGTGTAGCTGATGTATCAGTTGCTTTAATGCAGGACTTTTTAAATCTAGGGAATGAAACAAGAGTGAATTTCCCATCAACATTAGGTGATAATTGGAAATGGAGAGCTAAAGAAGGTAGCTATACAACTGAATTATCAGATAAGATATATAAATATACTAAAATGTATGGAAGATGTAAATAGGATAAAAGGCTGTTGCTAAAAAATGCAGCAGCCTTTTTTGAACAAGTACAATTAAACTTTAAACAAAATAAGTTATTTAATAAGTAAGATTGAAAATTTTATTAATGAAATTTATACCTAAAAATGTAAGTTAGTGATGTGTCTCATAAATTCAAAATATCTTACATAAATATAGATATATCAATCAATATTTATAAGGGATACGATTTTTATGAGTAAGAAAAGTATATATGATTTTTTTATAGGATTATTAGCACTTATGCTCTCACTAATGTTAGTAATTGAGATATTTATTAATATACCAGTTGAAGTTAGATGGACTTTTTACTATATAGATAATATAGTAAGGTTAATCTTTATAGGAGATTATTTTACTAGATTAGTAATAAGTAAGGGAAAAAAACAATTTATAAAGGAAAATATAATAGATTTATTTTCAATTTTTCCTATAAAATTTTATATAAGGATATTGGGTTTTACAATTTTACCTAATGTGATTAATCCAGCATATTGTATAAAGATAATTAAATTTATAATGCTTGCAATATGTGCTATAAAATTTAAAATTAGAGTTAAAGATGAAATACGTAAAAATAGATTAAATTTTTTATTAGTGATTTCTACAATATTTATTGTTATAGGTGCAGTATTGATTTCGCTTGTAGAAGGAATGCCTTTAGGTGATGCATTATGGTGGAGCTTTGTAACATTTACAACAGTTGGGTATGGAGATGTTTTATTGAAAACACAGTTGGGAAGAACTATTGCCGTATTATTAATGATAATAGGAATAGGGATTATAGGTGTTATAACAACTAGTTTAACATTATCCATTATAGGAGGAAGAAAAGGATTTAAAAAGACCTATAAAGATAGAGTTATAGATGATGTAAAAAGTATGCTAGATAATTATGATGAGTTAACCTCTGAAGATATTGATAATATCGCTAAGATTTTGAAATCATTAAAGGATTAGATGGAAAAAAATTCTTGAAAATGACTCTAAAGTAATTTAAAATTAAATTAATAGTTAGTTATGCAGGTGTGCTGGAATAGGCAGACAGGATAGATTGAGGGTCTATTAAGGGAATCCTTGTGTGGGTTCAAGTCCCACCATCTGCACCAATTTATTATATTAAAGACTATTTCAAAGAAAAGATGCAGAATTCAATAGCTAAATTACAAAAGGTAAGCTGTTTTCTTGTATTTATTTTTAGAAATAGTCTTTTTGTTATATATTAAGTAAAGAGAGGAAGTAGTGAATGAAAAAAATAGTAATATTAGATGGTAAAACATTAGGAGAGATAAGCTTAGAAAAGTTAAGTGAAATTGGTGAAGTTAGATATTATGATACTACTGATATTAGTGAAGTGAAGGAGAGAGTAAGAGAAGCCAATATAGTATTAACTAATAAGGTAATTTTAAATAGAGAAAATTTAAGTGAGGCAAATAATTTAGAATTTATAGCAGAGGTAGCTACTGGGTTTAATAATATAGATATAGAGTATGCTAAAGAAAAAGGGATAGGAGTAGCAAATGTTGCGGGATATTCTACTAATGCAGTTGTTCAACATACATTTGCAGCAACTTTAGCTCTGTTAGATGAGGTCGCTTATTATGATAATTATGTTAAGAGTGGAGAGTATTCAAAATCAGGATTATTTACATGCTTAGATAGACCTTATTATGAAATTGAAGGTAAAACTTGGGGGATAATAGGTCTTGGTAATATTGGTAAAAAAATAGCTAAGATAGCGGAAGCTTTTGGAGCTAAAGTAGTGTATTATTCTACAACTGGCATTAATTCTAATAGTGACTTTAGTAGAGTATCCTTTGATGAGCTATTAAGTAAGAGTGATATTATTTCTATACATGCACCATTAAGTAAAAATACTTTAGGATTGATAAATTATGAAGCATTATGTAAAATGAAAAATTCAGCTATATTAGTTAACATGGGTAGGGGTCCTATTGTTGTAGAAGAAGATTTAGCAAGAGCTATTGATGAAGATAAAATTAGAGGAGCAGCTTTAGATGTATTTGAAGTAGAACCAATAAAAGTAAATAGTCCTCTTTTAACGATGAAAAATAAAGATAGGATAATATTATCTCCTCATATAGCTTGGGCAAGTGTAGAGGCGAGAGAGAGGTTATTTAATGAAGTTGTAGAAAATATAACAGCTTTCTATAATGGTGAAATTAGAAATAGAGTAGATAAATAAAAATATAGCATAGTTATTGACAGAAATATACTTTTATAGTAAAATTATAAAAAAGTTTATAAAACAAGCAAAGATTGAGAGTAGTAGAAAATGAGTAATTTTTCAGAGAGTAGACGGGGCTGTGAGTCTATAAATTAATATTTTTGAACTCGCTCATGAGCTATAGGGATGAAATTTTAGTAGTCTTTATCGGAATAATACCGTTATTTTAATTAAGTGAAATTTTGGATGGTACCGCGCAAACACGCTCCAATATAAGGTGTGTTTGTGCGTTTTTTTGCTTTGTTTTAAATAATATATTACAAATCTATTATATTTAAATTTAAAGGGGGCTTTTATAAATGTTAAATTACAATAAGTATAGAAGATTTGAAACAATAAATTTTAAGGAAAGAACTTGGCCAAACAATAGTATTGAAAAAGCACCAATATGGTGTAGTGTAGATTTAAGAGATGGAAATCAAGCACTTATAAATCCAATGAATATAGATGAAAAGATAGAGTTTTTTAATTTGTTAGTTAAATTGGGGTTTAAGGAAATAGAGGTTGGTTTTCCATCAGCATCTCAAATAGAATATGATTTCTTAAGAAGATTAATTGATGAAAATTATATTCCTGATGATGTAGTAGTTCAAGTATTGACACAAGCAAGACCACATTTAATAGAAAAGACTTTTGAGGCATTAAAAGGAGTTAAACAAGCTATAGTGCATATATATAATTCTACATCTGTACTACAGAGAGATGTTGTTTTTAATATGAGTAAAGATGAAATAAAGGAAATTGCTATAGAGGGAGTAGAACTTGTAAAGAAATATGCTTCAGATTTTGAAGGAAAAATATTTTTAGAATATTCGCCAGAAAGTTTTACTGGTACAGAAGTAGAGTATGCTCTTGAAGTATGTGATGCAGTTGCAGATGTTTGGGGAGCATCACAAGACAATAAAATAATAATAAATCTTCCATCAACAGTTCAAATGGATACACCAAATATTTTTGCTGATCAAATAGAATATATGTGTAGAAATTTTAAGAATAGAGATAGAGTTATAGTAAGTGTTCACCCTCATAATGATAGAGGAACAGGGGTAGCAGATGCGGAGTTAGCTCTTTTAGCTGGAGCTGATAGAGTAGAAGGAACTTTATTTGGTAATGGAGAAAGAACAGGTAATGTTGATATACTTACTGTTGCGTATAATATGTTTTCACATGGTGTAAATCCTATGTTAAATCTTGAAAATATAAATGATATAATTGAAATATATGAAAGATGTGTTAAGATACCTGTTCATGTAAGGCATCCTTATGCTGGTAATTTAGTATTTACAGCATTCTCAGGGTCTCATCAAGATGCTATAAATAAGGGAATGAAGAAGTATGAGGAAAGGGGATCTAAATTATGGGAAGTACCTTACTTACCTGTTGATCCAAGTGATTTAGGAAGAGAATATGAACCTTTAGTAAGAATAAATAGCCAATCAGGAAAAGGAGGAGTAGCTTTTGTAATGGATCATTGCTTTGGATATAAGTTACCAAAGGCAATGCAACAAGAATTTGCAGAAGTAGTGCAAAAGATTTCTGAAGTTAAGGGAGAAGTTCAGCCAAATGAAATTTTAGAAGCATTTAAGAAAGAGTATTTGGATCTAGATGAACCATTTAAATTAATAAATATGTCTATATCTGATGTAGATCATGGAAGTAATGAGACTACTAAAGTTAAGGCTAAAATTAAATACAATAATGTAGAAATTGATATAGAAGGTGTTGGTAATGGACCTATAGATTCTTTAGGGAAAGCTTTGTATAATAGTAAGTTAATAAATGTATCTATTATGGATTATAAGGAACATGCGTTAAGTAAGGGCTCAGAAGCAGAAGCGGCAGCTTATGTATATATGAAGAGAAATGATATAGATAAGAAAACATTTGGTGTTGGTGTTGATAGCAATATAACACGAGCATCTATAAAATCTATAATTAGTGCAATAAATAGATTGTATAAACTGTAAAAATACGTTGATTTTATTTTAATTAATGTATATAATGACTTTATAATTTAATATGTTCGGATGAAGGTAATGGGAGAGCGATTTGAATCCACCGAAGAAGTAAATCTTTCAGGTATTAGGACCGTTACTGGACGAGCCTCTGGAGAGACTCATATTAGAGCACCGAAGGAGCAAGGTTTAATTTAAATTAAACTGAAACTCTCAGGTAAAAGGACAGGGGATAAAAGTAATCTACACAAAAAATTAATAGGAATAATTAAATAATATTACTAAGTAATATTTTAAATTAAGAAATTAAGTTTTGAACAGCGCTTCGCTGGTTCAAGTAATTAAGGATTGCTGTTGGTAAAATTAATAATCTTAATTTTTTAATTCTAAATTCCTTTGAAATTTAATCAATATAGCCATATGATTTTTTGTTTACAGTTACTTTTAATCTCCTCCTATAAATTTATTTTTAAGGGGGATTTTTTTATGGAAATTTTTAAATCAATTGAACAAATATTAAATGGTATTAATGATATAGTATGGGGACCACCTTTACTTATATTATTAGTTGGGACAGGAATTTATTTTACTTTTAAGTTAAAATTATTACAAATATTTAAGCTACCATTAGCTATAAAATATTTATTTTCAAAAGATGATGAAGAATATGATGATGATGCAAAAGGTGATGTATCAAGTTTTGCTGCACTTTGTACTGCTTTATCAGCAACTATAGGAACTGGTAATATTGTAGGTGTTGCAACTGCAATAGCAACAGGTGGGCCAGGAGCTCTTTTATGGATGTGGATAGCAGCGTTTTTTGGGATGGCAACTAAATATGCAGAAGGTGTTTTAGCAATTAAGTATAGAGAAGTAGATGAAAATGGTCAAATGTCTGGTGGACCTATGTATTATATAGAAAAAGGAGTAGGAAATAAGTTTTTAGCTAAGATGTTTGCTGTTTTTGGTGTTGGAGTAGCACTTTTAGGGATAGGAACATTTGGACAAGTAAATTCTATAGCATCAGCTGCTAAGATAATATTTAATGTTCCATCATGGATTACTGCAGTAATTATTACTGTTTTAGTAGCATTAATTACATTAGGTGGTATAGAGAGAATATCAAAGGTTGCAGAAAAAATAGTTCCAACAATGGCAATTTTATATATATTAGGAGCGTTGATGGTATTAGTCTTTAATTTTAAAGCAGTACCAGGAGCTATTGGGTTAATAATTTATAGTGCTATTAATCCTAGAGCGGCATTAGGTGGTGCAGTAGGTATAACTGTGGCAATAGCAATTCAAAGAGGTGTAGGAAGAGGTGTATTTTCCAATGAGGCTGGTTTAGGAAGTGCACCAATAGCAGCAGCCGCAGCTAAAACTAAGTCTCCAGTTAAACAAGGATTAATTTCAATGACTGGAACATTTATAGATACAATAATAATTTGTACAATGACAGGATTAGCTATAGTTTTAACAGGAAGCTTTAATAGTGGGCTTGAAGGAGCTGAAATGACAACAGTAGCTTTTCAACAAGGTTTACCTTTTGCAGTTTTAGGAAAATATATAGTAAATATAGGGTTAATATTTTTTGCATTTACTACTATTATAGGATGGAATTATTATGGTGAAAGATGTGTTGAATATTTAACTGGCGTAAAAGGTATAAAGTTATATAAATTTGTATTTATAGCATTTGTAGGGGTAGGACCTTTCTTATCATTAGATTTAGTTTTTATAATAGCAGATATAGTAAATGGATTAATGGCATTACCTAACTTAGTTGGCTTAATAGCGTTAAGACATGTAGTTATAAATGAGACTAATGAGTTTTTTGAGAAGTTAAAGAAGGAAAAGAAAATAGCAAAAGATAATAAGTTGCAAGTTAATTAGAGAATAAAGGATCCATATATATTATTAGAATATATATGGATTCTTTTGTTTTTCACAAAAGTAAAATAAGTAATAAACATTTAATAAATTCATATTATTAAATGTAATAAAAAAATATAGATAAAGGCAAAATAAATACAAAAAGAAATTAATTTAAAGATATTAAAACTATAAGGTGTATTTTAAAATTTATAGGAGAGTTGAGAATGAAAAAAAATATTAAATACAATGGGCTAGGGAGCTATACTCAAAGAAATAAAAAAATAAAGTTAGAGAAAATATGTATAGCTAGTATATTTACAATTATTATATTATATATAATGGTTTTAAATTTAAGAAGTAATATTTCGCAAGAAATAACTGATTTACAGGAAGTGGCTGCCGTGGAAAGTAAAGAGCAAGAAAATACTGTAGAAGAAAATAGTAGAGAAGAAAGTGAGATAGATACTACTAATGAAGAGGTATATTCTAATACATATATAGATAGTGAAAAGATGGCTTTTATAGAAACTATATCCGATGGAGCTATTAGCAATTATAATAAGTATGGGATATTACCATCAATAACTATGGCACAAGCAATATTAGAATCAGGGTGGGGAAATTCTGAATTAGCAGTTACACATAATAACTTATTTGGAATAAAAGCAGACTTAAGATGGAATGGAGCTGTTGCTACTATAGCTACAAGTGAAAACTATAATGATTCTACAATAGCTAATTTTAGAAAATATGACAGTATTGACGAATCAATTGAAGATCACGGAAAGTTTCTATATGAAAACTCGAGATATGCTGAATATGGATTATTCAATGGAAAGGATTATAAATCTCAAGCACAAGCTTTAGAAGATGCAGGGTATAGCACAGTTAAAGATGAGAATGGAGATCCAATATATGCTGATAAGCTAATATCACTTATAGAAAAATACAACCTAATGCAATATGACTAAATTGTTCGTTACGTGGAAGCGAAAAAATGAAATATTTATTTTCCAGTAACCGTGAAATTTTCACCTAGAATTTATATAATTGATTCCGTAAAGTTTGCTAAAGTTTTTAAACTCGCTATTCGCTCAAACAGTAAAAACTTCTTTACGCAACTTTACTCCATCAATTATTAAATTCTACGGCTTAATTTCAATGGTCCTTCCAAATTAATATTTCATTTTTTCTTTTTTCACGTAACTACTTATAGCATAACACCCTAAAGCTAATGTTTTTTGCTACATACTGTATGACAAATCGTTAACTTTATAGGCATTTCATCTTTAAATTGTAGACCTAGGCTTTAAATCTAGTGATAGAGAAAAATTAATGATATAACCGGAAGAAAGTATTATATAATAAGCTTTAGAATTTAATTATTATTGTAATAAAATTAGCGTTAAGAAGCTGAGGTAAGCGATAGCGAACTTCGAAGCTTTAGCTAATTTTATGGAAATAATAATATAAATTCTTAGCGAAATTATATGACTTAATGGAGGTTATATCATTAATTTTCGGCATCACGGCATTAACGCTTTGGTTCGGAATATTATTCAATAGCGTTCTGTGAAGGTGTTTTCTTGAGGGCGTATTTCTATTTTCTTTTGGTAAAGTTCATCAACTCTGATAAAGCGATTACCTTTTTTGATATTTTTAATAAATTTTTCAATGGAACTTTCTTCGCCTTGGACTTCCATCTCTACCATACCATTATCCATATTTCTAACCCAGCCAGTTAAATCTAATGTACGAGCATTCATTGTACAGAAGAATCTGAACCCTACACCCTGGACACGACCATCAACAATTATGTAGTATCTAATCATAAGCTCCTCCTTTTATAAAAAAATTATATATTTAGAATTATATCATATATAAAAATAGTAGATACAACATATAATGTTATAAATTAAAAATTAAAATTGGGGGAAGTATGGAGAGAACATTAGTGTTAATCAAACCTGATGCAGTAGAGCAAAACATAATTGGAAATATAATAAGCTGTTATGAAAGTGCTGGATTAAAGGTTACTGCACTAAAAATGGAGCAAGTAGAAAAAAGAGTAGCAGAAGAACATTATAAAGAACATTATGGAAAAAGTTTTTATAATTCGTTAATAGAATTTATTACAAGAAGTCCGTTATGTGCCTTAATATTAGAAGGAAAAGATTGTATTGATAAGGTTAGAGAAATAAATGGTGCTACAAATCCAAAAGAACAAAAAGAAGGAACCATAAGAAAAAAATATGCTAAAGGAATAACAGAAAACTGTGTACATGCATCAGATTCTGTTGAAAGTTCAGAAAGAGAAATAAAAATATGGTTTCCTAATTTAAATAATAAAAAATAGAAAAAATAATGCAGAAACTATTTAATAAGTTTCTGCATTATTTTTTATTGAGAAAGCACTTCTGTGAAAGCAGCCTCATATAGTTTTAATGTTTCAGGATCTAAATTTGTAAATAACACACATTTAGATAATGTTTCTTCAGATGGATATGCAGCAGGATTATTTTTAGTTTCTTCATCAAGTAAATCATAAGCTGCAGTATTAGGTGTAGAGTATCCAATATAGTCTACATTTTCTTTAGCATTTTCAGGATCACATAAGAAGTTTATGAAAGCTTCAGCACCAGCTTTATTAGGTGCATCCTTTGGAATACATAATGCATCTACCCATTTATTAGAGCCTTCTTCAGGTACAACGTATTTCATGTCAGGGTTTTCATTCATTATATAAATTGCATCACCAGACCAAACTGTAGCAAGCATTTTTTCGCCTGAAATCATATTATCTTTAACTTCATCAACAACGTAAACTGGATTAGTTAATTTTCTTTGATTTAATAGTTCTTCTTTAGCGGCTTCTATTTCACTAGGATTTGTAGAATTTATAGAGTATCCAGCTTTTATTAAAGCAATAGCTAAAGAATCTCTAAGAGAGTTGAACATATAAACTTCATCTTTATATTTAGAATCCCAAAGTATATCCCAGCTAGTTACTGGTTCTGTAATTCTTGTGCTATCATAAATTATACCTATAGTTCCCCACATATATGGTACAGAATATTCATTGCTAGGATCATAAGATAAATTCTTATAATCATCTCCTATATATTGATAATTAGGAATATTATTAAAGTCTATCTTTTCTAATAAATCTTCTTCAATCATTTTTTCAACCATATAGTCAGACGGTACAACTAAGTCATAAGTACCAGGATTAGTTTTAACTTTTTGATACATTATTTCATTAGTATCATAAGTTGAATAGTTTACTTTAATTCCTGTTTCTTTTTCAAATTTTCTGATAAGAGCTTCATCGATGTAGTCACCAACGTTAAAGAAGTTTATTGTTCCATTTTCTCCAACATTACTACCTCCACACCCAACGAAAAGAGAAGTTGTTAATAATGCTGTTGTAATTAATGCTGCTAATTTTTTAAATCTTTTCAATTTATTCACCCCTTGAAGTAAATTCTTTTCTATTTACAATTAATAATAAAGTTAATACTGTTATAAACATTAAAGTAGATAATGCGTTAATTGAAGGGTTAATTCCCTTTCTAGCCATAGAGTAAATTTCAATAGAAAGATTAGTTACTCCAGGACCTGTTGTAAAGAAACTAATTACAAAGTCATCAATTGACATTGTAAATGCCATTAATAAACCAGCAAATATACCAGGTTTTATTTGAGGTAAAATTATTTTTCTCATAGCATATCCTGGTGTTGCACCCAAATCTAAGGCCGCTTCAGTTATATTAGAAGGTAGTTGCCTTAATTTAGGTAATACAGATAATACAACATATGGAATATTAAATGTAATATGTGCTAAAAGCATTGTAGTAAAACCAAATTGAGCATTTATTCCTATTTTGTTTAATAGAGGAAAGATAAATATAAATAAACTCATTATAGATATACCTGTAACAATATCAGGATTTAATACAGGTAAGTTATTTATATTCAATAATGTTTTTTTAGGAAGTCCTTTCATTCTATGGATTCCTATTGCTGCTAATGTCCCTATTATTGTAGCAACCACAGATGAAATAACAGCTATTATTATTGTGTACTTTAATGCTTCCATTATTCTAGCATTTTGAAAAAGTTGGCTATACCATCTTAAAGTAAAACCGCTCCATTTTCCCATAGATTTCGAATCATTAAAGGAGAATACCATTAAAGTAACTATTGGTGTATAAAGAAATATAAAAATTAGTATTAAATAAAATCTTTTAATAAAAGATTCAAGTTTTCTTATCATAGTATACCTCCTCCTTATTTATCATCTGTACCTTCAAATTTATTCATGAAGGCCATTGAAATTAATATTATTATCATCATAAATATTGCAATAGCAGAACCGAAGTTCCAATCGCCCATTGTTGTATATTGTGTTTCAATTAAATTACCAAGTAGCATATATTGACCGCCACCTAGTATTCTAGAAATAACAAATGTAGAAACAGCAGGCATAAATACCATTGTAATTCCTGAAATAACACCAGGCATACTTAAAGGTATAATTATCTTAGTGAATATTTTCTTTCTATCTGCACCTAAATCTGCAGCCGCATTAATTAAATCCTTATCCATTTTTGTAAGAACAGTATATATAGGTAATATCATAAATGGTAAAAAGTTATATATCATACCTAAAAGCACTGCAAAATCATTATAAAGAATATCAACACGGGAAAATCCTAAAGCAACTAAAAAGTTATTAATAAGTCCATTTTTACCTAAGATAGGAAGCCAAGCATAAGTTCTAAGTAAGAAATTCATCCACATTGGAACAATAAAAAGCATAATTAATATATTTCGCTTTCCTTCTCTCATTTTAGAAATTAAATATGCAACAGGATATCCAAGGATAAGACAGCCTAATGTAGCCTCAGCAGCTAAAAGTAAACTTCTCCAAAATACTTTTAAATAATTAGGATCAAGTAATCTTTTAAAATTTTCAAGAGAAAAGCTATAATTATCTCCAGATTTTACTGTAAAACTAAAAAAAACTACAATTAAAAGTGGAATAACAATAAAAAGAGCACTCCAGACAATATAAGGTGATGCTGGAAGTATACCTTGATTATTTTTATTTTTCATAATCCTCAACCTTTCTCATTATATGAATTGCTTCAGGATCTATGATTAATCCCACAGTGCTACCAACATTTGCACTTTTTGTATTATGTACTATCCAATTATTATCTTTAGTTTCTACCTCTATTTCATAATGAACACCCTTAAAGGTTACTGAATTAACTTTTCCGGTTAACATTCCTTTATCGACAGTTGTGATTTCAATATCTTCTGGTCTGATTACAACATCTATATCTTCATTTTTATTAAACCCACTATCTACACAAGTGAAAACATTATTAGAAAATTTAACTTTGTAATCTTCTATCATAATTCCATTTAATATATTACTTTCTCCAATGAAGTCTGCAACAAAAGCATTAGCAGGTTCATTATATATATCTTCTGGTGAACCCATTTGTTGAATTACTCCTTTATTCATTACAACAATAGTATCTGACATTGTTAAGGCTTCTTCTTGGTCATGAGTTACAAATATAAATGTTATTCCAAGTCTTTTTTGAATTTTCTTAAGTTCTAACTGCATTTCTTTTCTAAGTTTTAAATCTAATGCACCAAGAGGTTCATCAAGCAAAAGAACTTGAGGTTCATTTACTAATGCTCTAGCAATTGCAACTCTTTGTTGTTGACCACCACTTAATGATTCAACAGATCTTTTTTCAAAACCTTCAAGAGCAACCATTTTTAGCATCTCACGAACCTTTTTATCAATTTCTTCTTTAGGAAGTTTTTTTATTTTTAATCCAAATGCAATATTTTCATATATATTCATATGAGGAAATAATGCATACTTTTGGAATACTGTATTTAATTGTCTTTTATAAGGTGGTAAATTAGATATATCACTTCCATCAAAGATAACTTTTCCACTATCAGCAGTTTCAAAGCCTGCTATGATTTTAAGAGTAGTTGTTTTACCGCATCCACTAGGACCAAGTAAAGTTAAAAATTCATTTTTACGTATATTTAATGAAAGGTTATCTAAAACAGTATTATCACCATAGACTTTAGAAATACCTTGTATTTCGATAATATTTTGACTCAAAAAAAACACCTCTTTCTTTAATGTTAACACTTTCTTATAGTTAGCCAATTAAGTAAGTTCTATTAGCTAAATTGAAAATTTACAATATCACTTAAAATGATGGTGGAGTAGAAATCCAAATAACTTTAGCTGATGTCTTTCCACTGTTGCTTATATAATGATTTGATCTTGGTTTAAAATAAAAACTTTCATTTTTTTTAACTTTGTAAGATTTATCGCCAAGATGTAAAGTTATTGTTCCCGATAAAACATAACCAAATTCTTCACCTTCATGAGGTTCTTCTTCTGTATACTTTCCACCTGGATCTAATGTTATCATTATAGGTTCCATTTCATTTTTTTGTGCGTTTGGAACTAACCACATTAATTTATATTTTAAATCATGATTTTCGGTTTCAAACATATCTTCATATTTATAAGTTATTTTTTCATCTTTATCATCACTAAAGAATTCTTTCAAGTTTGTCCCCAGTATTTCAAGAATATCTATTAGTGTGGCAATAGATGGTGAAGTTAAATCATTTTCAACTTGAGATATAAAACCTTTAGATAATTCACATCTATTAGCAAGTTCTTCTTGTGTTAGTCCTTTTTCAATTCTCATTCGTTTTATTTTGTCACCAATTTGCACAATTTCACCTTGCCTTTCAATTAGTTTAATAATAACTATTACTAAACTAAAGGTTTAAAATTACTAAACAAACAATGTTATTATATAGACTTGTAAATGAAAAATCAATATTTTTTTCAAAAAAATATTTAAATAAAAATTCTTTATATAACCTTATAAATAAAGGGTTTGAAGAAAAAGATATAAAAAAAGTTTAACATTTATACATTAAAAGTTTAGTATAACTAAGAAAAGTTTGAATTGTAGAAAAAAATAAAATACTTAATTTAAGGGAAAATAGCAAACTATAGATATAAATTTCCTTATATAATTAAAATAAAAAATTCTATATAAATTTATAATTGGTAAACAACAGAAAAAAATACATATAAAATTATTAAATATAAAATTAGGTTTAATATGATTATAAAAAATATAAATTCATAAAATTTAATTATTAAAATATCATTTTTAATATTAATTTAAATAATAATTATTATGAATAGATAATGATTACATTAAAGTATTAACAAATTTAAAGTTAAGGTGTATAATAATCTCTGGTAAACAAAATATAAATAATTTTATGAAGAAAAATATACTTTTATTTATTATTTGATAAAACTAAAGAATATCTAACATAAACTTATAGATAATATGGAGGAGAGACAATGTTAAAGGGAACAGTACATTCAATAGAAACAATGGGATTAGTAGATGGACCAGGTATTAGAGTTGTAGTATTTATGCAAGGATGTGCATTAAGATGTCAATACTGTCATAATCCAGATACATGGAGTGATAAAGGAGAAGAAACATTAGAATTTACTCCTGAGGAACTAGTAAATAAGATTGCGAGATTTAGAAGTTATTTTGAAAGATCTGGAGGGGGAGTTACTTTTTCAGGTGGTGATCCATTAAGACAGCCAGAATTTTTAAAAGAATGCTTAAGACTTTGCAAAGAAAAAGGAATACATACTACATTAGATACATCAGGAGTAGGTTTTGGAAACTATGAGGAGATATTAAAGTATACAGATTTAGTTCTTTTTGATGTAAAACATATTACTCCAGAAGGATATAAGGAAATGACTGGACTTAATATAGAGGAAAGTTTAAAGTTCTTAGAAGCATGTAAGAAGTGTAATACTAAAATATGGATAAGACAAGTTGTTGTTCCTGGAATGACTGATAGTGAAGAATATATAACTTCATTAGGAGAGTTTATTAAATCTTTAAATAATGTTGAAAAAGTAGAGTTACTTCCATATCATTTACTTGGAGTAAACAAATATGAGAATATGGGGATAAAATACAGATTAGATGGTGTTCCTGCAATGGATAAGGATAAATGTAAAGAGTTATATAAATTACTTAATTTATAAAATAAAAAATAGTAGCAAACTTTGCTACTATTTTTTATTTAATTTAAGTTAAAGCTGGCTTGAGAAAAAACCAGGTTTTATTAATTTCTTTTTCATACCTTCAATGACTAAAAGGTAAACTGCAGCAGTATCAAATCTAGCATCATGATAATTTCCACTACCTTGGAATAACTCATCAGCTTTTTTTGCAATAGCATCATCAGTAATTCCTAAATATTCAATTGTTTCAGAAAGTTTTGGATTTTTAATTCCATTGCCATTTGGTGAAGGAATTTTACATATATTTTTATAATATGCCATAGTACAGAATGTTCTTTTTGGTTCCCAAGTTTCATCTATCATTCCAGCTTCATATAAAGAATTAACTTCATGTTTTAAAAATTTAACATCAAATTGAACATTATGGCCAATAACGAAATCTGCATCAAAAAAATCACTCATAAAATCTTGGATTTGTTCTAAAAATTCTAAGCCATTAGATAATTCATAAAGTTTTTCAAGAGAAAATCCATGAACTTCTTGAGCTGCAGGATCCATTTCATCAACTGTAAAGAAGAAGTTTTTACCTATAGTTGTTTGTGGTTTTGTAGATGTATCTACAGTTATATAACTTAACTGGCATATATGACCAGGACGTACGCTAGTTGTTTCAGTATCGAAAAATAATAATTTCATCTTTACCTCCAAAAATTTAATTTATTCATTTTATAATATCATAACTTATGTTAATAAACAAATTAATAGTAAGAAAATCACCTTTATATAATTATATAAAGGTGATTTTCTTACTTTAATGTATTAGATATAAGTTTTAATAATTCTATACAAGTTTCTTTAGTTCTATTATTTTTATCTAAATCAGGATTATATTCTACAAAATCTATAGATTTTACCAAGCTTGTACCTAAAATGGACTCTAATAAAGCTTTGCTTTCATTATAAGATAATCCGTGATTAACTGGAGTTCCAGTACCTGGAACATATTCTGGATCTAAACAATCTATATCATAGGAAAGATGAATATTTTTTATATTCTTTTCTTTTATTAGTGATAATAGTTCATTAATAACTACAGTGGTTCCCTTATCATTTATATCCTTATTTGTCCATACGTTCATGTTTAATTCGTCTATTAAAGCTACTTCACCAGCATCTAAATCACGACAAGCTAAAATAAAAACATTTTCTGGTTTTATTTTAAAGTCATCAAAGAAAATAGAAGTTAATTTATTATATCCAATGCCCATTGATGCAGCTAAAGGCATTCCATGAATATTTCCAGATGGTGAGGTCTCATCAGTATTTATATCTCCATGAGCATCTATCCAAATTACAGCTAAGTCATTTCCTAAAAATTTACTAGCACCAGCAATTGATCCTAAAGCTAATGAGTGGTCACCACCAATAATAAGAGGTAAGGTATTATTTTCTAATGCAGTTAAAACTTTTGCAGCTAGTCTATTATTTGCAGTAACAACTTGATCTAAATATTTTAATTTTGAATTGCTTAAGAACTTAGCTTCAGCATTTACTTTTTCAACTTCAATATCTCCTAAATCATAAACAGTATGATTTTCTTGAAAAATATCTATAAGGTTGTTTTTTCTTAATTCTTCGGGTCCCTTTTCTACACCAGGTTTATCACAACCATAAAAAAGAGGCATTCCAATAATACTTATATTCATAAAAAGACCTCCATCTATTATCTAAATTTTGCATAATACTTATATATAATAATACTTTAAATAATATAAGTAAATAATAAATTTCTTTTTTATTTAATAAAATTTGTCAAAATATATGAATACCTTATTTATATTATATCCAATATAATATAAAAGATGTTTTCTTTTAAAGGGGAAAATGTATAAAAATGAATTTCTTTGTTGATAAAATAATAAATTTAAGAAAAAAACAACTATACTAATATGGAAAATTTACAATGATTAGATAGAATTTTAACAAATTACAAAAATATTATTAAAAATTTAAAATTTATTGTAAAATGTGATATTATTATATTGGTTAATTTATAATTATAAAATTTAAATTACATAAACTATATTTGAAATAATAATGCATATAATTAACTTTTAATATTAAAATTAATATTTTTGAAGGGATGGCACAGAGATGAGTGAACCAAATGGAAAAAGAAAAAAACGTTCTAGAAGAAAAAAATGGTCAACTAAAAAGAAGGTTATAGTATCTACAGTTATTGTTTTTGCTTTATTAATATGCACTCTTGCAACAGGATATATGTATATTAGAAGTAAAATATATTCAGGATTAAATCCTTCAGAAACAATATCAGATACTGAATATAAGGAAGTTGAAGGAATAACAAATGTTCTATTAATAGGAACTGATGCAAGAACATTAGATGAAGCGTCAAGAGCAGATTCTATTATTATTGCTACATTAGATAATAATAAGAAACAAATAAGATTGACTTCATTATTTAGAGACACACTAGTTAATATTCCGGGGCATGGAGAAGGAAAATTAAATGCAGCATTAGCATATGGAGGCCCAGAGCTTTTAATTGAAACTATAAAAGAAACTTATGGCATTAGCCTTGATAAATATGTAATTATTAATTTCTGGGGATTTGAAGCAATTATTGATCAAATGGGTGGACTAGAGTTAAATGTAGAAGATTATATGCTAGATGAATTAAATAAGTACATTGGTGAGTCTACAGGTGGAAATGATTGTCCAGTTACAGAAGCAGGATTACAAGTTTTAAATGGAAAACAAGCTTTATCTTATGCAAGAATAAGAAAAGGTGTTGGAGATGAATATGCAAGAACTGATAGACAAAGAGAGGTTTTAATAAAAGTAGCAGAAAAGTTAAAGGAAACTAAGCCAAGCAAATACTTAGGAATAATGAATAATATGTTAGAGTATATAAAAACCAATATTGAGCCAATACAAGCTTTAAATATGGCATATACTATATATAAATTCCCAAGTTTAGAGATTGAGCAACTTCAAGTACCAATTCCAGAATTAGCTGATGGTGGTTTATATAAAAACTTAGGCTGGGTATTCTTAATGGATAGAGAGCAAAATGCTAAGTTCTTAGATGAATTTATATTTGAAGGTAAGGTTCCAAATCCAGATGAATATGATTATGATTCATTTAATGAAGCAATGTCTAATTATAAATCAGAGTCAGAAGAGTATAGTAATAAACATAATATTAATCCAGAAGACTATATAGATAATAGTGAGGATATTGTTACTCCGCCATCTAGCAATGATAGTAGTTATGATAATACAGATGAAGGTACAAGTGGAAGCACAGGTGGAAGCACAGGCGGAAACACAGGTGGAAGTACAGGCGGAAACACAGGTGGAAGTACAGGCGGAAATACTGGTGGAAGTACAGGTGGAAGCACAGGCGGAAGTACAGGTGGAAGCACAGGCGGAAGCACAGGTGGAAGCACAGGTGGAAGCACAGGTGGAAATACAGACGGAAGTACGGGTGGAAACACAGGTGGAAGTTCGGATGGAAATACAGGTGGAAGTTCGGGTGGAAACACAGATGGAAGTACAGGTGGAAACACAGATGGAAGTACAGGTGGAGAAAATACTGATAATGGAAATGTGGATGATGGAAATATAGAAGGTGAAGAAAACCAAGGAAATGAAGGAATACAAAATATAAATCCTAATATATTAAAGTCAATTGAATAAATATAAAATAAAAGCGATGTATTCATCGCTTTTATTTTATTAAATTATTATTAATATAATAATTTAATAACAATATGTGGTATAATAATCAAAGAAATAATAGAGAGGAGATAAATAATGAGCTCATTTAGAATGCAATTACTAGTAATTATCTTAAAAATACCAGCTATATTAATAGCTTTTACTGCTCAAGGTTATGCAAAGGCATTAGTTGCAGATAAATTAGGAGATAAAACACCAAGATTTCAAGGTAGATTAACTTTAAATCCATCAGCTCATATTGATTTAATTGGTTTTTTAATGATTTTGATAGCTGGATTTGGATGGACTAAACCATTAAATACTAATCCAAGTGCATATAAAAGAGGTTATAAAGATGCAATAAAAGTTTCTGTTGCAGCACCATTAGCTAATTTACTAGTTGGTTTTTTAGGAACAATATTATATGTATTTACATATAAATTCTTATCTAATATTTTATCAGATACAATATACTTTATATTAATTAATATGATATGGCTAATTGCAACTATAAATATAAGTTTATTTGTATTTAATTTATTACCTATACCAGGATTAGCTGGATTTGAAATATTTAGAGATTTATGGCCAAAAACATTTTATAAGGTTTCAGATAAGATATATCAATATCAATTTTTAATACTTATTGCAATTATATTTATTGGTGGAACTATTTTATCAATACCAGTTAACTTTATTTTAAATGGATTTATGGCTTTTGCAAGATTAATATTTGGAATTCTTTAAAAGGTGGCAATTAATTTTGCCACCTTTCCTTTTCTATAAATAAATCTCTATTATATATTTCTTTAAAAAAGTCTTTACCACGCATTGCTTGATGTATTTCTACATCCAAGTTGCTAGGGGATGATACTGTAATAACAACTTTTTCATCGTCAAAATAAACTTTTAGTTTCTTTACAATACCTACAAGGCTTCTATCTAACCCTTCAGCAATTTTTACTAATGCACCAATTTTATTAATTATATCAATATCTAGTTTATTAATTAAATAAGAAAATTGTGCTAAAGGTAAATGATAATTATTAAATCTATGAGAAGCTGCAATAGCGGCGCTCATTAGATGTTCTTTATGTGTAAGTTCATTAATAATTGAATTTAAAATAATATATAAAGAATGTTTATGATGGTTTTGATAATTTATACTAACTCCACAATCATGAAGCATTGCTCCAGTTTTTAATATATTTAGATATTTATCATCTAATCTATGAAGAGGCTTTAGTTCATTGAATAAGACAGATGATAAAAAGTATACTTGTTGTGCATGAGGTATATTAGCATTTAAAGAATTTAATATTCCATAAATACTATAGTCTAAAATATTATCTATTACATCATAATTTTTATAAAGATAATCATAAAGAAGTCCTTCTCTAATTGAGTTATTAGATACTCTTATACTATTAGAAGATGCTATTTTTATTATCTCATTAAGTATAAGTAAACAGCTAAATATACTATCTACCATATCTAAATCGATACCCTCAACCTTACGACGAAGTTTTAAATCCTTACACTTGATAATATTATAAAGTTCATGAATTCCAACTGCAGATAATTCATAATTATTAATTAGTTCTAGAGGATAATGTGTTTTAAATTTATCCATTTTAACAAGTGCCTTAGCGAAATCACCTACAACAACTATAGATTCATATTCACTATTTAGCCAAGAAATATCATTTAATTTATCTTTTAAGAAAGATATAGACTCATCTAAATTTGAATTTAGTATTCTATCAGCTATGTTGAATGTATAAGCTAAATTAATTCCACCAAAAGGTAAAGACACCCAATTTGTAATTTCTTTATTTTTCATAGATATTAAATTAGTTGATGTTCCAGTTATTTCAACTATAAGAGAATTAGTTATATTTAAGCTTCTATTTACACTTAAAGCTGTAAATTTAACTTCTTCTTCTGGTGATAAAACCTTTAAATCTAGATTAAGATTATATTTTATCATAGATATAATAGATTCACTATCTTTAAGATCCTTAAAGAAACTAGTTGTAATAGTAAAGATTTCTTTTGTGCCAGAGGCCTCGCAAAGGGATTTATAGGTTCTTAATGTAGATAGAATATAATTGAGTTTTTCATTACATAAAACACATTCCTTTGATAATTCATAACAAACTTTAAAAGGTGTTTTAAGCTCATCTATAATCTTAAAATATCCTACATCTTCAACTTCTGCTAACATTAATCTAATTTTACTAGAACCTATATGAATTATACCGACTCGAATCATATAACACCATTCCTATCATTAATACTTAATATAATTACTATGATATATAAAAGTAAGAGAAAAATAAAGGTTTGTTGACAAAAAATATTTGTTTTAGTTATAATAAATTAAATAATAAGTAAATAATTGGAGTAGTATTGAGAATATATCCGTCTTTTTGTTTTTCAAAGGGGCGTTTTTTTATTATTAAAGTAAAATATAAAAAAATAGGGGAATAAATAATGGATTACAAGAAGAAAGTTGTTGAAGTTATTAAAAATAAGGTTGATATAGAGTTGGAGACGATAGAAAAATTAATAGAAATTCCACCACAGGCAGAAATGGGGGATTATGCATTTCCATGTTTTCAATTAGCTAAAATTTTTAGAAGAGATCCTAATATAATTGCTAAGGAGCTAAAGGATAAAATAAATCAAGATAGTTTTGAAAAAGTAGAAAATTTAGGAGCATATATAAACTTCTTTATTGATAAAAGTGGATTTATAAAAAATACTTTAGAAAAAATATTATCAGAAGGAGATAACTATGGAAGCTCTAATATTGGAGAGGGTAAAACTATATGTATTGAATATTCATCACCTAATATAGGAAAGCCATTCCATGTTGGAGATTTATTTAGTACTTTAATAGGTAACTCCCTTTATCAATTATTTACAAAAGAAGGATATAAGGTTCAAAGGTTAAATCATTTAGGGGATTGGGGAGGTAAATTTGGCAAATTAATATCTGCATATAAAAGGTGGGGAAATGAAGAAGCTTTAGAAAGAGATGCCATATCAGAACTTTTAAGAGTATATGTTAAGTTCCATGAAGAAGCACAAAAAGATTCATTATTAGAATATGAGGGAAGAAAATATTTCAAAAAATTAAAGGATAAAGATGAAGAAGCAGAAGCTTTATGGATGAAGTTTAGAGATTTAAGTTTAAGAGAATTTGAAAAGATTTATGATATATTTAATATAAACTTTGATTCATATTTAGGAGAATCATTTTATGATGATAAAATTGAAGAGGTATTTAATGAATTAAGAGAAAGAGATATATTATCTGAAAGTAATGGAGCACAAGTTGTAATGCTTGATAAATATAATATGCCACCATGCATTCTTTTAAAAGATGATGAGGAAATAATATATGCAGCAATGGATTTAGCTACTGCCATTTATAGAAAGAAAAACTATGATTTCTATAAATGTATATATGTTACTGAAGTACCTGAATCATTATATTTTAAACAAATATTTAAAGTTTTAGAGTTGTTAGAATACCAATGGGCAAAGGATTGTATAAATGTTGGATTTGGATTAGTTAAATTTAAAGATAGAAGAAATTTTACAAGAAAAGGTGAAGTTGCAATTTTAGAAGATTTAATAAAAAAATCTGTAGATAAGATTTTAGAAGGTATAAATGAAAATAATCCAAACTTAGAAAATAAGGAAGAGGTTGCTGAAAAGATAGCTGTAGGAGCATTAATATTCACTTATTTAAGAAGTCCAAGAGAAAAAAATATAATATTTGATTTGAAAGAAATTCTTTCATTTGATGGCGAAACTGGTCCATATGTACAAAAGTTATATGGAATAGCAAAGGGTATGTTAAAAAGAGGTAGAGATATTGATATAGATCCCAATTTTGGCAAATTAAATTCCAAAGAGGAATTAGAGTTAGTTAAAATTCTTGAAGAATTTACTACTGCAATTCATAATGCCACAGATAAATTAGAACCATCAATAATGACAAGATATATAATAGAAGTTGCTAATAAGTTCAATAAGTTTTATAGTATTCATTCATTATTAAATTTAGAGGATAAAGAGGTGATAAAAGCGAGATTAGTTTTAGTTGAAGCTACTTGTCAGGTTATGAAGAATGCGTTAGCGTTAATAGGGATAGAAGTAGTGGAAGAAACTTAATAATTGTTTATTATAAATTTAGTTAAAACATAAGGGAATTTTAATACATAGTTGACAATATTTTTGATATAATAAATGTAACAAAATATGGTAAAGTTGAGGTGAAAAGTTAGTGTTTTTAAAGAATAATAAATATAAGAGTTTGATAGTAGCTGTATTAATTACTATAGTAGTAGCACTGCTAGCTTTTAAGCTGATAGATAATATTGAGATATTTATCAGTATAATTAAAAAGTTTATTTCATTATCTATGTCATTTGTTTATGGAATAGTAATTGCATATGTATTAACTCCAGTTGTTAAATTATTTGAGGAAAAAGTAAAATTAAAAAGGGGAGTATCTATAGCTTTAACATATGCTATTTTAATTGGAGGAATAACTATTTGGGCATTGTATGGAATACCAGGACTGATAGAAAATGTAAAGGAAATAGGAAGTGATATACCTAATTATATAAGCTCTCTTGAAGGTGTTGTTAATGATATTTTAGAAAAAGATGGATTTAGTGGTATTATAAATAACACTGGTGTTAAAATGAATGTTGATACATATATAGATAAAAGTGGGAAAATACTTATTAGCGCATTAGAAGGCTCATTAATGAAAATGGTAAGCTTATCATCAATAATTTTTAAATTTATTATTGGATTATTAGTAGCTATATATATTCTTATAGATAAAGAAAGATTGTTACGTGAATGTAAAAGAATGATGTATTTAACTTTAAAGAAAGAGAAAAGTGATAAATTAATTGAGTTTATTAAAACTTATAATTCTATGATAGTAACATATATAGGTATAAAGGCAATTGATTCAATGATAATAGGTGTGTTAGCCTTTATATTATTAAATATAGTAGGGTCTGAATATACAATATTGTTATCTATATTAGTTGGTGTTACTAATATGATACCTTATTTTGGGCCATTTATAGGTGAAATTATAGGTTTTTTAATAAATGTATTTGTATCACCTACGAAAGGTATTATTGTATTTTTAACATTATTCTTGTTGCAGATGTTTGATGGATGGTACTTAGATCCAAAACTTATAGGAGACAAAGTTGGGGTGAGACCATTTTGGATTATATATGCAGTTGTAATAGGCGGAGGCTTTTTTGGACCTATAGGAATGCTTCTAGCATCTCCAACAGCAGCAACAATTAAAATATACTATAAAAAACTTTTAGAGAAGAACAAAATTACAATTTAGTATTATTCAAATATAAAAAATAAGAACTGCAAAATTTGCAGTTCTTATTTTTTATACTTCGAGCAGTGAGATGAACAACTTCCGCAGTTACAATCACCTTTTGAAGATTTTTTTATGTTTTTAAATAATATATATCCGGCAACTATAATTAATAAAGCTGCAATAAAAATTTCCAAATAAATTCACCTTCTTTTAAACAAATAATGAACCTATATTAAATACTAAGAATGCAACTAACCAAGCTAAGACCAATTGATAGGTTACAGAGAATAAAGTTAATTTTGAACCAAATTCCTTTTTCATAGTACCAACAACAGTAATACAAGGTGTATAAAGTAAAACAAATACTAAGAATGATAGTGCTGATAGTGTAGTAAAATGAAGTGGTAACATTGTTTGTAAATCACCTGCAAAGATTACACTCATTGAAGAAACAACAGTTTCTTTAGCAATTAGTCCTGTTAATAATGAAACTGATGATTGCCAATTCCCAAAGCCTAGTGGCTTAAATATTGGAGCAATAAAACCACCTACAGAAGCTAATATACTATTATTAACATCTGTCATTCCAGAGAAATTAAAGTTGGATAAAAACCATAAAATTATACTCATTGCAAAAATTAATGTACCAGCTTTCACTAAAAATCCTTTAGTTTTTTCATATAATTGATTTAAAAGATTTTTTAATGATGGCAATTTATATTCTGGCAACTCTATAAGTAAAGGCTCTTCTTCATTTTTAAATATTGTATGCTTAAAGATTATACCAAGTATAAATGCTAATAATATACCTAAGAAGTAAAGTGAAGCTACAACTAGCCCAATACTATTAGGGAAAAATACAGCTGCAAATATACTATAAACAGGCAATCTAGCATTACAACTCATTAAAGGAATCAATAAAGCAGTAAGTTTTCTATCTTTTTCACTTTCTAAAGTTCTTGCAGTCATAATTGCAGGAACAGAACATCCAAAGCCAACAATCATAGGAATAAATGCTTTTCCTGATAACCCCATTTTTCTCATAATTTTATCCATTATAAAAGCTACTCTTGCCATATACCCACTATCTTCTAAAATAGTTATACAAGCAAAGAGTGATAATATTATAGGTAATAACACTAATATTCCACCAACACCACCTATGATACCATCTATAATTAATGACTGGAACCAAGGCGCAGTTCCTTGAATTAAACTTTCAATTATAGGAACTAAAGAGTCATTTAATAATGAATCTAATAAGTCTGAAAGGGGTTGTCCTATCCAAGAAAATGTTACTTGGAATGTTAAGGCCATAATTATAAAGAAAATAGGATAAGCAAGCCATGGATTTAGCATTATATTATCTAATTTTTCTTTTATAGTCCTTGTTGATTTATTATCTTTTTTAGTACATTGACTTAATAAGTTTTCTATGTAAATATAAGTTTCTTTTTCACTTGAAAAATTATAATCATTATTATCTATTTTATTGGTATGAAGATTTTTTAAAGCTTTTTTTATATCATCTATACCTTGTTCTTTAGATGCTTGTATAGGAACAACAGTTACATTTAAAAGTTCTTCTAACTTTTTATAATCGATATTTATACCCTTCTTTTCAGCTACATCTATCATATTGACAGCTAAAATAATAGGCTTTTTAAATTGCTTTAGTTGCATTGTTAAATATAAATTTCTATCAATATTAGAAGCATCAATAATATTTAATATTAAATCTACTTGTCCATTTTCCAAAAACTCTTTTGATATTTTTTCTTCGTTTGAAAAAGTATCCATAGCATATATACCAGGTAAATCTACAATTTTAAAATCATCAAAAAAGCCTTCTTTTTTATCTACGGTTACTCCTGCCCAATTACCAACTCTTTGATTAGAACCAGTTAGGCTATTAAAAAGTGTAGTTTTTCCAACGTTGGGGTTACCAAGCAAAGCTACATTTTTCATTTTGTCATCCCCTTATTTTTATAATTAAGCTGTTAAAATAATATTTTTAGCATCCTTTTTACGTATAGCTAAATCAAAACCTCTTAAGTTTACTACTAAAGGATCACCTAAAGGAGCAACTCTTTTTAATTCTATTTCAGTTCCTTCAATAAGGCCTAAAGCATAAAGTCTTTTAGTAAGTTTATCATTTCCGTTTATTTCATGTATCTTAGCTTTTTCGCCAAGCTTTAAATCGCAAATGCACATATATATATCACCTCAAATTGAAAATCATTATCAAAAAATTCTTACATATATATATGATATCAATAAAAGAGGGCTTGGTCAATAAAAGCAACATATTAAAAACAAATTTGTTATATATTTGAAAAAGTAAAAACTATAAATGGTATTCACTGTATTAATAACATGGTATAATAAAAAGATATAGAGATACTAATTTTAAAACAGGAGATAAATAATGTAAGAAAGAGTGATAGTGTGATTATTCGAGAAAATTTTGTTGACGTAGAAGAATATAATATTGAAAAGATATTAGAAGGGAAGGAGGTTCAGTGTAAACCAGATGATATTATATATTTTGATTTAGAGCATTATGTTTACAAAAAGCCAAAATGTATAGGAGTATTTGGAGCATGTGTATATAATAATGTTGATAAAAAGATACATGTAACTCAATATATGATAGAAAATAAGAGTGAAGTAGTTGAAATATTAATACTTGCAAAAAAATATTTTACGAAAATGAAGAAGATGGGAAAGAAAGTTATAGTTACTTTTTCAGGAAATAATGATTTTACTGTTATAAAATACTTATTCAATAAATATAATATTTATTTTGATTTTGATAAAGAATTTAAATCTTTAGATATACAAAAAGAATATGAAAGAAATATGAATACATCTATAGGACTTAAAAATTTGGAAAAGGTTTTTAACATATATAGAGAAGGAGATGTTATTAGTGGTTCAAATCTAGCTAAAACATTTCATAAGGTATTAAAGGATAAAGAATATATTGAAAGAATGCCAAAAGAAAAAATAGAAACAATATTATTATATAATGAGCAAGATGTAGTGAATTTATATAAGATTTTTATTACTTGGAAAGACTATATACGAAGTAAAGATGAAGAAATAAAAGTTAATATTGATACAGAAAATTTAGAAACTGATAAGGAAGAGATTGATAAGAAAGAAACTAATAGCAATGAGGTTATGGAAGAAGATAAAGAAGAAGTAGTAGAAGCAACTGAAGTTGAAAAAATTGAAGATTGTATTGTAGATTAAATTTATATTATTTTAAGGATAATATCCTTAAATGATAGATGCTCCTAATTATTTAGGAGCATCTATCATTTATAGGAGTTTTATTTAACTGTAGAGATATTGATGTTTTTCCCATCGGAAATAGCTATAACGGTGCCATTAATATCTGTTCTAATAGTTCTAATATTATAAGAATTAAGAAGAGATAAAGTTTCTGAGGTAGGATGACCATAAGAGTTATTTTTACCTACAGATATTATTGCCACAGATGGGTTTGCTGAAATTAGAAAATCTGTGGAAGTAGATGTTGAAGATCCATGATGACCAACTTTTAAAATATCACAGTTTAAATTATTATTTTGAGATAGTACTGTATCTTCAGTTGATATTTCGGCATCACCTGTAAATAAAAAAGAGTTATTAAAGAAAGTTATTTTGATGATTGGAGAATAATCATTTAAATTATCACTAGATATATTTTCTAGGGGTGAAAATACTTCAATTTCTGTATTTTTTCCAAGATCAATTCCTTTAACTCCCTTCTTTAAAACATTTATTTTAAGATTCTTATCAACCAAAGCACTAATCATGTTTTCAAAGGTAGTAGATGAAGTTATTACTTTAGGAGAATAAAAGCTTCCAATAGTATATCTTTTTATAATAGTATCCATATTTCCGATATGATCTTCGTGAGGATGTGTTGCAATAATATAATCAAATTTTTTTATATTTAATTTTTCTAAATAATCTAGCAAATCTTTTCTATTAATAGATGGACCAGAATCTATAAGTAAATTTTTATTATTAACCTGAATTAAAATACAATCTCCTTGGCCTACATCTATATAGTGAATAATCATTTTGTTTTCGTAATTAACATTGTTATTTTGAGTTAAAAAAGAAATAGAAATAATAATTGCAGAAATAGTAAGTATTATTTTTAATGCTTTATAACTTTTATGTTTAAATTTATTCATAATTAAAGACTCCTAAATAAGAAATATATATTTTAGATTATTGACTAAAATTATAGAAAGAAAACTTAAGTTTATAAATATTTAACAAGTTAGTGAAGTGAAATTGTTGGTATAATATGTTATAATTGTATAAAATATCATATAAGAGCGTGGTTAAATAAAAAATATTAGGAGGATGAGGATGAAAAAAGAGTTTTCAATAAGTAATGATAAAGTATTAATGAATTTTTCAACTAGGTATTGTAATAATTTTGAGAGTTTATTAGAAAGTGAGGGGTTTAGAAGGGTTTTAAGTGTTTATTTAAAGAGATCTGAAAAAAAGAGAACTTTATCATATAGATATTTAATTAAATCTTTAAACACCACTGAAATATCAAATTTAAGAGAGGATATCACTAAAATTTTTAAATGGCTAACTATAATAGATGTAAAAGAAGTTATTGAATTAAATCCAAGATATAGTGAGCTTTTGAGTAATAAAGAAGAGTTTATCAATATGATAGAAGATTTTTATTTATTTTGGAGAAGATTAGAAAGATATACTATTGTTCAAAATGATAAAATTAGTCAAGGTTTAGCAGCTATGAATTTTACAGAAGCAAATTCAGCTTTTGAAAAGCTAATATTAAAGTTCTATAGAAAAATTGAACAAAATGTATTAGGTAGAACTCCACAAGTTTTTAGACAAATAACAGCAGGTGGAAACTGCAGTATAATGATAAATAAGCTATTATGGCCAATTCCTAATGGGTATGAATTACTAGAGGATATTAATTTTATAGATTGTATTTTGTTAGAACCACCATTTATAACATATCCTAAAAAGAATACAAGAAATGGAATGTTTTCAGAAGTTTATGATAATCCTTTAAAGTATACACATATAAATAAAGACCATTGGTTTTGTTATCCTGCAAAGGTTGGAGAGCTAATAGCGTATATATATTTCCATAGGGATTTTATGAATCATGGAATAACTCTATGTAATTTATTTGAAATGGCTACAAGAGAAGAATGTAGAGGAAGACGTCCTGATATTGTTTATGTATTTGGAATAAATGATGGAGAAGATTTAAAAACAGTTTTCTATGATGATGAAGAAAATAATATAATGCTTGGTTATGTAAATTATTCAGATGAGATAGATTACTTTGGATATATGAAAAAAATGATATTAACATTGCATAATTTAATAATGATAAAAAGAGGTTATTTGCCTATACATGGTGCAATGGTAAATGTTCAAATGAAAAATGGAAAAGAAGCTAATGTAGTAATAATGGGTGATAGTGGTGCAGGAAAATCTGAGAGTTTGGAGGCTTTTAGAACATTAAGTGAAGAATATATAAGTAATATGAATATTATTTTTGATGATATGGGTACTTTTAAAGAAATTAATGGAGAGATATATGGATATGGTACAGAAATAGGCGCATTTGTTAGATTAGATGACCTAGCTCAAGGGTATGCATTTAGAGAAATAGATAGAAGTATATTTATGAACCCAGATAAAATAAATGCAAGATTAGTAATGCCTGTAGCACCGTATAGCCAAATAATTAAAGGGTATAAGATAGATTTATTCTTATATGCTAATAATTTTACTAACATAACAGAAAATGATAAAGCTATCGAATACTTTAATAATCCTGAAGATGCAATTAAATTATTTAAATCAGGTCCAAGAATGGCAAAGGGAACTACAACTGAAGAGGGATTAGTTGAAAGTTACTTTGCAAATCCATTTGGACCTGCACAAAAACAAGAAGCTACTGACATATTGATAGATAGATATTTTAAAACAATGTTTGATACAAATGTAAAAGTTGGACAAATCAAGACATGTCTTGGAGTTAAAGGTAGAGAACAAGAGGGGCCAAGAGAAGCTGCAATAGAGTTATTTAACATTATTAAAGAGTTATAAAAAATAGCTTTGCACTTATGTGCAAAGCTATTTTTATTAAAATTTATCTTTTGCAAAAAATGATATAGAATATAATCCACAAATACCAATAATAGCATAAATTATTCTACTGAAAGTACTCATTTCCCCAAATATTGCAGCAACAAGATCGAATTGAAAAAAACCTAATAGTCCCCAGTTTATAGCTCCAATTATAATAAGTATAAGTACTATGGTATCAATTACCTTCATAAAAAACAACTCCTTTGGTTTTAATAACATAGTTATTTTTTCCAAAGGAGAAATTTATATTCATGCAAATATATTTCAATATTAAATTTTTTATTAAATTGAAATATTTCTGTCAATAGGTTGATTTAAAGATATGATAGTATCAGTTCTTTGAATTCCGGAAATAACATTTATTTTGTTTAATAATATATCTTGAAGATCACTTATGTTTTTACAGATAACCTTAGCAAATACAGAATAATCACCAGTAGTTAAGTGTAATTCAACAACTTCTTTAATTTTTGACATTTCTTCAAAAACTTCTGAGAATGATGAAGTTTTATCAATATATATTCCTACAAAGCAACAAACATCATATCCTAGTTTAGGAAGATTTAAAAGAATTTTAGTTCCTTTTATTATTCCAAGTTCCTCCATCTTCTTCATACGAACATGAATAGTACCACCGCTAACATGGCAAAGTCTTGCAATTTCTAAATATGGAGTTCTACAATCTTTTATTAATATATCTAAAATTTGAAGATCTAATTCATCAAGTTGATAGGCTTGGTTTAAACCCATAATAACACCCCTTTAATAAATTTATAATATCTTTAATACATTTTATCAAATAATTTAAAGATATGCTAGTCCTAATTATCGAATTCTTATTTTTTTAGGGATATAATATAAAAATTAACAATTTTTAACATATTATATATTTTAGCTAATAATAAGAAGGATTAGTTAATTATTAGATAAATAATAAAAAAATTACAAAGTTGGCCATGAAGTATAAGAAAAAATAATGTTATGAAGATAAGAAGAAATGAAATGGAAAGATATATTTTATAAAAGAGTGGAAATAAAATCGGGTTGAAAATATGTTAAATAGACAGTAATATATATAGTAGAAAGATATAGGAAGGAGAGCTATTGATGGGTAACTTTTTATCAACACTGCTTTATTTCATTGTTCTATTAGCAATTGTATTTGGAATAATGTTTTTAGGAAGAAAGTATGTATTTTCAAAAGTTAGAATTAATAAGTATATACCACTTGGTATAGCTATAGTAACATTTATTTTACAATTATTTATGCCTGTTATACTAGGAAAGAGTATTTTCTGGGTATCATTTTTACTAACAATATTAACAGTAACATTCTTTTTATGGTTCATGGATATTCAAGCAACTGGTGGTCCTAAAAAGAAAGAAAAGAAAATTGAAATTAGACCTAAGGCTAAGCCTAATAGAGTAAAGCATTTAAATAATGCTCAAAACAATAAAAAATAAAATATTTAATTTGAATTATTCCCTTTATAGAGGTAGTTTTATTATTAAAATTATTTTCTATAAAGGGAATGTTAAAATTAAATGCTTTTTATTTTAAATGAAACAACTTTATTCACTTAAGTTGTATTCTTTATGTAACTTTAAGTGAATAATTTCTAAATATAGTTATTATTTAGGTGAACAATAAAAATTGGAGAGCTTACTGCAGTTTTATTCTCATCTTGTAGTACTCTAATAACGTACCAGGTTTCTGATTTTAAACTTTGATGTTCATATATATATTTAATACAACTTAAATTAATATCTTCAATTTTTTTTATAATTGTACCACCATTTGATATTATTTGAATTTCTCTTATTTTATATCTGATATCTTCAGCAAAAATTGAAAACTTTATTTTTGAAGAATAAATTGATAATGTATCTCCCATAAATGTTTCATCTATGGTAAAATGTAATTTTAAAAATCGTGATTCAGTTGAATAAGTTCTATGACTTCTAAAAGCATCAATTAATGAATTCTTAGATAAATCATTTGCAATATATGCAGTTAAATTATCAGATTGATCGAAATTAATTCTATGATTATCTTGTCCGTTAACAGCACCTAATTTCCAACCGCAATCCAGTAATTGATAATAATATTTCTCATGTTTAGTATATTTACTTGCAGGATTACCATTATAAACTTCTATGGATGTAATAATTTTATTAAAAATTTCATTATATTGAATTTTACCAATTTCCTTATGGGGATGATTAATAATTATAAAAGCTTGATTATTATTAATCATCCATAAAGTTAATAATCTTAAATCTTTTATAGCTCCAGTAAAGAAGTTATTAGGATTTATTATGTTAAAATCACCAAAAGGAATAGTTCTACATTCAAAGCCAACAATAGGTAAGAAGTCATCTTCATTTTTTCTTATTTTATTGGAAAAATAATTTGTTGCATCCCATTTTGTTAAAGTACGATCTTTAACAGTAGTTTTATTTGCAAGAAAATCATTGTGATCAGTTACAAATAAAAAATCTAATCCGCATTTTATAGCAAATTCATATAAGTTTAAAGGAGTACCTTTACCAGTTGAATAGCTAGAATGACAGTGGGGGATACCATAATAATATTTTAATTTATTCTGATCAAAGATTACTTTGGTTTTACGCTTACTTTTACTCACAAATTCGCCTCTTAAAATTATTCATTATTAATATATAGTATTAAAGACATTAAAATAATGACAATAATTATAAAGGGTGATAAAATAAAGTGAAACTTTCATGATGAATATAAGTTATAAGGGAGTTAAAAAATATGATTATGGATTTTGAGGGAGTTAAACCTAAAATAAATGAGAATACATATATTTCAGAAAGCGTTGATATAATAGGAAAAGTTGAAATTGAGGATAATGTAAACATATGGTTTGGTACTAGGCTTAGAGCTGATATGAACAAAATAGTAGTTGGTGCTAATACTAATATTCAAGAAAATTCAGTAGTGCATGTTGATGCTAACTCTCCATGTATTATTGGAAGAAATGTAACTATAGGTCATGGAACTATAATTCATGGATGTAATATTTCAGATAATGTTTTAGTAGGAATGGGATCAATAATATTAAATAATGCTAAAATTGGAAAGAATACTATTATAGGGGCAGGAAGTTTAGTTACTCAAGGAAAGAGTTTTCCAGATGGAGTTCTTATTTTAGGAAATCCAGCAAAAGTAGTTAGAGAATTAACTGATGATGAAATAAAAAACATTAAGAAGTCAGCAGATAATTACGTAAATTTAAGTAAAAGATATAAAAAGTAGGAGGACGTATGTTAAGAATAGGAGAATATAATACTTTAGTAGTAGATAGAGAAAAGGACTTTGGATTTTATCTAGTTGATAAACAAAGTAAAGAGGATGTTTTACTTCCTAAGTCATTAGCGGAAGGAATGGGAGTAGAAGTTGGTAAGGAGGTTGAAGTATTTATATACAGAGACTCAAAGGATAGACCAATAGCTACATTTAAGAAGCCTTTAGCTATAGTTGGTGATGTTGCTTATTTAAAGGTTGTACATCAAGGTGAGTTTGGTGCATTTGTTGATTTTGGGTTAGATAGAGATATATTTGTACCATTAAAAGAACAAAGATATAAATTACATACAGGAAAAAAATATTTATTTTATATATATGTAGATAAGACAGGAAGACTTGCAGCTACAACAGAAGTTGAGCCATATATTGAAGTTGCTGAAGAAGGAACATTTAAAGTTGGTGATGAAGTTACTGCAATGGTATTTTCAAAGACTCCTTCAGGAACTTTAAATGTTGCAATTGATGCTAAATATAGAGGATTAGTATTACCAAATGAGTACTATAATGAGGTTCATCCAGGATATGAAATGCAATTAAGAGTTAAGAGAGTTTATGAAGATGGTGTAATAGGATTAACACCAAGAAAGACTAGATTAAATGAAAGAGATGAACTTCAAGAAAAAATTGTAACTTATATGAGAAAAAATGGTGGATTTATGGAGTTCAACGATAAATCTAATCCAGAAGACATAAAAGCTACTTTTGGAACTAGTAAGAATTACTTTAAGATGGCTTTAGGTGGACTTATGAAGGCTGGAAAACTTACTCAAGATAAAGAAGGAAGCAGACTTATCTAGGAATAACTTTACTTTGCTAGAAAAAATACAAGTGAATTTATCATTTGAATATTTATATTTTAAAAGAAGAGCACTATGAATATGGTGCTCTTTCTTATGGGTAATATATGATTACGAAGATTTAATGAATAATTTATTTAATAATAAGCTCAGGTATTTTTGCTATATCAAAATCCATAATAGTATAAGTACTTTTTAATTTTCCGTTGATTTCAGGTGAAAGATTAGAATGAAGATATAATGAGTCTAATCCAACATTTGAAGCACCTTCAATATCACATATATAGTCATTTCCAATCATAATACTATTTTTTATATTTAAATTATGCTTATTAATTAAAGTATTATAAAAGTTTTCATCTGGTTTACACATTTTATAATCAGCAGAAAATAAAATATCATCAAAGTATTTTTCAATTCCTAATAATCTCATTTCATAAAGTGTAAATATTCTTTGTGCGTTTGATAATAAGTATATTTTTTTACCTTTTTTCTTTAATAATTCTAATAATTCAATTACACTATCATATAATTTTATATACTTTATAGACGAAGTCCTAAAGAAGTGAGCAGTATCCATTATTAACTCATCAGAAGGAAGAATATTTTTATTTGTATAAAGCTTAGAAAATACAGTTTCAAGTGGAAAGTCAGGATATTTTGAATCCATTAAATTATCTAAATTTAACTTAACTAAAGCTCTATATGATTCTCTTAATTCTTCGGCATCATATAATGCACCTTTAAAAGAATAAAATAATGATAGCTTGTACCAAAAATCCATACTTTCTTCATCAGTATTAATATCAATCAATGTTCCATATAAATCAAAAATATAATTAGTATACATAAATTCTCCTTAGTATTTATAAAATTTTTTTTATTATATCATTATAGTAGGGAAAATTAAATTGGAGTTTTTTACAAAAATAATCAATTTAGTAATTTTATTATTATAAATAGGTATTATAGAATTTAAAATAACTAGTATCATTAAGTGGGAGTAATTAAAAGGAATTTATAAGGGGATGTGTATTAAAAATAACACATCCCTAATATATTAAGAGGAAAATAAGATAGCTAGATTAATTAGTTTTAAGTATATATTCTGTGTATGGAATATCTAATTCAACAGAACTTATTATTTTTATATTATAGGGTTTATTTATTTTAGTTAAAATAGATCTTACATCATCAGATATAGTACCTGTAGTTATAATTATCCCATTATTTATATTATTTGAAATCATAGCACCTAATAACTTTTCAACCTGTAATATTGATATAGAATTATTAAGAGAATATCTTTTACATTCAACATAGAATTTTTGAGAATCCTTTTCACAAATAATATCTTTTCCACCATCTGGCCCTAAAGGAAGGAGAAGAATATTAGTGAAGCCTAATTGAGATAAATATTCACTACACCAAATTTCAAACTCGTGAGGGGTTAATCTATGAACTAAATTATATAATTGATTATTTCCTTCAAAGTCTTTATATGATTTATAGTATATAATAATTTTTTTTATCAATTTACCTATTAAAGGAGTAAATAAGATTATTATGAAATAACTATATATTGTATTTAACTTCATTCATTAAACCTTCCTTCGTAATATAATAATTATGATTTCTTATTGATTTTGTAAGTTCATAACCATCAATAAGCTTAATTTCTACTCCACGATTTTGGTTGTTAAAATCGTTAGCAAATTTTATAGCTTGATTAGAAAATGAACTATTTGTAATAAGAATTCCTTTTTTACAGTTATTAATAAGCAGTCTACCTAAAAAGCTTTGAACGGCAGGTCTGCCGGTTAATTCCCAATTATCTTCATCATCAGGGGTTTTACCAAGTAAATTATTTTGAATACAACTTATAAATACATCTTCATTATTTAATGAGGCTTTAAAATTAGTTAAATTACTATCACCATTGGGAAGAAGTATATTTTCTTTAAATCCTAAAATATTGAGATATACATTTATAATTTTTATAAATGTAGTATAGTTATCCTTTTGAAGATCTTTTATGGATAATACACCAAGTTTTATTTGCTTTTCAGTTTCTTTTTTATTTAAATCAATAGTAGATTTTTCTACATATGATATTAAAAATTTTAATGTGAAAAATAATAATATAATAAGTGGTAAATATTTAATAGAACTCATAAAAAATCACCTCATCTCAATTATTAACAGAATTTACATATGATATACATTGATTGATAAATAAGTTTTTGGTGAAAAATATAAATAAATTGTAAAAAGAATATAAATAAATTTGTAACAAAAAAGAAAATAATGTTTAAAAATAGGTAAAAAGAGATTATAATTATAATAATAAATAAATTCATTTAAAATTAATTGCTAATTGGAGGTAAAGATGGGGATGGTTACAAGATGTTCAATTATTATTTATGATGATTTTGGAAATGTATTGATTGCAGAAAGAGGAAAAAGAAATGAAAGAAGTTGGGGAATATTTGGAAAAGAAATAAAGGGAAAAGAGACAGAAGAAAAATGTATTTCTAAAGCTGTTGATAAAGATATAAAATGTACAATATTTGATTTAAAACCTTTTAAAGAATATAATTTAGAAGGTGAAAAAAATTTAAAAGTTTTTACGGGTAGTGTAAAGGAATATATTACTTGCCATAAAAGTATAAATAATATAAAATGGATTTCTAAAAGAAACATTGAGGATTATATTTTTAATGATGAAGATAAGATGATATTAAAGGACTATTTTCAAAATTAAATAAATGGGTATTGTGAAACTAAAGCTAAAACTAAAGGAGATACTTAATGCTTTATAGAGTTATTATAAAAAGAGAAACATCAAAGTACTTTATAGGTAAAACCTATGATAATAAGAAATATAAAATTGAAAAGAATCAGTATAGTAAAAACCTTAAAGTAGGTAGTGACTCATATTTTTATGCTAGAAAAGAAGAAAAATTACTAAGTACGATTTTAGTTCCAATTTCCGATGAAGAAGCTGGAGTATTAGATATTCATAATTCTATTGATGATATTAATAAATAAAGCGAAGAAAGAACAAGGATAAATAAAGCCTTGTTCTTCTTTTCTATGTTAAATAAAAAGGAGAGGATTTCATGATTAAAAAATTTATTTCATATTATAAACCATATAAAGGGTTATTTTTTGCAGATTTAATAGTTGCAACTATAGCAACTTTATGCAATTTAATATATCCAATGATGACAAGAACTTTAGTTAATGATGCTATACCTAATAAAGAGATAAAAGTTATAGGTATTTTTGCAATTATTCTTATGGTTTTATACTTAGTTAAGGCTGGATGTTGTTACTTTATGCAGTATTTTGGACATCTTGTTGGAGTGGGAATGCAGGGTGATATGAGAAGAGATATGTTTAAGCATCTTGAAAAATTACCAAACTCATATTTTGATAATACAAAAACTGGAGATTTAATGAGCAGAATGATAAATGATTTAATGGATATATCTGAGCTTGCTCACCATGGACCAGAAGATTTATTTATTTCAATAATAATGTTTTTAGGATCATTTATAATATTATCAACTATAAACGTACCTCTTACAATTTTAATATTTGCATTTGTTCCATTTATAGTGATATTTACATTAAAGAAAAGAAAAAAGATGAATAAATGCTTTATGGAAACAAGGGTACATACATCAGCAATAAATTCAACACTAGAAAACTCAATTGCAGGTATAAGAATATCTAAGGCATTTGTTGCAGAAGAATACGAAAATGAGAAATTTAATAAAGGAAATAATAAATTTAAAGAAGTAAGAAGACAATCTTATAAGGTTATGGCAGAGTATTTTGCAGGAGTTAATTTTGGAGTAGATATATTAGATTATGTTGTTTTAATAGCAGGAGGAATATTTACCTATTATAATACTATTAATTTAGGTGATTTTTTAGCTTATATGTTATATGTTAAATTATTTACAGATCCAATTAAAAAGCTTATTAACTTTGTAGAACAATATCAAAATGGAATGACTGGATTTAAAAGATTTATTGATATTATGAATGTTGAAGAAGAAAAAGAAAAGGATAATGCAGTAGAATTAGAAAAAGTAGAAGGTAATATAAACTTTGAAAATGTATGTTTCAGTTATGAAAATGAAAAAGTATTAGATAAAATTACATTATCTATAGAGAAAGGAAAAATGTTAGCTTTAGTAGGACCATCAGGTGGAGGAAAAACTACATTTTGTAATTTAATACCTAGATTTTATGATGTGGACAAGGGTGATATAAAAATAGATGGAAAAAGCATATATGATATTAAGTTAGATTCTTTAAGAAAAAATATAGGTATAGTTCAACAAGAAGTATTCTTATATACAGGAACAATAAAGGAGAATATTAAATATGGAAAGCAAGATGCAAGTGATGATGAAGTTATTGAAGCTGCGAAAAAAGCTAATATTCATGAATTTATAATGGGATTAAAAGATGGCTATGATACTTATATTGGAGAGAGAGGAATAAAGTTATCAGGAGGCCAAAAACAAAGAATATCAATTGCTAGGGTATTTTTAAAGAATCCACCAATTTTAATTTTAGACGAAGCTACATCTGCTTTAGATAATGTAACTGAATATTTAATTCAAAAATCATTAGAAGATCTTTGTAAGGATAGAACTACTATAGTTGTTGCACATAGATTGTCTACAATAAAAAATGCAGATGAAATAATAGTATTAACCGATAAAGGTATAAAAGAGAGAGGTAGCCATAAAGAGCTTATTAAAAAAGGCGGAATCTATGATGAATTAAATAGATATTCAAAAGTTAATTAAGTGACTTTATCACAGAATTTTTAAATGAAAAGAGGGTAAACTAAATATAAAGATAAAATTATTGACTAATAATGATTATCGCTGTACAATAAAACAAATAATATTAATAGCCCCCTAAGGGGGAGTAGGAGGAATTGTAATGGTTCAACATTTAAAAGAAAATGAATTTAATTCAGAAGTTGTTAATTTTGATGGTATTAGTATAGTAGATTTCTGGGCAGAATGGTGTGGTCCTTGTAAGATGATAGGTCCTATCTATGAAGAAGTTGCAGGAGAATTATCAAATGCTAAATTTACAAAGGTTAATGTAGATGAGTGTCCTAATTTAGCAGGAAAATATAGAGTTGCAAGTATTCCAACAATAATGGTATTTAAAAATGGAGAGCCTGTAGATACATTAGTTGGATTTATGCCAAAGCCACAATTAAAAGCTGCAGTTGAAAAACATTTATAAGAGAGAGGAATACTATGGAAAGATATGATTTAGCCATAGTAGGTAGTGGTCCAGCAGGATTATCAGCAGCTCTTAATGCAAAAATAAGAAATAAAAAATTCATTATTTTTGGAAGTAAGGATTTAAGTAATAAAATAATGAAAGCTCCTAAAATAAATAACTATTTAGGTTTTTATGGAATGAATGGAGCTGAAATAAAAGAAAAGTTTGCAGAGCATATAGATAAGATGGGGATACAAATTACAGAGGAAAGAGTAAATAATATCTATGCCATGGGTGATTATTTCACTTTAATGGTAAATGATAAAATGTATGAAGCTACAGCTGTAATTTTAGCTACCGGAATGGAATATACTAAACCCCTTAAGGGAGAACTTGAATTATTAGGTAAAGGTGTAGGATATTGTGCAACTTGTGATGCTCCTCTTTATAAAGGAAAAACAGTTTCAATAGTAGGATATAATAAAGAAGCTGAAGAAGAGGCTAATTATGTAAGTGAACTTGCAGGAAAAGTTTACTATATACCTATGTATAAAGATGAATATGAAGTTAGAGAAAATATAGAAGTTGTTAATAAAAAGCCATTAGAAATAGTAGGAGATAATAAAGTTTCTTCATTAAAACTTGATGGTCTAGATTTAGAAACAGATGGAGTATTTGTTCTTAAAGATAGTATTTCACCAGGCCAATTAGTTCCAGGACTAGAAATTGTTGATGGACATATTAATGTGGATAGAGAAATGAAAAGTAATATTCCTGGATGCTTTGCAGCAGGAGATTGTGTAGGTAAGCCATATCAATATATAAAATCAGCTGGAGAGGGAAATATAGCAGCATTAAGTGCTGTAAGATATATAGATATTTTAAAAAATAAATAGTTTATATAAAAATAAGACATGTTGTTATAAACAATATGTCTTATTTTTTTCTTTAAATATTGTCAAGACTTGATTTAAATATAAATACAAGGTATCATAAATTAGCACTAAGGATGAATATAAAGGATAGGTGAAGTATGTTGTTAGTTGTTGGCGGAATGATAGGTTTAGGTAAAAGTTCAGTGGCAAAAATTTTAGGAGAACATTTTAATTCAGAGGTTTTTTATGAATCTGTTGATGATAATCCGCTTTTACCATTATTTTACAGTGAATCTGAAGAAGAGATACAAAGAAAGAGATATCCTTTCTTATTACAATTATATTTTTTAAATACTAGATTTAAAAGTATTAAAGAGGCATTAGTTAATGATAACAATGTTTTAGATAGATCAATATATGAAGATTGGTATTTTGCTAAGAAAAATATGGAGCTTGGTAGAATATCAGAATTAGAGATGAGTATATATGAAAATTTATTAGATAATATGATGGAAGAGCTAGAGTCATTACCTAAAAAAGCACCTGATGTTATGATATATCTTAAGGGCTCTTTCGAAACTGTAATTAATAGAATTAATCTTAGAGGAAGAGAATTTGAGATTGATGATAGTTTAAAAGAATATTATCACTTCTTATGGGAAGGATATGATAATTGGGTTAATAATCATTATAATGCATCTGAAGTTTTAGTTATAGATATGAATGTTATGGATGTAGTTAATAATGAAGAAGATAAAAAGAAATTAATTGAAATGGTAGAAGAAAAATTAAAAGAAATTAGAAAATAATAATGATTTTCTTATATTAATTTCAAAAGATGAAGATAAATATTAAAGTTTAAATATAGTTTTAATGAATAATGAAGAAATTTTAGATAATATTATATTAACAGATGAAGGAATAGAAGAATTTGGTGGAGAACTTTTAAAAGATAATATATATTTATTACAATATAAAGCTGATGCATATAAGGAAATTGGAATAGAATTAGTAAAGAAGAGTGAAGAATAAATTTCACTCTTCTTTTAGTTAAAGTTTAAAATTTAAATTAATTTTGATATTAATATAAATAACTAAATATATTTATTTAAAGGAATTAAATGAAGCATCTGATGGCATTCTCCAATCACCACGAGGACTAAGAGAAATTGAACCAACTTTAGGTCCATCAGGTAAAGCACTTCTTTTAAATTGTTGAGTAAAGAATCTATAAATAAATTTATCAAGCCATTTTTCAATTTCTTCTTTAGAATAATCATCTTTAAATGCAACTTGAGCTAAAGTTAATATTCTTTCTTTAGATGATCCATGCTTTATAAAATGATAAAGGAAGAAATCGTGAAGCTCATAAGGTCCTACAATATCTTCTGTTTTTTGAACTATATCACCTTTATCGCTCTTTGGAAGAAGCTCAGGGCTAACAGGAGTATCTAAGATATCTAATAATGTATTAGATACTTCTTTATTAGATTCTTTTTCAGCAACGTATCTAACTAAATATCTAACAAGTGTTTTTGGAATTGAAGGATTTACAGAGTACATACTCATATGATCACCATTGTAAGTACACCATCCAAGAGCTAATTCAGATAAATCTCCTGTACCTATTAATAGACCACCTTCTTTATTGGCTAAATCCATAAGAATTTGAGTTCTTTCTCTAGCCTGAACATTTTCATAAGTTACATCATGTATATCTTTATCGTGGCCAATATCTTTAAAGTGTTGAAGAGCAGCATCAACTATATTTATTTCTCTTAAGTCTGTTCCTAATTCATTGCATAAAGTTAAGGCATTATTATAAGTTCTATCAGTTGTACCAAAACCAGGCATAGTAATTGCTATAATATTTTTATTATCAATTCCTAAAAGCTTGAAAGTTTTAACTACTACTAAAAGAGCTAAAGTTGAATCGAGTCCACCTGAAATACCTATAACAGCTTTTTTTAGGCCTGTATGTTCTAAACGCTTAGCTAAGGCAGAAGATTGAATATTAAATATTTCTTTACATCTTTCTTCTCTTTCATGTTCATTTGAAGGTACAAATGGATGTTTATCAACATATCTATTAAAGTTTGTAATTTTAGTATTATTAAAACTAAAGTTTATAAACTTTGATTTAAAAGGAACAATTTGAGAGGAGGATCTGTAGCTTAAGTTCTTTAATCTTTCTGAATTAAGCTTAAATACATCAATACAAGATGTTATTATTTCATTTTCTCTTTGGAATCTGTCATTTTCTTTTAATATAGAACCATTTTCACTAATAATTAAGTGCCCACTAAATAATAAATCTGTAGTAGATTCATGAACACCAGCAGATGAATATATATATGAAGACATACATCTAGCACTTTGATTAGAAACTAATGAAACTCTATAATCTTTTTTACTTACTAACTCATTAGAAGCAGATAAATTACCAATTATATTTGCTCCTAATAATGAAAGATAAGAGCTAGGTGGGATTGTAACCCAAAGATCTTCACAAATTTCCACTCCAAATTTATAATCACCAGCACAGAAAATTAAGTTTGTTCCAAAAGGAATATTTTCTTGGAATGGAAGGCTTATAATTTCATCTACTAGCATAGCAGCCTCAGTGAACCATCTTTTCTCATAAAACTCACTATAATTTGGAATATAAGATTTTGGAACTATACCAAGAAGTTTTCCATCAAAAATAATACATGAACAATTATATAGGATATTGTTATGTACTAATGGGCATCCAACTGCTATTAGCATATCTTTATTGCGGCTTTCTTCACAAATTATTTTTAAGCCATCAATAGCTTTATTTAAAAGCGATGATGTTAAAAATAAATCACCACAAGTATAAGAAGTTATAGATAGTTCAGGAAAAACTATAAATTTAACTTCTTGTTTATAAGCATCTTTTATACAAGAACATATATTTTCAACGTTATAAAGAACATCTGAAACTCTTGTCTTAGGACAAGCAGATCCTACTTTAATAAAATCCATAATATCATCTCCATTACATTATATAAATTTAGTATTGTATTAGAGGGCTAATAAAATACATATAACTAAATAATAAAAGGAAAACCTTAGAAAATCAATGAATTTAATAGGAAATAATACTAAATATCGAATGAGTTATTTTATAACTCATTTAAGTGTAAAAAATAACTTGCAAAACATTAATTTTTATATTATAATAAGTTTATAGTTAATGCTTGGTTTAGAGCATTAAAACTATAAAAAAAGAAATATATGGTATATAATAAATGTATATAAATTATTAATAAGTAATTTTATTATTAATTTAAATAAAATTGAAAGGGGGAAGAGAAGTGGTTGAGGTAATTATTTGGATTATAGTTGCTATCGGTGTAATTGCTATTGACGTTGTTACAAGTAGTTTTATTTTCATGTGGTTCTCAATTGGAGCTTTAGTTGCTATAATACTTTCTTTATTAGGATTATCAATTTTGTGGCAAATAATAGCGTTTTTAATTGTTAGCGTTATAACTATTTCTATTGGTTATCCTTGGGCAAAGAAAAAGTTTAAAGCGGATGTAAATCAAGTACTAACAATGGAACAAACATATATTGGAAGAGAGATGGTTGCTACAGAAGATATGGAGGAAACATCAAAGATAAAAGTAAGCGGTATTTATTGGACAGCTTATAATAAGGGACAAACTATAAAAAAAGGTGAAAAATATACTATTACAGGTATAGAAGGAAATAAATTAATTGTAAGTTTAAAGGAGGGGTAATATGCCAGGATTAATATTTTTAGTAGCATTATTAGTAGTTATTTTCTTAGTGTTATTATCGTCAATTAAAGTTGTTAATACAGGTTATTTATATGTAGTAGAAAGATTAGGACAATTCCATAGAATTTTAGAGCCAGGATGGCACTTTATAATTCCAGGTGTTGATTTTGTAAGAAAAAAGGTATCAACTAAGCAACAAATTTTAGATGTACCACCACAATCAGTTATTACTAAAGATAATGTTAAAATTTCAGTAGATAATGTTATATTCTATAAAATGCTAAATGCAAAAGATGCAGTTTATAATATTGAAGATTATAAATCAGGTATAGTTTATTCAGCAACAACTAACATAAGAAATATCCTTGGTAATATGACATTAGATGAAGTATTAGCAGGAAGAGATAGTATTAATCAACAACTATTAGGTATTATTGATGAAGTTACAGATGCTTACGGTATTAAAGTACTATCAGTTGAAATTAAAAACATAATTCCACCAGCTGAAATACAACAAGCAATGGAAAAGCAAATGAAGGCTGAAAGAGATAAGAGAGCTATGATTCTTCAAGCAGAAGGTTTAAGACAATCTCAAATTGAAAAGGCAGAAGGAGAAAAGCAATCTAAGATTCTTGCAGCAGAAGCTGAAAAAGAAGCAAATATTAGAAGAGCAGAAGGGTTAAAAGAATCACAATTACTTGAAGCAGAAGGTAAAGCAAAAGCAATTGAACAAATAGCTATAGCAGAATCAGAAGCTATAAGAAAAGTAAATGAAGCTATTATTGAATCAGGAACTAATGAAACAGTTATAGCACTTAAGCAAGTTGAAGCTCTTAAAGAAATGGCTAATAATCCAGCTAATAAGCTTATATTACCAAATGAAACACTATCTTCACTTGGTAGCATAGCAGCTATTGGAGAAATGCTTAAGGGTAGCAAGGAATAATTAGTTATAAAGAACAGTTTTAATAGAAGAAATCTTATTTGATAAAATATCAAATGAGGTTTCTTTTTTTATTATAAAATTTAAGTAGAAATATTTAATTGGAATATTTTGTGGTATAATCTAAAGGATAAATAGGAGGGGATTATATGAAGAAAAAAGGAGTTTATTATTTAATAGCAATAATAGTAGTATTTATATGGGGTATAACCTTTATATCTACAAAAATGTTGTTAAATGAGTTAAAACCAGCAGAGATCATGTTTTATAGATATATAATAGCATACATATCATTAATTTTAGTTTATCCCAAATTTCATAAGAGTAGTGGAATAAGAGAGGAGATATTATTTTTACTAACAGGAATTTTTGGTGGAACATTATATTTCTTATCAGAAAATTATGCACTAAAATTTTCTTTAGCATCTAATGTAGGATTATTAGTGGCATCAGCGCCTCTTTTAACTGCAATGGTCGCACATATTTTTATGAAAGATGAAAAAGTTGAGAAAAATTGGTATATTGGGGCATTAGTAGCTTTAGTAGGAGTAGCTCTAGTAGTATTTAATGGACAGTTTGTTTTAAAACTTAGCCCAATAGGAGATTTTTTAGCCATATTTGCAGCTTTTTCCTGGGCAATATATTCAATATTAATAAAAAAGATTGGACATTTGTATAACAGTATTTATATAACTAGAAAAGTATTTTTCTATTCAATTATAACTATGATACCCACATTATTTTTTACTGGATGTAAAGTTGATATGAGAGTTTTACTAGATTTAAAGATAATATTAAATTTATTATTTTTAGGAATATTAGCATCATCAATATGTTTTGTTTTATGGAATAAAGTTATTATGGTAATTGGAGCAGTTAAGTCTAATAACTTTATTTATTTAATTCCATTTGTAACTATGATTGCATCAGCAATTATGTTAAATGAAAATATAAAAATTATAGCTATACTAGGTGGAGTATTAATTATTTTGGGAGTATATATTTCTGAATATAGAAAAAAGGTAAATAAAGAATAAAAAAATTCGATTTTTTAATCTTAGTTTAATGAATATTAAAGAGTAATAATTTTAAGGTGAAATGACATATAATCTTATGAATAATAGAGGTTATATAGGAGATATAAATATGCCAAATTTAAAGGGTTCAAAAACTGAAAAAAATCTAATGGAAGCTTTTGCAGGAGAGAGTCAAGCTCGTAATAAGTATACTTATTATGCAGCTAAAGCTAAAAAAGAAGGATATGAACAAATAGCAGCTTTATTTGAAGAAACTGCTGCAAATGAAAAGGAACACGCAAAAATATGGTTTAAACTTTTATGTGGTGGGGATATTGGGACAACAGAGGAAAATCTAAAGGATGCAGCAGCAGGCGAAAATTATGAATGGACAGATATGTATGATAGAATGGCCAAGGAGGCAAGAGCTGAGGGATTTAATGATATAGCTTATTTATTTGAAGCTATAGGAAAAATTGAAAAAACTCATGAAGAAAGATACTTAAAGCTTCTTCAAAATGTTGAAGATGGATCAGTTTTTTCTAAAAATACAAAATCAGTTTGGATTTGTCGTAATTGTGGACATATAGTAGATAGTTTAGATGCACCAGAAGTATGTCCAGTGTGTAAACATCCACAAGCATACTTTGAATTAAGAGTTATTAATTACTAAATTGTTCGTTACGTGGAAACAAAAAAATGAAATATTTATTTTCCAGTAACCGTGAAATTTTCACCTAGAATTTATATAATTGATTCCGTAAAGTTTGCTAAAGTTTTTAAACTTAAGTGAGATTCAAAATTTCAATTTTGTAAATCGAACTTACACATTCGACGTAAGGAGAAGGTGCTTCCTTTTAAAAGGAAACTCACTCTTCACTATCGCTCAGAGGAGTAAGTTCAGCTAACTAAATCAAGATTTAGAGCTTCACTTTACGCAACTTTACTCCATCAATTATTAAATTCTACGGCTTAATTTCAATGGTCCTTCCAAATTAATATTTCATTTTTTCTTTTTTTCACGTAACTACCTATACCTAAAACCTTGCAGTTAATGTCTTTTGCTACATACTATATGACTTAATGGAGGGTATATCATTAATTTTCGGCATCACGGCATTAACGCTTTAGTTCGCAATATTATTCAATAATAGAATAAAGTGAAGAATCTTTTGGTAATATTTTTTCAAGTGAAGTATTAGTGAATATATGCAATTCATGTAAAGCTCTTGTGCAAGCTGTATAGAATAAGTGTTTATCTTCGTTAGATAAATAATTTTCACCATCAGCTAAAATTACACCGTCAAATTCTAATCCTTTTGCTATATAAGATGATATTATATTAACTCCAATTTTAAATTCACATTTATCACTTACTATTAAATTTACATCAGTACCAATTGATTTTAATGAAGAATAAAGTTTTTCGCAGTTTTCTTTATTTTTACAAATAATAGCTATTGATTTGTAGCCTTTATTTTTCATTTCTATAATTTTTTCAGAAATTCTTTCATCTAAGTTATTATTAACTAAATAAATAGTAGGATTATCTCCAATTCTATCAACAGCTTCAATAGGTTCATGAGTATCTAAAATGTCTTTTGTAAAGTTAGTTATATTTGCAGTTGATCGATAACTTTTAGTTAATACTACAGTTTTAATATCGTTGAAAACATTAGTAATGCCATCTCTACTTTTTACATTAGAATGTTTATCAATTCTTTGATTTAAATCACCCATAATAGTTAAGGATGCATTTGGGAATGACTTTTTAACTATTTCATAGAATAAAGGGCTATAATCTTGACATTCATCTATAAGAACATGTTTCATATTTCCATAGCTTCTAAAGCCTTCTAAAGCAGCTCTAATATAAATTATTGGAGTAATATCTTCATATTTAACTTCATTATTATTTAAAGAAGCTAATGTAATTTCTTTTATATCAGTTAAATCTAAATCAGTATATTTTTCTATATTGTCCCAAAGTAATTCGTATATAGCAACACTATCTAATGTATCTATCATAGAATCAACCTGAATATCAACTTGATTTTTACAATAATCATAGAAAGTTTTTTTATCTTCTACATAATCAAAATGTGAATTATCTTTTGATGATAAATATTTATTTTCAACTTGTGAAAATAAACTTTGCTTAATAACATCAATTCTATTTAAGAATGGAATATCCTTAAATCTTTCAAAGAATGTAATTTCAACTGATTTCTTACTAACTATTTGAGAACCTTCAATTATTATTGGTTTAGCATTTGTTATAAGTTTTGGAATATCTAAAATGAAATTATTTAATACATTCATAAATTCCAAAGTATTTTTATATTCCATAGATTTAGTTCTTTTATTAAATTCATTTAAATCTCTTATATTAGAATAAATATAATCTAAATGATCATTTTTAGTTTCATATAAATAGTTTGTAGGTAAAAATCTTTTTGAATAAATTTCAAAAGTAGTTTGACGAATATTACTTTCTCCAAGCTCAGGTAATACATCAGATATATATTCTGCAAAAACTTCATTTGGACTGAAAATCAAAATATTTTCTGCGCTTAAATTTTTTCTATGTTTATATAATAGATAAGCAGATCTATGAAGTGCTATAGAAGTCTTACCAGAACCAGCAGCTCCTTGTATAAATAATACTTTGCTATCATCACTTCTAATAATATCATTTTGTTCTTTTTGAATAGAAGCAACTATGTTTTTCATTTTATCTGTTGCATTTCCGCTTAACATAGAAGTTAAAGCTTCATCACATAAACTTTCATTAGAGTTATGAATAAATACTATTTCACCATTTTTTATATTATACTGCCTTGTAAATTCAATTTCACCATGAATTCTTCTAACTGGAGCATCATAGTAGGCAGGACCAGCTTCAAAATCGTAAAACATATTAGCAACAGGGGAACGCCAATCAAACACAAAAATGTCAAAGTTATCTTCATCTTCTACTGTTGATAATCCTATATAAAAACTTTCAGCATTTTCTCCATCTTCTTTAAAATCTAATCTTGCAAAGTAAGGATTAGATAATTGTTTTTCTAAAGTTCTAATTCTTGAAATTTTTTTTGAATGAAGTTGTTCGTTTAAGGCTACTTGTCCACAGTTTTCATTAATTTCAATTTCATCAAGCTCATTTCTATTGTCCCAAAGAAATTTTCTATGCTTAATTATTTCTTTATCTTGTTCTTCACTAGAAGCACCATAATTTTTTAAAAGTTCATTTATTTTTTCAATTGTATTTTTTAAATATACTTTTTCATCATGTAGATCTTTTCCAATTAGCATCTTATCATTCTCCTTATAAATACGGTCATTAAATTTTAATGTTTATATTAATTTGTGTCAAGTAGATAAATTTTAATTAAAAATAATATGAATAAAAAAATAGGAAAAGAGAAGAATAATAATAACCTTTTAAGGTTACGTAGGATTATTGTCGCAAGATTTATCTTGCGGCGATTTTTTTAGTTAAGAATTATATATGACAGTTATAAGAGTATCTAAAAGAAATATAATTAATTATTAATAGAAGGAGTTAAAGTGACTCCTTCTATTAATAATTAACCACCTAATGTAACATCCTGTGTGGCATACCAATCTAATGCATCATATATATGTTGAGGTTTAAAATCAGGCCAAAAGTCATCAACTACAAAAAAATCTGAGTAAACAGATTGTATTGGTAAAAAACCACTTAATCTTCTTCTTCCACCCCAACGTATTATTAAATCTATTCTAGATATATCTTTTGATTGTAAAGCCAAATCTAAATTTTTTCTTTTATTATTTGTTTTTCTTGATAAATTTAAATCCCATTCCCATCCGTAATTAACTAAGAAATTTACTTTTATTCCACCTTTACCGAAAACTTTTCTTTCAGTAAATGGTAGTAACTCTTGGGGGAAGCATGGTGACTCTGTATTACCAAGAACTAATAATTCTGCATCTTCATGAGAAAGTAATTTTACAGCATCTATACAGGCTTGTGTAAATGCTTCTTTTTGCTTAGCTGGTCTTTTGGTATTATCTGTTGTAAAACCATAATATGTAATTTCTTTGATGCCTAATTTTTGACAAAGTTTAAATAATAATAAACCAGGATTTATACCTAATTTATAACCCTTTTCTTTAGTGAGGCCATTATTTTCAGCCCATCGTCTATTTCCATCTGGAATTATTCCAATGTGATTAGGAAGTCTCATTTGATTCACTCCTTAATTTATAAAGTTAGTAAAACAGATAAATAATACAATTTATTTATAGTATTACTAATTTTCTTTTTATTAATACTTTAAATAGAAAATAATATATTATTTTCTTTATATAACATTTTAATTAAGTATTAAAAGTATAATGGTTAATAATAAAATTATTGTAAAAAATGAAAATAATGACTAAATCAACAGGTAAAGTCGAATAAAATCGAAAATAATAATCATAAATAAAAATATTATTCGTCATATATAACGAATAATAATTAAAAATATTCAAATAATGTTGACAGGAAGAAAAAGGATTGGTAAAATTTGATTAAAGCGAAAAATTAATACTAAAATATTAAAAATGTTCGTATTTTATTGGTGGAGTTATGGAGGTAGATTATGTTAGGGGTTAAATGCATTTTTGTTGAAAAAAAGAAAGGGTTTAATGTTGAGGCTAAAAGTCTTATGGAAGACTTTAAAAGTAATCTTAGAATAAATAATCTTAAAGAAGTAAGAGTTGTAAATAAATATATATTAGGTGAAATAGAAGAAGATTACTATAAAAACTCCTTATACACAATATTTGCTGAAAAGACAGTAGATAATTTATATGAGGGAACTCTTCCAGTTGATGAAGATGAGATTGCATTTGCAGTTGAGTTTTTACCTGGGCAGTATGATCAAAGAGCTGATTCAGCTTCTGAATGTATAGGGTTATTAGGAGCTGAAGAAAAAGTAGAAGTTAAATCAGCTAAGGTAATAGTTTTAAAAGGTGATTTAAGCAAAGAAGATATAGAAAAAATTAAAGAATATTATATAAATCCAGTAGATTCTAGAGAAGTAGCAATAGATAATATTGAACTTTATTCAAAATTAACAGAACCTAACGATGTAGAAGTACTTCATGATTTTGTTGGTAAAGATAGAAAGCAAATAGAAGAATTCCACAAAGAATTGGGACTTGCAATGAGTGTGGATGATTTATTAATCATAAGAGATTACTTCAAAAGTGAAGATAGAACACCAACTATTACTGAAATAAAGGTAATAGATACTTATTGGTCTGATCACTGTAGACATACAACATTCAGTACTGCAATTGAAGATGTAACTTTTGAAGTAGGTGAATTAAATAATGCAGCAGAAAAATCATATGAAGCATACTTAAAATCAAGAGACTTCGTTTATGGAGAAACTAATAGAGACGAAACATTAATGGACATAGCAGTTATTACTATGAAAGAGATGAGAAAAAGAGGAATGTTAGAGGATTTAGATATCTCTGAAGAAATAAATGCTTGTTCAATAAAAGTTAACATAGAGACAGATAAGGGAAATGAAGAATACCTAGTGATGTTTAAAAATGAAACACACAATCACCCTACTGAAATTGAACCTTTTGGTGGAGCAGCAACTTGTTTAGGAGGAGCTATAAGAGATCCACTTTCAGGTAGAACATATGTATATCAAGCAATGAGAGTTACTGGTGCAGCAGATCCAACAGTACCTGTTGAAGATACCATTAAAGGAAAATTGCCACAAAGAACTATTACATTAGGAGCGGCACATGGATATAGTTCATATGGAAATCAAATAGGTTTAGCAACTGGACAAGTTTCGGAAGTTTATCATCCTAATTATGTGGCAAAAAGAATGGAGGTTGGTGCAGTTATAGCAGCAGCTCCGAAAGAAAATGTAGTAAGAGAAGAGCCAAAAGCCGGTGATATAGTAATTCTTCTTGGGGGAAGGACTGGTAGAGATGGTGTTGGGGGAGCTACAGGTTCATCAAAAGAACATACTGAGGATTCAATAAATCAATGTGGAGCTGAAGTTCAAAAGGGTAATGCCCCAACAGAAAGAAAGATACAAAGATTATTTAGAAATTCTGAAGTTGCTAAGATGATTAAAAGATGTAATGACTTTGGAGCTGGTGGAGTTTCAGTTGCAATTGGAGAGTTAACTAGGGGATTAGATATTAATTTAGATAAAGTTCCTAAAAAATATGAAGGTTTAGATGGAACCGAAATTGCAATTTCTGAATCCCAAGAAAGAATGGCAGTAGTTGTTAATAAAGAAAATGTAGATAGATTTATAGAATTATCTAAGATAGAAAATTTGGAGGCTGTTGTTGTTGCAGAAGTTACTGATACAGAGAGATTAAGAATGTATTGGAGAGGAAAAGAAATAGTTAACCTTAAGAGAAGTTTCTTAGATACAAATGGAGCAAGGCAAGTAACTAATGTAGAAGTAAAATTACCAAATGAATATCCTTTAGCAGTTGGAGAAGTAAATGTTAAAGAAGAATGGATAAATAATTTAAAGAAATTAAATGTTGCTTCACAAAAAGGATTAGTGGAAAGATTTGATTCAACTATAGGGGGAGGAACAGTTCTTATGCCATATGGTGGTAAGGACGCAGCAACAGAACAAGAAGCAATGGTTGCTAAAATTCCAGTACTAAATGGAATAAGTAAAGAAGCAACAATAATGAGTTATGGATTTAATCCAGACTTAGGAATGTGGAGTCCATACCATATGGCATATTATTCAATAATTGAAGCAGTAACAAAACTTGCAGCTGTTGGAGGGGATTACAGGAAAGCAAGATTAACTCTTCAAGAATATTTTGAAAAATTAGGGAAGAGTCCAGAAAGATGGGGTAAACCATTTGCAGCATTACTTGGAGCATATCAAGCACAGATAGATTTAGGTATACCTGCAATTGGGGGTAAAGACTCAATGTCTGGTAGTTTTGGTAGTTTAGATGTTCCACCAACATTAGTAGCTTTTGCAGTTGGAGTTGAAAAAGCAAAAAATATAATTTCAGCAGAGTTTAAAGAAGTAGGTTCAAAGCTAGTGTTTTTAATGGCTGAAAGAAATGAAGATTATACATTAAAGGTAGAACAATATAAAAAGAATTTAGAGAAGTTACATGAGCTTATTTTAGAAGGAAAAGTAATATCAGCATCATCAGTTAAGTTTGGGGGAGTTGCAGAGACACTTTCTAAGATGGCTTTCGGAAATAAAATTGGGGTTAAATTCTACAATCTAACTAAGGAAGAGCTTTTCGGATTAAACTATGGAAGTTTAGTTTTAGAAGTAAAGCAAAATGTAGAGATAGATGAAGAGTTTGAAGGATGCGCTTACAAGGCAATAGGATGCACAGTTAAAGATGAAGTAATAGTTTCAGAAGAGTATGATTTAGATTTAAATTTAAATGCTTTAGAAGAAGTTTATGAAGAAAAATTATCAAAAGTATTTAAGATTAAAACTACCAATAAAAATGAAAGTGTAAAAGAAGTTTTATATAACAAATCAAATATTAAATCACCCGTTATAAAGGTTGCTAAACCAAAAGTAATAATTCCAGTATTCCCGGGGACAAACTGTGAATATGATTGTGAAAGAGCCTTTAGAAATGCTGGAGCTGAAACAGAAACTTTAGTATTTAGAAATTACTCTAATGATGCTTTTGTAGAATCAATTGAAAGCTTAGAAAAGCAAATTAGAGAAAGTCAAATAATAATGTTACCAGGAGGATTCTCTGCAGGAGATGAACCAGATGGATCAGGTAAATTTATTTCAACAGTATTTAGAAATGAAAGAATTAAAGATGCTGTTATGGATTTATTAAAGAATAGAGATGGATTAATGTTAGGTATTTGTAATGGCTTCCAAGCACTAGTTAAATTAGGATTAGTTCCTTATGGTGAAATAGTTGATATTGAAGAAGATATGGCTACATTAACTTATAACGAAATTAATAGACATATGAGTTCAATAATTAAAACTAAGATTGTTTCTAAAAAATCACCATGGTTTAGTGGAGTTAATTTAGGAGATATACACAATGTAGCAATTTCACATGGGGAAGGAAGATTTGTTGCTCCAGAAAAACTATTAAAACAATTAATAGAAAATGGACAAGTAGCAACTCAATATGTTGATAACAAAGGAAATATAGCATTAGATATGCCATTCAATCCAAATGGATCAATGCTAGGAATAGAAGGTATAACAAGTCCAGATGGTAGAGTTCTTGGAAAGATGGGACACTCTGAGAGAATTGGAGAAAACCTATATAAGAATGTACCAGGAAACTTTGATCAAAAGATTTTCGAATCAGGAGTAGAATACTTTAAATAGTTTCAAGTGATAAGTAGCAAGTTAAGGTGGAAACTCATTAGGGAGTCTCTTGAATAAATAGTGAATTAAAATTTAAAGTGTAGGGAGAATTAAAATGAAAGTAGCGATTTTTTTTGGCTCTAAGTCAGATACAGAAATAATGAGAGGAGCAGCTAACTGCTTAAAGGAATTTGGTATTGAGTATAAAGCATTTGTTTTATCTGCTCATAGAGTTCCTGAAAAGTTAGAGGAAACTTTAAGAGAAGTAGAGGCGCAAGGCTGTCAAGTTGTAATAGCAGGAGCTGGACTTGCGGCACATTTACCAGGAGTAATTGCTTCTCAAACAACAATGCCTGTTATAGGAGTTCCATGTAAAGGTGCAATAGAAGGATTAGATGCATTATTCTCAATAGTTCAAATGCCAAAATCTATTCCAGTTGCAACAGTTGGAATAAACAATGCTTATAATGCTGGAATGCTTGCAGTACAAATGCTTTCAGTAAATGATAAAGAATTAAAAGCTAAATTAGTTGAATATAGAAAAAATATGAAAGAAAAATTTATTGCTGAAAATGGTGAAGGAGTGGATTTATAATGGAAAAATTAGAAATGATGTACGAAGGTAAAGCAAAAAAAATATATGCTACAGATAAGGCTGATGAAGTAATAGTTTATTACAAAGATGATGCAACAGCTTTTAATGGAGAAAAGAAAGGTCAAATTGAAGATAAAGGTGTTTTAAACAATGCAATTACTTCAATGTTATTTGAAATGTTAAACGGCAAAGGAATTCCAACTCACTTTATTGAAAAACTAAATGATAGAGAACAATTATGTAAAAAAGTTGAAATAGTACCTTTAGAAGTAATAGTAAGAAATGTTGCAGCTGGTTCTATGGCTAAGAGATTAGGGTTAGAAGAAGGAACTGAACTTAAAACAACAGTATTTGAATTATCATATAAAGATGATTCTCTAGGAGATCCATTAATAAATGACTACCATGCAGTTGGTATTGGAGCAACGACTTTTGAAGAATTGGAAAAAATTTATTCTTTAACAGCAAAAATTAACGATATTTTAAAGGATATGTTTTTAAAATCTAACATAAGATTAATAGACTTTAAATTAGAGTTTGGTAGATATAAAGGAGATATAGTTTTAGCAGATGAAATTTCACCAGATACATGCAGATTCTGGGATGCAACAACAGGAGAAAAGTTAGACAAGGACAGATTTAGAAGAGATCTTGGTAATGTTAAAGATGCTTATGTTGAAATATTAAAGAGAATTCAGGAATAGTTTAGATAGTGACTCAAAAACTGATTAATCGGGGGTTATAAAATATGAATCCAAAGTTAGACAATATAATAATGGATCCAAGCAATGATAAATTTAAAGATGAATGTGGAGTATTTGGTGTTTACTCTAATAGAGAAATAGATGTAGCATCTATAACTTACTATGGTTTATATGCACTTCAACATAGAGGACAAGAAAGCGCAGGTATAGCCGTTGCTAATGGTGAGAATATAAATATAAAAAAAGGAATGGGGCTTATTACAGAAGCATTTTCTCAAGAAGATATAAATTCTTTAAAAGGTTTTACAGCAATTGGACATGTTAGATATTCAACAAGTGGAGATACTAGAATTGAAAATGCACAGCCATTATTAAGTAAAACAAAGTTAGGACCAATAGCTATGGCACACAATGGAACTTTAGTTAATGCAGATGTTATTAAGGAGTTATTAGAGGATGGAGGACATGTATTTCATACATCAATAGATTCAGAAGTAATTGCTAATTTAATTGCAAGAGGTGCTAAAAAAGGTGTTGAAAGAGCAGTATTAGATGCTATTCAAGCTGTTAGAGGGTCATTTGCAATGGTTATTTTAACTGAAAATAAACTTATAGGGGTAAGAGACCCACATGGAATTAGACCTCTTTGTTTAGGAAGAATTGAAGAGGGATATATTTTAACTTCTGAAAGCTGTGCTTTAGATGCAATTGGTGCAGAATTAGTTAGAGATATTGAACCAGGTGAAATTATAGTAATTGATGAAAGTGGAATAAATTCATATAGATATTCTGAAAATACTCAATGCCAAACTTGTGCTTTTGAATATATATATTTTGCTAGGCCAGATTCTATAATAGATGGATTAGATGTTCATGAATCAAGAGTTAGAGCAGGGGAACAATTATATAGAGAAAACCCAATTGAAGCAGATGTAGTTGTTGCTGTTCCAGATTCAGGTATACCAGCAGCTATAGGATATGCTAAGGCATCAGGAATTCCTTATGATACTGGATTTGTAAAGAATAGATATGTTGGAAGAACATTTATAACTCCTTCTCAAGAAGTTAGGGAAAGGGCAGTAGCTGTTAAGTTAAATCCTTTAAAAGTAAATATTAAAGATAAGAGAGTTGTTCTTATAGATGATTCAATAGTAAGAGGAACTACTTCAAAACACTTAGTTGAATCTTTAAGAAGAGCTGGAGCAAAAGAAGTTCACTTTTTAGTAGCATCACCAGTAGTTCAATACCCATGTTATTTCGGAATAGACACTCCTTATAGAAAAGAACTTATTGGGGCTAATAATTCATTAGAAGAAATAAGAGAAATAATTGGTTGTGATTCTTTAGGATATTTAACTATGGATGGTATGTATAAATGCTTTAATGCAGATCAAGGATATTGCGTAGGATGTTTTAATGGAATATATCCAGTTGCAACACCAATAGAAACTGAAAGGTAGGTAATTTAAATGATAACTTATAAAGATGCTGGAGTTAATATAGAAGAAGGTTATAAGTCAGTAAAGCTTATAAAGGAATATGCACAAAGAACAATGAGTGAATATGTTTTAAATGGTCTTGGGAGCTTTGCTGGAATGGTTGAATTACCAGAAGGTTATAAAAAACCTGTTTTAGTTTCTGGTACAGATGGTGTTGGAACTAAGCTTGAATTAGCATTTAAAACTAAAAAATATGATACAGTTGGTATTGATTGTGTAGCTATGTGTGTAAATGATATTTTATGTCATGGAGCAAAGCCATTATTCTTTTTAGATTATATAGCTTGTGGAAAACTTGAAGCAGAGGTTGCTGCTGATTTAGTTAAAGGTGTTTCTGATGGTTGTGTTATGTCAGGTTGTGCTTTAGTTGGTGGAGAAACTGCTGAAATGCCAGGTTTCTATAAAGAAGGAGAATATGATATTGCAGGATTTGCAGTAGGTATCGTTGATAAAGATAAAATAATAAACGGAAAAAATATTAAACCAGGAGATAAGTTAATTGGTATTGCTTCTTCAGGAGTACATTCAAATGGATTCTCTTTAGTTAGAAAATTATACACAGATTTAAATGAAGAGTTTAATGGAGAAGAGGTTTGGAAGACATTAATTACTCCAACTAAGATATACGTTAAACCAATATTAAGTTTAATTGAAAAGTTTGATATTAAGGGTATGTCTCATATAACAGGTGGAGGATTTATTGAAAATGTTCCAAGAATGTTTAATGGTTCAGAATTAACTGCAGAAATAAACAAAGATAGTTATCCATTACCAGCAATCTTTGAAGATATGATTAACAAAGGTGTAAATAGAGAGCATATGTATAATACATTCAATATGGGAATTGGTTTTGTATTATGTGTTGATGAAAAAGACGTTGATGCTGTTATAAAAGAACTTATTGAATTAGGTGAAAGAGCTTATGAAATTGGTGTCGTAACAGCTGGAGGTGAAGGAGTTTGCTTAAAATAGCAGTGCTTGTATCTGGTGGAGGGTCAAACCTCCAATCAATTTTAGATTATGGACAAGGGACTTTTAAAGTTGAAATGGTTATTGGAAGTAAATATGGTATTTATGGCTTAGAAAGAGCTAAAAATGATGAGGTTCCTACATATGTTGTTTCAAGGAAAGAGTATGGAAATGAAACTTCTAATAAGATATTAGAATTAACTAGAGGCAAAGTTGATTTAATAGTTTTAGCTGGTTATCTTTCAATATTAGATGGGGAAATATTAAAAGAGTTTAAAGATAGAATAATAAATATTCATCCTTCACTTATACCAAGTTTTTGTGGAGATAAAATGTATGGAATGCATGTACATAATGCAGTAAGAGCTTCAGGGGTTAGGTTCACTGGGTGTACAGTTCATTTTGTTAATGAAGAAGTAGATGGTGGAGCAATAATACTTCAAGAAGTAGTTCCAGTATATTTTGATGATACAGCAGAAGATATTCAAAAGAGGGTATTAGTAGAAGAGCATAAGTTATTACCTAAAGCAATTGATTTAATAAGTAGAGATAAAATTGAGATTATAGACGGTAGAGTAAATATTTTGAAATAGGGAGGATTTTTACATGATTAAAAGAGCATTAATTAGTGTATTTGATAAGACTGGAATTTTAGATTTTTCAAAGTTTTTAGCAGAAAAGGGAGTTGAGGTTATTTCAACTGGAGGTACCTATAGACATTTGAAAGAAAATGGAGTTGCAGTAACTGAAGTTAATGAAGTTACTAATTTTCCAGAAATGCTAGATGGAAGAGTTAAAACTCTTCATCCAATTATTCATGCAGGAATACTTGCTATAAGAGATAATGAAGAACATATGAATACTATAAAAGAAAGAAATATTGAAACTATAGATATGGTTATAGTTAATTTATATCCTTTCTTTGAAAAAGTAAGAGAAGATTTAAGCTTTGAAGAAAAGGTTGAATTTATAGATATTGGTGGACCAACAATGCTTAGGGCAGCAGCTAAGAACTTCCAAGATGTTGTTGTTATAAGTGAAGCTTCCGATTACCAAGCTGTAATGGCTGAAATTGAAGAAACTGGAGATGTTAGCTATAAGCTAAGAAAAAAATTAGCTGGTAAAGTATTTAATTTAATGAGTGCTTATGATGCAGCTATTTCTAACTTTATGTTAAGTGATGAAGAAGAATATCCAGAATATCTTTCAATTTCATACAAGAAGAAGCAAAGCTTAAGATATGGTGAAAATCCACATCAAAGCGCTGCATACTATGTTTCAAATGAATTTGACGGCGGTATGAATGACTTTGAAATCTTAAATGGAAAAGAGCTTTCTTATAATAATATTAAGGATTTAGATATAGCATGGAAAGTTGTTAATGAGTTTGAAGAAACAGCTTGCTGTGCATTAAAACATAATACTCCATGTGGTGTTGCAATAGGCAAGACTACTGTAGAAGCTTACACTAAAGCACATGATGTAGATCCAACCTCAATCTTTGGTGGAATAGTTGCTATTAATAAGAAGATTGATAAAGCTACAGCTGAAGAAATGGTGAAAATATTCTTAGAAGTAGTTGCAGCTCCAGAGTTTGATGAAGATGCCTTAGAAATTTTAAGAACTAAGAAGAAATTAAGAGTTATTAAGTGTAACGTTAAGCCATGTGATAAGAAGTTCATGGTAACTGTTGATGGAGGAATTTTAGTTCAAGAAGAAGATACTAAGCTTTTAGAAGAATTAAATGTTGTTACAGAAAAATTTCCAACTGAAACTGAAATGAGAGATTTAGTATTTGGTATGAAGGTAGTTAAGTATGTTAAATCAAACGCTATAGTTACAGTTAAAAATGGTGTTGCTGTAGGAATCGGTGGGGGACAAGTTAATAGAATTTGGCCAACAATGGATGCTTTAAGAAGAGGGGAAGGGGCAACTATACTAGCTTCAGATGCTTTCTTCCCATTTAGAGATATAGTTGATGAATGTTCTAAATATGGAATTAAAGCAATAATTCAACCAGGTGGTTCAATGAGAGACCAAGAATCAATTGATGCTTGTAATGAACATGGAATTGCTATGGTGTTTACAGGAGTCCGTCACTTTAAACACTAGTAGTTACCTGGGAGGTCAATACAATATATGGAAGGACCTCCGGGGTCCATACATTAATTGGAAGTAATTTATTGTTATAAGAGAGGTTAATATTATGAAAATATTATTAGTTGGTTCTGGTGGAAGAGAACATGCTATTGCTTGGAAGTTAGCTGAGAGTGAAAAAGTTAGTAAGATATTTGTAGCACCTGGTAATGGTGGAACTGCAATTGAAAATAAATGTGAAAATGTTAATATTACTGATATTGATGAATTGGTAGTATTTGCAAGAGAAAATAATATAGATTTAACTTTTGTTGGACCAGAAAATCCATTAACAAAAGGCATAACAGATAAGTTCAAGGCTGCAGGACTTAGATGCTTTGGACCAGATTCAAAAGGGGCTAAATTAGAAGGAAGTAAAGCTTTCTCTAAAGATTTTATGAGGAAGTATGGAGTTAAAACTGCTCAATATGGAACTTTTACAGAGTGTTCAGAAGCTAAAGCTTACCTAGAAAACTGTGAATATCCAATAGTTATTAAAGCCGATGGATTAGCCGCCGGTAAAGGTGTTGTAATTGCAGAAACTAAGGAAGAAGCCATGAATACAATTGATGATTTTATGATTTCTGATATTTTCAAGGGAGCAGGCCAAAAGGTTGTTATTGAAGAATTTCTTGAAGGTGTAGAAGCTTCAATTCTTTCAATTACTGATGGTAAGACTTTAATACCTTTTATTTCGGGAAAAGATCACAAGCAAATCTTTGATGGTGATAAGGGACCTAATACTGGAGGTATGGGAGTTTTAGCACCAAATCCATTTGTTACAGAAGAAGTAATGAAAGACTTTGAAGAAAATATAGTGGCTAATACTTTAAGGGGAATTCAAGAAGAAGGATTTGATTTTAAGGGAATTATATTCTTTGGTCTTATGATAACTAAAAAGGGAACTTATTTATTAGAGTATAATGTAAGAATGGGTGATCCAGAAACTCAATCTGTTTTAACTTTAATGGAAAGTGATTTAGTTGATTTAGTTGAAGCAGCTTTAGATAGTAGATTAGATGAAGTTGAAGTTAATTGGTATGATGGAGCTTGTGTTAATGTAGTTTTAGCTTCTAATGGGTACCCAGGAACTTTTGAAAAGGGATTTGAAATTACTATTGATGAAAGTATTAAGGACAAGGTATTCTTAGCGGGAGCACAACTTGAAGATGGAGTTTTAAGAACTAGTGGAGGAAGAGTGTTATCTGTTGTTGGCAGAGGGAGAACTGTTGAAGAAGCTAGGGAAGAGGCTTATAGGATGACTGAGAAGGTTAATTTTGAAGGTAAGTATTTTAGAAGAGATATATAAGAAGATAAGTATAAATACAAAGGATAATTAATTTTATCATTATAATATGAATTTAAGTATTATAATTTATTAATTAATATTTAGAATATATAATAGAAGTAATTAATAAGGGACAGTAGATGGATTTTAATTTTATAAAAATATATCTACTGTCTTAAATTTTATTTGGTATAAAAGCAATTAGTGATATAAGATTGAATATATGGTATTATATAATAAATTAAAAATATAATATAGAAACTAAAATATTTTAAATAAAAGAAATAGGTGAATATATGGGGAATAATAACATAATGAGGAATTATGAAGAAGCGATAAGAGAAATAAAACAAGCATATATGTATGATAAGAAAAAGAATTATCCATATTTTTTATTGTAGGAGCTGGTATTTCCTCTAGGGTAGTAAAAACTGCTGGGAGAATAATAGATGAGTGTAAAAATATATATAAGGAAAGTTATGGTGAAATTGATACTCAAATTAAAAAGAAAAATTGTGATGAGTATTCATATTGGTTTAATAAAGCTTTTCCACATAAAGAAATAAGACGAATGTATTTAGAAAGACTTATAGTTGGAAAACAGATTCCGGAAGAAGTGTTAAAATTAGCGAATATATTAATCTCAAAAGAAATAAGTAATTTAGTAGTTACGCCGAATTTTGATAAATTTATATATCAAGCATTAAATTTATATGGAGAAAAAAATATTTTACTAAGTGAAAGACCTGAAAATGTTACAAAACTAAATATTAATAGTGATTCACTTAATATATTACATGTACATGGAACATATGAATATTATGATTGTTGTAATTTGAAATCAGAAATTAACGATAGAGCTCAAGAAGATGGTATTTTTTCGGTTAAATCATTTTTAACAAATATTTTAAATTCTATGTCTCCTATAATTATAGGGTATAGTGGTTGGGAAGGCGATGTTATAATGACAGTATTACGTGAAAGATTAAAAATGCCTTTGAAATATAAGTTATATTGGTTTTGCTATGATGAAAAATCTTATGAGAATATTCCAGAATGGGTAAAATATGAAGACGAAGATGGGAAAAAACTAAGAGAAGATATAGTTTTTGTATTACCACAAGAAAAATTAAAAAAAGATAGTGAGCAAGAGTTATTAAGTAATAATGAGTTACAAGTTATAGATGATAAATTAACTAGTTCAAAGATAGATTGTTTAGAGGCTATAGATATATTTGATGAAATGATGAAGCAATTTGAAATTAAGTTACCTAAGATAGTAATAGATCCCATAGATTTTCTATATAATCATTACAAAGAGGATATTCTTAATAGTAGCTATAAGAGATTATTGTTATTAGGACTTGATAACAAAAAGGAAAAAAATGATGATTTAATTTCAAAGATAAAAACGAATATAGTTCAAAACGATATAATAAATTTGTTGAAAAATTTAAATGAAATTAGTAATAAAATTATACATTACCAGGAAAATGATTTGAGTGAAATTTTGTTATGTTTAGAGATTATGCTAGATGCATATAAAATAAATAAGATAGAGAAAGAGACATTAGAAAAAATAATACTATAATAATTCAGAAATAGATAAATTATTTAATTTAATAGTTGAAATTAATAGAGAGAAAAAAAGTAATAAGTTAGAAAGTTTTAATGATGTTTTCAAGAAAATTATACCATTAAAAATAAAAGTAACTAATGATAAAATTGAATTGTATAATAACTTAATTGAAATTTGTGAAGAGAATAATTATGAAAAAACTAACGATATAGATATTAAAAAAATATATATTAAATTAAATTTTAATAAAGGCGTGTTGTTATCCAAGAGTAATAAAATAGAAGCAATGAATATTTTTGATAAAATATATTGTAAATATAATAATGAAGACGATAAAGAAATTAAAAAAATAGTATTATATTCATATATGAACAAAGGTATATGTATGAGTAAATTGGAAGAGTTAGAAAAAGCAATAGAAATATATGATAAAGTAGTAGAAAAATACGGCAACGAAGATGATAGAGAGATAAAAAGAATAGTAGTAGATGCATATGCTAAAAAAGGTGTATGCATGAGTAAATTAGAAAAAACAGAAGAAGCGATAGAGATATATGATGAAGTAGTAGAAAAATATAGTAATGAAGACGATAAAGAAATAAAAAGATTAATAGCAATGACATATATGAATAAAAGTATATGTATTAGAAAAATGGAAAAGATAGAAGAGGCAATAGAAATATATGATAAAGTAGTAGAAAAATACGGTAACGAAGATGATAAAGAGATAAAAAGAATAGTAATAGATGCATATGTTGGAAAAGGTGTATGCATGAGTAAATTAGAAAAAACAGAAGAAGCGATAGAGATATATGATGAAGTAGTAGAAAAATATAGTAATGAAGACGATAAAGAAATAAAAAGATTAATAGCAATGACATATATGAATAAAAGTATATGCATTAGAAAAATGAAAAAGCTAGAAGAGGTAATAGAAATATATGATAAAGTAGTGGAAAAATATGGCGAGGAAGATGATAAGGAGATAAAAAAAATAGTAATAGATGCATATATTGGAAAAAGTGTATGCATGAGTAAATTAGAAAAAACAGAAGAAGCGATAGAAATATATGATAAAGTAGTAGAAAAATATAGCAATGAAGACGATGAAGAAATATTAGAAAAAATATTCCTAGTATATGATTATAAAGCTATGTATCTAGCCGAAGAAGGCGATGAATTAGGTGCATTAGAAGTGTATAAAAAAATTATTAAGTCTAATTGGATAAATAAAAATTATTTATCAGATAAATTTAATAGAACAAAAATAAATATAGCATATTTGTTAAGAAGAACTGGTGCCAATGAATATAATATAGATATAAAACAATTGTTAAAATATGGTGTTGAGGATGGAGATGGTGTAGCGTTAATTAATAGTGCATTAATATCTATTAATGAAAAAAAATATGAAGATGCATTAAATAATTTTTTTAGTATAAAAGATAATAGTTGTTTAGAATGGTGGACTAAAAGTTTGAATGATGATGATAAGGAAAAGTATATAGTGATATATCTAGGTATACTAAGTGGTAAATATCATACTAAAATAAGTTGCATAGAAGAGATAGAAAAGAAGTTATTATCATTTGATTTACAATATATAGTAAATGGATTTAGAAAAATTGTTAAAAAAGATGAATATTATAAGGAAGCGGTATTTGAGTTAGAAGATAAAGAATGCTCTACGGAAGTAATGGTTTCTAAATAGAATCTTAATTTATAATATGGACAGTAAATTCTTAAATTAAACTTTATAAATTATGAGTTAAACTATATGAAAATTACTAGTGATAAGCTATAGAAAGCTCAATCAAGGTCAATTTCTTTATTAGTGAAAACTCCATAGATATAATAGAAGTTTCCTGAGAAAAGCTATAAGAAAAGAGAAAAATATAATAAATTATATGAACGAGTTAAAAGATTAATAGCTTATATTGATATAGAAGAAAATAAGTATAGAAATATAAAAGTAATAAGCAGTATGTGAAAGCATATGCCTTTATTTCGATTTACTAAACGATTCATAGGGCGCAACTGCTACTAGGGGAAAATGTTCCTGGTATAAGTATTAATTTATATATAAGTATTAGGGGATTAGAAACTACAGACAATAAGAGGTGTAATTAGCAACTTCTAATCTAAGAAATCTACAGCAGAAATGTTGTAGATTTTTTAGTTAAAGAAATTAATCCATCAAGATATAATTAGATACTATAGTAGACTTTAAGTATAGATATGATAAAGAAGAACTTATGTAACCTGAAAATACTATATCTACAATATTTCTATTATATCAATATATAGAAATTAATGAATTGTTTTATTAACTCAATAATTAGGTTATAATTAAACTATATTAATTACAATAGGAGAAGATAGTGTGGGTATATATTTAAATTCATATAAACCATTAACAAACTATAAAAACTTATATAGGAGCAAATACTTTGTTGATAAGTCTTTAATAATAGAAAAAATAAATGAATTAATAGAGACTTCTGATATGTATATATGTGTTACAAGACCTAGAAGATTTGGAAAGTCATCAGTTGCAGATATGTTAGGAGCTTATTATTCAAAGGCTGTAGATTCAAAAGATATATTTGATAACCTTAAAATAAGAGAAGCTAAAAGTTATGAAGAAAATTTAAATAAATATAATGTAATAAATATAAGCTTTAATACAATACCAGATAAGAATAAAACTTATGATGAATATATAGGTATAATACAAAATGGCCTAATAGATGATATAAAAAGTATGTATCCAGACTTAGAAATTAAAGATTATTATACTATTAGCCATATGCTAAATGCTACTGGAGATAAGTTTGTTTTTATATTCGATGAATGGGATTATATTTTTACTAATAACCTTTTTGAAGAAAATCAAAATGACTTTTTAGAATTTATAAGACAGCTTTTAAAGGACCAACCTTATGTTGCATTAGCCTATATGACAGGTGTATTACCTATTAAAAAGTATTCAAGTGGCTCAGCATTAAATATGTTTGATGAGCATACTTTCTTGAAGGATAGAATTTATGATGAATTTTTTGGATTTACACATAATGAAGTTTTAAATCTATGTAAAAAAACTGATGAAATTGAATTTGAAGAATTAGAGAATTGGTATAATGGTTATTTAACAACTAAGGGAAATAAAATATATAATCCAAGATCTGTAGTAAAAGCGCTTCAAAATGGATACTGTGAGAGTTACTGGACAAATACAGGAGCTATGGATGAGGTAGCAAAGTATTTAAAATATAACATTTTAGAAATTAGAGATGATGTTATAGAAATGGTATCTGGTGAAGAGATAGATATATTTATTGATGAAGAGTTTAGAGCCGGTCAAAGAGAACCAAGAACTAAAGAAGAGATTTATTCAGCAATGATAGTATTAGGATTCTTATCTTACCATGATGGATATTTAAAAATACCAAATAGAGAGTTAATGAAAGAATTTGAAAAAGCTTTAAGAGATGAATCTTTCGGATATGTTTCTGAAATTATAGATAATTCAAGGAAGATGTTAAAAGCTACAGTTAATGAGGATAGTAAAACAGTAGAAAGAATACTACATGAAATTCATAATTCAGAAATACCAATCCTTCAATATAATGATGAAAATAGTTTATCATGTGTTCTAACATTAGCATATTTAAGTGCAAGAGATACTTATAGAGTTGAAAGAGAAGAAAAGACGGGGAAAGGATATGCTGACTTTACTTTTCATCCAAGAAGAAAAGCAGATAAAGCATTTATTGTTGAGTTAAAAAAAGATGAAAATGTTGATGTAGCATTGAAGCAAATTAGAGAAAAAGAATATGTTCAAAAGTTTAAAAGTGATAATAAAGAAGTTTTAGCTATAGCTATATGTTATGATTCAAAACTTAAAGAGCATAGTTGTAAGATAGAGAGTATATAAATACAATTTATGAAAGCTATTAGGGTAAATCAAATGAAATCCTAGTAGTTTTTTCTTTAAAAAGTTTATTCTTTTTATAATTATTTTGATAGTTGTATCACAATTAGTTTATGTTAGAAAAAGCAGGAGTAGAATATAATGGATTTATTATTGTAAATTATGGGGAAGATTCCTTAGAGAAAGTTTTAGAAGAAATAAAGGGTGACTAATAGGAAGAGGAGAAATTATGATATATTTAAATAGTTTCAAATTTGTTGATGAAGTTAGAGAATATAATTTTATATTAGATGAAAAGAGAACTTGTTACGATTCATTTTATCCATTTAAGATTCTTTCTAAAAATCAATTTGAAAGAATAGACTTTAATACAATTACCATTTTATATGGAGGAAATGGCTCTGGAAAATCAACAGCATTAAATATAATAGCTGAAAAAATAAATATAAATAGAGATTCAATATACAATAAGTCTAACTTTTACACTGATTATGTTAATATGTGTGATATTGATATTGAATATGAAATTCCTAAAAAAAGTAGAATTATAACAAGTGATGATGTATTTGATTATATGTTAAATGTTCGAAATATTAATGAAGGAATAGATAATAAAAGAGAAAAAATTTTTGAAGAGTATTTAGATAATAAATATAGTAATTTTCAAATGAAATCCATAGAAGAACTTAATATATTAAGAAAAGTAAACGAGGCTAGAAGTAAAACACAATCTAAATATGTTCGTCATAACTTAATTGATAATATAAGAGAATATTCTAATGGTGAAAATGCATTTAGATATTTTATTTCTAAGATTGAGGAAAATGGATTATATATATTAGATGAACCAGAAAATAGTCTTTCTCCAAAGAGACAGATAGAGTTAGTCAAGTTTATTGAAGATCATGCAAGGTATCTAAGTTGTCAATTTATAATAGCAACTCATTCTCCATTTATGCTTTCTATAAGAGGGGCTAAAATATACGATTTAGATGAAAATCCAGTTGATATAAAGAGATGGACTGAATTAGAGAATGTACGTGAATATTATGTTTTCTTTAAGGAACATGAAAATGAATTTAAATAATTTTAATATATATCAGTATTGTATGATAATAAATCTAATACTGTTATTTTAATTGTTCATAGTATGGTCAGTAACTTGGCTGTAAAAGTTACCTTTAGGTTTAGTTGTTGGAATCACTAGCTGAGGATAAGGGGACTAATTAGGTAAATACCATATTTCATCTTAATAAATCAAAAGAATTGACTATTTACTATAGATATATAATAAAAAGGATACTTTAAAATAGATTAATAATAATATTGATAAAAATATTAGTACAGTTATTAAAATTAAGTTATAAAATGAGGTAAATAAAATGAACGGTAGAATTATATGCAAAAGACTTCAGCGTGGAGATGACTTATTAATTGAAATAAAGAAAATAGCAAAAGAAGAAAATCTTAAGGCTGCAGTTATATTATCATCAGTAGGATGTGTATCTAAGTTAAGAATACGTGATGCTGGTGGTATTAATATAAGAGAGATTAATGAAAACTGTGAAATAGTGTCTTTAAATGGAACTGTAAGTTCTGAAAGAACTCATCTACATATTGCTTTTTCAAAGGAAGATTTATCTGTAATTGGTGGTCATTTAGTGGAAGGATGTATAATTAATACTACTTGCGAGCTTATTATACAGGAAATAATGGGATGGAAATATGAAACAATTAAAGATTATAAGACAGGTTATAATGAAATTGTTTTTATAAAAGAGTAGAAATATTAATATTACAGAAGGGAAGAGATGTTATATGCATGAGATAATGGCAAAAGGAATATTGTCCAGTAATAATGGAATGAATATTTATAGAGGATGCACTCATGGATGTATATATTGTGATGCCAGGAGTCTATGTTATGGAATGAATCATGTCTTTGAAAATATAGAAGTTAAAAGTAATGCACCTCAGTTATTAGAGGATGCACTTAAGAAAAAAAGGAGAAAATGTATCATTGGAACAGGTGCAATGAGTGATCCATATATTCAATTAGAAGAAAAAATACAAAATACAAGAAAGTGTTTAGAGATAATTGAAAAGCATGGGTTTGGGTTAACAATACTAACTAAATCAAATAGAATATTAAGAGATTTAGAGTTGTTAAAAAGTATAAATAATAAAGCAAAGTGTGTTGTACAAATGACACTAACAACTTATGATGAAGAGTTATGCAAAATAATTGAGCCTAATGTTTCTAGCACAAAAGAACGTTTTGAAGTGTTAAAGATAATGAGGGATAACGGTATTCCTACAGTGGTTTGGTTAACTCCTATTTTACCATATATAAATGATACCGAAGATAATATAAGAGGAATATTAAATTATTGTATAGAAGCTAAAGTTAAAGGAATTATAGTATTCGGTATTGGATTAACATTAAGAGATGGAAATAGAGAGTATTATTATAAAAACTTAGATAAGCATTTTAAAGGGTTAAAAGAAAAATATATAAAAAAATATGGAAGTAGTTATGAAGTATTAAGTGAAAATCATGAAAAATTGATGAAAATTATTAAAGAAACTTGTGAGAAGAATAATATTATTTGTGGAGTAGAAGAGGTTTTTAAATATATGAGAACTTTTGAAGAAAAAAATAATGAAATTCAATTAAGTTTTGATATATAATTTCAGTTATGAGGGAAACAATACTCATGATACATGTACATTATTAGAGCTTAAAGAAAGCTATTAGGAACTTAATCCTAATAGCTTTTTTGGTAGTGGCTTAATTATAAGAATCAGTAAGATTACTAATATCAAAGTTACTATTATTAGAAAGCCCTCCAAGAAGGCCAGCAAGGTTAGAGTTAGAAAAGTTTGTATTAGAAATATTATTAGTAAAGCTACCATTGTTAAATTGGCTATTATCACACCAACCGTTATTAAATCCGCTACAACGAAAAATCTTGCCATAGTCACCCCAAAAGCTACCTGGACCAAAGCCGCCACCACCAAATAGCAAAAATATTGCTAGTATATAAAAGCCAAAACCGCCAAGTCCTGATACACCGTTGTTACAACCATTACACGGGGTGCAACAGTTATTATTACAGTAAGATGATTCATTATTACAACAATTTCTTGACATGTATCTCATCTCCTATCATTAGATTTCATACTATATAGTATTTAAAAAAGATGAGTTTGTTTAAAGTTTCTTTTCATAAATATGTATCCAAAAAGCTTGTAGAAATAATATAAAACTACAAACCCATACAGATTTAATACTTAAAGCAAGAGATATTAAAGTACCAGGAATAGCACCAACTGCAAAAGAAAAAGTAAGTATTGTAAAAGTAATTAATTTTTTAAAAGAGTCATTGCTTTCTTTATCTAATGCACCGAATAAGAATAATCCAACAGTTCTAATATTACCAGTACATATAGTTGTATTAAAAGGAACACCAAGACAATTTCTAAATAAACATAATTGATATCCCATTAAAAAAGAAACTAAATTAGTAACAATAATATCAGGAAAAGAACTAGGAATTAGCCCTATTAAAAATAATGCAATTCCTTCTAAAACAAGAGCAAACTTTCTCCAATCTCCTTTAAAATTAAAGTTTATAAGTATAGTTTCAATTAATTTACTAAAAGCAGCACCTAATATACAGGTTACAATTGGAATGAAGTAGTGTAGTGCCTCTAACCATTCTCCAAGAGCAATATTAATTCCTAATTTAGACATATTAGCAGTATGCATATTAGCTAATATATTATTTCTTGTAATATAAGTATATCCATTCATATATCCACCAACAAAAGTTATTATCATTATAAATAAAGGCTTTTCAAATGGTGGTATCTTTTGTATTTTGTTATTGTTATTTTTCATATAAATCCACCTTAAAGACATAAATATTAATGAAATGACCTATATATTATGCCCTAAATTAGAAAATTATCTTTCTTTTTATTTAATAAAAAAAAGTTATAGGTATAATAGATATGAGAGAAGATTAGCTATATTGTTTAGGCTAATGAAGAATAGTGAGGTTATAAATATGGATTATGTTAAATATATACGAGAAAGAGTAGGCCATGACTCAATAAATCTAACAGGGGTAAATGTATTGATAATAAATAAAGATAATCAAATATTATTACAAAAGAGAGGAACATTCCCTTACAAATGGGGATTAATAGGTGGAATTACGGAGTTAGGTGAGTCTCTTGAAACTACTGCAGTTAGAGAAGCAAAAGAAGAAACTGGATTAAATATAAAAGAGTTAACTCTTTTAGGAACAACTTCAGGAGAAGATTGTTTTATAGAATTTCCTCATGGAGATAAAGCTTTTTTTATAACTATAGGATATGTATGTAAAAGTTATAGTGGTAAATTAAGTATAGATAATTTTGAAACAAAGGACTTATGTTTTTTTAGTTATGACGAATTGCCAGAAAATATACCTAGAAGTCATAAGGTATTTATAGAAAAGTATTATAGTATATAAGATAAATAGTTATTAGAGAGTAAATTAAAGATAACTCCTAATAGCTTTTTTATTTATTAAAGCAATTGTTTGGTATATAATGTATAAAAAAGAATAATTAGGGGGAAGCCATGAGTAATCATAATAAGATACTAAGGATATCAATAATAGTTATAGTGTTAACGGCAATAATATCTATAATATCAATTAGCAAGTTAAGAATAGACAAGCAGGTGTTTTTAAAGAATTATTACGAAATAGCTATTAATGAATATGAAGGTACATATTCATTAGATGAAGGTTCTTTAATTTTACAGTATATCTCGAATGTAGATGATAATAAATATGTTACAGGGATAACATTTAAAGAACTATCAGATACATATTTTTTTGCAACAGAATATAATCAATCTTATGGAATGATGTTTTATGAAGAGAAAAAACTAAATGTAAATGAGTTTGGAAGGTATGGACTTCATACAGTATATGTAACATGTCCAGAACTTAAATATGATGATAACCAAAAAGAAATTGTATTAACTAATGCAACAATAGAATTTAATGATGGATCAAATATGGATATAGATTTAGGAAAGATAGTATTATATAAAGGTAGTAATAGACCAGTAGCATTAGAGGGGATTAGCTATACTGGTTCTAGTGATGGAACGTCATCAATAACATTTAGAATAAAAGAAGATGTTAAAATAGAAAATATAGAATCATCTTTATTTGAAGATGTCTCAGAAATATTTGATTTTAATATTACTTATATAGAGTTTAATGGTGTTGATGAAATAAAATATGAGAAAGGACAAACTATAAAAGAAAATTCAATAGTAACAATAAAATCAAAGTATAATGGAAGTAATGATATTTTAAAAAGTTATACATTATATAACATAAGTCCTAAGATACACTTTATAAATGAGTATAATGATGAATATATTTATAGGTATAACAATATGGAAAGTTTTAATGTTAGAAATTACGATTCTTTTTATAATTCCTATGGAATATATAAATATTTAAAGGCAAGAGGGGAGTTATAGAAATGAATTCGGGATATAATAAAATATTTTGGGGATTTATATTTTTAATATTTCATATAAAGTTGGGTAGTATTAAGCTTTTACCGGATTTTATTAGCTATATGGTTATATATTTCGGAATAAAAGAGTTGATAGATCAGTATAAATTAGAATCATTAAAACAATCAGCTAATTATGCTTCTATATTAATATTTATAGCTTTTATAAAGTTGCTTATAACTTTTTCGATAAGTTCAGAAATGATAAATAATATATACTTTAATATTATATGGATGAATGTATTTAATATAGTAGAAATTATTATGATATATAAATTATTAGTTGGAAGTAGTGAAATATTAAAAATAAAAAATAATGATTTATATGATAACTATAATAATAAAATAAGTATTTATCTAATAATAGCTTCTATAATTACAGTTGGAAATACTATAAATATGATATTTTATTCAGCAGTAATAGGGGTATGTATAGTATTTTTAGCATTAGCTTTAAGATTATGGATTATAATATTAGTTAGAAGAATGTATAATTTATTAAAAGAAGTCTAATTGAATATTTCTAATTTTATATAGAGATAAAGCTATTGATTAAAAAATCAATAGCTTTTAATAGTTTATTCTAAATTTTTACCTGTAAATGCTAATGGTAAAAGTTCATCTAATGTATATTCTAAATATTCTTCTGTACTTTTAGCAATTATTACTTTGAAAGTTTTTAAATCGCAAAACTCAGCCATTACTTGTCTGCATACAGCACAAGGTGCACAGAAATCTCCATCTCCAGGTTTTATGCCTGCTTTATTTCCTACAATTGCAATGGCAGTAAAATTCTTTTGACCTTCAGAAATTGCCTTGAAGAAAGCAGTTCTTTCAGCGCAGTTTGTTGGTGTATATGCAGCATTTTCTATATTACATCCTTGATAAATTTCACCATTTTCACAAAGTAAAGCTGCACCTACATTAAAGTTTGAGTATGGTGTATAACAATATTTTTGAGCATCGAAAGCTTTTTCTATTAATAATTTTTTATCTATCATTGTTTGCCTCCTGAATTATTATTAAAAATACTTACTAAGTTATTATTACTATTAGAGGAGAAATTTATATCAGCAAGTTTATTTATATCTTTTACCTTAATAGATCCTTTATTATATTCAATAATATCTTCATCTACTAACTCTTTAATAATTCGATTAACACTTCTAATATTAGAACCTACACCTTCTACTAGTATGTCTTTATGAACTGTATTTAGATTATGTTCATTTAAAAACTTCCATAAAAAGAAGAGTACTCTATCTTTTAAATTATAAGCAACATTTGCTTTACTATTAATAGAAGTATGATACATTTTTTCAGAAAGCTCTATATGAATATATAAAGAAAATTCACTATCATATTTAATCCATTCTAAAAAGGATTCTTTGGAAATTTTAATTGCTTCGCAAGGTTCAAGTGCTTCTACATAATTTAATATAGGCTTATTAGCAAATACTTCTAGCTCACCAAATAAATCATTTTCACAATAAGTCCTTTCTAGATATTTAATTCCAGTTGGTGTTAGTGAATAAACTTTGACTTTTCCTTTTTTTATTATATATACAAAGTTAGGATCTTCATTTTGTATAAGTATTTTATCAAAAGTATTAAATTTAACATACATAAATTTATTTTTTATATAATTAGGACAAGTATCTAAAAAATAAGGTAAGTTGTTCATTGCAATTCTCCTTATTAGTTAAGTAAAGTAATTATAACACATTAATTCTTTTAAGAAAGAGGTAGAATAAAAAAATAAGGACAAATGTCCAAAAATTTTAAAAATATAATAAGGAAGTAAGTTATAAAAATAAATGAGCAGAAGTTAAATAATGATATAATTATAAATATATAAATTAATTTTGTAAAAGGTGATGAGATTTTGAAAATAGGAAACTCAATTTTAATAAGGAATATAGATAACTACTGCATAAATGATTTGAATATTCCTTCAATTGTTCTTATGGAAAATGCTGCATTAAAAGTTATTAAAAATATAGATTTTGAAAGATTTAAATCATTTACTATAGTATGTGGAAGTGGTAATAATGGAGGCGATGGTCTAGCTGTTGCACGTCATATTTTTAGTATGAATATGAAAGTAGATATATTCATAGTAGGTAATCATTCAATGAGTAAAGACTGTAAAGCAAACTATGATATTTTAAAAAATATGGGGATTAATATAAAGCATATTATTAAAAATGAAGATATTATAAATTTAAGGGAAGCACTAAGTGAAAATAGCATGACTATTGATGCGATTTTTGGAATAGGTCTAAGCAGAAAAATAGAAGGAATATATGATGAAGTAATTAAAATAATAAATGAAAAAAGTACTTACACACTTTCTATAGATATACCTTCAGGAATGAAATGCGATAGCTTTGGGATTCTAGGTAATTCTATTGAAGCAGATAAAACTGTTTCTTTTGAAGTTTATAAAAAGGGATTTTTAGATTATGAAAGTGAAAAATATACAGGGAGTATAATAATTGAAAAAATAGGTGTACCAGATTATGTAGTTAATAAATTTCATAATAAAGAGTACATGACAGAAATAAATGATATAAAAAATATTATAAAAAAGAGAAATAAGTATTCACACAAGGGTGATTTTGGTAGAATCACTGTTATAGCAGGATCTGAAAAATTTACAGGGGCAGCATATATTTCAACTATGACAGCTGTAAGAACTGGTTCAGGGTTAGTTACTCTTTGTACAAAGAAATCTGTAGTAGATATTTTAAAAACTAAATTAGTAGAAGCTATGTCAATGTCATATGAGGATAATACATTTGAAGAGGTTATATTAAATAGTGATAGTATTGCTATGGGACCTGGTATGGGAAATGATGAATTTACATTTAAACAGGTAAGGAATATTCTTTCTAAGGAAGGATGTCCTGTAGTTCTTGATGCAGATGCATTAAATGTATTAAAAGATAATTTAGAATTATTAAAGAATAGCAATAGAAAGATTGTAATAACACCCCATATGGGAGAAATGTCTAGGCTTACAGGTATTAATATTAAAGAGTTAGTTGAAAATAGAATTGATATTGCTGTTAATTTTGCTAAAGAATATAATGTAGTAGTATTATTAAAGGGATATAATACAATAATAACTGATGGTAGAGAAGTTTATATAAACACAACAGGAAGTAGTAAAATGGCATCAGGAGGTATGGGAGATGCACTTACAGGAATTATTGCTTCCTTTATAGGGCAAGGATATGAGATTTTAAAGGCAACAATATTAGGAGCATATATTCATGGATATTGTGGAGATATATTATCAAAAGATATGTTTTGTGTTAATGCATCTCATATTATTGAAAAGCTCCCATATATAGTTGAAGATTTAATAAATAAACATGAAAATCAATTTAAATTACAGTAGAGAAATAAAAATTAGAGATGATATTGAGAAGTTATTATATACCTATATAATAAAAATAAGCTGTATTCTACCAAATATGTGGGATACAGCTTAAACTATAAATATATAGTTTTATTATTGATTCTCAACTTTTATAATCCATTCTTTAACTTATAAAAACGGTAGTTCCATATGGTATATTATCATAAATCCATTTAGCATTTACTTTAGCAAGTCTAATACAGCCATCACTGATTTTATATCCAAGGCGACCGTCTCTAACTGTATTATCTAGATTATATATAATTGAATGGAAAAGATAATTTCCTTTAAATTGTGTATAATAATAACAAATATACCCATGATTTTCGCCAAATGAAAATCCTTTGGCACCAACCTTAAATGTTCCTAATGGTGTAGGCGTAGATGGTTTTCCAATAGAGCAAATATAATTCTTTGCTAGTTTCCAGTTATTTTTAGAGCCTGAAAAAATATTTACTTGAAAATTATTAGTATCTACCCAAATAAGATATTTAGTAGTGCTAGATAAATTATTATTATTTACAAAGTCTGTAGAGGTATCATTATAATTTGAATGAATTCTAAATTTATGAGATATTACAGATTTTGAAAAAATAATATTACGATACATATTTTTTAGGGTATTATTAAATTTCATAAATGTTCTCTCTTTTTGTATTATTAAATATATTAGTTTATGAAATAATATATTTAAGTGTTCAGTTAATAAAAATTAAGAATATAAAATATATTAAAAATCTATTTATATTACAGATAATAAATTAAATTATAAAAGTATATAGTTTTTATTGAGCTTCTGGAGGTGAATATTTTATGATAAGTGAGTTTATTAATAGTGAAACATTTAAAGTATCAGCAGTTATTATATTTAAGATAATTGTATGTGTAATTCTTGTAGGAGCAATAGGATATAACAGAGAGAAAAAAGGAATGGTAGTAGGAATAAGAACTCACGTTATGGTTGGGCTTGTAGGCTTATTAATTCAAATAACATCTTTAGAATATTATCGTATTAATGGTGGGGATAATGATGTGTTCAGATTAGCTGGACAATATATTTCAGGTATAGGTTTTTTAGGTGCAGGAACAATATTAAAAGATAAAAGAAGCGTAAAGGGGTTAACTACAGCAGCATCTATATGTTTAGTAGCTATAATAGGTCTAGCAGTAGGATCAGGTATATATCTTGCTTCAATACTTGTTACTCTTGTTGCATATGCATTTTTAAATGATATATTTAGAATAAAAAATTTAATTACTATATCTAGAAATTCACATGCCCATATAGAAGTTAGAATAAGTGAGAATATATCAGTAACAGTTGAAGCTATAAAGGACATGATAAGAAATGTTGGAGGAGATATAGTATCTATTGAAATGCAAAAGAGATCTAAGGGTGAAGGTGTTAGAATTAGATTTAAAATAAATCTTGATGATGAACTTGATATTAGTGATATATTAACAGATATAATGTGTATAAATGAAGTTGAAAAGGTAGATTTAATAGAGCATTAAACATATAAAAATGGTATGTGTCAGAAATCATGATACATACCATTTTTATTATTAAATTATATTAAACTAAGCTATCAATTCCATTTACAGTAGTTTGTTCATTTTCATCAATAGGAATAACAAGATATTTTTTGCCATCAATTATTTGAGATTTAATTTGTGGTACTTTTTCAGGTTTTACTTTTAGTACAATATCATAATCTTCATTTAAATTAGTAGAATTCTCTATGTTTTCATCTAAATTCTCAGATAGCTCAGTATTAGTATTAAGATTAGTATCTGAGTTATCCTTAGATATAGAATCACTAACATCTTCTGAAGTGATATTAGAAGAATCTACTTCTATAGCCGCTTCATCTTCTAATTCTAATGAAGCTTTTTCTATTTCTGAATTTGGTGAAGAGCTTTGAGTCACTCTTTCAAGTTTGCTTTCAAGTATTTTTACTTGTCTTTCAAGCATTTCTTCTTTTTTCTTTTGAGCTTTTGCAGCAAGTGCCTTGTTGTCTATCAATATTTCTGCTACAGGAGGAGCATCGCCAAAGTTTTCTGTATATGACTTTTCTATTTTAGTAGTAACTTCTTCAGGAACACCACTTAGAGATAATATTTCTTGAACAACATCATTAGTTAAAACTATTGGTACATCAGACTCTTCATAAATACTATTATGTTCTTCAATTTTATTGTTTAAACTTTCTTGAATTTCCATAAAGAAAAGATCAGATTTCTTTTCATCAGGACCAAGAGCATCGCGGATAATATCATTAAATACTTCTTTTTGTTCTGTATGAGTTTGTTTTGTCGGACATCCTAAAGCATTTTCCATTAGCTCAGGATGTGTATCTTTTGCATTTTTTGTATAATACATAATAGAATTAACATCTGAACTACGATTTATAAAGGCAGGAAATACAAATCCATTACTTGGTGCCTCAACAACCCAATCTCTTGTACGTGATTTAATTGTATTTTCTTCTTCAAAATATCTAAGTCCAGCTTTAGATAGTTCAACGGGACATATTGCACAAAGAATATATTCGTATACTTCTTCAGACTCATCTAACTTTGCATTATCTTTAGTCTTAGTAATAACATCGTAAGCATCATGGAATATAAGGATTAAAAAATTACCTGTATAATCATAATTTTCTATAATTGAATTGTAGAATTCATCAAGTAAAGCGTCATCTTTTAATCCACTATTTTTTAGTTTCATAAAAGAAAGTTGTTTTTCATTTATATGCTCTTCGTTAAGTTCAAAATTAAGCTCTAAAATATTGTTACCAATAGTTCCAGATAAAACTTTTTTAGCAATTTCTAAGTATTTGAAATAATCATCCTCTTCTAAATTTAAAAATGTTTCTCTGAATTTTAATAAAATATTTTTTTCGCCATTAACGTAACAACCACACATTTTTGTAAAGGTACAGTGGTCTTTTTTAAAACGTTTTTTTAGCTCTAATATATCTTTTTTTCTCATATATAATCCTTTCATTATAAATTATATTTATTAGTATATAGCAAAATATGTTACTAATTATAAGTATAATGTTCTATAAAGCCCTCTGCAAGAATGAAATAAATTGCTATTAATAAATTGTAAATTTTTCTATATTAGATATTAAAAAAGTAAAAATATTATTTTTTAATATTTTTATTGACTATAACGTTACGTTATAGATTATAGTTAGATGTGTAGTAAGGAAAACAAGTCATAGTTATAGCAAGTAAATTAAAGGTGCTGATTAATTTATAAGAAAAAGGAAGGATTCAGAAAAGTGAAAATAAGTGAAGTAGCAAAATTAAGTGGAGTTACAGTAAGAACTCTTCATTATTATGACGAAATTGGACTTTTAAAGCCAAGTGATACTACTGAAGCTGGATATAGAGTATATTCCAATAAAGATTTAGAAACCTTGCAACAAATATTATTTTTTAGAGAATTAGATTTCCCGTTAAATGAAATAAAAGAAATAATGACAAATCCTAACTACAATAAAAATGAAGCATTAAATAAGCATAAAGAATTGCTTATGGAAAAAAGAAAAAGAATTGATGGGTTAATTGCCTTAATAAATAAAACAATAAAGGGAGATAATATTATGAGTTTTAAAGAATTTGATAATAGTAAGATAGAAGAAAATAAAAGAAAGTACTCAGAAGAGGTTAAAACTCGTTGGGGTAATACCGATGCATATAAAGAATATGAGAAAAAGACAAGTAGTTATGATAAAAATTCATGGAATACAATTAATGAAGAAATGATAGAAATATTAAAAGAGTTTGCTGATAATAGGAATGAAGATCCAAATAGTCATATTGTACAAAGCTTAGTTGAAAAATGGAGAGCATATATAACTTTAAACTTTTATAATTGTACAAAGGAAATTTTAAGTGGCTTAGGTTTAATGTATATAGGAGATGAAAGATTTAAAGAAAATATAGATAAATATGGAGAAGGGACTGCAGAATTCATGGCAAAAGCAATTGAAATATATTGCGTACCACATGGAAGCGAAAAATGAAATATTTATTTTCCGGTAATGGTGAAATTTTCACCTAGAATTTATATAATTGATTCCGTAAAGTTTGCTAAAGTTTTTAAACTCGCTATTCGCTCAAACAGTAAAAACTTCTTTACGCAACTTTACTCCATCAATTATTAAATTCTACGGCTTAATTTCAATGATACCTCCAAATAAATATCTCATTTTTCTTTCTTCATGTATATGCTTATACCTCGCCATTTATAGTTAATGTTTTGTGCTACAAATTTTTTTTATATTAAAGTTAATTTGTATATTAATACTCTTAGTTTATTTTAAAATATATATTTAGAAGTTAATAATTTATTATATAAAATATAGCAGAAG
>NZ_SMUS01000008.1 GCF_004353185.1 Clostridium cuniculi | reverse complement strand
ATAGATCAAATAAAATATATCAAGAAATTAAAGATATAAATAATATTTCAGATGTTAATAGTAATATAGGTTTGATAGATGAAAAATTAAAGGATATTAATTCAGAATATAAATTTTGGATTAATATATCTAATACTGCAATAGATTATCCAGTAGTACAAAGTAAAGATAATGAATTCTATGTAAAAAATAATTTTTATAGGGAAGAGGATATAGCGGGTACTATTTTTATTGATTGTGAAAATGATATTTCTAATGATAAGAATTTGATTTTATATGGACATAATATGAGAAATGGTAGTATGTTTGCTGATATAAATAAATTTAAGGAAAAAGACTTTTTTGATAATGGAAAAATAAAGATAATTAAAGATGGTAAAGAATATTTTTATGAGGTATTTTCTATATTTATAGATAGTAGTGGACAGGTTAATCTAAAAAATAAATTTGCTAGCAATGATGAATTTGATGAGTATATTAATAACTTAAAAAATAAATCCATATATAAGAAAGATATTTCTAAGGGTGATATTTCAAATATAATTACATTATATACTTGTAGTTATGAATTTGATGAGGCTAGAACTATAGTTTGTGCTTCATTAATAGAGTAAAGGGGGCTAAAGTTTTAGCCCTCTTTAAATTTGCTAATCAATATTATGAAATTTTTTCTTTTTTAAACCATTTTAATGCATTTTTTAATTTAATAGGATTTCCATACATTAAAGTACCTAGTCTATAAATTTTAGCAGCACCAATAGCTATTAAAATAGTAGATACTAATAAGATAATAAATGATATAATTATTTCTATATTAGATACAGTACCAAGTGCAACTCTTATAAGCATAGTCATAGAAGAACTAAAAGGAATAAATGAAGCGATTTTTATTAAAAGGCTATCACTATTGGTTAGTCCAAACATGCTTATAAAGAATACAATAACAAAAATCATAGTTATAGGTCCTATACTAGAGCTAATATCTTCTGTCTTTGAAACTAATGCACCAAGAGCACCAAATATAAATGAGTAAAATAAATAACCAATGCTACCGAAAATAATAAATGTTAATAATATATTACTAGGAATCTTAAATACTCCATCTAAAAGTCCATTCCAAGCCTTACTATTTAATGTATAGCTTATCATACCAGATCCTAATATTATAGCAACTTGTAAGAAGCTTGCTAATGCAGCACCTATTACTTTACCAAATATAAGGCTATTACTACTAGCACTTGTTACTAGAACTTCAATTGCTCTATTACTTTTTTCAGAAGTAACTGAAACGGCAATTAACTGACCATATAGCAATATCATCATATACATTGCAAAAATAAATATATAAACATAAAAGAAATTACTTGCACTATCCTTCCCTAATATACTTATCTCTGATTCAAATGGAATGTTAATAACTGATTGTAATTCATCAATATTTAAATTATTATTTTCTGCATACTCAATTTGATTTAATGTAGATAATATGTTTTCAAAAATAATTTGATTAGTATCAGTGAAACCAGAATTATCAACTAAGTATGAATATTTATTTAAACTTTCAACAATAAATCCAGCTTTAGCATCACCAGATTTTATAACATTTTCAGCTTCATCTTTACTATTTACTATAGTCCAATTTGAGTTGGGAAATGCAGTTTCAAGAACACTTTTATCACTAATAATATTATTAGTATCCATGATAATATAGTTAGTTTTATCTTTACTTTCATTTATTTCTTCAATATTTTCTGTAATCTCAGAGTTGTTACTTGATAACGGAGGTATAAGTTTGGACATATCAAATAATGAAGGTAGTGATAATCCTAGGATTAATAGTATTGGAATAAGTATAGTAGTAATAAGATAACCTTTATTTTTAAAATAATTACTCAATTCAAAACTTAATACATTAAAAAATTGTTTCATTATTCATCACCTGCCTTTAATACAAAAATATCTGTTAGTGAAGGTTCATATACTGAAAAGTTTTCGATATCGATATCATAATCAATAATACTTTTTAAAAAAGAGTTTTTGCTACAGTTTTTACAAAGTTCTAATATTAAAAAATCTTTTTTTATGTCATAAATACTAACTAAGTGGGAAAAATTATTTTCGCAAATATCTTTTAATTCATTTAATGAATAATTATTAGCACTTAAAATAAGTCTATTTTTTCCGTATTCTTTTTTTATATCTTTTAAATTTCCACTTAAAGCAATATTTCCTTTATTTATTATTGCTATATCTTCACAAAATTCTTCGACATAACTCATTTGATGACTAGAGAAAATAACAATTTTATTATCAGCAATTAACTCATTAACCACATCTTTAAGTATTTGAGCATTAACAGGATCAAGGCCGCTAAATGGCTCGTCTAATATAACTATGTTTGGATTACAAACTAAGGTTTGAGCTAATTGAACTTTTTGTTGATTTCCTTTAGATAATGTATCAAGCTTTCTATTTTCATATTCAGCAATACCTAATCTAGTTAACCATTTTTTTGTATTTTCTTTAGCTTCTTTTTTACTAATTCCTCTTAAAGTTGCAAGGTATACTATTTGCTCCATAACTTTTTTCTTTGGATATAACCCTCTTTCTTCAGGTAAGTAACCTATTTGATGATTGCGAGGTATGAAAGGTTTACCATCAAATAATATTTCACCTGAATCACATTTGAAAACATCCATTAATATTCTGAGAGTTGTCGTTTTACCAGCCCCATTTCGACCAAGTAATCCTAGTGCTTTTCCGCTTTCTACTGAAAATGAAATTCCATGTAAAACTTCATTACCGGAGAAACTTTTTCGTAGATTTTTTATTTCTAATTTCATAAATATAGTCCCCCTATTAAAATAAATAGAACAAAATAACTTTATAAAAGTTATTTTCAAAAATATTAAGAAGTAATTTATAACTTATTATAAAGTAAAACGCATAGGTGCGCAATACCTTATTAAGAAAATTTTAACAAATTATAAAGTGAAGTGAAATAGTATTTAGATATTTATTAAGATATTAAAAAGTAGAAGTCTTTTTATGAAATATAATTTTTAAGAATGTATTATATTAATTTTAGTTGAAATTATAATTAAAATAAGTTGTAATTATATATAGGGAAGAGAGGAAAGATAAGAGGATATAAAATATAAGAATAAAAAATATTAAAATATAAATATGAAATAAATATTTTAATGAAATTAGGAGGAGTAATATGAATATTTGTATTATAGGGGCAGGAAATATAGGAACATATTTAGCTGCATACATATCAATGAAAGATGAAAATAAGGTATGGCTACACACTTCAAAGCCAGAAAGTTTTAAAGAGAAAATGGCATTAGTAGAAGAAGAAAAAAATATAACTCATGAAGTGAAAATTCATTGTATTACATCAAGTTATGAAGAGGCAGTAGGAAATGCAGACTATGTATTAATAACATATCCTTCGTTTATGATGGAAAAAACAATCAATACTATACTTCCATTTTTAAAGAAAGGAACAGTAGTAGGGGCTATTCCAGGATTTGGTGGAAAAGAATATCTAATAGATCCTTTATTAGAGAAGGGATGTATATTCTTTGGGACACAAAGAGTACCTTCAATAATAAGATTAGAAAAATACGGGGAATCAGTAATATTAAAACAAAGAAATCCATTTATGAAAATTAGAGTAATTCCAGGTGAGTATTCAGAAAAAGTAGCAGAATGCATGACTAATTTTATTGATATTCCATGTATTCCATTAAGTAGTTATTTAGCAATAACTTTATCACCATCAAATCCTACAATGCATCCTTCAAGATTATATGAGTTATTCCATGATTATGTGGAAGGTGAAACAGTATATGATAGAAATCCTTTATTCTATGAAGAATGGGGAACTATGGCCTCAACAGAGTTATTAAAGTTAGATGAAGAATTAGAATTAATATTTAATGGGTTTAATGTAAATAATGATTTTGATCCAAAAGATATTGAAAAAATAAAGATAAGATATAATATAGAAACACCAGAGGAATTAAGCAAAAAAATAAATACTGCACCAGGATTTATAGGAATTGATTCACCTATGGTGGAAGTAGAAAATGGATATATTCCAGATAAAAACTCTAGATACTTTATTGAAGATATTCAATTTGGATTATGTATTTTAAAAGCTTTTGCAGAATTATTAAATATAGAAACACCAGAGATAAATAAGATTGCCACTTGGGGGCAAAACTTCTTAGGAAAAGAATATTTAGTTAATGGTAAACTAAATGGAAAGGATGTTTCAGAGTTAACTATTCCTCAAAATAGAGGTATTAAAAATAAGGAGGAATTAATAAACTATTATAAAGGGTTATAGAATCTTATATTAAAATATTAAATATAGCTAAGTTTTACATATTAAATTAACATAAATTTTGTTATAATATAAAAATAAGGGTGTTTGGGAGGTATAAAAATGGAAGAGGTATTAGAGCAATTTATTGAGTGTGACAAAAGTAAAACTGTAAGTAATATTTTAAAGGGGCTATCTATGGTATTTGTAGTTTTTTTAGCATTTTTTTTAACAGTATCATTATTAGCTTCAGTAGTTATGGGAATCATAGCTTTAGGGTTATTTATTTTAAGTTTTTTAGTATATGTTGAGTATGAGTATGAAATATTTAATGATACTATAACTGTAAGTAAAATATATAATGAAAGCAGAAGAAAAGTAGCTAAAGTAATTTCACTAAGTGATGTTAGAAAGGCATATGAAAATAATAAAAGCAATATTAAGGGTAAAGAAAAAAAGGTTTATTATAATAGTAATATTAAAGGATTATCAGTTTATACTTTTGAATTAAATGATAATACAAGTGTCGAGCTTGCATTAAATGATAAGTTAAAAAGAAGAGTAGGAATTGTCTATGCTCAAAAGATAATTCGTCAGTTCTAATTAATATTATAAAGTTAAGCTTCTATATAATAGATTATAAGGTCTATTATGTAGAAGCTTATTTTATTATATTAAAATTATTTAAGAAGTTATAAATAATTTTAATATAGGTGAGGATAATAATTTATATGAAGATTAAAAAGTTGAAAGGATGAAAATTATGATAAATAAAAAAAGTAAAAATGATTATAATAATGGTTTAATAGATGGGGTAATTCATTGTGAAGAAGAAGAAAAGAAATTAAGGCATGAAAATGAACCGAAGTCAAAAAGCGGAATTACAGATATATTTAATTTTCCTAATTTAAATTAATTTTTATATTACGCCTTTTTATTGTTAGAAAAATGCATAGATTTAGAAAAAATAGTTAATGATAAAAAGGGTGATATTTATGTTTAATTTAATATACTTAGTATTAGGAATATATTTAATAAAGATTATAGTAATAAGAGTAAATATGGAATATAAAAAGAGAAAAAGTACTGATAGAATTTCATTGAAAAAATGTATTGAGGGTAAAGTAAAAAGTATTTTTGCTGATGGAAATAATATTTTTGTATTCAGAAATAATAAAAATGATTATAAAGAAGATAGTAATATTAATAATAAAGAAGAATGGAATTTAAAGAGACATAAAGCTTTAGAAAAGGCAAAATATAAATGTGAAGAGTGTGGTAATATTACTAATTTAGAAGTTTACACCAAAGAAATTAATAATGATGAAGAGTTAATAGTACTTTGTAAAATGTGCTACGAAAAGAATATTGGTGAAATTAAATTACACTATCAATAAAAGCTAAAACCTAACATAGCTAGGTTTTAGCTTTTATTTTGTAATAATTTTACATTTAAAATGATATAGAATTATAGTATATTAATTACTAAAAAGTTCATAATTTATTTTAGAATTATCTACACCAAGCTCAAGTAAAATACTTTCTACAGCTTTCATAAATGGAGGTGGTCCACAAAGATAAAAGTCTGAATTTAAGTTTACATTGTCTTTAAGGAAATCTTTATTTACATATCCAGTATAATCGTAGTCTACACCTTCTACATCTTCAGATAAAGGATCAGAATAAAATACAGTATTTTCAATATTTTTTAATTTAGATATATTTTCTATATCATCTTTAAATGGATGCATCTTAGAATTTTGTACTGCTTGTATAAAGTGAATATTATTTCTAATAGCAGATTCTTCATATAGCATAGATAATAATGGAGTAATACCAATTCCTCCTGAGATTAGAACTGTATCATTATTTTTATTTTTTATAGTAAACAAACCTGTTGGAACCATTGCTTCGATAGAATCACCTATATTAAGATTTTCATGTAAATAAGTACTAATTAATCCACCATTAATTTTTTTTACACTTATTCTATAAATATCTTCATTAGGAAACATAGAAAGACTATAAGTTCTTATAACATCTTTATATTTAGGATCATTGGTTTTTATTTTAAAAGGTAGGAATTGACCAGCTTTATGCTTTACAAGCTTACTTCCATCTTTTGATTTAAAATAGAATGAAATAATATCAGTACATACTTCGATCTTATCAACTAATACTAATTCTTTAAAACCATCCCAATTTCTATTATTCATAAAATACCTCCTATAATTATTAAGTAATAATAATTATTATCTAATAAAACTCGAAAAAAGTCAATATATATAATAAATTCTATCAAAGAAAGTTATAAATTATGTTATAAAAAATTTAAATAATTAAAAGCTAAATAATTAGGAATAATATTTAGTATAGTTCTTTATGAGGTGATATTATGAAAAAAGATATATTAGATAAGCTGGAACTTAAAAATTATGAAAATTTATCAAGTAATAGGATGAATGATAATATACTTGGAATAAGTAAAGATTTAGATCATTTAAAAATTAATGATGATTTTTCTAATGATGAATTGGTAGAGGATGAGTTTAGTATTATAGAAAGTAATTCCTATGTTGATTTATCAGATGTAGTAGAAGATAATAAGATAAATAATAATGGTAAAGTAGATATTAGTGCATTACATTTGGAGAATAATTCAAATGTGGAATAAAATTTACGATTATAAGAGAGAAAAATTATATTGTAAGAGTAGTTAGCAATAAATCAGAGTAGTAGTACCACAGTTAAGTAGAAATACTTTTGCTGTGGTGCTTTTTTATTTGCTATTATATTCATAAAATAAAGTAAAGATTAAAAATGTGGGAGTGATAATAATGAAAATTGGAGTAATAATGGGTGGAATATCATCAGAAAGAGAAATAAGCTTAAAGTCAGGTGAGCAAGTTTTATTAAATTTAAATAGAGATAAATATGAAGAGATCATTCCGATAATAATAGATTCTAAAAGTGAAGTAGTTGAAAAAATAAAAGGAATAGATTTTGCATTTTTAGCTTTACATGGACAGTTTGGCGAAGATGGTACTATTCAAGGATTACTTGAAACTATTGGAATACCTTATAGTGGGTGTGGGGTATTACCAAGTGCTATATGTATGAATAAAGGGTTAACTAAAAGAATAGTAAAAACTGTTGGGGTTGATACGGCAAAGTGGTTAATAGTAAAAACAGTTGAAGAAATAGATTATAAAAAAATAAGAGAGTTACAATATCCTGTATTTATTAAACCTAATAAGGGGGGGTCAAGTGTTGCCACATTTTTAGTTAGAAGTGAAGATGAAGTGGAAATGGCAGTAAGGGAAGGATTAAAATACGACAATGAAATAATGATAGAAGAATATATAAATGGAGAAGAAATAACTTCTTTTGTATTAAATGGAGAAGTTTTTCCTACAGTTAAGATTAAGTCAAAAAATAGTGAATTCTTTGATTATGATTCTAAGTATGGTGAAAATGGAGCGGAAGAAGAAGTAGTTCTATTAGAAGAAAAGTTACAAGAAAAAATTAATAATATATCAAAAAAAGTTTGGGATATTTTAGGTTGCAATAGTTATGTACGAATTGATATGATAGTAAGAGATGGAGTACCTTATTTACTAGAAGTAAATACACTTCCAGGAATGACAAAACAAAGTCTTATTCCTAAAAGTGCAAAGGTAAGAGGATTAGAATTTAGTGAACTATTAGATAAAATAATAGAGTGTTCACTAATTTAGGAGTTGTGAGAAAATGATATTTTCTAAAATAGATTTTAATACTGAAGAACCACTATATTTACAAATAGAAAATTATATAAGGAGTATGATTGATAGTAATCTTCTTGTATCAAATGGAAAGCTCCCTGCTACCAGGGAGCTTTCTAAATTACTTGGTGTAAGTAGAAATTCTGTAATAACTGCATATGAAAATCTTGAAGAAAAAGGTATTTTATATACTGTAAAGGGAAGAGGAACCTTCGTTTCAGAGGTTAAGTCAATAAATGAAGATGGATGGAAGGTTTCTTGGAGTGAAAAAGCTAATGATTATGGAAATCTTGCAGAAAAATTAGATATTGTAAAAAGTGAAATACCTTGGGAAAAGAATTTAATATCTTTTAAAAGTATATCACCAGATGGTGAATTATTTGATATGGAAGAGTTTAAAAAGGCATTTTTAAATAGAATTTCAGTAGAAGGACATAAGATTTTAAATTATGGATATGCAAAGGGGTATAAACCTCTTATTGAGTACCTTTTAAAATATATGAATACAAAAGGTGTAGATACCATAGGTAAAGATATTATAATTACTAATGGATTTACAGAGGGATTGGAGATGATTCTTACTGCATATACAAATAAAGGAGATAAAATTATTTGTGAAAATCCAACTCATAATACAGCTATTAAGATTATGAAAGTTCATGGAGTTGAAGTAGTGGGAGTCTCTATGACAGAAGAGGGAATAGATATTAATGAATTAGAGAATAAGTTAAAAAGTAATAATGTAAAGTTTGGATATTTAATTCCTTCATATCATAATCCAACTGGAATTGTAATGAAAGGTGAAAGAAGATATTCTGTTTATAATTTATTTAAAAAGTATAATGTACCTATAATTGAGGATGGATTTAATGAAGAGCTTTTATATAATAGTACTCATGTATCTCCAATAGCTGCCCTTGATAATGGAGGTAGTGGAGTTATTTATATAGGAAGTTTTTCTAAAATATTATTTCCTGGAATACGAGTTGGATGGATTCTTGCAGATAAAAATGTTATAGACATATTAGAAAGTGTGAAGAGATGTAAAAATATTCATACATCATTTTTAGATCAAGGAATACTCTATGAGTATTTACGTTCTGGAGCTTTTGAAAGGCAAATAAAAAAGGTTAGAAAAGTATATAAGGAAAAATATGAGTTTGCTATAAAATGTATTAATGAATATATTAAGCCAACATTTATATGGGGAGAAGGAGGGCTTCATATTTATATTAAGATAGAAGGGGTAGATGCAAGATTACTTTTAGATGAGTGTTATAAAGAGAGAGTTATATTTACACCAGGAGATATATTTTCAGTAGATGATAGTTGTAAAGAGTGTTTAAGGTTAGGTCTTTCTAGGTTATCTCTTGAAGAAATAGAGAAAGGTATTAAAATTATAGGTAAAGTAATAGAGGATTTGAAAAAGTAGTTAATTATTTAAATATTTTTGATAAGATGAAGTTAATAATTTATGATTTAAGTAATGGATATTTTGGAAGTATTTTAAATATATAACAGATAGCAAAATTGCAATTTACAAGGTCATTATAAGAGGTAAGAAAAAATATTCTTACCTCTTAAAATTTGTTTTGCAAAAGTATTCTAAAGATGATATCCTATGTAATTGTGAAATAATACGTTAGGAGGCGATGATGATATGAAAAATAATATGACTAATGATATGACTAAAGGAAATCCTGTTAAATTAATATTACTATTTTCCATACCTTTATTGATAGGAAATGTATTCCAACAATTTTATAGTATGGTAGATACTATAATAGTTGGTAGATTTGTAGGTGTTGATGCTTTAGCAGCAGTTGGAGCAACAGGATCTATGGTGTTTTTAGTTAATGGATTTGCCACAGGATTAACTAGTGGGTTTGCAGTTTTGGTATCGCAAAAATTTGGTGCAAAAGATGAAAATGGTCTCCGTAAGGCTGTTGCTAGTGCAGTAACTTTAACAGTTATTTCAGTAATTGTAGTTACATTAGTAAGTTTGATAGGAGCAAAGCCTTTATTAAAATTAATGAATACTCCTGAAAATATTATGGGTGATGCCCATACATATATAAAAATAATTTATGGTGGAGTAGTAGCAACAGTTGCATATAACTTGATAGCAAGTATATTAAGAGCTTTAGGTGATAGTAAAACACCATTATATTTTTTAATAGTATCTTCAGTTTTAAACGTTATTTTAGATTTAGTGTTTATAATTAATTTTAAGATGGGGGTAGCAGGTGCTGCATATGCAACTATTATTTCGCAAGGTGTATCTGCCATACTTTGTTTAATTTATACTTATAAGAAGTTTATTATTTTAAGACTTAAAAAAGAAGATTTTAATGTTAAAAGAAAATATTATCATAAACATTTAAAGATAGGGATTCCAATGGCACTTCAATTTTCAATAACATCTATAGGAATAATGACTGTTCAAGCTGCTTTAAATGTATTTGGATCTATAGTTATTGCTTCGTATACAGCAGCATCAAAGGCATTACAGCTTGTTATGCAACCAGCAATCACTTTTGGTGTTACTATGGCTACATATTGTGGACAAAATCTGGGTGCTAAGGAATATGGACGTATAAAAGAAGGGGTTAAGGAATGTACTAAAATTTCAATTATTACAAGTATTATTGCAGGAGCAGTTTTAATATTCCTTGGGAAATACTTTGTTATGATGTTTATAAGTAATCCTGATGCTGAAATATTAAAATATGCACAACAAGTACTTGATATATCAGCTATATTCTTTATACCTTTAGGATTAATATTTATATATAGAAATGCACTTCAAGGGATTGGTGATTCCTTTGTTCCAATGATGGCTGGAGTATATGAGCTTGTAGCAAGAGCTATAGTTGCCTTTACTTTACCAAGGTATTTAGATTTTATGGGAATATGTTTAGCTGATCCAGTTGCTTGGTTTGCAGCGGTAATTCCATTAGGAATTACTTATTTTAGAAGAATAAAAAGTTTATTAAAGTATGGAAATATCAAAGCTTAAGGTTATTTAATAAAAGGTGATATAAAATGATTTTAGATTGTTTTATATCATCTTTTTTTGATTCAAAATAGAAAAAGGTATAAATTTGTAGCAATCTATATAATCTTAGCGTATTATGAAGTGTTAGACAAGTTATAAGGGGAAAAGAAAATTGAGTACATTAGGAACGACAGCTACTTTAAATGATATTATAAACAACTTAGATGAAGATGATTTAAGAGAAATTTGTTCAAGTTATTGTGATGATACAAGTGATGTTAATGCGACAAATGAATTTTTTGCATGCCAGTTATTAAACTTATTGCAATGTTATGGATGTCAATTTATGAAATTGATATTATTATTAATATTTATATATTCCTGGAATAATCAAATGACGAACAATTATTTAATGAATTCAAATTGTCAATTAACAAATGCAATTAGTGATTTATTGCAAGATTGCATGGAAAATAATTGTAATTGCAATTGTAAAAATAAATAAAGAATAAAAACAATAAAAAGAATAACAGAAATGTTATTCTTTTTTTACTACTTGACAATGCAAAGTAGTATGGTAATATTTAGATATAACTATTATGCAATACAAAGTAGGTGAAAAAGTGTCAAATTCAACACAAATGTTAAAGGGATTATTAGAAGGCTGTATATTAAAGATAGTATCTAATGGTGAAACTTATGGATATGAGGTTTGTGAAAAGCTTATAAATTATGGGTTTGAAGATATAAGTGAAGGAAGCGTTTATCCAATTCTTATAAGATTAGAAAAGAAAAAATTATTATATTCAGTAATGAAAAAGTCACCTCTTGGTCCAATGAGAAAATATTATTATTTAACTGACGAAGGAAGATATGAATTAAATGAATTTATAAATACATGGAATATAGTAAAAAGAAATGTAAAAAATGTTTTGGAGGATTAATAGAAGTTTTGTAAAAGTATTATAGATGAGTATATGCTAACTAAAAGCAAGGTATATATAGTATTGGATTATGTTCAAAGATATGTTTTATGGATGATAATAGGACTAGGATTAGAAGCTTTATGCAATTTATTTTTAATAAATCAATTAACTATAACATTAAATGATATATTTACTTGGAATGTGATTTCGCTATTTATTGTATTTATTTCTAAATCAGTAACTAGGGAAGCTATAGTTGTACCTATAAGTGAAAAAAGTAAAATTAAAATAAATATTAATTTTAATAATAGCAAGCTTGCTAGTTGTTTACTAGGAATTTTTATTTTGTCACTTATACTGCAATTAGTTTCAAGGCATTTATTTAATATTGATCCATATACCTATGTAATATTATTAAAAAGCAATGTATTCATAATAATATCGATTATATTATTAGTCTTGGTTGGAATTTCAATATATAAGTATCAATATGCTAAGAGGTACTAACAATGATATATTCTAAAAGATCATTAAATGTATTAAAAAAATACTATAAAGATGAAAAATATAAATATAATGATATTAAAGTTATTAGGGAATTCTTTGATATGCAAGATAAAGCTCCATATAAAATTGATGAACAATGTTTTTATGATTTAGATTTGGAGAATGTTTTTCGTAAAATAGATAGAACTTACTCAAGTGTTGGTGAAGCTGCACTATATAAAATGTTAAGAGAACCACTAATGGATGAAGAGGATTTAAAGAAGAGAGATAAGGTTATATATAAAATCAACTTAGATAAAGAATTAAGAGCTAAAATTCAGTATATATTTTATAATCTAGGTTTTGATAAGAAAAATAGATTCCTAGAAATGATGAAAAAGGATCTTAAAAGTAATAAGTTAAAAGGATATTTTTATTCATTATTTGGAATAAGTAATTTTATATTAATAGTATTTATGTTTTTAACTTTTAATAAATATATTGCACTTTTAGTACTTTTATTTTTTGTAATAGCACCTAATATAGTAAGTTATGAAAGTAAAAAGGTATGTACTAATGGATTAATTTATTTAAATGAAATATTAACTGCAGCACAAAGAATAGTGGCATTAGATAAAAAGGGAAATTTGGATATAGAAAGGCTTAAAATGATATTAGATAAGCTTAATTTTATAAGAGTTAATACATGGTTAATTAATTTAGCCATAATATATGGTGGAATATTAGAACCTTTTTTAATACCATTTTTAATATTAGAAAGTTCATATTATAGAATTATAGATAAAATTAAAGAAAATAAAAATGAATTGCTAGAGCTTTATTATGAATTAGGAAAAATAGAAGCTTTTATTTCAGTTGGAATATATAGGGAGATAGTTAATGAAAGTATATGTGAACCTAAGTTTGAAAAAGAAGCAAAGTTTAAAATAGAAGATGGAATTCATCCCTTATTGGAAAAAGCAGTTGGTAATTCAATAACTATAGGTAAAAAAGGTATAGTTTTAACAGGAACGAATATGTCAGGAAAGTCAACTTTTTTAAGAATGATAGGTATTAATGTGTTATTTGCACAAACATTTTATTTTGCACTAGCATCAGAGTATAAGGCACCTTTACTTAATATAGTAACGTCAATAAGTCCCAAGGATGATATTACTTTAGGAAAAAGTTATTATTTAGCGGAAGTTGAAGCCATACTTAGAATAATTAATTCATTAGATAATAAAGTAAAGCTATTATGTATTATAGATGAAATTTTTAGGGGGACTAATCCAATTGAAAGAATTTCGTCATCTACAGCGATACTTAATTATATAAATAATAGGGATGCAATTACTTTTGTGGCAACACATGATAAAGAGTTAACGGATTCATTAAAAAATAGTTATGATTTTTATTATTTCAGTGAATATGTTGATTGTAAAAAAGGCTTGTCTTTTGATTATAAAATAAAGCCAGGTGTTGTAAAATCAAGAAATGCTATTAAATTTTTAGAGTATGTTGGATATCCAAGAGAAATAATTGAAGAGGCTATGAGTTTAACAAAAGGATTTGAATAATATTGAGCACTAAAGCGTTAATGCCGTGATGCCGAAAATTAATGATATAACCTCCATTAAGTCATATAATTTCGCTAAGAATTTATATTATTATTTCCATAAAATTAGCTAAAGCTTCGAAGTTCGCTATCGCTTACCTTAAGTGAGATTCAAAATTTTAATTTTGTTAATCGAACTTACACATTCGACGTTAGGAGAAGGTGCTTCCTTTTAAATGAAACTCACTTCTCACTAGCGTTCGAAGGAGTAAGTTCAGCTAACTAAATCAAGATTTAGAGCTTCACTTAACGCTAATTTTATTACAATAATAATTAAATTCTAAAGCTTATTATATAATACTTTCTTCCGGTTATATCATTAATTTTTCTCTATCACTAGCTTTAAAGTTTAGTTCTGCAATTTAAAGGTGAATTGCCTATAAAGTTAATATTCTGTGCTATAAATTATTTTAATAGGCTAATTATCTTTTAATTTAAAGAATCTTATTTTATCCAGGTTAAAATACTTTTAGTTAACAACTTGTCATATAAAATGTAGCAAAAGACATTAACTGTAAGGTGTTATGTACAGGTAGTTACGTGAAAAAAAGAAAAAATGAAATATTAATTTGGAAGGACCATTGAAATTAAGCCGTAGAATTTAATAATTGATGGAGTAAAGTTGCGTAAAGAAGTTTTTACTGTTTGAGCGAATAGCGAGTTTAAAAACTTTAGCAAACTTTACGGAATCAATTATATAAATTCTAGGTGAAAATTTCACGGTTACTGGAAAATAAATATTTCATTTTTTCGTTTCCACGTAACGAACAATTTAGTTAAAAGTTTCGTATAGAATTATGGTTAAGTAATTCTTTAAATATCATTTTAGATCCAGCTAAATAATCATAGTCAGAGTTAGAATCTGAAGATTTAAGTAATGACCAAGTTGCATTGTAAAATTTAACTACAAAAAGATAGTCTAAAAGTTTTTGATAATATTCATTTTTAAATTCTCCAAAATATAGAGTTAATAATTTTTTTCGAGAATCTTCAGTAAAAAACCAAGATATAGTTGCTAAGTCAAAAAATATATCTCCTATGGAAGAGTATTCATAATCTACAAAATATAAATTATCATTATTTAAAATAATATTTGAAGCATTTAAATCATTATGACAAAGTCCAATTAAAGGATCTTTATTAAGCTTAATTTCTAGTTGAGTTAAATGGTTTAGAAGCATATCTATAGATTCTGGTAAATTAAGATTTAAGTTTTTACATATAGCTATTCTCTTTCTTATATGCTCAAAGGGATTAAAGTATTTTTCACATTGTAAACTGTGAAGACTTTTTAAGGAATTCGAAAGATTGTGTAAAAATTTAGGTGAAGAAAAATCTGTTAAGGATGGCATGTTTCCATGAATCCAATTGCTCACCATATTTCCAGTTTCAATAGAAAAATAATATAGGTCAGGAGCTAAATTTATTTCTTCTGCTTTACTTATGATTGATAATTCATTTTTTCTATCAGTGTGGAGATAGTTGTGAGTACATATCTTAACAAAATAACTTTTATTTTTATAAGTAACTTTATAGTTTTCACTACTAAGGCCACCTATTCTTTCTATAGAAGAGAGATTTATTATATTCCATTTAAGTTCAGTTTTAAGAAAATTTATTAAAGTAGCGTTCATATTGTTCTCCTAAATGAAAAAGTGATTAAATATATCTATTGTTGACATTTAAATAAATAATAAAGTATTATAACAAAAAAAGAAGGTATTTCAAATAAATAATTGGGGTGAAATCATGGAAGATGAAAAATTAGAATTAAAATATATCATTGATAATATAACTGATTTAAATAAACAAGCTATGGAGGAAGCTAAAATAAGAGTTGATTCATTAGCAAAACCATTAGGAAGTCTAGGAAAATTAGAAGATATAGCAATAAAGTTTGCAGGAATTACAGGGAAGATAAAAAATTCTATAAATAAAAAATGTATTATTATAATGTCATCAGATAATGGGGTAGTAGAAGAGGGAGTTGCTTCAGCTCCTCAAAGTGTAACATTAGCACAAACAATTAATTTTTCAAGGGGATTAACAGGAGTAGCTGTACTTGCTAAAGAAAATAATTGTGATTTAAAGGTAGTAGATATTGGAGTAAATACTGATAGAAAAATACCGGGGGCCATAGATAGAAAAATAAGAAAAGGAACCTATAATATAGTTAAAGGACAAGCTATGAGCTATGATGAATGTATAAAGGCAATAGGTATAGGAATAGAAATGGTTAAAAAGGCTTATGAGGAAGGCTATAATATATTAGGTGTTGGTGAGATGGGAATTGGAAATACAACAACAAGTAGTTCAGTTCTTGTAAGTTTAACAGGTTGTGCTATTGAAGAGGCTGTTGGAAAAGGGGCAGGAATAACTAAAGATGCATTTGAAAAGAAAAAGTGGGTAGTATCAGAAGCAATTAGAGTTAATAAACCAAATGAAAATGATCCTATTGATGTAATTGCTAAGGTTGGTGGATTTGACATAGCAGGAATGGTTGGAGTATTTTTAGGAGCAGCTTATTATAAACTACCAATAGTTATAGATGGATTTATTTCAGCAGTTTCAGCATTAGCAGCAGTAAGGATAAATCCATTAGTAAGAGAGTATTTAATACCGTCACATTGCTCTAAAGAGATTGGTTACAATATTGCAATGAAAGGACTAAATATAGAACCTATGGTTAATTTGGATATGAGATTAGGGGAAGGTAGCGGGTGTCCAATAGCCTTTTCTATAGTTGAATTTAGTTTAGCAATGATGAATAATATGGCTACTTTTGATGAAGCAGAAATAAATGATGATTATTTAGATGATGTTAGAGGAGAAGAAAACTATATAGTTTAGGAGTTAATATGATTGCTTTAGTAGTTGGTGGAGCTAAAAGTGGAAAATCAATGTTTGCACAAGATTTAGCTAAGTCTTTAAATGAATCTTTTAAAATAGATTTAAAAGAAGATTTAGATAAAAGCTTAGATATGAGTTTACATAGGAGTTTAGATAATTCTTTTAAAAAGAAAAGTGGAAAACTATATTATGTTGCAACCATGAATCCATATGATTTAGAAGATTTAAAAAGAATAGAAAATCATTTAAAAGAAAGAGAAGGGTATGGATTTAATACAATAGAAGAAACGATAGATATGGGGAAGGTTTCTAAATTAGTACAAAAAAATGATATTGTTTTAGTAGATAGCGTGACATCTCTTGTAACAAATTATATGTTTCAAGGAAAGGATTTTTTTAAAGAAGTCAGTGAGGATATCTTATCTGGAATATTAGAAATTATTGATGCAGCAGGTGATGTAGTTATAGTATCAGATTATTTATTTAGTGATAGTATTCAATATGATTGCTATACAGAAAGCTTTAGAAAAGAAATAGGAATCATAAATAGAAAGCTGGCGAAATTGGCTGATATTGTAGTTGAGTGTTCTTATGGAAATATAATTTATCATAAAGATAGAACCAGATAATGGGAGCGCCTCCGGGGTTAATCCAAAATTTGGATTGACCCCGGAGGCGGACCCATATATTGTAAGGAGGAGAAATGAAAAAATATTTTAAGGGATTTTTAATGGCAATAAGTATGTTTACTGTTATTCCATTACCTAGATATGAGTGGGATGATGAAGGTGGAAAAAATATCATGAAATTTTATCCTGTAATAGGCTTAATTGTAGGTCTGATTTGGTATGGAGTTTTTAGATTACTTAATTTATTAGGGGCAAGTATAATGGTAACAACTGCAATTACTTTAATAACACCATTTATATTAACTGGAATGCTTCATTTAGATGGGTATATGGATGTGTGTGATGCTCTATTATCTAGAAGGGATAAAGAGGAAAAGTTAAGAATATTAAAGGATCCTCATACTGGAGCTTTTGCAGTTATATCTGTAGTAATGTTATTTGTAGTAAATTTTTCAGGGCTTTATACTGTAATAAGTAATAGTATTCAAGATAACTCTATTAATAATATTAATACTAGTGCTATTGGATTAATTTTAATATCTATTATTTCAAGAAGTTTAATGGGGTATTTATTATTATCAAAGGAATCTATGAAGAGAAGTTCATTAGGAGCATTTTTTAAACAAGGAACAGGAAAAATAGATAGATTTATATTGTTATCATCTTTGATAATATCAAGTATAATTTCAATATTTATTTTTGGAATATGTGGATTAATATTGAGTTTAGCAATGATTTTAGTAAGTACTTTTTTTGTTAATAATGCAGTTAAAGAATTTGGGGGAATGTCAGGAGACAGTGCTGGATATGGACTTGTTATTGCAGAAACCATTGGGATTTTAATTTTAAGTTTTATATAATTATTAAGTTATATAAATTTAATAAATATAAATATCATAAGTTTAATTTTAAGGAGAAAATTATGGTTTTAGTTTTTGGTGGAGCATATAATGGGAAGCTAGATTTTGTTAAAGAGAAGTTCAACGTTAATGAAGATGATATATTTTATTGTGGTGTAAATGAAATTGATTTTTCTAAAAAAGTTATTTGTGGACTTCATAAATTTACATATAACAATATATTAAAAGATATAAGTTCACTTCAGTATATAAAAGAAAATATAAATCTATTTAAAGATAAAATAATAATTTCTGATGAAATTTCAAGTGGAATAGTTCCTTTAAAAAAAGAAGAAAGAATGTGGAGAGAGGAAACAGGAAGATGTCTTCAGTACTTATCAAAAGAAGCTTCTTGTGTATATAGAGTATTTTGTGGTATACCAACAATAATTAAAGATTAATATATAAGTTTATAAAACTATGTTTAATCAACAATATTATTTGTTGGTTTTTCTTTTTTTAAAGTTAAGTTGTATAAAATCTTTAAAAGTGATATTCTCGTAGAAGATAAATATAAGGAGAAAATAAAATTATGAATAAATTAATGTTATCTTTAATAAGGCATGGTAAAACAGAAGCAAATGAAAAGCATCTTTATTGTGGAAAGAGTGATATAAATTTAAGTGAAAATGGAATAAATGAGTTAAATGATATTAAAAGTTCAATAAAGTATCCAGAATGTAATAATTTTTTTTCTAGTGGAGCAAAAAGAGCAAATGAGACATTAGAAATTTTATATCCTAAAAAGTCATATAGAGAAATTAATGAATTTTGGGAATATGACTTTGGTGATTTTGAAATGAAAAGCTATGAAATGTTAAAAGAAAATAAAGAATATATTAATTGGATTACTGATAAAGATGGACAAGTATCATGCCCTAATGGAGAAAGTAAAATTCAATATAGTGAAAGAATAAAAGAAGCTTTTAGTAGACTTGTAGAAAAGTGTTATAAAGAAAGTATAAGTACAGCAGTTTTAGTTTGTCATGGAGGAACAATAGGTACTATATTAGAAATTTTTTATGATAATAGTAAGAGTTTTTATGAACATCAGCCATCATGTGGAAGAGGATATACTTTAACATTAGAGAAAAAGGATAAAGGATTTAAAATTATAAAGATAGATAATATTTAATTAGAGAAAGGTTAGAACAATGATAGAAACAATATTAGGTTTTTTATTAGATTTAATAATTGGAGATCCACAAAATCCAATTCATCCAATTAGGATAATAGGATCTTTATGCAAAGTAATGGAAAAGTTTTTTAGAAAAGTATTAAAAAAATCGTTAAAAATAGCAGGGTTATTAACTTGGATAACTGTAGTATTAATTGTGTTTTTATTTAATTATTTTTTATTAAAAGGGGCCTATGCAATTAATAATGTTTTAGGAGTAATACTATCAGCTATAATGATATATTTTTGTATATCAACAAAGGCTCTTAAAGTTGAAGGCTTAAAAGTTGTTAAATATGTAATACAAGATGATATTGAGGGAGCGAGAAAGCAGTTATCATATATAGTTGGAAGAGATACTAAAAATTTAAATAAAGAGGCCATATTAAAAGCTGTTGTAGAAACAGTAGCTGAAAATATGTCTGATGGAGTTATTGCTCCACTTTTTTATGTTGGTATTGGGGGAGCTCCATTAGCTTTCTTATATAAAGCTGTAAATACAATGGATTCAATGTTTGGATATAAAAATGATAAATATATTGAATTTGGATATTTTCCAGCAAAGTTAGATGATGTATTTAATTATATTCCAGCAAGATTAAGTGGATACTTCATAGTTATAGTATCTTTTGTTTTAGGTTTAGATTACAAAAATAGTTTTAAAATTTATAAAAGAGATAAAAATAATCATAGTAGTCCTAATAGTGCTCATCCGGAAGCAGCAGTAGCAGGAGCATTAAATGTTCAATTAGGTGGTGCAAACTATTATTTTGGAAAGCTTGTAGAGAAGCCAACTATAGGTGATAATATAGAAAAAATAGATGTTGATAAAGTAAACAAAACAAATAATATATTATATTGTAGTGCTATTTTAGGATGTTGTATGGCGTTAATTATTAATTGGATTATAAATATGATTATATAACTGAAGCATAATGGAATTTAGAATTACGATTAGTATATATTTTTAGGAGGGAATATTTTGGCGGTACATGGTGGAAATACTGAGGAAATTGCAAGAAAATATAACTTGAATTCGAAAGAAATATTAGACTTTTCAGCTAATATAAATCCTGTAGGATTAAATGAAAATGTTAAAGTTGCTATGATAAATGCAATTGATAAAGTAGTTAAATATCCAGATATAACTTATTTTGATTTAAAAAATTCTATTGGAGAATTTGAAAAATTGGATATAAGTAATATTACATTGGGGAATGGTGCAGCAGAAGTAATATTTAATATTGCACGAGCTTTAAAGCCACGAAAGGCATTATTGCCAGCACCAACTTTTTCAGAGTATGAAGAAGCAATTATAAGTGTTAATGGTGAAATAGAATATTACAAACTAAAAGAATCTAATGATTTTAATTTAGACGATGAATTTCTTAATAAAATAAAAGATGATATAGATATAATCTTTATTTGTAATCCTAACAATCCAACAGGTTGTCTAACTAAAAAAGAATTTATAAGAAAAGTACTAAATAAAGCATTAATTACCAATACAACAGTAGTTATAGATGAATCTTTTTTAGATTTTGTAAAACCAAATGAACTGTATTTAAGTAATGATTTACTAATAGATTATAAAAATCTTATAATTGTAAAATCATTGACTAAATTTTTTGCCATTCCTGGAGCAAGAATAGGATATGGACTATGCTCAAACAATGAAATAATAAATGAAATTAATAAAGTTATAGTACCTTGGAGTGTTAATGTAATAGCTTCAGAGGCAATTATTCAAGGGTTAAAAGAAAAAGATTATATTGATAAAAGTATAGTATATGTAAAAAATGAGAAAGAATATTTATATAGTGCTTTAAAAGAAATTGATAGTTTAAAGGTTTTTGAGCCAAGTGTAAATTTTATAATGTTTAAATTATTAATAGATTTAGATTTAAAAAGTGAGCTTATAAAACGAAGAATATTAATTAGAAGTTGTGATAATTATATTGGATTAAGCAATAGCTTCTATAGAGTAGCTGTTAGAACTAGAGAAGAAAATAATAAATTAATTAGTGAAATAAAAAATATTTTATTTGACAAATAAAATACAGGAATATATAATCAGTATGAATTTAAACCATAATAGGTGTTTATAATCTTAATAGGGAATTAGGTTAAAATCCTAAGCTACCCCAGTAACCGTAAAACTGACGAAATTCATTTAATTTGCCACTGCATAATGATTGCGGGAAGGTATGGAAAGTAGGATGAAGTTAAGCCGGGAGACCTGCCTACTATGATGAAAATATTATCTTCTGAGGGTGAGATAATAGATACGAATAATAGATAATGGGGTTAATGTACTTTACTTATATGAATTTTAAATATTTGGAATTTATCTTAACAAGCTAAGATGTTAAGTTTATTTTCTGAGCATATATTTTAAAAGAGATATTAATTAGAAAATTATCAAAAATTATTATGTATTTTAGAGCGCTCTCATAAATGAAGCGCTCTTTTTTAGTTAGATATACAATTTGTTAAATGATCTAGTATAAAGAAAAATATAAATTTAAATTTTATACTACTAACTAAATTAACACCACTCTAAGATGGAAATTTAGGAGGAATTATAATGAAAAAGGTTTTATCGTTAGTAGCTACTTTTGTAATGGCTATGATGATCTTTGTAGGATGTTCAAGCAAACCTACAACAATGCAAGATAGAGAAGGAAATGAATTTAATGTTCCTAAGGAAGTAAATACTATAATATCTACTGCACCATCTAATACTGAAGTATTAGTAGCTTTAGGCTTAGCTGATAAATTAGTAGCAGTAGATAAATACTCAGCTGATGTTGAAGGTATAAGTGAGGATTTACCTAAAATAGACTTTAGAAATCCAGATGCAGAAGCTATTATAGCTTTAAATCCTGATATTGTTATTGCATCAGGACATAATAAAGTTGGAGATGAAGATCCATTTGCTTTAATAAAAGAAGCTGGAATTACCGTTGTATATATTCCAAGTAGTTATAGTATTGATGGAATATATGGAGATATTGAGTTTATTGCAAACTTAACTGGAACAGAAAAAGAAGGAGAAGAGTTAATAAACTCAATGAAAGAAGAAGTAGAAGCTATAAAAGCTATAGGTGATACTATAACAGATAAGAAGAATGTTTATTTTGAGATTGGAGCAGGTTCAGGGCTTTATACATTTGGAAATGAAACATTCTTAAATGAAATGATAGAAACTATTGGAGCAACTAATGTATTTGGTGAAGAAAATTCATGGATAACAGTAACACCAGAAGCTGTTATAGATGCTAATCCAGATGTTATTTTAGCAAATTCTCCAGGAACAAATGAAGCTGGTTTAACTGCTGTTGAAGATATAGAAAGTAGAGAAGGTTGGGACACAATAACTGCTGTGAAAAATGGTGATGTATATCAAATTGATAAAAACTCTTCTTCAAGAGCATCACAAAATATAATAAAAGCATTAAAAGAAATGGCTAAGGCTGTTTATCCAGATGAATATAAAGACTTCTAAAAATAAAATATTATTAATATTATCAATTCCATTGGTATTATTAGCTATATGTATTGGAACTTCCAGTGGGAGTTCCAATATTAGCATATTTGATACTTTTTCTATTTTAGCTAATAAGTTTTTTAGTGTCCCATTACTAGATGGAATTGACCCAAAGCAAGTGACTATTATATGGAATTTAAGATTACCTAGAGTTTTGCTTGCATTTATGGTGGGTGGATCTCTTGCAGCTAGTGGTGCTATAGTACAATCGGTTTTGAAAAATCAATTAGCATCACCATATACATTAGGATTATCATCTGGGGCGTCATTAGGTGTAGGAATTATTATTGTAACAGGAGTATCAGTTCCATTCTTAGGAAGATTAACTCTGCCAATAGTTGGATTTGCTTGCAGTTTAGTTACTATGATAATAGTATTGAAGTTTTCAGAAAAGGTTGATAAGGGATTTTCTAATACAACAATAATATTAGCAGGTATGGTATTATCACTATTTTTTAGTGCTACATTAACTACTATTTCAGCCTTGGCTTCAGATAAAATGCAAAGTATAACTATGTGGTCAATGGGGTCATTTTCTATGAAAGGGTGGAGTTATGTAAAAGCAGGTTTACCATTTTTTATTATAGGTATTCTAGGAGTATCTTTTTATTTTAAAGAAATGGATGTATTAACTTTTGGAGAAGATGAAGCAAAAGCTATTGGAGTAGATACAAATAAAGTTAAAAGAAGATTATTTTTATTTGTAGCAGTTCTTACAGGAAGTGCTGTTGCTCTTAGTGGAACTATAGGGTTTATAGATTTAATTGCTCCACATGTTGTTAGGAAAATATTTGGATCGAAGCATGCTTATGTTATACCGATGTCAGTGGTATTAGGTGGTTGTATGATGATAATTACTGATTTAATATCAAGAACAATAGTAGCACCGTCAGAATTACCAGTTGGAGCAATAACAGCATTAATTGGTGGACCATTTTTTGCTTATATATATTTTAAAAAGTCAAAGTAGGAGATGTTTTAATGCTAGAAATAAAGGAAGTTAGATGTGGATATGACAATAAAGAAATTGTTAAAGGTGTAAGCTTTAGTGTTGAGCGTGGAAATAATCTTTGTATAGTTGGACCTAATGGCTGTGGTAAGAGTACTCTTTTAAAATCAATTGCTAATTTATTAGAATATAAGGGAAGTGTGAAGCTTGATTCAAAGGAAATTAGTAAATTAAATAGAAAAGATTTAGCAAAAAATGTTGCATTAATGACTCAAGCTAGTAATATATATTTCCCATATACAGTTTATGAAACAGTAGCTTTAGGAAGATATGCGCACTTAAAAGGCGTATTTTCAAGAATAAATAAAGAAGATGATGAAATAATTCTTAAAAGTATAGCTAATGTAGGTTTAATAGACATTAAAGATAAACTAATAAGTGAATTATCAGGAGGACAATTACAAAGAGTGTATTTAGCTAGAGCCTTTGCACAGGATCCAGATGTAATTCTTTTAGATGAACCTACAAATCACTTAGATTTAAAATGTCAAATAGAAATATTAGATTATCTAAATAAATGGACTAAAGAAAATAATAAAATTGTTGTTGCTGTATTACATGACTTAAACTTAGTTCAAACTTTTGGTGAAAAAGTAGTAATGATGAATGATGGTAAAATTATTAGTTCAGGAACTGCTAAAGAAGTATTAAGTGGAGAAAAATTGAAAGAAGTTTATGGAGTAGATGTAAAAGGATTCATGATTGATGCTTTAGAAAAGTGGAAGTAGTTATTTATAATATTAATAAGGGGTGGTATTCTTATGAAGAAGTTTATAATGTCATATAGTTGCGGAAAAGATAGTACTTTAGCATTATATAGAATGATAAAGAAGGGGAATACTCCAGCAGCTTTACTTGTAAAAGTAAATAAAGAAGAAAATAGATCTTGGTTTCACGGAATTCCTGAAAATTTAATAAAAGAAGTATCTAAATCATTAAATATACCGTTAATATTAGTAGAAACTAAGGGTAATGATTATGAAAGTAAATTCACTGAAGCATTAATTAAGGCAAAAGATAGATTAGGAATTGATTCATGTGTATTTGGAGATATAGATTTAGAACCACATAGAGAATGGTGTACTGCAAGATGTAATGAAGCAGGAGTAGAAGCAAATTTTCCTTTATGGCAAGAAAATAGAGAAGAGTTAGTTTATGAATTTATAGATAGTGGTTTTAAAACAGTAATAAAAAATGTAAAGCTTGAATGTATGGGAGAAGATTTCTTAGGAAAAGTTTTAACAAGAGAAGTAGTTAAAGATATAAAAGAAACAGGATCAGATGCTTGTGGAGAAAATGGTGAGTATCACACATTTGTATATGATGGCCCAATATTTAAATATCCAATTAAATTTCAACACTTGAATATTATTAAAAATGAAACCCATGGTTTCTTAGAGGTAAAGGACAGTGAAAATGAATAAGATAATGGTTTTAGGAACAGCTTCAGGTGTAGGTAAAAGTACAGTAGCAACAGCATTATGTAGATATTATAAAAATAAAGGTTTTAAGGTAGCACCATTTAAAGCATTAAATATATCATTAAATTCTTATGTAACTGAAGATGGATTAGAGATGGGAAGAGCACAAGTTGTACAAGCAGAGGCTTGTGAGTTAAAGCCTATGGCATATATGAATCCTGTATTATTAAAACCTAGTGGTAATAATAAAACACAAGTTATTGTTAATGGAAAAGTTCATTGCACTATGGATGCTTATAAATATAAAGAGTTAAATAAAGAACTTAAAAAAATTGTTAAAGATACCTTTGATAATTTTTCAAAAGATTATGAAGTTATGATATTAGAAGGCTCAGGCAGTTGTGCTGAAATTAATTTAAGAGAAACTGATATAGCTAATATGTCCATGGCAAAAGCAGCAGATGCAGATGTAATATTAGTTGCAGATATAGATAGAGGTGGGGTATTTGCATCAGTATTAGGTACTTTAATGCTTTTAAGTGATGATGAAAGAGCTAGAGTAAAAGGTATCATTATAAATAAATTTAGAGGTAATGTAGAGTATTTTAAAGGTGCAATGAAACAGCTAGAAGATATTATAAAAGTACCAGTTCTTGGAGTATTACCTTACTTTGAATTAGATATAGAAGATGAGGATAGTGTAACTGAAAGAATAAAAAATAAAGATATAACAGGGTTAGATATAGTAATAATAAGATTACCTCACATGTCAAACTTTACTGATTTTAATAATCTAGAAAGATTGAATGATGTCACTGTAAGATATGTAAATAATGCTGAAGCTATAAATAAACCAGATTTAATAATAATACCAGGAACTAAGAACACTATAAATGATTTAAGGTTTATAAAAGAAAATGGAATTTTTGATAAAATAAAAGCTTTAGAAAAAGAAGGGGCAATTATACTTGGGATTTGTGGTGGATATCAAATGCTTGGTAGAAGTATAAATGATTTAAAAGGTATTGAAGGGGAGGTTACTTCAGAAAAAGGATTTGATTTTCTTGATATAGAAACTATTTTTAATGAGGAAAAAAGAACAAAACAAGTTAATGGAATTATTAAAAATTCTTGTAATATATTTAAATCATGTATTGGAGTTAAGGTTAAAGGGTATGAAATTCATAATGGTGTTACAAATGTTAAAGATGAAAGCACAATTTTCATAAAAGGTGAAAATAATGAAGCTCTAGGTGTTTATAATAAAGAGAAGAATGTTTTAGGAACTTATTTACATGGGATATTTGATGAGAAAGAGTTTTTATTAAATTTTATTAATGATATTAGAGAAACTAAGGGTTTAAATATTATAGAAAAAGAATTATTAGATTATAGAGTTTATAAATTAAATCAGTATGATGAGTTAGCTAAGATATTTGAAGAAAATATTAATATAACAAGAGTAATAAATATATAGTTATTTAGGGATTTTAATTTTTTTATATAAATGATATTTAAAGTAAGAAGTAGTAAAAATAAATTAAGCTACTTCTTTTTATTTATGAAATATATAATAAGATAAGCTTTGTCAACGATTTCATTAATAAAAAACAAAAAAAATATCAAATTAAAATATAAATGTTATCAAAATAAGAAAAATTATAAAAATAAACAATTATATTGAATTTGATATGGAAATAATATACAATTATTTTATAAAGGAAATAATTGTAAAATGTTTATGCAAATAGGAAACGATTCCAATTACTATTTCAAAAATTTTTGATATATAAATATTTTTATAAATATTTTATATAATAAAGTTTATTTTAAGGGAGAGGGAATTTATGAAAATTAAAAAACTATTAGCTATTGCTCTTGCAACAACACTAGTAGCCAGTGCATTTGTAGGATGTGGAAGTAAAGAAAATAGTGATGATTCTACAAGTACTTCTGCTAATAAAAGTACAGAAACAGAAATTTATTTTTTAAATTTTAAACCAGAAATTGCAGATGTATATAAGAAGATTGCTGAAGACTATGAAGCTGAAACTGGAGTAAAAGTGAAAGTTGAAACTGCAGCAAGTGGTACTTATGAACAAACATTAAAATCAGAAATAGCAAAGAAAGATGCTCCAACAATATTCCAAATTAATGGCCCAGTTGGATATGAGTCTTGGAAAGATTACTGTTTAGATTTAAAAGATACAGAACTTTATGATCATTTACTTGATAAAAGCTTAGCAGTTACAAGTGGGGATGGTGTATATGGTATACCTTATGCCGTTGAGGGATATGGAATTATATATAATGATGAAATAATGCAAAAATATTTTGCACTAGAAAATAAAGCAACAGATGTTGAATCTATGGATGATATTAATAACTTTGATAAATTAAAAGAAGTTGTAGAAGACATGGAAGCTAACAAAGATGAGTTAGGAATTGAAGGTGTATTTGCATCAACTTCAATGGCTTCTGGTAATGCGTGGAGATGGGAAACACATTTAGCAAACATACCATTATATTATGAATTTAAAGATAGTGCAGGTGGAGATGGTGACGCATTACAAGCTGGACTAGACGCTAATGAAATTGAATTTAAATATAACGAAAACTTCAAAAATATATATGATTTATATACTGATAATTCTGTTTCAGAAAAAGGTGTTTTAGGAAATAAGAGTGTAGATGATGCAATGGCTGAATTTGCTTTAGGTGATTGTGCTATGGTTCAAAATGGTAACTGGGCTTGGTCACAAATAAATGGTATAGATGGTAATACTGTTAAAGAAGAAAATATTAAGTTTATGCCAATATACACAGGTATGGATGGTGAAGAAAATCAAGGGCTTTGTATTGGTACTGAAAACTATTTAGCTATTAATAGTCAAGTTTCAGAAGAAAAGCAACAAGCTTCTATTGATTTTATAAATTGGCTATTTACAAGTGATACAGGGAAAGCTTATGTTACAGGTGATCTAGGATTTATTGCTCCATTTGATACATTTAATGATGATGAAAAGCCTGCTGATCCATTATCAAAAGAAGTTATTAATTGGATGGAAAAAGAAGATGTAGAAACAGTTAAATGGACATTCCAAGCATTCCCAAGTCAAAACTTTAAAGATACTTTTGCTGGTGCTTTACTTGAATATGTTCAAGGTACTCAAGATTGGGATTATGTTGTACAAACTGTAAAGGATTCTTGGAAGTCTGAAAAGGCTGAATAATATTTAAATGAAGGTAGCATATAGATATGTGCTGCCTTTAATATTAAATATATTAATCTATAAACATAGAAGCACAATATTGATAACATAATAGCAATATAATTTTTTATATAGGGGGAATAGAATATGCAAAAGAGTATGAAAAAATATTTTTGGCTATTTGCATTACCTACATTAATAGCTTTTATAATAGCGTTTTTAGTGCCATTTGTAATGGGAATTTATTTATCTTTTACTAAATTTACTACTGTAACTAATGCAACATTTGTGGGACTAGATAATTATAAGAAGGCATTTTCAAGTCCAGAATTTATTAATGCTTTAATTTTTACCACTAAATTTGTTGTTGTATCAGTTATAACTGTTAATGTATTTGCATTTGCATTAGCATATCTTTTAACTAGAAAATTAAAAGGTACAAACATATTTAGAACTGTATTTTTTATGCCTAATTTAATTGGAGGAATAGTTTTAGGTTATATATGGTTAATAATCTTAAATGGAATCCTTAATTATTTTGGTGTTAATTTAACATATGATCCTAAGTATGGATTTTGGGGATTAGTCATATTGCTTAACTGGCAACAAATTGGATACATGATGATTATATATATAGCAGGTATTCAAAATATACCTGGAGAATTAATAGAAAGTGCTAAAATCGATGGAGCATCTAAATGGATGACTTTGAGAAAAATTACAATTCCACTAGTTATGCCATCAATAACTATATGTCTTTTCTTAACTATGTCAAATGCATTTAAATTATTTGATCAAAACTTAGCATTAACTGATGGAGCACCTGGAGGAAAGACAGCAATGCTTGCTTTAGATATATATAAGACATTCTATAATAAAGTTGGTTCAGAAGGAGTAGGACAAGCGAAAGCAGTAATATTCTTCTTAATAGTTGCAGTAATAATGTTACTTCAATTAAGTATTACTAGAAAGAAGGAGGTTGAAAATTAATGGAAGCAAAATTAAACACTAAAAACAATACAGAATTAAAATATACTCCTAAAAAGAAAAATAATATATTGCTTTATATTATTTTAACAGTTTTATCAGTATTATTTTTAGCACCTATATTTATAGTATTATACAATTCATTTAAAGGTAAATTATATATAAGTAGGACCCCTTTTGCTTTACCTAATGCAACAACTTTTTCTGGATTAGATAACTATATAAATGGTATAGATAAGACAGGATTTATTTCTGCTTTTGGGCTATCTGTATTTATAACTATATGCTCAACAGCTGTAATTATTTTATTTACATCAATGACAGCTTGGTATATTACAAGAGTAAAATCAAAAGTTACAAGCTTTTTATATTATTTATTTGTGTTTTCTATGATAGTACCATTTCAAATGGTTATGTTCACAATGAGTAAAATAGCAAATATGTTAAGTCTAGATAATCCTATTGGAATTATAATAATATATCTTGGGTTTGGAGCTGGACTATCTGTATTTATGTTTAGTGGATTTGTTAAGTCAATTCCTATAGATATTGAAGAAGCGGCTATGATAGATGGATGCAATCCAATACAAACTTTTTTCTTAATAGTATTGCCATTATTAAAACCAATAGCTATTACAGTAGCTATTTTAAATGTAATGTGGATATGGAATGATTATTTGCTTCCAACTTTAGTTTTAGGTTCAGATTATAAAACATTACCTATGGCAGTACAATATTTACGTGGTGGATATGGTGCTGTTGATATGGGAGCTATGATGGCTGTTTTAGTTCTTGCTATTATACCAATAGTAATATTCTATTTAGTTTGTCAAAAACATATTATAGAAGGTGTTGCAGCTGGAGCTGTAAAAGGATAAATAATAAAAAAAAATCTCTATTTATTGATAAAGCAAATCTATTAATAAATAGAGATTTTTTTTATTATAATTTAATATTTTTATTAGAAAGCAAACTTTATAGAAACTATTGCTACTATAATTATTGTAGTAAAAATAGGTATAACAACAGATGTTATAAATATATCTTTATAGCTTTCTTTATGAGTTAATCCACAAATAGCTAAGGTTGTTATAACAGCTCCATTGTGAGGCAATGTATCTAATCCACCTGAGGATAAAGAGGCAATTCTATGTAGTATTTCCGGGGAAATAGATAATTTTTGACTCATTTCAACAAAGGTTGGAGCAAGGGCAGATAATGTTATTCCTAATCCACCAGAGGCAGAGGCTGTAAGACCGCAAATTATATTTACAGAAATAGCTTCTGAAATAATTGGATTAGAAGAAATATTCATAATACCAGTTTGTATTGATGTAAAAATAGGCAATGCTTTAATTATACTACCATAGCCAACTATTGCACTAGAGTTCAATAAAGGAAGAAAAGAATTTTTAACTCCATCGCTAAGGGTGTTATTTAAATTTTTAAGTTTCTTATAATTTAATAATATAATATAAATTATTGAAATTACTATAGCTATTATTACACTCCATGTTCCAGAAACTTTATCTAATGTAACACCATATTGACTTAAATAATTTCCATCTATATTAGGATAATAAAATTTTGAAAGTGTAAAATTAGTAATAAATATTATTAAAATAGGTATAATAGATACAATTATATTAGGTAATTTTTCATTAGAATCAATTTTATTTGTATTAGGATGATTACCATATCCCTCTCCATTATCCTTTGCTTTTTTAGCTCTTCTTGTAAGCCATAACATACCTAAAGTAAACATAATAATACTTGCTGTTATACCTATTAATGGTGCTGCAAATGTATCTGTACCAAAATAGCTCATTGGTATAACATTTTGAATTTCAGGTGAACCTGGCATAGCTGTCATTGTAAAAGTAAATGCACCTAAAGCAATAGTTCCTGGTATAAGTCTTTTAGGTATATCTGCTTCTTTAAACAAAATATTTGCCAATGGATATAATATAAAAGCAACAACAAATAAAGAGACGCCTCCATATGTTAAAAGTGCTCCTGATAGAACAATGGCAAGAATTGCTTTATCTTTTCCTAGTTTTGTTGTAATAAATGATGCTATAGATTTACCATAACCCACTTCATCTATTAACTTTGCAAAAATAGCTCCAGTTAAGAATAAAGGAAAATAGCTTTTTACAAAGTTAGCAAATCCACTCATATAAACTTCTGTATAATTAGCCATTAAATGACTATTAAGACCAAGTGAAATTAAGAGAGTTAATAGTCCTACAATAGGAGCGGTAATTATAGTAGAATAGCCCTTATATGCTAAATACATAATAAGTGATAAAGAAAGTATTAATCCGATTAAACTTATCATTTGTTTTCTCCTTGTCTATAATTTACTAATTTTATTATATGTACTTAAATAAAAAAGTATTATATAATACATATTAAACGATAATAATTATTATATAATATAAAATATATAAGTAAAGATAAAATTATAATATATTTATATTTAAGGAGTATAAAAAATGGATAAAAAAGACTTAAAAGATAAAAAGACAGTAGAAATAGAAGCACCAAAAAAGATAAAATATCAATGTTTGCATACTGAAGAAGCAAGAGAATGTACTTGCATAAGAAGTAAGGGATTAGTTTTAAAAAAATAATATTAAGCAATATCAGTTGGTTTATAAGGCTAATTGATGTTGCTTTTTTATTTATAAAAATTTCAATTTAATATTGTTTATTTGTATACTATGTATTACAATATATAATACAAAGTATACAAAAGGGTGAAAAATAATGATTATTAATTTAGATATGACAAGTAATATTCCAATTTATGTTCAACTTAGAAATGAAATTGTTATGGGAATTGGAAGAGGAGAGTTAAAAAAAGGAGAAGGACTTCCTACAGTTAGACAAATGGCAGAAGATATAGGGGTTAATAATATGACTGTTAATAAGGCATATACAATACTAAAAAATGAAGGATATATTGAAATAGATAGAAGACATGGAGCTAAGGTTAATCCAGCTATAGATACTAGTAAGGAGTTTAAAGAAAAGTTAGAAAGTGAACTAGAACTTATAATTGCTGAATCAGGTATAAAAGGAATTGAATATAAAGAATTTATGAAAATGTGTGAAGATATTTATAAAAATATGAATGGCTTAAATGTAGCATGTAATGAGGGGTAAAGATGGGAATTTTTAATATTATTTGAGGCAGTGTAGCAGTGGTAGTTATACTATCAATGTATTTTAATTGTAAATATATTATTAAAGGTAATAAAAATATTATTATTGGAGTAACTATTCCTTTCTTAGAACTAAAAAATGAGAAAGTATTAAATATAATAAAAGATTTTAAAAGGGAAAATAATATTGCATATATAATATTCGCTATTGCATTTATTCCCTCATTTTTCTTTAAGTTTAATTCAAATCAAATATTATACTTCTTTTTATGGGTAATTGGAGTTGAGGTTTTTACTAAAAGGTTATTTGTTAAATATAATAAAAGGTTAATGGAGCTTAAAAGAGAAAATCAATGGTTATTACCAAGTAAAAGATTAGTTACTATAGATACAGAAGTTACTAGATTAAAAGATAAGATGCCTGTATCAATTTTATGGTTTATTCCAAGTTTTGTAATTTCATTAATTCCAATCATATTAGTTCTTGATAGCATAAAGGAATATGGAATAAGTTTAGGTGTTGTATCAACTAATGCATTAATAGGAAATATAATTTTCTTTATTATGTATAAAATATATTCTAAAGAAAAGACTGAGGTAATTAGTGAGGATTCAAATGCTAATATAGCTTATAATATTATATTTAAAAGAACATGGACGTTAGGAGCTGTAATTGCAGCTACAATTCAAAGTATTGGTATGTTATTTATGTTTTTACTTCTTTTAAATAATAATAATAGTATAATATTATTTATTTTATCAATAGTAATACCAGCAACAGTTATTTTTATTGGTATATTTTATATAAATAATAAAATAAGAGAAGAACAAGGAAGAATATTAAATACGTGTAAGAATCCTATTTATACTGATAATGATGAGTTTTGGAGTAAAGGAGTATATAATAATCCAAATGATAGAGCTGTAACAGTTGAAGATAGGACAGGCTATGGAATTACTTATAATTTAGGAACTAAAAAAGGGCGAAGGATTTATTATGGATTTTTAATATTCGCTGGAATAATTGTTATAGTGACTACAGTAAGCATGATAAGATTTGATCATACTAAGTTTACTTTAAATATAGATAATAATATTGTTAAGATAAATGCGCCAACTTATGGAACAGAATTTGATATTGATGATATTGAAGAAGTAGCAATGCTAGATAATCTGCCTTCTGGAATACGAACAAATGGGGTAGGTGCATCAACATATAATCTTGGTAACTTCAGCATTAATGGTTATGGAAAGTGTAAATTATATGTTTATTTTGAAAATCAAAATTGTATCAGTATTAAGTTAAAGGATAATAGCTATATTTTTTTCAATGATAAAAGTAATGAAGAAACACTAAGGTGTTATCATGAATTAGAAAAGATATTAGAAAAAAGTTAAGAAGTTTGTAACAATTAAACAATACTATGTAAAAACTTCCATGTATTATATAATAAAATAATATATGGGGGTTTTGTTTTATGAAAAAAATAATAAATATTATATTAGTAACAGTTTTATCTTTAAGTCTTATAGCTTGTAAGGAAAGTGTTGTATTGGAGGAGAGGGTAACGAGCATTGATGGAGTAAAATCATTTAATGTAGTAGAGACTCCTGTTGAAATTGAAGAGCAGCTTATTTATCCTTCTTTATTTATTAACGATAATGTATATGGTGCTCAAACAATTAGTAGTGAGGATGAGCCCGGAAGTATAATAGGTTTAAAAGGATATTATATTGATAAAGACGGAAATTATAATGTTGATAATGAATCAAAATTATTTTTAACCGATATTGGAAATGTTAGCAGTGTGAATTATTGTGGGCTTACAAAAGAATATGACAATAGAGATATAGCAATTGATGAAAAGGAGTATTATTATAGAGATAATTTAAATGATATTACTATAAAAATAGAAGGATTAAATGAGTTAGTAAATAATCTAAATCTATTGTCTAGTGAGTATTTAAGTTGGAATTATTATATTCTAGGAGATAATAAATACTTTACATTAACTCTTAATTTATATAATGATAGTTTGAATAGTAATAATTTGATCGAACAAACTTTATTTATAATAGAAATGGAAAGTGGAAAAACAATGAAAGTTAAAACTAAAAATAAAGATGAAAGTAGTATTGTTTTATATATGTATTATGATGAAAATATAAGTTCTATTATGGCTATAATGTCTGATAATGAAGTTAAAAAGATTATTATTACAGATAATGAGATTAAATTAGAAAATTATAAAGAGTTAAATTTTCAAGATTATGAATTATATAATGATTTTAGCTACTATATAAAAAGTTATAAAGATAGTTTAATATTTAGATTAATAGACAAGGATGATTTAAGTGAAGATAACTTTATGGAGAATATTATATATGCAATGTATAACAAGGAATCAGGAGAAGTTCAATTATTAGATAAAGAAATTTTTATAATGGATGTATTCGGAAAAAGTAATTTAATATCTGTAATATATAATGATGATAGTTATTTAGCAGAAATAGATGAAGATAATAATCTTGAATTGATATATAAGTTTGATAAAAAGGGATATGATTATATGTCTGTTTATGGGGTAATTAATGAAGAAGGAAATAGATTATTTATTCGTAAAACATTATTTAATGGAGAACTTGAAAGCTATAAGAAAAAAGAATATTCCTTTATAGATTTAAAATAAGATAATATGTGGAGAGTAAACTATGGATAGAAAGAGGATATTAGTAGTAGAAGATGAGTATTCAATAAATGATGGATTAACCTTTGCTTTAAGAAAAGAGAGGTATGAGGTTAGAAGTGCATTTAATGGAAAAGAAGCATTAGAGTTAGTAGAAATTTTTAAGCCAGATTTAGTGCTATTAGATTTAATGTTACCAGATATGGATGGTTTTAATATATGTAAAGAAATATCTAAGAGTACTTATGTAATTATGCTTACAGCTAGAGGAGAGATATTTGATAAAATAGTAGGTTTAGAATTAGGAGCAGATGATTATATAGTGAAGCCTTTTGAAATAAAAGAGGTGTTAGTTAGAATTAAAGTTATATTTAGAAGAAATTCAAAGGAAATTAATAAGATAGAAGAAAATAATAAGGCTATTAATGGAATAAGAATTTCTAGTAAAGATAGATGTGTATTTAAAAATGGACAACTTGTTCCTATGAGAAAAATGGAGTTTGATTTGTTAAATTTCTTATATGAAAATAGAGGGATTATTTACTCAAGGGAAGATTTATTACAAAAGGTTTGGGGATATGAGTATGAAGGTGACACAAGAACTGTTGATGTTCATATAAAAAGGTTAAGAGATAGATTAAAAGAAGATAAAGATAACTCTATAATTGAAACAGTTTATGGTATAGGATATGTGATGAGGTGATTTATTGTTTAAAACACTAAGGAGTAAATTATTATTTGGAACAATAATTTCAGTAGTAGTAATAAATATAATATTTACTATCTTTATTGCATTATTTTTAGAAAATACATTAAGAAATGATATTATAAAAGAAATAACAAATATAAAGAGTTTTTCTATAAATACTATTAATCAAAATGAGCTTATTGGAGAGAGTAAGTGGAAAAGTTTAAATAGTATTAAGGAATTAACTAATTCATATGTTTCTATGATAAATGATAAAGGAGAAATAAATGAATATGTTAGTGTAGTAATAAGTGAAGAGGAAATAAATAATATAGTAAGTGAAAGTAAAAACTTAAAATCTATTATAAGATTTAAAAGATTAAATAATATTTATTGTGTAACATATAATTATCCTATTTATTTAGATAATGATTTTTATTGTAATTTAATTATACAAAAGGATTGTAGTGAAAAATATAATAAAAATATAAATGTTATAACAATAGTAATTGCGGGACAAGTTATTGTAGTTTTATCCATAATTATCGTTATTTTAATAATTATAAATAAAGTTACTAAGCCAATAAATGAATTAAATGAATCAATGAAGGATTTATCAAAAAGTATAAATTCAAAAGATATTATTATTAATAGCAATGATGAAATTGGTGAACTTTCAAAAAGTTATAATTTAATGAAAAACAAAATAAAAGATCAGATACAAATAATAATTGAAGAAAAAGAAAAGATTGAAGAACTACAAAAGGTTTCAAGAGAGTTTTTTAATAATGCAACACATGAGTTAAAAACTCCAGTTACGGCCATATCACTGTATGCACAAATATTTAAAGAGAATAAATTAAATGAATTAGATGAAGATTTTATAAATAGAGCTAGTGGTAGAATAATAATGGAAAGTGAAAAGATGAAAACTTTAGTAGAAAAGATACTTGATGTATCAAAAGGAGAAATTAAATCAGCTAAGAATAAATATGAATTTTCACTAACAGAATTAATCGAAGAAATAATAGAAGATTTTCAAGTAAGAATAGAAAGTAAAGGCTATATAATAAATAAAAGATTGCAAGAAGTAACTATATATTCAGTTTTAGAAGATATGGAATCAATAATAGTTAATTTAATTGATAATGCTATAAAATATAATGTTGGGAAAAGAATAGATATTAATTTATATAAGGAAGAGGGAAATATAGTTTTTTCAATAATGAATAAATGCACTAATTTTCCGGAAGATATAAAAGACAAGCTATTAGAACCATTTATAAAATATAATACTTATAAAGATATTTCTAAGGAGGTAAGTAGTTCAGGATTAGGATTATATTTATGCAAAGAGCTTGCTTCTGAGAATTATGGAGAGTTATCTTATGAAATAAAAGAAGAAAAAATAAATTTTATTTTAAAGTTTAACTTAAATAAAACTAGTAGCAACTATTAATAGGATGCTACTAGTTTTTTTATGCTATCTGTCGAAACAACTAAAGTTGTAATATGGTGTAAAATATATTGTAGTATGTTTTACATCATATTGTATTATGTACACTTTTTTTAGATTTATACAATAAAAGTACTTTTATCGACCCATTTATACTCGGGTTTTAATACTTTTATGTCATCTGCCAGTTTAAATAATGCTAAATCTTTTTCCTTGCATTCAAGCATTATGTCAATATCGGTATTAAAAGATTTAATATTTTCTAAAAAGGTTATAAAATCATTTGCATTAATAAAATCAGAATGTTTCCTATCCTTTTCACCGTCTCTAGGAGAGGAAAAATGAAGTTTAGGAGGAAGTTTTTCCTTTTTCCATGTTAAAAATATTTTAGGGATTAATTCGTAAATGTTTTCACCATTATTGTTACAATTATGATGATGAACATCTAAAACCATAGGTAAATTTAATTCATTACATAAATTTAGAGTTTCTTGTGCTGTATATGTTTTATCATCATTTTCAATAATAATTTTTGATTTTACTTCATATGGAAAGGTAGCAAAATTAGTAATAAATCTTTCTAAACCGGCTTTTTTTCCATTTGTAGCACCTCCAATATGTATCACCATTTTTCCTAAATCATATTTAAAATCTTCAAACCATTCGGCCTGTCTTAATAGATTTATCTTAGTGTTTTCAACCACTTTAGGATTAATACTATTAATTACATTAAATTCATCTGGATGAGTATCAACTCTCATTTTAGAATCATTTATTAGTTTACCAACATATTCAAAATCCTTTTTTAAAAACTCTCTATGTCCCCAATATCCAACTTCAGGGTGAGTAACTAAGGGGATTAAAGCAGAAGTAATTCTATAAAAATGAATATTATTATCTATATTATATCTAATTAAAGTTTCTAAATCCCTTAAGTTAGAAGCTGCTACAGATCTTAGTTTTTCTAATTTTTTTTCAGGAAGAGTAATTTTATTATAATTTGAAAAAGTTACAGTACTGGAAGAAGTAACCTTTTTGCCAAGTTTTTTAGAAATAGCTACATATCCAAGTCTTACTCTCATAATTTTCCTCCAATCATATAGATAATTAATAATACTAGCTTATTATGTGCATAATAAATTAGTCATATGTTTTAATTTTAATCATAAATATTTAAATGTAATATTTACTATGATATCTAATAGGGAGTTAAAAGTAATAAAATATTACAGAGAATCCAAAAAAAATCTAAGAAAATAACAATCAAAATTCACAATATTATTGTATAATAATATTGTCGGGATTATAGATTATTTTAAAATTCTGACGAGGGGAGAATCTTATGCTAGTAAACACTCATTGGGTTATAGGCTCATATTGTTACAAGTTATGCAATGAAAAATATAATTTAAATTTAAATAAAAAAAGATTTTTAGCAGGGTGTGTAGAGCCAGATTTACACAAGAGAGGAAATAAGATAAAGCACACATATAGTGTTTCTAAAGATAAAATGCTAGAATATAAAGATTACATTGAAAATAATGATTTAGATATTAATGAAGTATCATTTATTATAGGAAAAATAGCTCATTATATTGCAGATTGCTTTTGTAAGTATCATTTAGAAGAATATTATGGCAAAGATATGAAAAATCATTTTGCATATGAAGTTGCTTTGCATTTAATGTTAAGAAAGACTTTGAGAAATAATAAAGATATTTTTGAAAATATTTTAGAAAATATAGATGACTCTATAGATTATCTTGAAGAATTAAAGATAAATAGACAGGAGTATTTAAGTTTAGAGGAAGATTGTATAAATGATATATTTTATACAATAAAGACAACTTGTCAGCTTTTATATTTAACAAAAAAATATTTTATTAAAGTATCTGAGTCATATATTTAATAGGAAAGATTTACACAGCAGTAGTAGAATATAAATTACTATTGCTGTGTTTTTTTATTGTAATAAAATCTTAAATGGTAATTACGGATACTCATGATATAATTTAAATATAAATTTATTTAGCGTTTATAGAAAAAGGTGATTATATGAAAAAAACAATAGGGGTATTAGCTCATGTAGATGCTGGAAAAACCACTTTTTCTGAACAAATTCTTTATCATACTAAGTCTATTAGAAGTAGAGGAAGAGTAGATCATAAAAATTCATTTTTAGATAGTCATGATATAGAAAAAGAAAGGGGAATTACAGTATTCTCAGACCAAGCGGTATTTGAAATAGGAAAATCAAAATATTATTTAATAGATACTCCAGGACATATAGATTTTTCTTGTGAAATGGAAAGAGCTATGGGAATTATGGATTATGCAATTATAGTGATAAGTGCAGTAGAGGGAGTACAATCTCATACAGAAACAGTATGGAAATTATTAAGAAAATATAAAGTTCCTACATTTTTCTTTATTAATAAATTAGATAGAACGGGAGCAGATTTAGAGAATGTAATTAATGAAATAAAAGCAAATTTAACTGAAAATATTTGCTATATAGAGAGTATTACAGAGATTAAAGAAGAGTTAATAGAATTTATAGCTGAAAGAGATGAAGAGTTATTAGAAATGTATTTCAATGGGGAATATAATAAAGAGTTATGGATCAAGAAGTTAAGAAGTTTAATTAAAGAGGAAAATATATTTCCCTGTTTTGCAGGTTCTGCTCTTCAAGATGAAGGGATTTCAGAGTTTTTAAATTCTTTAGAAGAGTTAACAGTTACTAATTATAACGAAAATGAGGAATTTTCAGGAATTGTATATAAAGTACGACATGATAATAATGGAACAAGGATTACATTTATTAAAGCTTTAAGTGGGATACTAAAAGTTAGAGATGAAATAAATAATGGGGATTTTAAAGAAAAAATAAGTGGTATAAGAATTTATAATGGAAATAAATTTTCTACAGTAGATAAAGCTGTGGCTGGGGATATTTTTGCAGTAACAGGTCTTACAAGTTTAAATGTAGGTGATGGCGTTGGAGCATTAAAGGAAAAATTAAAATTTAATATGATTCCAACGTTAATGTGTAGTGTAATTTTTGATAAAACATGTAATGTAAAAGAAATATTAGGATATTTTAGAATATTAGAAGCTGAAGATCCTGCTCTAAATGTTACTTGGAATGAAACTCTTCAAGAAATACATGTTCATATTATGGGTAAGATACAATTAGAAGTATTAAAAGAAGTTATATTAGAAAGATTTAAGTTTAATGTAGATTTTGGACCATGTGAAATAATATATAAAGAAACTATAAATAATATAGTTAATGGTTATGGACATTTTGAGCCGTTAAAACATTATGCTGAAGTACATTTAAAGTTAGAAAGTATTTCAAGAGGTTCTGGAATTATTTTTGAAAACAAATGTCATACTGATAATTTAACTACAGGACATCAAAATTTAATAAAAACTCATTTATTTGAAAGAAAACATAATGGTATATTAACTGGTTCAGAAATTACTGATATTAAGGTGACTCTTTTAACTGGTAGAGCGCATAATAAGCATACGGAAGGTGGGGACTTTAGAGAAGCAACCTTTAGAGCATTAAGACAAGGATTAGAAAAGGCAGATAATATATTGTTAGAGCCATTTTATAAATTTACAATAGATGTAGAGTTAGAATATATGGGAAGAGTTTTATCAGATATTCAAAGACTTTATGGTACTTTTAATTCACCAGAAACTAGTTTAAATAAAGTGAGGATAACAGGAAGAGGACCTGTATCAACCTTTATGAATTACAGTATGGAGCTTATTGCATTTACTAAAGGACGAGGAAATATAAATTTAATATTTGACGGATATGATATATGTCATAATACCCAAGAGGTTATTGAAAAAAGAGCTTATAACAAAAATGCAGATATGGAATATTCTTCAAATTCGGTATTTTGTTCTAAGGGGCAAGGTTTTATTGTGCCATGGAATGAAGCGGAGAAGTATATGCATTGTGAAATTATAGAAGAGTAGAGGAGGATAAATATATGATTAATAACGATAATTATATGAATTTTATAGCTGATTCTAAATTGCCAGATGGAAATAGAGATGAGGATTTATATTTTTTATTTAAAGATAAAATGATGTTAATTAAAGAAGATATGGGAAAAGTATTTATTCCAACATTTAAGGATGTCAAAAATTTAATTAGTGGACTTGAAATAATGTATCATTTAGGGAAAGTTAATGAAATACATTGTTTTTGTGGAGAAATAAGCTCATGTGTTAAGGTATCAGGAGAATTAAAATTCATTGGCCTAAGACAAGTAATTCCTATTATTGATAAGGATATTGCACCTGTTTGTGGAAGAGCATCTCAAATTATCCATTTTCATAAAACTAATAAGTTTTGTGGGGTATGTGGTGGAGAAAATGAATTTGTTGGATATGAGTTTGCAATGAAGTGTAAGAAGTGTGGATATATGAGTTACCCACAAGTTTGTCCTGCAATTATAGTAGGAATAACTAAAGGAGATAAGATTTTATTAGCAAATAATAAGAGCTTTCCAGAAGGATTACATAGTAATGTAGCTGGATTTGTAGATGTAAATGAGACTTTAGAAGAGTGTGTAAAACGTGAAGTGTTAGAGGAGATAAATATAAAGGTAAAAAATATTAAATATTTTTCAAGTCAGCCATGGCCATATCCTAATTCTATTATGATTGGATTCACAGCAGAATATGAAAGTGGAGATATAAAGGTTGATGGTGATGAAATTATCCATGCAGATTGGTACAGCAAAGATAATTTACCAATGTTACCAGATAAAAATACTATTGCAAGAAAAATTATAGATTCAATTTTAGAGTAATATTCCATTCCATAAGGTTGCGAAAAATTTGAATAGCAATTAGTTAAAGTGCTTAGACTATGTATGAAATAGATTAAATATATGGAGGTAAAGCATATGGATAAGAATAAAAAGATATGTTATTGTTTTAATGTATCAGTAGATGATATAGAAAGAGCAATAGAAAATGGAGCAGATACTTTTCAAGAGCTCCAAGATGCAACTAATTGTGGAAAAGGCTGTGGAACATGTTTAGCAGAAGCTAAGGCTGTTTTTGATGAATTATTGAAGGAAAGATAGATTAAATTATTTGTAGTTAAAAGCTCATTATAGTAAAGATATATTACTATAGTGAGCTTTTTATAAAATTAATAAGTATTATAAAAGCAAAAGTTACTAATAATAATTTATATTAAATAAATTGTTAGGAGTGATAATATGAATTTTCCAACTAGCTTTCCAGCGCAACATCAAGATAAACATCCAGGATTTGAGAGTGTAATGAATCCTACACCTATTTATTATGATGAAAAGTATATTAAAAAAGGTGATTTATTAAAAGATAAAGTTGCAATAATAACGGGAGGAGATAGTGGTATCGGAAGAGCCGTATCTTTAGCTTATGCTTATCAAGGAGCAGATATTGTTATAATATATTATGATGAGTTAAAAGATGCAGAGGATACTAAAAAGCTTATTGAAACAGTAGGAAGAAAGTGTAGTATTATTCAAGGAGATATAGCAGATGGTAAGTTTTGTACTGAAGCTATAGAAACTGTAATTAAGGAATATGGAAAAATAGATATTTTAGTAAATAATGCGGCAGTTCAGTATGAGTGCAAAGATTTTAAGGAAATTACAGATATGCAGTTTGATAAAACAATGAAAACTAATATATATGGAACTTTTTATATGACTAGAGCTGCATTAAAATATATGAAATCAGGAGCATGTATAATAAATACTGCATCAGTTACTGCATATGCAGGTAATGAGAAACTAATAGATTACTCTATGACTAAGGGCGCTATAGTATCACTAACAAGATCACTATCAACATCCTTGGCTAAAAAGAAAAGTGGAATAAGGGTTAATGCAGTTGCTCCTGGACCAATATGGACACCACTAATTCCATCAAGTTTTGAATCAACAGAGATTCCACAGTTTGGTTCAAATACACCTATGGCAAGAGCAGGACAGCCGGTTGAATGTGCAGGGGCATATGTATTTTTAGCTTCAGAAGCAGCATCATATATTACAGGTCAAACTATACATATAAATGGAGGAGAAATAGTAAATAGTTAAATTTATAAGCTATTAGGTTATGAAAATAATCTAATAGCATTTTTTTCGATAATATTGTTAAAATAATGACAATAAAAATAGAAAATTGTGATTATAATCACAGTTATCAATAATCTTTAATGATAAAATAAAGTGGAAATAATACTGAATATAGAGTTTATTAAAATTTTGAACTGGAGATGAAAGTAGTATGAAGAAGATTCAATCAACTTGTAACTTATGTGCTTTAGCATGTAATATAGATTTTTACGTGGAAAATGGTAAAATAGCTAAAGTTTCACCAACTGTTGACTATCCTGTAAACAAAGGATTTTGTTGTATAAAAGGATTAAATTTAGACAAGCAACAAACTAAGATTAAAGCAAGAAAAAGACCTCTTTTAAGAGATGAAAATGGAGAAATGAAAGAAGTTTCATGGGAAGAGGCATTTAAAACGTTTGCTAAAAAAATGACAAGCATTCAAGAAAAGTACGGTAAGGAAAGTGTTGCTTTCATTAGTACAGGACAAATGCCAACAGAAGACATGGCTTTATTAGGACATGTAGGTAGAAACTATATGGGTATAAATGGGGATGGTAATACAAGATTATGTATGGCTACATCAGTAGTTGCACACAAGCAAAGTTTTGGATTTGATGCTCCACCATATACATTAAATGATGCAGAACTTTCAGATACAATAATTTTAATTGGAGCTAATCCAGTTATAGCTCATCCAGTATTCTGGGGACGTATTAGAGAAAATAAAGAAGCTAAAATAATAACAATAGATCCAAGAAAATCAGAAACAGCTATGAATTCAGATATATGGATAGATATTAAGCCAAAGGCTGATTTAGTATTAATGTATACTTTAGCTAATGTATTAATAGAAAAAGGATATATTGATGTTAATTATATAGAAAATCATACAGAAGGATATGAAGAATTTAAGAATCATGTTGCTAAATTTACTTTAGATAAAGTTGAAGCTGAAACTGGAATAAGTGCAGAAAGAGTAGTAGAACTTGCAGAAATAATTCATGCAGGAGAAAGAGTTTCATTCTGGTGGACAATGGGAGTTAACCAAGGTTACCAAGCAGTTAGAACAGCTCAATCTATAATCAATTTAGCATTAATAACAGGAAATATTGGAAGACCAGGTACAGGAGCAAACTCATTAACAGGACAATGTAATGCTATGGGATCAAGAGCTTTCAGTAATACAGCAGGATTATTCGGTGGTGGAGATTTTGATAATCCAGTACGTAGAAAAGCTGTAGCAGAAGCTTTAGGAGTAGATGAAAGTGTACTTGCTACAAAGCCGACAATTCCTTACAATGCTATAATTGAAAAAGCTATTGCAGGTGAAATTAAAGGATTATGGGTAATTTGTACAAACCCTAGACATTCATGGGCAAATAATGAAGAATTCGAAAAATGTGTTAAGAACTTAGATTTCTTTGTTGTTCAAGATATATATGAAGATACAGATAGTGCTAAACTTTGTGATTTATATTTACCTTCAGTGCCAGCACTTAAAAAAGAAGGGGTATTAATTAATACTGAAAGAAGATTATCAAAGGTTAATCCTGTACTTGCTAAAGAAGAAGGGGAATTATCAGATTTCGAAATCTTCTATAACATAGGTAAAGAACTTGGAATGGGAGATTTATTAAATGGATGGGAAACTCCAAGATCTACATTTGAATTATTAAAGAAATGTTCTAAAGGAATGCCTTGTGATATTACAGGTGTAACTTATGAAATGTTAGAAGGACCAAATATGGAAGGTTCAAGAGGAGTTCAATGGCCATTTAGAGCTGGAGAAACTTTAGTTGAAGATGAAAGAAGATTATTTGAAGATGGTAACTATTATACTCCATCAAAGAAGGCTAAATTCCATTTTGAAGAGATAGCTGAAAATCCAACGCAAACAAGTGAAGAATTCCCTTATATATTTAATTCAGGAAGAGGAACAGTTGGTCAATGGCATACAGGAGTTAGATCAAGAGAAATTCCTGAGTCAGAAAGAATTTATTCAAAGGAATCTTATGCATTTATGAATCCAGAATTAGCAGCAGAATTAAATATAGTTCAAAATGAAAGAGTTAGTATAGCATCTCAAAATGGAGTAACTAAAGATTTCACTATAAAAATATCTGATCAGGTTAAGAAAAATCATTTATATGCTCCAATTCACTATATTGAAACAAATGCACTTACTCCTTCAGTTTATGATCCATACTCAAAGGAGCCATCATTTAAAACAGTTGCAGTAAATATCATTAAGAAGTAGAGGGTGACTAAGGATGAAAAGAATTAAAATAGATAGAGATAAATGTGTAGGCTGTTTAACTTGTACAACAGCATGTATTGTAGCTCATAATTCTGAAGATACAAGAAGTAGAATAACAATAGATAGTACTGGAAAGTACGCACCTATTTTCTGTAGACATTGTGATAGACCAGAGTGTGTTTATACTTGTATGACAGGTGCAATGAGCAAAGATAAAGAAACAGGATTAGTTACATATAACAAAGAACATTGCGCTAGCTGTTATATGTGTATAATGGCATGTCCTTATGGTGTTTTAAAAGCTGATAGCAGAATGCATAAGGAAATAATGAAATGTGATGCATGTAAAGAGCATGGAACTGCACAATGTGTAGCTAAATGTCCAATGGGAGCAATTACTTTAGAGGAGGTAACAGAATAATGAGATATGTAGTTATAGGAGCCTCTGCAGCAGGTATTAGTGGAGCTAAAACTTTAAGAGAATTAGATAATGATGCTGAAATAGTATTAGTATCAAAGGATGAAAATGTATATTCAAGATGTATACTTCATCATTATATTTCAAATCATAGAGATGTTGATGCATTAAACTTTACAAGTAAGAATTTCTTTGAAGAAAATAACATAACTTGGATGAAAGGTTTAGAAGTTAAAGGTGTTAATGATAAAGAACAAACTTTAGAATTATCAAATGGTGAAACTTTAAGCTACGATAAATTATTAGTCTGTAGCGGTGCATCTGCATTTATACCACCAGTTCCAGGACTAAGAGAAGGTAATAATGTAGTTGGATTAAGAAACTTAGATGATGCTGTATTAATAAAAGAACAAGCTAAGAAAGTTAAAAATGTAGTAGTTTTAGGTGCTGGGCTTGTTGGAATAGATGCAGTTAGTGGATTACTTGGACAAGGATTAAATATATCTTTAGTTGAAATGAGTAATAAAATACTTCCATTACAATTAGATAAACATGCATCAGATGTTTATGAAAAGAAATTTACTGAAGAAGGTGTTTCTTTAAAGCTTGATGTTAAGGCTGAAAAATTACTTTTAGATGAAAATAATAATCCAAAAGCTTTATTATTAAATACTGGAGAAGAAGTACCATGTGAATTAGTAGTAGTTGCTACTGGTGTTAGATCAAATATTGCTTTCATGGAAAATAGTAATATTGAATGTGATAGATTTGGATTAATAATTGATGCAAAAGGGCAAACTAATATAGAAAATATATATGGTGCTGGTGATGTAACTGGTAGAAATCCAATATGGCCAACAGCTGTAAAAGAAGGTATAATTGCAGCACATAATATGCTAGGAAAAGAAATGATAATGACTGATTTCTTTGGAAGCAAAAACACAATGAACTTTGTAGGGGTAGCAACAATGTCTCTTGGTATGGTAGAGCCAGCCGATGAAACTTATATAGTTGAAACTCAAGTTGAAGGGGATAACTATAAGAAGATAATTCATAAAGATGGAAAGATTTATGGAGCTATAATTCAAGGAGATTTATCTTACGCTGGAGTTCTAACTCAACTTATCAAAGAAAACATTGATGTTTCTAAAGTAACAAAGAGTTTATTTGATATAGATTATGCGGATTTCTTTAACATAGAAAAGAATTTTGAGTTTAGCTATAAGTAAGCCTCAAAATTTTAATTTGGCAAGACGAAGTTTCCTGAAACTACAAATTTTCAATTTAGTAAGTTAAGGTACACTTTAGTGTACTCAGCCATTGGAGAGAGTGGAGTTTCCATTAAAATAAACTAAAGAGAGTTAGAGGAAGAAGGGATATTTAAATAGCTATTTTAAAGAATCCTTTCTCCTCTAACTCATTATATTAAAATAAACTATTTACAAAACAAATAAAAGTCTATATAATGCAAACTAAAAATATAATATAAGGGATGAAATTAATGTCCAAAGTAGTTAATATAGTTGGATCAAGTTCTAATGTTGGAAAAACTTATTTACTTGAAGGATTAATAAAAGAACTAAAATTTAGAGGCTATAGTATAGCAACTATAAAGCATGATGTTCATGGATTTGATATAGATAAAAAAGGAAAAGATACATATAAGCATAGAGAAGCAGGTTCAGAAACAGTAATAATTTCTTCTAAAAATAGATTTGCTATGATAAAAGAGTTAGAAGAAGAAACTGAGCTTAACGATATTATTAAAATGGTACTAGATAAAGATATTATTTTAATAGAGGGATATAAAAAAAGTAATTTAAGAAAAATAGAAGTATTTAGAGAAGGAGTAAGTGAAAAAATAATAACTCCTAAGAACAAGTTAATTGCAATTGCAAGTGATACTAATTTAGATATTGATGATATAATTATAGTAGAGAGAGAAAATTATAAAGAACTTGCGGATTTAATTGAAAAAGAAAAAGAGTTTGATTTTGAAAATTATCAATAAAATATTTTCTAGAGCTAAGTATCCTAAGGAGTACTCTATGGAGCTTAAGCCGGAATTTATATAATTCAAGGGTGATATTTGAAAAGATATCATCTCCACGTTTTGGGAAGGAAAATAAGTTGATTTAAATATATTTAATTATTTACTAGTTAAGTTAAGAACTAATTTTTAGGTTTTTATATTTAAAATAGGCTTATTACTCGTACCTAAAATATGGAGTAATAAGTCTATTTTTATTTAAGGGGTGAATAAATGAAGTCATTTATATCGTTAGAAGAAGCAATAAATATATTAAATGATAATGTAGAACATTTAGATGTTGAAGAAGTTAATTTAATTGATGGAATAAAAAGAGTTTTAGCAACGGATATTTATTCTACAATTGATAATCCGCCTTTTGATAAATCAGCTATGGATGGATATGCAGTAATAGCTGAAGATAGTAAATTAAAAGAGAAGATTAAGGTAATAGATAAAGTTTTTGCAGGGAATTTATGTGATAGTATTGTTACTTCAAAAACAGCAGTAAGAATAATGACAGGAGCACCAATACCAAGTGGAGCAAATGCTGTAATAAAGCAAGAAGATGTTGCTTTAAGAGATGATAATTACATTATCTTAAATAATAGTGTTAAAGAAAATGAAAATATTTGTTTTAAGGGAGAAGATATAAAAAAAGGTACCTTATTAGTTAAAAAGGGGAAAAAATTAGATTATGCAGATATAGGAATTATTGCTAGTTCAGGTATAGAAAAAATTAAAGTTTATAAATTACCTAAAATTGCTTTAATAAGTACTGGAGATGAGGTAATAGATATAGCTGATGCTCTTATGCCAGGGAAAATATTTAATAGTAATAAATATAGTATAATTTCTAGAATTAAAGAATTAGGTTATGATATTCAATACACTACACATGTAAAAGATATAGAGAATCAAATAGAGGAATGTATAAATAGTATTTCAAATAATATAGATATAATAATTACTACTGGAGGAGTTTCAGTAGGTGAGAAAGACTTATTAAATGAAGCTATAGATAATATTAATGGTAAAAGATTATTTTGGAAAGTGAAAATAAAGCCAGGATCAGCTGTACTTTGTAGCAAAGTAAATAATGCTTTAGTTATTAGTTTATCAGGAAATCCTACAGCTGCTTTAACAGCATTTGAACTTTTTGTAAAAACTTCATTAGAAAAAATGTGTGGATATGAGAAATTAGAAGTAAAAAGAGAAGAAGCAATATTATGTGATAATTTCAATAAAAAAAGTCCTCAACGAAGATTTATTAGAGGAAGAGTTGTTATTGAACAAGGAAAACAAATGGTATATATAACACAGATTAAGAGTGGCAATGGAATATTAAGCTCTAATTTAAATTCAAATTGTATGATAGAAGTTCAAGGTGGAAATGAAGGACTTAAAGTAGGAGAAATAGTAGATATCATAAAGTTTTAAGGAGAAGATACTTATGATAAATAAGACTTTAGCTATTTTAGCTGGTGGAAAAAGTAGTAGAATGAATTATAATAATAAAGCCTTATTGAATTATAAAGAGAAGAAGTTTATAGAGCATATAATTGAAGCTGGTAAAGACTATAAAGAAATAATTATAATTTCAAATAATTTGGCAGAATATAGAGGATTTAATCTAAGAATAGTTGAAGATATATATAAGGGCAATGGTCCATTAAGTGGAATACATTCAGCTCTTATTAATTCAACTACAGATAAAGTGTTATGTATTGCTTGTGACATGCCATTAATTACTAAAGATACATTAAATATTATAGGAAATTATGATAGAGAATATGATGTATTGGTACCAAGTGTTAATGAAAGATTACAGCCATTATGTGGTATATATTCTAAAAATATAATTCCTAAGCTTGAGGAAGCAATAAAAGAAAATAATAATAAGCTTCAATTATTAATAAAATCATTTGATTTAAAAGTAATTGAAGGTGATGATAAAAGTAAATTTATAGAGAGGGATTTTTCTAATATAAATACAGAAAAGGAATATAGAGAATTGGAGGAATTGTAATGTATACAGTTGGAATAATTACAAGTAGTGACAAAGGATATGCAGGTGAAAGAGAAGATAAAAGTGGAGAAGTAGTAAGAGAATTAGTTGAAGCTGCAGGATTTACTGTAGTAAAGCAAATTATATTACCTGATGATAGAGAAATGCTTGCTAATGAGTTTAAAGTAATGTGCGATGAACTTAAAGTTAATTTAGTATTAAGTACTGGGGGAACAGGATTTTCTAAAAGAGATATCACTCCAGAAGCTACAAAAGACATACTTGAAAGAGAAGCACCTGGAATATGTGAAGCAATAAGAATGTATAGTATGCAAATTACTAAAAGAGCTATGCTTTCAAGAGCTGTATCAGGTATAAGAAAGGATACCTTAATAGTTAATTTACCAGGAAGCCCTAAAGCTTGTAAAGAGGCTTTAGATTATGTATTAGATGATATTAAGCATGGAATTGATATATTATTAGGAACTTCAAAAGAATGTGCTAGAAAATAAAATGGAGGTATGAGTAATGAAAATGATAAAGGTTGAAGATGCAGTAGGAAGTATACTGTCTCATGATGTAACTCAAATAATTCCAGGAGAGTTTAAAGGAAGATTGTTTAAAAAAGGTCATATAATTAAGGAAGAGGATATTGAAAAGTTATTATCAATAGGAAAAGAAAATGTATATGTTTGGGAGCCTGTTGAGGGGCAACTTCATGAAGATGATGCAGCAACAAGAATTTCAAATTTAGTTGTTGGAGATGGAATTAAGCTTTCAGAGGAAATTAAAGAAGGAAAAGTTGATTTCTTTGCTGATAGAGATGGAGTCTTAAAAATAGATAAGGCTAATTTATTTAAACTAAATTCACTTGGAGAAATTATAGTATCTACATTACATAATAATACTCCTATAAAAAAAGGTGAAAAAGTTGGAGCAACAAGAGTTATTCCATTGATTATAGATGAAGAAAAAATTATAACTGCTGAAAATTTAATTCAAGAGAAAATAATAAGTGTGGCGGAAATAAAAGCTAAGAAATGTCTTTTAATAACTACAGGTAATGAAGTCTATAAAGGTAGAATTAAAGATGCATTTTTACCAGTTATAAAGCAAAAGCTGGGGTATTATGGTAGTGAAGTTGTAAGACAAGTGATATTACCAGATGAGAAAGAAAGGATAATTGAAGAAATTCAAAAGGGTTTATCAGAAGGTGTAGATATGGTTATATGTACAGGTGGAATGTCAGTTGACCCAGATGATGTAACTCCAACAGCTATAAAAGAATGTGGTGGAGAACTTGTAACTTATGGATCACCAGTACTTCCAGGGGCTATGTTCTTATTAGCTTACCATGGAAATACTCCAATATTAGGAGTTCCAAGTTGTGCAATGTATTCAAAGAGAACAGTTTTAGATTTAGTATTACCAAGAGTGTTAAGTGATGAAAGATTATCAGCAGATGATATAGCTGAATATGGACATGGTGGATTATGTTTAGATTGTAAGGTATGTACTTTTCCACATTGTTCATTTGGTAAATAATTTTAGAAAGCAGGATAAATTTTATGGATAATAAATTAACTCATTTTGATAATAGTGGAAATGCACGAATGGTTGATGTTTCAGAAAAGAAAGAAACTGCAAGAGTTGCAATTGCAGTTTCAAGAATTAGAGTAAGTAAAGAAACTTTAGAGCTTATTGAAGCTGGTAAAATTGGAAAAGGAGATGTATTAGGAGTTGCAAGAGTTGCTGGAATAATGGCTAGTAAACAAACATCAAATTTAATTCCAATGTGCCATCCTTTAATGATAACAAGTTGTAATGTTGATTTTGATATAAATAAAGAAGAAAATTATATAGGAATAACAGCTACAGTTAAAATAGTTGATAAAACAGGAGTTGAAATGGAAGCTTTAACAGCTGCTATGGTTGCTGCATTAACTATCTATGATATGTGCAAAGCTGTAGATAAGAGAATGGTTATAGAAGGAACTCATTTGCTTAAAAAAACAGGAGGAAAGAGTGGGGAGTTTAACTTTTAAATTACCCCTTAAATTAATATGAAGGATAAATTTGGAAGAGAAATAGATTATTTGAGAGTATCAGTAACTGACAAGTGTAATTTAAGATGTATTTATTGTATGGATGAAAAAGATAATAGTTTCTTAAAAAATGATGAAAAGTTAACTGATGATGAAATATATAGAATAGTAAAAGAAAGTTCTAAATTAGGTATAAAAAAAGTTAGAATAACAGGAGGAGAACCTCTTGTAAGACCTGATTTAGTTAAGCTTGTAAGTAAAATAAATAGTATTCCAGGTATTGAAGAAATTTATTTAACTACTAATGGAATTTTACTTGCTGATATGATAGATGAATTAGCGGTGAATGGGCTTAAAGGAGTTAATATTAGTTTAGATTCATTAAATGAAGAAAGATTTAATAAATTAACTAGATTAGGAAAGTTAAATAAAGTTTTAGAAGCAATAGATAAAGCAATAGCTTTAGGAATAAAAGTTAAATTAAACACTGTTATTGTAAATGATATAAATAAAGATGAAATAATAGATTTTGTTAATATTACAAAAGAAAAAGAGATAGATGTTAGATTTATAGAGCTTATGCCAATAGGAATTGCCATAAATTATAAAGGTGCTACTAATGAAGATGTATTAAAAGTTATATCTGAAAATTATTCAGATTACGAAGAGGTAGTTAGAAGTAAAAGTGGTGGACCTGCATCATATATTAAATTAAAAAATGCTAAAGGTAAGATTGGATTTATAAGCGCTATAAGTAATTGTTTTTGTGAAGAATGTAATAGAATTAGATTAACGCCTGAAGGTTTTTTAAAGCAATGTTTACACTTTGATTATGGAATAGATTTAAAGAGTAAACTTAGAACAGGAATAACTGATAAAGAGTTAAGAAAATTAATTTATGATAATATTTATGATAAGCCAGAAAAACATTTGTTTTTAGAGAAAAGTGATCATAAAGAGTTAAAATTTATGAATCAAATTGGAGGATAGTAAAATGGGAAAAGTTATAGCGATATGTACAAGTAAGCATAAAGGAACATTAAAAAATGAGGTTTCAGAAGCAAATTTTATAGAAGAGTTTGGAATAGAAGGAGATGCACATGCTGGAAAATGGCATAGACAAGTTAGTCTTTTAGCTCTAGAAAAAATTGAAGATTTCAGAAATAAAGGTGGCAATGTTGATTTTGGAGCTTTCGGAGAAAATTTAGTTATCGAAGGATTTGAATTAAATAAGCTACCAGTAGGTCAAAGATTAACTATTGGAGAAGATATTTTATTAGAAGTTACTCAAATTGGTAAGGAATGTCATGATAAATGTGCAATTTATTATCAAGTTGGTGAATGTATAATGCCAAAGAATGGTATATTTACAAGAGTGTTAAAGGGCGGAAAAGTAAAAGTTGGAGATGAAGTTACTTTAGTTAAGAATAATAAAAAAGTATTAAGCTTATAATATTAAGAGATGTAAAAATACATCTCTCTTTTTTTACAATAAAATAACATATATATCCTAAAAATAAATATTAAGGAAAAAAAGAAAGATGATTTTAAAAAAAATAATTAAAAAATTAACAATATTGTGATAAAAATCACATACTAAATTAAAAAGTCTATATATAATCTAATTTGTTCAAAAGAGTTTAAGTAAGCTAGCAGATTTTTAAGTGAAAAAATTAACAAATGATTAAACTCTATGAAAATGCACAAAATATATATTGAACTTATTTTATTATTATTTTAGGAGGAAATATGAATAATAAAACATTTTTACAAAAGATTAAAAATCTACCAGTTCCTATTTTACCAACAATGGTAGGTGCATTAACTTTATCAACTGTTTACTCTAATATGGGGTATACTTGGGTAAGACATATTACTTCATGGGTAGCAGTTATAGTATTACTATCATATATAACTAAAATGATTGTATATCCTAAGACTTGTTTACAAGAATATTCTAATACAATACCAGCATCTCTTTATGCAGGATTTACAATGATAACTATGATTTTAGGTAGTTATTTTTATAATGCAAGTCCTATATTTGGTAAAACATTATGGTTTACAGGATTAATTTTACATGCGATTCATATTTTAATATTTACATATAGAAATGTTATAAAAGGCGTTAATATGCAAACTTTTGTTCCAAGTTGGTTTGTTACTTATAATGGTATTATGGTTTCAACTGTGGTTGGAGGAGTAATGAATGAGCCATTAATATGCAAAATAGTTGTTTACTATGGTATTGCTGTATTTACAATTATAATACCATTTATGATTTATAGATTAGTAAAACATGAATTAAAGGATCCTATGTTCCACACTCAAGCAATTTTACTTGCACCATCAAGTCTTTGCTTAGTAAGTTATTTAAATTTTATTCAAACACCAAATAAATTTATAATATATTATTTATATTTTGCAGTAATTTGCGCGTTAATATTTATAATAATAAAATTACCAAAATTCTTCTCATTTATATTCCATCCTGGATTTGCAGGATTAACATTCCCTATGGCTATAGGAACAGTTGCATCAAGTAAAATGTCTGCATATTTAACAGGTCAAGGTTATGAAACTTTTGGTAATATTGTTAATCAAATATCAGGAATACAAATATATATTACAACAGGTATAATATCAGTAGTATTATTTAAATTCTTTATGATGTTAGTAGATAGTTACAAAAATAACTAATAAAAAACTTCTAGGAAATCATCCTAGAAGTTTTTCTTAGTTTTAAAAATTATTATGAAAAATGAATTAAATTTAATTAATAATGTTTTGTAGGTTTATCAATTTCAAAAGGAGTATTTTCATTAGCTTTATTTTTAACTTTTTCTGCATAATCTTTACAACTAGGATCAGATTTTGTAGCACTTTTACTCATAATATCACCTCTTTAAATATTATGTTTATATTTTTTACTATAGGAGTATAAAGTATGTCTGAAAAATAAAGGTATAAGTAGAAATAAAAAGTTGAATAAAAAAATCATAGGAATAAAGAATAATAATATATTGACTTATAAAAAAATTTTTTTATAATATAAGCATACTCCCCTATGGGGTGGTAATTATGGAGGCAATTATGGAAGAGAGAAAAAAAGCAATTCAAAATCTTAAAATAGCAAAAGGGCAAATTGAGGGTATAATCAAAATGATTGAAGATGAAAGATATTGTATAGATATATCTAATCAAATAATAGCTGTTCAATCATTATTAAAAAAGTCTAATATTGAAATTTTAAGAAGACATTTAGATCATTGTGTAAAGGATGCAATTTTAAATAGTAATGGGGATGAGAAAATAGATGAAATTATAAATCTATTTGAAAAAATCTCAAAATAACTAAATTCTTCGTTACGTGGAAGCGAAAAAATGAAATATTTATTTTCCAGTAACCGTGAAATTTTCACCTAGAATTTATATAATTGATTCCGTAAAGTTGGCTAAAGTTTTTAAACTCGCTATTCGCTCAAACAGTAAAAACTTCTTTACGCAACTTTACTCCATCAATTATTAAATTCTACGGCTTAATTTCAATGGTCCTTCCAAATTAATATTTCATTTTTTCTTTTTTCACGTAACTACCTATAACTAACACCTTTCAGTTAATGTCTTTTGCTACATGCTATATGACAAGTCGTTAACTAAAAGTATTTTAACCTGAATAAAACAAAACTTTTTAAATTAAAAGATAATTATTCTATCAAAATAATTTATAGCACAGAACATTAACTTTATAGGTTTTTCACTTTTAAATTGCAGACCTAAGCTTTAAATCCAGTGATAGAGAAAAATTAATGATATAACCGGAAGAAAGTATTATATAATAAGCTTTAGAATTTAATTATTATTGTAATAAAATTAGCGTTAAGAAGCTGAGGTAAGCGATAGCGAACTTCGAAGCTTTAGCTAATTTTATGGAAATAATAATATAAATTCTTAGCGAAATTATATGACTTAATGGAGGTTATATCATTAATTTTCGGCATCACGGCATTAACGCTTTAGTTCGCAATATATTTCAACTATGAAAAAAAGTAGCCGAAAGGCTACTTTTTTAGTTTGCATCAAATATCATTTCAAATTCTTTACCATCAATTTTTTCTTTATCTAACAATTCCTTAGCTACTGCATGAAGCTTATTTATATTTGTCTTTAAAAGATCCTCAGCTCTATCGTAAGCCACTTCAATAAACTTTTTAACTTCTCTGTCTATTTCAGCACCAATTTCTTCACTAAAGTTTCTTCCTCTACCAAGATCTCTTCCTAAAAATACTTCATTATTATCAGCACCATATGAAATAGTTCCTATTTTATCACTCATTCCATATTCCATAACCATAGCTCTAGCAATTGAACTAGCTCTATCTATATCATTCTTAGCTCCAGTACTTATATCTCCTAAAATTAATTTCTCAGCAACTCTTCCACCTAGAAGACCTACCATTTCATCTTGTAGTTTTTCTTTAGAAGTATAAGCTCTATCTTCTGTAGGTAAGTGCATAGTATAACCACCAGCCATACCTCTTGGTATAATACTTATTTCATGAACAGGATCTGAATGCTTTAAGCATTTCATTACCACTGCATGCCCTGCTTCATGATAAGCAGTAAGTTTTCTATCATGTTCACTAATAGTTCTACTCTTCTTTTCTGGACCAGCAATAACTCTAGTTATTGCTTCTTCAAATTCTTCCATTCCTATAGCTTTTTTATTTTTTCTAACAGCTAAAAGTGCAGCTTCATTAGCTAAATTTTCTAAGTCAGCACCACTAAATCCTGGAGTTCTCTTAGCTAAGACTTCTAAACTTACATCAACCTCTAAAGGTTTCTTTTGTGTATGAACTTGTAATACAGCTTCTCTTCCTTTTCTATCAGGTCTTTGAACAACTATTTGTCTGTCAAATCTACCTGGTCTTAATAATGCTGGATCTAGTATATCTGGTCTATTTGTAGCAGCTATCATTATTATACCTTCATTTGCTCCAAATCCATCCATTTCAACTAGTAATTGATTAAGTGTTTGTTCTCTTTCATCATGACCTCCACCAAGGCCAGCACCTCTTTGTCTACCTACAGCATCAATTTCATCTATAAATATTAATGCAGGTGAATTTTTCTTTGCTTGCTCAAATAAATCTCTAACTCTTGATGCACCAACACCAACAAACATCTCAACAAAGTCTGAACCTGATATACTAAAGAATGGAACTCCAGCTTCTCCTGCAATAGCTTTTGCAAGTAAAGTTTTACCTGTTCCTGGAGGACCTACTAATAAAACACCTTTTGGTATTCTAGCTCCCATTTCAGTATATCTAGATGGTGCCTTCAAGAAATCAACAATTTCTTCCAACTCTGCTTTTTCTTCATCTGCTCCAGCAACATCATCAAAAGTTACTCTTTTTGCATCTGGGGACATCATCTTTGCTCTACTTTTTCCAAAATTCATTACACCTTTTCCACTGCCACCACCTTGTGATTGTTGCGTAAAAAAGAAAATAAATACTAAAAATAATATTATTATTAGAGCACTTGGTATTATACTAAGCCATATACTGTTATTAGATGGTGCAACATATTCTATCTTAATATCATTTTTTGCATATTGACTATTTAGCATTTCCACCATAGAATTTGGTGCATATACTGTAAAGTTTTTATTATCTCTTGTTTGCCCCGTTACAATCATCTTATCAGGGTCTACTCTTATACTTTCAATTTCATTGTTTATCCATTTTTGTTGGAAATCACTAAATACTATTCTATCAGAACTACTTTCTCCTTTTAAAAGAAATGATGCAGCAAAAAATAATAGTATTAAAGCTATTATCCATACAGTAGCACTTGAATATTTCTTCATTCAAGGCCCCCCTTTCTTTGTATATTTTATTTTTTTAATATTAATTAAAATTATTTTTCATAAACCTCTCTTTTTAATATTCCTACAAAAGGTAAGTTTCTATACTTCTCAGCATAATCAAGTCCATATCCAACTAAGAATTCATCTGGAGCTTCAAATCCGATATACTTACAATCTATATCTACCTTTCTTCTAGATGGTTTAGTCAGTAATGATACTATTTCAACTGAATTAGCCTTTCTAGCCTTTAGGTAATTTAATAAGTAATCTAATGTAACTCCACTATCAACTATATCCTCTACTATAATGATGTCTTTGCCTGAAATTTCGTGATCTAAATCTTTAAGTATTCTAACTACTCCAGTAGTCTCTGATGAATTTCCATAGCTTGATACTGCCATAAAGTCAATTTCACAAGGTATTGTTATATTTTTAATTAATTCTGCTGCAAATATTACAGAACCTTTTAACACTCCAACAACTAATAAATCTTTTCCTTTATAGTCATCACTAATTCTTATTGCTAATTCCTTTATTTTAGCATTAATAACTTCTTCACTAAATAATATCTCTTTTACGTCTTGTAACATGATCTTATTCCTTTCTATCCATGGTTATTTTTAATATTTTTTTTGTATCTTTTGTCACTTTAAATAGTTGAGATGTCTTATATCCCACAATCCATGAGATTTTATCATCAAAACATAAAATAGGAATATTATTTCTCTTTTCTCTTGGTATTTTTAAATCAATAAAAATATCCTTAAGCTTTTTACTTCCATTCATACCTAAAGGTACAATCTTATCCCCATCTTTTCTATATCTGATTACAATCTCTTTCTCTATATTATCATAATCAAATAACTTTATTAAGCTGTTTTTAGAAAATTCTACCTTATCTTTATTTTCAATTATTTCAAAACTCATTGTATAATTATCAAAAACAACTTTTTCATAAATCTCATTTTTATCTATTCTAATTTCACGGTTATCACATAATTCTTCTTTATGTTTCTCTTCCTTGCTAAAAATAATGTCACCATATAAATTTTCACATATTATTTTATTAGTTAGATTTAACTTTTTCCCAGTATTCTTATTTGCTAAATTAACAATTTCATATATATGCTTCATTTCAAAATTTTGATGTGAATTAGAAATTTCCTTAAATGCTCTTATTATAACTCTAGTTACAATTGAATCCATTTCTTTATTAAATAACTCTCGTGATATTTTTAATTTTCCAACCAAATTTTCACAATATATATTGTAACATCTATTGGAATATTCTTCTATAAATTCATTGTCTTTTTGTAATAATATTGTCATTCTATTAAGTGTATCAATTATATCTTTATTAAAATGTTCCTTCATATATGGTAATATATCTAATCTAATTTTATTTCTACTATGAATTCTTTCATAATTACTAGCATCTATTCTAGGATTAAGTCTTTTTTCTTCACAATATTTCTCAATTTCTTGTCTATTTAAGCATAATATAGGTCTAATAATTCCATCTTCCCTATTGGCCTTTATTCCTGTTAAACCTTCTAATCCTGTTCCTCTCATAATTCTCATCAATACAGTTTCAGCTTGATCATTTGCATTATGGGCTACTGCAATCTTATTGTATCCATGTTTAGTTCTTATTTCTTCGAATGCTTTATATCTTTCATTCCTTCCTGCCATTTCTAAAGATACATTTGCAGTTTTTGAAACATACTCTATATTTATTCTTTTTACATAATGATTTATTCCTAATTCATCACATAACTTAACTATATATTTTTCATCCTTATCGGATTCTTCACCTCTTAACATATGATTTATATGAATAGCACCTAAAGTTAAATTAAATTTATCTTTTAATTCATATAATATATGTAATAAACAAACAGAATCCGGCCCTCCGGATAATGCAACTAATATATGATCACCTTGTTGTATAAGTTTATTTTCTTTTATATAATCTATTACTTTATTTAACACTTATCTTCTCCTATTGTTTTAATATAACTCTATAATATATTTACACATTTTTAATGTAAATACAATATGTACTAAATTCATAATTAAATAACTTTTTAAATATCAATAAAAGTGCTCCAATGGAGCACCTTTATAAAATGTTTCTTTACTAATACTACTTATATATTTTACTCAAATATATATTCATTCTTTTTAACAAGCATAAAGTTTTGAAACAACTACAGTCATATCATCAAGCACTTTTCCATCACATTTTTTCTTTGCTAACTCTAAAATTTCTCTAGAAATTAGTTCTGGATTATTTTGTTCTCCCTTTAAATAATCTACTATCCAAGAATAATCTCCAATATTTCCTTTATCTACATCTATAACTCCATCACTTATTGTAACTATTATATCACCCTGTTTTACCTTTTTCTTAATAGGAGTAATATTTATATCATCTAATATTCCGAAAGGCAAAGATGAACTATTAATAACTTCAACTTCATCTCCCTTCTTAATAAAACTCATACTTGCTCCAACTTTAATAAATTCTATTTCGCCCGTATATAAATCTATAGAGTTCATATCTAAAGTAGTAAATTTCTCATCTTCACTAAACTTCATTCCCATTATAGAATTTACAGCATTAAGCATAGTTGCTTCACTAAATCCACCTTCCATAAATTTTTCTATTAACTCTATTGCAGCTTCACTTTCTAAGCCTGCCTCAGGTCCTGATCCCATACCATCACTAACTATAGTTACATATTCTCCAACCTTATTTTGTCCAAAACTATAGCTATCTCCAGAATATTTCTCTCCATCTTTAACATTAAATGATACATAAGATGATACATTATATTTGTAAGCTTCTTCTATAGTAACGGAACATTCATTAGTTTCAGGATTAATCTTACATCCATCTTCAGCTATACTTAAAGGTGTTCTTACTAGTTCACTAATAACAGGGATAATTGACTTTCTACAGTAGTTTTCACCATCATAGCTATCTATTTTTATTTTTATTTTTAAGCGACCTTTTCTATCTGTATATGAATAGATATTATTATATCTTATCTTATTTTTTACCAATGTCTTTCTTAATAGCTTATCTATCTCTAAACAACTATTTACATTATTATTAAAATCTCCAAGTATACTTGCAACTGTAGTAGACATATTATTTATTTGATTAGCAACTACACTTCTTCCCTCTATAAGTCTAGATTTTAACGCCTCATTTACTGTATAGGTTGAAAATAATTCTTCAGCACTCTTTAATAACGTACTTCTTTTTACACATTTTAAATTTAAATCTTTAGGTAAATATATTTTTTTACTTTCACAACTTAACATAAGCTCTCCGAAATCTGAAAAAGTACTGTGAAGTTCTCTTCCCCAACACTTATTATTCATTTCGCACTCTTGACATACCCTATCAGCCAAACTTTCAATCATTGCTGCTCCTTTATTTTTCATAAGTAATTTTTCATTTCCAGATAAACTCTCAATAGATGTTGCTACTGCAGTTAAAGATCCTCTTAAAGCTTCTAATCTATCTACAAACTCTAGCTTTATTCCTTCAACTTGAGCATCACTTATTATCTTGCTTTTTTCTTCGTTATTAAGTTCCCTTAATATTTCTTTAATAGTCTTTTCAGGAATTAACATCATAATAATTCCTGCTGCAACAACTTCTATAATTGATTGAACTGTTATATTTCCAGTGTAAGTCAATATCATAAATAATGATATTAAATAAGCTAAAACAGAAAATATTTTTCCTGTTTCTTTAAATACACCAACAATTAATCCACATATACCATACATTGTAGTCGCAACTAATAAATCATTGTTAGCAATTCCTATTATTATTCCCATTGTTACTCCTAATATTGCACCAGAGTTACTTCCAGCCGCATAAGCTGTTGTAATAACCATAGCTAATGCTATTATTGTTCTTATTTCAACTCCAAATATAACAAAGTTACCTATTCCAGCTATAACTAAACAACTTAATATAGCTATACTAATTAATTCTTCTGTAGAGTAAAAATAGTTAGTGTTTATTTCTTGCATACACCCAATTGCATAGTTAAGTATATAAAATACAGGTATTATAACTATTGCTTTTGCTAAAGAAAAAACTAAATTTATTTCAAAACTTTGTTCTCCTATTAATAATCCCACAACTAAAGACGTTATAATAATACTTAAAAATGCTATTCTATTCTTAAATTCCTTATTTAAAGCATTACAAACAAATTTACATAATAATATTACTGTTGCTAAAGAAATATAAAGTATAATATCTATATTTTTGCTTCCTCCAGTTAAGTAACCAAGTAAAACTGTCGCGAAAACTAAAAACATCCTTTTTACATCACTTTTCTTAGCTACCGACAAAAGATATCCTATTCCAAATGGAGCCAAATATAAACCTTCAACAAATCCAAATCCAACTCTACTCAACATAGCTCCCGAAGCTAAAGTTACTACCATTGTAAATATTCCATTTTCAAAATTTAATTTCTTTTTTTCTTTTTCTTTGTCTACCCTTCTATAGCTAGGCACCTCAATACCATAATCCATACTTATCATTCTCCTCATAAAATTCCTAATAAAATAATATCACTTTTATAATTAGAGTTATGTCAATTAATGTTTAATACTTTTTTATTTCGTAAGACATTATTCCTTTTTTTACCAACAAAATCTTTAATATTTTCTTATTTTAGGCTTTAATCATTATCCTTAAGTATGAACATAAGTTTTTTATAGAGGTATTTTAAATAATTACTTTGTATATTTTGTCGTAAAAGAAAAATAATTTTATATATTACTTTAGTAATAAAATAAAACTTTCTTTAATATACTTATTTTTTATAAAAAAAAGAGATACAAATTACTTTGTATCTCTTTTGGTGCTGAAGACCGGAATCGAACCGGTACGGTATCGCTACCGCAGGATTTTAAGTCCTGTGCGTCTGCCTGTTCCGCCACTTCAGCGTATATGGTAGCGGAAATAGGACTTGAACCTACGACACCTCGGGTATGAACCGAGTGCTCTAGCCAGCTGAGCTATTCCGCCATGTTTTGGTTGCGGGGGCAGGACTTGAACCTACGACCTTCGGGTTATGAGCCCGACGAGCTGCCAACTGCTCCACCCCGCGTCATTATAAACTAAATTCAACTTGGTGCTGAAGACCGGAATCGAACCGGTACGGTATCGCTACCGCAGGATTTTAAGTCCTGTGCGTCTGCCTGTTCCGCCACTTCAGCGTATATGGTAGCGGAAATAGGACTTGAACCTACGACACCTCGGGTATGAACCGAGTGCTCTAGCCAGCTGAGCTATTCCGCCATGTTTGGTTGCGGGGGCAGGACTTGAACCTACGACCTTCGGGTTATGAGCCCGACGAGCTGCCAACTGCTCCACCCCGCGTTATTAAGTTGAATTTAGTTTGGTGCTGAAGACCGGAATCGAACCGGTACGGTATCGCTACCGCAGGATTTTAAGTCCTGTGCGTCTGCCTGTTCCGCCACTTCAGCATATTTTTTTGCCGCCGTCATCTGACGACAAAATTAATTATATATGATGAACATAATACTGTCAACATTTTTTTCGCTTTTTTTTATATTTTTTTATACTTTTTTATAAACCCTAGTAAAATAGCCATTTCTAACACTCTTATATTTTAATTTTATAATTAAAATCATCAAAATAAATAAAAAAAGAGAATGATAAATCCAAATATATCATCTCTCTCTTATATATAAAACTATATTATGTCTAAAATCTAAAAACTTTTTCTTGATCTTGCTTTAAATTCTTGATGCTTTTTGAAGTCTTGCTGTCTTTCTTCACTATCTTTTAAGAATCTAGACATTATATCTTCAAAATTTGCTGGAGCAGCTTTCTTTTCAGTTTTCCATTCAATTTCTGCTGGCTTAACTGATTTCTTCTTAACATTAGCTTGTTTTATAGATAAGCTGATCTTTCCATTATCATCTATTGATATAACTTTTACCTTAACCTTATCTTGTTCATTAAGATGCTGTCTTATATCTTTAACAAAAGAATCTGCAACTTCTGAAATATGAACTAATCCAGTCTTACCTTCTATCTCTACGAAAGCTCCGAAGTTCGTAATATTTACCACTGTACCCTCTAATATGTTTCCTGCCATTAAGGTCATTTTACAAAGAATCCTCCTTAAAATTAAATAATCTATGTTATTAATAATAATAACCACATTAATAGAAATTTAAACTTAAACCAATACTATTCTGAATTGTTATCTGGAATAACTTGTTGCTCGCCTTCTTTTATTAGCCCTAATCTTTCTCTTGCTAACTTTTCTAAATATTCATTATTACTCTGAGCTCTTTCTAACTCTGCTTGCAACTTAATATTTTTTTCCTTCAACTCTTGTAATTCTTGAGTTTGAATAGCAATATCGTTCTTTATCCTTCTTAGTACAGTTAATTGCTTTATTAAGCATATACTAAAAACTCCTACAATTAAAACAACAATAATTCCCTTAAGGTTTATGTTTTTTTTCATAAATATATATTACCCTTCTTTTATATCATTCTATAAATATATTGTAAACACTCTACATATTTAATTCAAGACATTTTTTATACTAATTATTTTTCCCAGTAATATTATAAAATATAATTTTAAATGGATATATTATATTTTTAAAAATAACTCTAAACGCCTTACCTAATCCGTTAACTACCTCTAATTCAAATCTTATACACTTATTACTAACAAACTTCATATACAAACCTAGAGATATTAACATGAATGCATAAACATATACTCCTAAAAAGGCATAATTAGTGTAAAGAAGGAATGTGAAAATAACCATAGCAGCTAATACCCAAAATAACGTATCTTCTACTACTATTATAGCTTTTGGTATTTTGCTTCCTCTAATTATTCTATATAAATCAAACATTAAGCCGGTTAATATACCTGCTAATAATGCATACAATATGATGCTGAATTGTATATTAGTATCTAATGGCATAATAACCTCCTACTTGAAAAGCCTTCCTATTATGCTTTCCTTCTCCTTCTTTATTTCTTTTCCACTATAAACAATATAATATATTTCTCCATTTATCATTACATCGCCATTTTGCACATCCAATTTATTCATTTTTAAATTTAATCCTTTTATTGTCAGTGCTCCTAATCTAGTGTTAAGTAATATCTTTTCATCATCAAAACTAATAACTTCTTCTACTCCAGTTAATGTCATCTTCTTTCTATTTTCTAGTATAATGTTCCCTCTATTATCCTCAATTTTATTATCTATTTTTTTCTCCATTATCTATTCCTCCATATATTTCTTGATTAAATATATGAAGCGTTTTGGAAAATTATTCTTGATCTTCTACCCCTTCTAATATTTCATACATTTCCTTAGCATTTTCTTTTCTTACATGCTCTGCTATATTTATTATCTTTGCCTTTAATTTTCTATTGGCAAATGTAATTTCAATTATATCTCCCTCTTTAACATCAGTTGATGGCTTTGCTACTTTATCATTTATAGATACTCTTCCACCTTCACAAGCTTCCTTAGCAACAGTTCTTCTTTTTATTATTCTTGAAACCTTTAAGTATTTATCTAGTCTCATTTATATTTCCCCTTATATTAAAATTATTTTTGTATATTAAAAAACCCGAGATAACTCGGGCCTACATTTATAATTACTTATTAACTCTTTCCTTAAACTCTTTTCCTGCTTTAAATACTGGAACAGTTGAAGCTGGAATGTTTATAGTTTCTTTAGTTCTTGGGTTTCTTCCTTCTCTAGCTGCTCTTTCTCTAGTTTCGAAAGTACCGAATCCAACTAATTGAACTTTTTCTCCATTTTCTAAAGCTTCTTGAACTGAATCAATAAATGCCTTTAAAGCTGCTTCTGCATCTTTCTTTGTTAATTGGCTCTTTTCAGCCATGCTAGTAATTAATTCTGCTTTATTCACGATTTACATCCTCCTTAAATAAACAGTTAAAAATATTTTAGTTAACTATTTTTTAATTATGTACTATAACTACATTACCTTATTATATATCCACTTTATTCAGTAGTCTATAGTAATATGGGTATTTTTCTATAAAAATATATTTATTACAACTTTTTCTTGTAGTATAGTCATTAATTTATTATTCCTTTTAAAAATATTCTGCATAAACTTTAAAATTCCTTCTATACCTGCAGAAAATTCACTTTTTTCTTTACTAATCGTACTTTTTTGAATCTTCCCATAAAGCATTCATTTCCTCTAATGTAACGCTCTTTAAATCTTTTCCTTGTTTTAGTATATTGTCCTCAATGAAGCTAAATCTTTTTATAAACTTTTTAGTAGATTTGTTTAATGCTTCTTCTTCATCTACATTTAACAATCTAGATACATTAACACAAGCAAATAGCAAGTCTCCAACTTCATTTATTATTTTTTCCCTGTTATTGGTTTTATATACATCTAATACTTCATTTATTTCCTCTTCAATTTTCTTAACTGCTTCATTTACACTTTCAAAATCGAATCCTATTTTAGAAACCTTTTTTTGTACCTTATGAGCTTTTATTAAGGCTGGCAATGTTTTTGCTATTCCATTTATTTCTTCAGTAAGAGTTTCATAACTTTTCTCTTTCTTTTTAAGCTCATCCCAGTTTGCTAATACTTCGTCTGAAGTATTAGCAGTTGCATCACTAAAAACGTGAGGATGTCTATAAATCATTTTAGAAGTAATTGCCTCTATTACATCTGATATATTAAAATACCCATCTTCTTTCCCTATAATTGAATGGAATACAACTTGTAATAGAACATCACCTAGCTCTTCAATTAATCCATCTATATTGTCATCTTCTATTGCTTCAATCACTTCATATGCTTCTTCTAAAAGTGCACTTTTTATACTCTCATGAGTTTGTTCTCTATCCCATGCACATCCATTTTCACTTCTTAAAATTTCTATTGTATCAACTAAATCATAGAAATCTTTTTTGTTTTTTATATCTTTAGGAATATATACAGAAGTTAAATAATCTATATCCTCCTGCATATCAAGTTCATATATTGGAATTTTTCTTATAGATTCTTCCCCTTCTATTCCTGCTGCTCTAACATAATAAATTTCAGTTTCATCATGATAATACTCTAGTAATTCAAGCTTAACTTCTGATGCTATTAACGGATTATATACTTGCGTTATTATAGTTCCAATTCTTTTATCCAAAATTTGATTTTTAATATCAAATGCATCTATAATCTTTAATCCTTCTATTGGATCTATTTGCAATCTATCCATCATAGCATCTACAAAGCTAACTGCAGGTAATATTTTATACTCAATATCATTTTCTTTACATAAATTAATTAAGTTTAAAACCGATCTTTCTGCAACTAAAGGATGTCCTGGAACTGCATAAACTAATTCTCCAGATACCTTATATTCTTCTATCATATTTCTAGCAATATTAGAATATACCTCATCAAAACTACTTCCTTCTTCATAATAATTGTCACAAGTTTTAAAAGATTCTAATCTATTCTTTAAATAATCAACTGTAGGATGCTTTTCCGTTCTAAAATATAAATTTTTACTCTCCTGTAAAGCTTCAACAGCTCCTATAGTTAGTGCATCTGGTGAACCTGGTCCTAACCCAACTATTTTTATCATATAGTACTCTCCTTACATCATTTTCTTGATAATCTATTCTTTATTTCATCAACTTCAAATACCTTAAAGATTAAAATAGCTATCATATATATAATAATACCCATAAATATTGATAATAAGCAAGAAATACTATTACTATCTGACCTTTCCATAATAAAATTATAACTAAATAAAACTACAATTATCATGGAAATTGAAGCATAACCTGGCTTTACAAAAGAGTCATATATGCTTACTTTACATTTAGTTTTAGTTTTTAGTGCTATAAGATTTAATATAGTAACTACAACATAAGCAGAAACACTTGCTATTACAGCTCCGAAAACATTTATGCTTGGTATAGGAACTAACGTAGCTGTCAAAACAACCTTTACAATAGCTCCTATTACTAAATTAATAACCGGTCTTATATAATGATTAGTTGCTTGCAGTATAGAAGTAGTTGTTTGGGTTACTATTATAAAAGGAATAGATATTGAAAGATATCTTAATATCTCTATACCTTCATATTTATCAAAAAACACTAATTTCATTATTGGCCCTGCTAAACAGAACATTCCTAAAGTACATGGTAATGCTATTACAGCCGATAATTTCATTGCTATATTTATTTTGCTTTGCATTTCTTCTTTTCTGTTTAGTATATAATGTTCTGATATTATTGGAATTAATGATGTACATATTGCCATAGATAAAGTTAATGGTATATTTACTAACACAGCCGCTTTACCAGTAAGTTGTCCGTATAATGCTGTTGCATTAGCAACTCCTGATTCTATTAATTTTTGTGGAACCAAAATAGAATCTATTAAATTCATTATAGTACCAACTGTAGCCCCTAAAGAAATAGGAATTGCTATTTTTAATATTTGATTTAATACTTCTGTATTAGTCTTTACTTTTTTAATGCCCATCTCTTTTCTTACACGTAAATATTTAAACCATAAATATACACATGCTATAAAAGCACCACCAGCTGCTCCAAATGCAGCACCACCAGCTGAATACTCAATACCTTTTGGTAAAAGTATATAAGCTAGTCCAACTCCAATTATCACTCTACCTATTTGCTCTACTATTTGTGATGTTCCTGATGGTGTCATATTCTGTAATCCTTGAAAGAATCCCCTAAATATATTCACAAATGCAACCATCATAGGAGCAAAAGATATTCCTATTAATGCATAATAGGATTTCATGTCCCATTTCAAAAAATTAATTATTGGCTTTGCAAAAAGGAATAATATTAAAGATGTTCCAATTCCTAATGTCATCATTAAATAAGATGATTCCTTAACAACTTCATAACTACCTTCAACATCACCCATTGCATTTTTTTCAGAAATCATTTTTGAAACTGCAACAGGAACTCCACTTGCCATTGCAACAAAGAACATATATAAAGGATAAGATAACTGATAATACCCTATTCCCTCATCACCTATTAGCATTATTAATGGCCATCTAAAGAAAAATCCTAATACTTTTGCCACCATTCCTGCTAATCCTAAAACTAAGCTTCCTTTTATAAGAGATTGCTTTTTCATAAAATACCTCCAAACTTAAATTACTGACTAATACTAATTTTTATTTAAAGCTTAGAGGTATTATTACATATATTCTGTGTTTATTTAACAAATATTGTAATATGTATTCAATTACCTATTGTTCCATTTGCTTTCCTAAGAAAGCTGCTGCAGTTTCTGCTAATTTTAGTTCTAAATCACCAAATTTTTCTCCTGATTCCTTTGAAACTATAAGCACAGCTCCAATGGCATCCCCCTCTGTTATTATTGGAGCAATTACTTGGCTTGTATATTCTCCTGGGTCCTCATCATTATGTAGCGGTATTGTTTTACTTTCTTCTGTTATTATAGAAGCTTTTCTTCCGTCCATAATTGATTCTAATTCTGAGCTTATCTTTCTTTCAAAATAATCCTTTTTTGTTGCTCCACTTACAGATATAAATGCATCTTTGTCCGCAATTAAAACAATATGACCGATTGATTGTTGTAGACTTTCAGCATATTCTTTAGAGAAGTCTGTTAGTTCTCCAATAGGAGAATATTTTTTTAATATTACTCCACCTTCTCTATCTGTAAATATTTCTAATGGATCCCCTTCTCTAATTCTTAAAGTTCTTCTTATTTCTTTTGGTATAACTACTCTTCCTAAATCATCAATACGTCTAACTATTCCTGTAGCTTTCATTATTATGAGTTACCTCCTTAATTAAGTTTATATAATTAACTGCAGTATTATTATTTGAACTATTAGAAATTTTATACACATATACCCAATATTTATCCTTTACTATTTATTGAGGAATTCTTTGAAGTCTATGGTAATAAAACAAAATTATTTAAAATATAAAAAAAAGTTAAGCAAAATTCAAAATTTTGCTTAACTTTTAATTAAAAATTATAATCTATCCTCATATAATTTAACATTTAACTCTTTCTTCCATTGTTCTAATGTTGAGTTATATGTTTCTTCTTGCTTTTCACTTAATAAAGTAGATTTTATAGTATCTTTAACATCATCAAGTGAAGTTACCTTCTCTTCTGTTTGAACACCTTCAACTTTAATTATATGATAACCAAATGAACTTTTAACTGGTGCTGAAACTTCACCTTCTTTTAAAGTTTTAAATCCAGCTAAGAAATCTGTATCATAACCTTCTTGATCATTTTCAACATATCCTAAATCTTCTGATAAAGGTTTTGTTCCTGATGATGCATTAGATGTATATTGTGAGTATAAATCTTCAAAAGTAGTTTCTCCTGAATCAATTTTATTTTTAGCATCTTGTGCTTCTTCTTCAGTTTCAAATAAAATATGCTTAGCATTTGCTCCAGCTTTAACTGTATATTCATCAATATTATCATTATAATATTGTTCAACTTCTTCATCACTTACAGTTACGTCTTTTATCATAGCTTCTCTAACCTTTTCAGTTTTAACCATATTTTCTACAAATGAATTGAATTTTTCATCTGACATTCCGTAATATTCTAAAGCTTCTTTTAATTTATCTTCCCCACCATATGCTTCTACAAACTTAGCTTTTTCTTCTTCTATAGCAGTTGCTAACTCATCATCTGATGGCATGTATCCAAGTTCTGTACCTTTAGTTATTAATACTTTGTCATCAACTAATTGCTCTAACACTTGTGTTCTAACTGTTTTCAGTTGTTCTTTTAAGCTATCATCAATATTGTTTTCGTAATCTTCACCATATGTTTCTATTAAATAGTCTATATCAGCTTGTAATTCACTATTAACATCAGCCATAGTAATTTTTTCATCTCCAACTTTTGCTAAAACAGTCTTTTGTATAGCTTCTGGAGTCTTTTCTATCATTTTACATCCTGTTATCGAAAAAGCCATTGTAGTTATGGCTGCAGCCACCACTATATTTTTTATTTTTCTCAATTCATTTCCCTCACTTTACTTAAATAATAATTTGTTACATAAATTAGTATATCAGTAATATCCTTTTTATTCAAATTCTACTGTCTATTTTTTACGTGAATTTTCAATTAATTCTTTAAGAAGAGTCTTATAGAAATTCAACATTTCTTCCCTTTTTATAGTATTAATTCTTACAGCAAAGAATGGTGTCTCTCCAAAATATAAAACCACATTATCTTTATATTTACTTAATAGTACGCTATATATTTCATTAAACTTTTTAAATCCTTTTTGGAATTTAAATCGTATTTCTTTTTGATTTTCCTTTATTTCTTCAATTAAAAGAACTTTTGCTAAACTCTTAATATAAGCTATATCCATTAAATTATAAACGGCTTCTGGAATAATAGAATATCTATCTTCTAACTCTTCCTTTATATCATTATAATCATTCATATTTTCAATTGCTGCTATTTTCTTATAAACTTCTATTTTTTGTATTTCGTCTTCAATATAGGATGATGGAATATATGCATCCATTTTAATGTCAACTGTAGTTTCAATAGGCTCCTGTTCTATTTCACCTTTGATTAACTTAACAGTATCTTCTAACATTCTACAATACAAATCATATCCAATAGCCGCCATATGACCATGTTGAGATGATCCCATCATATTTCCTGCACCTCTTATTTCTAGGTCTCTCATAGCAATTTTAAAACCAGAACCAAGCTCAGTAAAATCTTTTAAAGCCTTTAACCTTTTTTCAGCAACTTCAGTTAATACCTTATCTTTAGTATACATAAAATATGCATAAGCTATTTTATTTGAACGTCCAACTCTTCCTCTTAATTGATATAATTGAGATAATCCCATTTTATCTGCATTATTTACTATCATTGTATTTACATTTGGTATATCAATACCTGTTTCTATAATAGTTGTACATACTAAAACATCATATTCCTTTTGCATAAAATTAATCATTTCAGTTTCAAGCTCTTTTTCTGTCATTTGTCCATGAATAATTCCTACTTTACACTCTGGAACCAACTCTCTTATATAATTTGCTACACTTTGTATACTTTCTACCCTATTATATACAAAGTAAACTTGCCCACCTCTTCCAACTTCTCTTAAAATTGCATCTCTAATAAGTTGATCATTTTGTTCTACAACATATGTTTGAATAGGGTATCTTTCTTCTGGTGGAGTTTCTATAACTGATATATCTCTAACACCTGTAAGTGACATATGAAGAGTTCTTGGAATTGGTGTAGCACTTAATGTAAGTACATCTACATTCTTCTTTAAAGATTTTATTTTTTCTTTTTGAGCAACTCCAAATCTTTGTTCCTCATCTACTATAAGCAATCCTAAGTCCTTAAATGAAATATCCTTTGATACCAATCTGTGAGTTCCTATTAAAATATCTACATTTCCTTCTTTTAAAGCCTGCAAAGTAGCCTTTTGTTGCTTTGCAGTTCTAAACCTACTAATCATATCTATCTTAACCGGAAAATCTGAGAACCTCTTTTTTAAATTTTTATAATGTTGTTCAGCTAATATAGTTGTTGGAACAAGGAATGCAACTTGTTTTCCATCCATAACAGCTTTAAAAGCAGCTCTTATAGCTACCTCTGTTTTACCATATCCAACATCTCCACAAAGCAATCTATCCATTGGTTTATCTGATTCCATATCATGCTTTATTTCTTCTAATGATGTTAATTGGTCAGGAGTCTCTTCATATGGGAACTCATCTTCAAATTGTCTTTGCCATTCTGTATCTTTAGAGTATTTATATCCTTTTAACGCTGCTCTAGCTGCATATAACTTTACTAAATCTTCCGCAATCTCATTAATTGATTTTCTAACCTTAGCCTTAGCCTTTTGCCATTCATTACCACCTAATTTATTAATCTTAGGTGTCTTTCCTTCACTTCCTATATATTTTTGAACTAAATCTAATTGATCAACAGGAACATAAAGCTTATCACCCTTGTCATATACAATATCTAAGTAATCTCTTGTGTTTCCTGCTATATCAATTTGTTTAATCCCTTTAAATACACCTATCCCATGATTTGCGTGTACTACATAATCTCCTGGTTTTAACTCAGCAAAGCTGGTTATCTTTCCTACACCTTTTTTCTTATTAGTCTTTTTAGGTAAAGATTTTTTAGCTTCTCCAAATACTTCTTTATCAGATATTACACATACTTTTAGGTCAGGATATTCAAATCCTTTTATTAAATTTCCGAATGTAACTACCGCTTGACCTAATTCAATACTATCTACTTCATCCTTATAAACACTTTCGACCTCTCTATCTCTAAGTGTCTTTACTAACCTTTCTCCTCTAGTTCTAGTACCTGCTAATATTAATGTTCTAAATCCATTTGATTTCCTTGATTTTATATCTTCAATAAGCAAATCTAATTGTCCATTATAATTATTAGATGTAATTTGATTTAACTCTATATTAGTTAATGGGCATAATATATCTGCTCTTGTATCAAATGTATTTAATGTTATAACATCAGATTTCTCTAACTTAATTAATAATTCTTCTTTATCTATTAATAATTTATTTTGAGAAGGTAGTATATCACCTCTTTGAAGAAAAGCTAAATAATTCTCATTGAATTCATAGTATATGCTTTCAATCTTTCCTTGACATCTCTTTAAATCATCAATAATAAATGTATATCCTTCTAAATAATCAAAAAATGATTCCATTTCTTCGTAAAAGAAAGGTAAATAGCTATCAACAGTTTCAAAGGTTGAAGTTTCATTTAGCATCTCTAAATTTTTATTAACTATTCCTCTTATCTTATCAACTTGTTCATTGTTTTTCTTATTTGATTTTTCAATTATAGAATCTAATTCATTAAGTATTTTATCATTTGCACTCTTTTTTGCTTCTTCATCAACTATTACTTCTTTTGCTGGAAAAATTTCTATAGATTCAACTTTTTCAATACTCCTTTGTGATTCTATATTAAAAGTTCTAATAGAATCTATTTCATCACCAAAAAGCTCAATTCTATATGGATAAATAGCTATAGGAGGGAAAACGTCTAGTATCCCCCCTCTAAATGAAAATTCACCTTTACCTTCTACTACTTCAACTCTTTCATATCCACACTCAACTAATTTTTTTGAAATCTCTTTTAAATCTACTTCATCACCATTTTTTATAGTAATACTATAATTTAAATATTTTTTTCTAGGTGTGTATAATGCAGTCATTGCATCAATTGATGTAACTATTATTTTTTTATTTTTATTATTAAGTATTTCTTTTATTACCTTTAATCTTGCCCATCTAAGATCTCCTGAAATTGCATCAACATTATAAAATACAACTTCTCTTATAGGCAAAAAGTATACATTAGTAGAGTAAAGACTTAAATCCTCATATAAATTTTTAGCTTCAATTTCATTATGTGTTACTACAACTAAAGAATTTTCTATTTCATTAAATATTCCATCTATTATATAACTTTTTCCTGAATCTGATAATCCTAATATGTTTATTGGAAACTTTTTATTTTTTATACTATTTATCGCCGTAATAAACTTATCATTTTCTTGTAAGGGTTGTAATAGCCCCTGTAACCTCATTTTATCACCCTCCATAATTTCTCTTTAACTTTCTTTACATGCATTAAATCCATTGAACTTATTCATTGCTTCTTTAGTATCTGATTTTAACATTATACTTACTGCATCACTTGATGCCTTTATTGTTTCTCTTAAAATTTCAATTTCATCTTCACTAAATTTTCCTAATACATGTGAAACCAAATTCCCCTTTGGTGCTCCTACTCCTATTTTAACTCTTGGAAATACGTCAGTTCCTAAGTTAGCTATAATGCTTTTTATTCCATTATGTCCACCATGGCTACCTTTTTCTCTTATTCTTAATCTTCCTACCTCCAAGCTAATATCATCATATATTACAATTACTTCTTCATTTGATATTTTATAAAAATTAATTACTTCTCTAATACTTTCTCCACTTAAGTTCATATACGTAGTTGGCTTTAATAAAATTACTTTTTTTCCATTTATAAATCCTTCACCAAACACACCTTTAAATTTTATCCTATTTAATTCTATATTATACTTATCAGCAATATAGTCTACAGCAGCAAATCCTATATTATGTCTTGTTCCATCATATTCTTTTCCCGGATTTCCTAATCCAACTATTAAAAACATTTTTATTCCTCCGTTACTCTTAAAGTGACTATTTTATATTATACCATTTTTTTAATAATAAAAGTTTTTTATTATTATATCAAATTCAACTTTAAAACAAAAATTTAGACTAACTCTTTGTTAGAATTAGTCTAAATTCATTTATATTAATATCTTAATATCTACATTCTTCATTTCACCTTCACTTAAAACTTTACAATGTAGTATATCATCTTTTTTCTTATTTTGTAATAATTGTATTAAATCATCAACATTTTGAATTTTATATCCATCTACTTCTATAATAATATCTGTAGGTTTAATACCAGCTAAATACGCACTTCCTTCTTTATCTAATTCTTGTATATAGAAACCGCTAAACTCTCTTGTTTCATCAGTAACTACTCCACCCTCAACTATCCCTAAAAGTCTTTTAAATGCATTTGTTGAATTAATCATATCTTGAAGTTCTTCCATTTGTAATCCGTAATAAAGTCCTTCTTCATTTCGTTCATTAGTAATAGATAAATCAGCAATTCCAACTAATTCCCCTTCAGAGTTACAAATTGCACCTCCTGTATTTTTTTCATTTATAGGTGCATTTATTTGTAAAAGTGACTGTTTTTTCCCTTCTTCTATAGTTATCTTTTCATTCTTTGATGTAATGATACCTGGAATTGAACTTCCTATATATTCATCTCCTATAGCATTTCCTAATACAACTATTCCTTGCCCTTCTTTTATACTCTCTGAATCTGCTATTTTTATAGGTTGTAATTCTCCATCAAATTCTATTTTTATTATAGCTAAATTTCTAGCTTCATTTTCAACTAAGATTTTTGCTTTTATTGGCGTTGCTGCCACTGATGATAACTTTACATATATATCACTTTTTTCTTTTATTTCAGAATAATTTGTTAATATTATTCCACTTGAATCTATTATAACTCCAGTTGTATTTCCTTCAAAATATTCATCTGCAGTAAGTTTTTCTACCGAGTCACTAATACTAACTAATGACGGTGATACTTCTTTTATAATTTTTGTATAATCTAATATAACCATATCTGCACTTTCTTTAATTTCTTTAATCTGTTGCATAGTTCCGCCATACTTATTTTTAATATTTATATTAGATATAATTGAACCTAAGACTCCTGCCATTGCTACATATAAAATTATTTTAACACCAAATTTTACCCTTGCTCGAGTAGTATTTTTCTTTTCAAAAATTATATTAGATATCCTATCTTGTGGATCATTCGATATTTTTATTTTTCTGTCTTCTCTATTACTCATATCCACCTCCGACTATTGAAATATTGTATATAAAAAATAACTTCAATATTTCTAATCATATATCAAAATCTAATTTTTGATATTATTTTACTGCATATTTTTAGCTATTTCTTTGTAATGTAAATATAAATCTTACACCTTTATCTTCTACATTTTCTACCCATATATCTTGATTGTGTTGTGATAATATTAATCTTACTATAGGTAATCCTAATCCTGTACTAATTTTATTAGTTCTTGACTTATCACTCTTATAAAATCTATCCCAAATATGGTTTAAATCATTTTCCGAAAGAATATCGCCTGAGTTAAATATACTTACAAATATTTTTTCACCTTTTGTTGATATATTAACTTCTATTTGTCCATTATCTTCACTATATTTAATAGCATTTTCAAGTAAATTAGTCATAACTTGAAGTATTCTATCTCTATCTCCTATGGCAAAGCATCTTTTTTCGTGAAATGTTGCTTTAACATTTAGACCCTTTGTTTGTATCTTATTTTCTAAATTTAATATACACAAACTTATTGTTTGATTAATATCAAACTCAGAAATATGTAAATTAAATTTTCCTGATTCCATAGCTGAAATATCTAATAAATCATTAACAAGCCTAGCCAATCTATCAATTTCATCATAAACTATTTTTAAATAATAATTTTCCTTATCTCTCGGAATAACTCCATCTAATATTCCTCCAATAAATCCTTTTATTGAAGTTATAGGTGAACGTAATTCATGAGAAACATTTGAAATAAACTCTTTTCTAATATTATCAGACTGTTCTATAGACTGTGCCATTCTATTAAATGATTCAGCCAATTCTCCTATCTCATTCTTTCCAACAACTTTAACTCTTTCTTGTACATCACCTTTAGCTAATCTTTTTGCAGCATTATTAATCTCCTCTATTGGTTCTACTACTAATAATTGAGCAAAATATTTTACAATTGCTCCTGCAACTATTACTGCTAATATAATAGATATCCATATTACAAGTATTGTACGCTTTTCATTTATGGGTTCATTCTCAACCATTATTATATAACCATCTAATTGTTTATTAGAATAAATAGGTTTAATAAATGCATCTACTCTTGCATTATCATTATCTTTTATTAAAATTTTTTTATACAGTATATTTCCATTAGTAGGTGTTTTAAATTTAGTTATATCTATATTAGTATACTTAAGGCTACTGTAATCTTGACTAGATACCATATAAACATATCCTAATCTATCTACTACAATTCCATCCATATCATTGGTTAAACACGCTATCTTTAACAATCGATTAACTTCATCGTAAGTACCATCTTGATTGTTTAAATAACTACCTACTGCTTCTGAAACAACATCTAATTGTTTATTTAGTGTATCTACAAGTTCATCATGGCTAAGTCTGTAAAAGCCTACACTTAACACTAATCCAACAAGGATTAATAACCCCCCTGTTATTGAAGAAAAAGTAATTATTAACTTTCGTACTATGCTATTTTTCTTCACCTATCTCACCTCAAACTTATAACCAACACCCCATACTGTTTGAAGCTCCCAATTTTCTCCACCTTTGACCTTTTCTCTTAATCTTTTTATATGAACATCAACAGTTCTTGAATCTCCTGGGTAATCATATCCCCATACTTCATACATAAGTTGTTCTCTAGTGAAAACTTTATTGGGATTACTTGCCATAAAATGAAGTAACTCCAATTCCTTAGGTGCTAACTTCACAACATTTCCTTTATATGTTACTTCATATCCTCCAATATCAATTGTTAAGTCTGAATATTTAATTACATCTTTTGTTTGATTATCAACTGCATATCTTCTTGTTACAGCTTTAACTCTTGCCAATAATTCCTTAGGATCAAATGGTTTTACCATATAATCATCAGCTCCCAGCTCTAATGCAAGTACTTTATCAAAGACTTCACCCTTTGCTGTTAACATTATTACTGGAATATCGCTACTTTTTCTTATGTATTTAAGAACCTCTATTCCATCTCTTCCTGGCAACATTACATCCAATATTACTAACCCTATATCCTCTGATGACACTATATTGCAAGCATCATTTCCATTGAAACATTTCTTAGTAACATATCCTCCACTTATTAAATACATATCTATAAGTTCATTAATATGAGTATCATCATCTACTATTAAAACTTTTCCCAATTTATCTTCCATCTTTTATTCACCTTCCTTATTTATTATTTTATACTATATTTAAAAAAACAATAATAGAGTTTTTATAAAATTTACATTTGTAACACAATATTCAAAAAGCATAAAAATAGACTGCTACATATGTAGCAGTCACAAATTATTAATTTTCAAATAATTTACTTATTGGCTCATCATCATATATTCTTTTAATTGCTTCTGCAAATAATGGTGCAACAGAAATAGATTTAAACTTATCTAATCCTTCTTTTTCCGGAAGCGGAATAGTGTTTAACATTACTAACTCTTCAATTGCAGAATTATTTATTCTTTCAAATGCTGGTCCTGATAATACTCCATGAGTACAGCAAGCATAAACATTCTTTGCTCCTAGCTCTTTTAATGCATTTGCAGCATTTGCTATAGTTCCAGCAGTATCAATCATATCATCGATTAATATGCATCTTTTCCCATTAACATCTCCGATAATATTCATTATCTCAGATACATTTGCTTTTGGTCTTCTCTTATCAATAATTGCAATTGGTGCATTTAATTTATCAGCAAATTTTCTTGCTCTTGTAACACTACCTAAATCAGGTGATACAACAACTACGTCATCTTGATCACTAAATCCTTTATCAACAAAACTCTTAGCTAATATTGGTGAACCTAATAAATGATCCACTGGTATGTTAAAGTATCCTTGAATTTGAGAAGCATGTAAATCCATTGTTAATACTCTATCTGCTCCTGCTGCTGTTAATATGTCTGCAACTAGTTTTGCAGTAATTGGATCTCTTGATTTTGCCTTTCTATCTTGTCTAGCATATCCATAATACGGAATAACCGCTGTTATTCTACCAGCTGATGCTCTCTTAAATGCATCTATCATTATTAATAATTCCATTAAGTTATTATTAACTGGTGAACTAGTTGATTGTACTATAAATACATCTACCCCTCTTACTGTTTCATTAATATCTACTGATATTTCACCATCACTAAAAGTTGAAACTTTTGCATTTCCTAGTGGTATTCCAAGTAAATCAGCAATTTCTTTTGCTAGTTCAGGATGTGAATTTCCTGTAAATATTTTTATTTTTTTCCCATGAGATATCATAATTATGAGACCCTCCTTAATTTGCAATAACGTTTGCCATATTTATCTTATAGTTTAATATATATTATTTTTTCTTAATAAGACCTTTTTTATCTACCCAACCTTCGATATTCCTTTGCTTAGCTCTAGCAACTGCTAATTCTCCACTCTTTACATCATTAGTAATAGTTGAACCAGCTGCAATGTAAGTATTATCTTCTACTGTAACAGGTGAAATTAAATTTGTATTACATCCAATAAAGCTATTATTTCCTATAATAGTTTTGTTCTTATTTTTACCATCATAATTAACAGTAACAGTTCCACAACCAAAATTACAGCCTTCTCCTACCTCAGCATCTCCTACATACGTTAAGTGAGATACTTTAGTATTATTGCCTATTGTAGATTTTTTTATCTCTACAAAATCACCAATTCTTACATTCTTTCCAATTACAGATTGTGGACGAATATAAGCAAAAGGACCAACAGTAGTATTATTTCCAACTTCACTTTCTAGTATCACAGATGATTGTATTTCTACATCTTCACCAATAATACTATTGTTGATTCTTGAATTTGGATATAATAAGCAATTTTTACCTATTACTGTATTTCCTTCAAGAACGTTACCCGGATATATTATAGTATCTTGACCTATCTCTACATCAATACCAATGTATGTTGTATTCGGATCAATTATAGTTACACCATTTTCTAAATGTTTATTATTTATTCTCTTTCTTAAAATAGCTTCAACTTCTGCAAGTTGAACTCTTGAGTTTACGCCTAATGTCTCTTCGTAATTTATTACAAGTGCTCCAACCTTTTCATTTTTTTCCTTCATCATTCCAATTACATCAGTTAGATAATATTCTCCTTGAGAATTATCATTAGAAAGGTTGTCTAAGCATTCAACTAAGCTTTCGATTTCAAAGCAGTACATTCCAGAATTTATTTCTCTAACCTTTAGCTCTTCTTCATTACAATCTTTATGCTCAACTATCTTTAATACTTCATTTTCATTTCTTATAATTCTTCCATATCCTGAAGCATCATCTAAAATAGAAGTAAGTATAGTTGCACTATTTCCACTTTCTTTATGTGCCTTAAATAATTCTTCTATAGTTTCTTCTTTTATTAAAGGAGCATCCCCGTTAAAAACTGCAACTGTCCCTTTTTTGTTTTTTAAGAAATCTATAGCACACTTAACAGCATGACCTGTTCCTAATTGTTCTTCTTGTAATGAATAACTAACATTTCTTGCTTTAGTATTTTCTTTAACTAATTCTGCACCTTTACCTACGATAACATTTATATCCTCTACGTTCCCTTTTCTTAATGTGTCAATTACATGATTAACCATCTCTTTACCACAAACCTTATGTAGAACTTTAGGTAAATCTGATTTAATTCTCTTTCCTTGACCTGCTGCTAATATTAGAGCACATTTATACATAAACTCACCTCTCTATAAAATTTAAGGATAAAATCTAAATTTTATCCCAAAACGTTCGTGCATATTTCTTATATATTATATTGCATTAACTAAAGTATTTCAACACTTCAATAAAATTATAAAATAAGAGGAATATATACGTGTATATATTCCTCTTATTTAAAACTATTATTCAGCTATAACAACGTTTTCTTCTTCTTCTACTGCAGCCTCGTAAGCTTTTAATATAGATGATTGAATTTTTTCCCTAGTATCTGTGTTTATTGGATGGGCAATATCTTTAAATTCTCCATCTGGTGTTTTTCTACTTGGCATTGCAATAAATAAACCATTTTGTCCTTCGATAACTTTAATATCATGAACAACGAATTCATTATCAAATGTTATAGAAACTATAGCTTTCATTTTTCCTTCTGCTGCTATTTTTCTAATTCTAACGTCTGTGATTGTCATTTCACTACACCTCCAGTTGCTTTATAATAATACTATTTCTATAAAAAGTTTAAAAATCCTTTTTTTTACTTGTATTTTTTTAAAATTTTCCATAATTTATTTTATTTGTTTTTAAAGCAACCGGATTTTCTATTAATTTATAAAGGCAGATGGTCTAACATTAAGTTTTTCTTCTTCGTTATTGTATTCTAAGTCAATAATTGAAATATAATCAGATGTTCTCTTATTTTCTATTCCAACGTTATCAACCAATACTCCTGTTCCAACTAATTCACTATCAAATTCTTTTAAAAGATCTTTAATTCCCTCAGCTGTTCCACCACCTCTTAAAAAATCGTCTATAAATACACATTTACTAGATGGCTTCATGCATTTTTTAGCTAATGCCATTTGCTGAATTCTTCCGCTTGTACCTGATACATAATTAATTGTAACTGTTGGTCCTTCTGTAATTTTGTTGTCTTTTCTTATTATTACTAGTTCTATTCCAAGACTTTTAGCAACCTCATATGCTAAAGGAATTCCCTTTGTTTCAACAGTAACTATGTAATCTATATTCATATTTTGAAAATGTGAAGCTAAAATAACTCCAGCTTTACTTACTATTTGTGGATTATACATTATATCTGTCAAATAAACAAAGTTTCCTGGTACAATTCTACCTTCTTCTAATAATGCTTCACATAATTCATTTGCAAACTCTTCTCTGGCTTGTTTACCCATTGAAGGAATAAATTTAATTCCTCCTGCTGCTCCTGAAATAGTCTCTATAGATCCCATTTCTAATTTTTCTAATACTTCTCTAACTATTACTATATCTTCACTAATAGTTGATTTAGCTGCATTTAAAAGCTCCGAAAATCTATTTAGTCCTATAACCTTATTAGGAGTTTCTATTAATATCTTTGTAATGGCTACAACTCTATTATTTCTACTTAACTTTTCCACTTTACTCACCTTCCTTATTTTCTCAAAAACACGAATTTTTTCAATTTATCTCACCCGAATATTCATATTTTATTCTATATTCATTACATTATCAATACTTTTTTAAGTTATTTATCAGTAATTCTTCATATAAGTTATTTTCTTTGTTTAATTATAAAAATTTATCTTTTTTCTTCCATATTATAAACGTTTTATAAATACTTTTCTTCATATATATAATTTGGCTCTTTTTTTGTAAAATATTTTATATATTTTTTATTTTTTGTGTTCAACCTAGCAAATTTGTATATAATTATAAATATATATTAAATGAGAATCTAAATTTTAATTTAATTAATTGAAGTTACATAGAAAATACTCATTAAATATTTAGAAACAAAAATCTCATATTATAATTATACAATAAAGGGGTTGATATATTGTCTTTCGATCTAAATTCAAGTAAAAGTAGAAAAGTACATTTTATTGGAATTGGCGGAGTAAGTATGAGTGGACTTGCTGCCGTTCTATTAACAAAAGGTTATAAAGTATCTGGATCTGATGCTAAAGAATCTGAAGTTCTAAATAAACTTAGAGAATCTGGTGCTGAAATTTACATAGGGCATAAAGGTGAAAATCTTAAAAATGTTGATTTAGTAGTATATACTGCTGCGATTGCCTCTACTAACCCTGAAATAATTGAAGCAAAAAATAAAAATATAGAATTAATGGATAGAGCTGAATTTTTAGGCTATATAATGAAAGGGCATAAATACAATGTTGCTGTTGCTGGAACTCATGGAAAAACAACAACAACTTCTATGTTATCTCATATAACATTAAATGCAAACTTAGATCCTACAATTTTAGTTGGTGGCGATGTTGATGCTATTCATGGTAATTATAAAATTGGTGAAAGTGAGTATTTTGTAACAGAAGCTTGTGAATATAAAGCCTCATTTTTAAAATTCTACCCTTATATAGGAATAATATTAAATATAGACGCAGATCATTTAGATTACTATAGAGATATAAATCACATCGAAGATACTTTTAAAAAGTTCTCTGATTTAATTCCATCTGATGGATATTTAGTTGGTTGTGCAGAAGATCCTAGAGTATTAGAAGTTATCAATTATGCAAAATGTAATACTATAAGCTATGGCTTTACTAAAGGTGATGTAACTGCAACTAATATTTCTTTTAATAATAAAGGTTGTGCTACATTTACAGTTTGTAAAGATGGTGAAAATTTATTTGATGTAACATTAAATACAACTGGTAAGCATAATATACTTAATGCTCTTGCAACTATATGTACCTCTTTAATATTAAATATTCCTACAGAAGCTATAATAAATGGATTAGCTGAATGTAAGGGAGCTCATAAAAGATTTGAATATAAAGGTGAGTTCAATGGTACTACTATAATAGATGATTATGCTCATCATCCTGTTGAAATAAAAGCAACATTAGATACAGCAAAACTTATTGAACACGATAAAACATATTGTGTATTCCAACCACATACTTATACTAGAACAAAAACTCTTTTTGATGAATTTACAACATGTTTCTCTTCTGCCGATGAACTAATTCTAATGGATATTTATGCTGCAAGAGAAAAAGATACAGGTTTAGTATCCTCTAATGAACTTGGAGATGCAATAAGAAAAACTGGATTAAACTGTATAAACCTTCATAGTCATGAAGAAGTTGCTGATTATTTAGCATCAAAAGTTCAACCTAAAGATTTAATACTTACAGTAGGTGCTGGAGATGTTGTTAAAGTTGGCGATATACTTTTAAATAGAGCAAAAGAAAAATAACGAGGTGATTTTATGGATTTATTAACTCAAATTAAAGCTTCAGCTGATTTTATTTTAAAACAAAGTAAATACAAGCCAGAAATAGGATTAATTCTTGGTTCTGGATTAGGTTCATTAGCAGATACTATCGAAGATGCAGAGTATTATAACTATTCTGATATTCCTAACTTTCCTACATCAACTGTAGAAGGGCATGCTGGTAGATTAGTTATTGGTAAACTTGGAAACAAACAAGTTGTTGCTATGCAAGGAAGGTTCCATTACTATGAAGGATACTCTTTAGATAAAGTAACTTTCCCTGTAAGAGTAATGAAATTATTAGGTGTTTCAAAACTTATAGTTACAAATGCTTGTGGCGCTGTTAATAAAGACTTTAATGCTGGAGATTTAATGGTTATTACTGACCATATTAATTTTTCTGGATCAAATCCTTTATTTGGACATAACATTGATGAATTTGGACCTAGATTCCCTGATATGTCTGAAGCTTACAACTTAGAACTTAGAAATAAGGTTCTAGAAGCTGGTAAAGAGTTAGGAATAAAATTACAACAAGGAGTATATGTAATGTTCTCTGGACCTACTTACGAAACTCCTGCTGAAGTAAGATTTGCAAAAATTATGGGTGGAGATGCAGTTGGTATGTCAACTGTTCCAGAAGTAATTGTTGCAAACCACTGTGGTATTAAAACAGTTGGTATTTCTTGTTTAACAAATATGGCCGCTGGAATATTAGATCAACCTTTAAACCATGAAGAAGTTATCGAAACTTCTGCTAGAGTTAAGAATGATTTTATAAAGTTAATGAATAGAGTAATTGAAATAATATAAAAATAGTTAAAGCTACACACTAATCAGTGTGTAGCTTTAATAATATTATCAACTAATATAAAAGTTAAGTGCTTGACACTTAACTTTTTAACTCAAAACATTCCATTAATATAGGAAGCCGTATAATACTGCCTATAAAGGTTGCTTCTGTAATATTCATACAATAATCCCTAAGACTTGCTATCATAATTTGATCATTTTCATGGGTTTTAAAGTAATACTCACATGTATTAGTATTTATAAAAGCAGTATATTTTGTATAATCATATGTTCCCCTATCTGTTATTATAATTCCTTTAGGAATAGAAACACTATTCATAATATGAAAACACGTCATAATTGCTTCTGAACGACTTTTAGGAACTTGTGAATGAGTTTTTAGAAATGCCGTACGAACGAAACGCTCAGGTGATGTAAATCCTCCCGGAAGAGGTATACTTCCTGTACCCTGTCCGAAAGGAGTTAAAGATACATTTCCCCAGTAAACTTCCTTTTGTTGATCAACTGATACATTCATATAATTTCTTAGATTAGTCATATGCCAACCAAAATCAGGACTATTAGCCATAACTCCTATTGGATTATTAATTATCTTAAGACCTGTTTTGGTCTGCTCAATAACAACACATTTACCACTTCTATCGGTAGCAATCCAATGTAATGGAGCTGATGTTCTTGTAACAGGATCTGGTTGACCTATGATACTTATTTTTTTTAATAAACTCTTTAACTCATCTACTGTGCTACAACATCCTAAAATATAATGTATAAAATCTAAAGAACTAATTGGATTTTTATTCTCTATTGGTAAATCATAATAGGCATAACCATTAAAATATAAAGCTGCTGCAGCAAATCCTTTTTCATTTACTCCATCGAAAATCCCTAACATATCATCAATTTTTTGCCCTATACAAATAAAGCTATAGTTATCAATATAATTTTTCATTGTTTCAGTACTATACCATTCGTAATTTTTAGGTATTACATAAAGTCCTGCTTCAATTGGATAGGAAAAATCCATGGTTCTTCCAAAAAAATTTTCACCTTGCATAGATTCTAATGTAATAGCAGTGCACATATTATAAACTCTCCAGCACTATAAATATCGCAATTATAGTATATGTTTTTAAGATAGCTACCGTGTTTATATTTTATAAAAAACTCAAAATCCCTAAATTTATACTATTCATTTTTCATTATTCTAAGATTATAATACTGTGATTTCCTTAGTAACAGAGTTTAATACTTCACATCCATCCTTAGTTACAAGAACTAAGTCTTCAATTCTAACCCCTATATTATCCTTTAAGTAAATTCCCGGTTCAACAGAGAATATCATACCAGCTTTAACTTCATCATCATTAACAGAACTAACATTTCCAAAGTCATGACATTCAATACCTATACTATGTCCTGTTCTATGAGTAAAATACTCTCCATATCCAGCATCAGTAATTAAATTTCTAGCCGCCTTATCAATATCAGAGAATTTAACCCCTTCTTTAATTATAGAAATTGCTTTTTCATTTGCGCTCTTTACTATATTATAAACTTCAGCATGTTCTTTACTTGGCTCTTTGCCTATAAATACAGTTCTAGTCATATCTGAGCAGTAATTTTTATATTTTCCTCCAATATCTAAAACTACACTATCTCCAACTTTTATTTTATCTTTACCTGTTCCATGATGTGGATCAGCACCATTAGGACTTGTTGCTATTATTGGTGAAAACGAAAATCCTGAAGCACCTTCTTCTTCATAAATCTCAGATAAAAGATTTGCATAATACTTTTCAGAAAAACCTGCCTTTAAGTTCTTCCAAAGCTTTAACATAACAGCATCATTTATTCTTGATGATTCCTTCATTATTTGGATTTCTTCGTCATCCTTTATCATTCTTAAAGTATCTATAATAGGTGATGAATTAACAAAAGCTTTTACAACATTTCTTCCCATAAGATCTATTAAGAAGTGTGCTGGTAAATTCTTATCCACTCCTAATACTTCATCTTTTTTCACTATACTAGCCAACCTATCTATTGGATTTTCTATATCATCATACCAAACTATTTCTACACCTAAATCCTCATGTATAGGAAATAACTTATTTACTATAAATTTATGATTGCCTTTAGAATCCAAATATAAAGCTATTAATCTTTCACCAGAACGAATCATCTTTCCTGTTAAATAAAATATAGACTCCGCTGAAGTAACTATTAATTGTGGAATTTTATTTTCCTCCATTTTTATTAATACTTTCTTAACCCTAGAATCTTTCATATGTAACACCTCCATATATTATTTCATCTTATAGTCTTTATAATAACTTAAAATTTTCATATTATCCATAATTTAATTTGCTACTTTTATCGTTTTTTTTATTTATAATGATATAATTATTTTATAAAATTTATCTCTATTTTTTAGTAATAATAATATAAATAGTCTAATTTTGAATACTTGGAGGATAGTAAAATGAAAGTAGCAGTTATATCAGATATTCACGGAAATATTTATGCACTAATGAAAACTCTTGAAGATATCGATGAACAAAAAGTTGATAAAATAATTTGCTTAGGCGATTTAGTTGGATATGGCCCTCATCCAAATGAAGTTGTAGCACTAATTAAAAGACGAGAAATTCCATGTATAAAAGGTAACTATGATGCATCAGTAGTAGATGGTGACTATACCTATATTAGAAACACAGCAATAAACTCATTTGCATTACCTTGGGCAACTAACGAAGTTAGAATTGCAAACAAATACTTCTTAGATTCATTACCAACTTCACTTAACTATACATTTAACGGAGTAAATTTTCTATTTACTCATGGAAGTCCTAATGCAATTAATGATTATTTATTCGAAGATGCAGCTAACACAATAGAAGTTATGAATCAATTAGAGGATGATGTTTTAGTATGTGCTCACACTCATATACCTTGTGCAAAAAAATATGGAAATAAACTGCTAATTAACGTTGGTAGTGTTGGAAAACCAAAAATAGGAAAACCTAATCCCACATATGCAATAATTGAAATTGAAGAAAATGGAGAGGTTAATGTTACATTTAGATATTTAGAATACGAATTTAAAAGAATAGTTAAAGATTGTACTATGCTAAACTTTCCAGCAGCCATTACATCATCTTACGAAACCGGAAAAGAATAAACTTATAACTAAATTGTTTGTTAAAGCTTAAGTGCCGTGATGCCGAAAATTAATGATATTACCTCCAGGAATTAGTGTAATTTTCGTTAAGAATTTATATTATTTTTTCCAGAAAAAGTCCTAAAGCTTCGAAGTTCACTATCGTTTACCTCAGCTTCTTAACGGACTTTTTCCTCCAAAAACAATTAAATTCTAAAACTTAATTACAATATTCATTCCAATAATATCATTAATTTTTCTCTATCACTAGCTTTTAAGCTAAAGGATACAATTTCCTGTGTAACCACCTTAAGAGTTAACGACTTCTGCTATATTTTATATAATAAATTGTTAACTTCTAAATATATATTTTTAAATAAACTAAGAATATTAATATACAAATTAACTTTAATATAAGAAAAATTTGTAGCACAAAACATTAACTATAAAGTAGCATGTTATAAGCAAACACATGTAAAAGAAAAAAATGAAATATTTATTTGGAGGTATCATTGAAATTAAGCCGTAGAATTTAATAATTGATGGAATAAAGTTGGCGTTAAGAAGTTTTTACTGTTTGAGCTAACAGCGAGTTTAAAAGCTTTAGCCAACTTTACGGAATCAATTATATAAATTCTAGGTGAAAATTTCACCATTACCGGAAAATAAATATTTCATTTTTTCGCTTCCATGTGGTGCGCAATATTATTCCATTATTGTTCCAACAATTCGTAGTTTTTTCAATATATCTTTTTCATCCTTATGGCAGGTTTCAAAGTATTCTGTTAAATCTCTTCCTGCACTTAATCCATAATGACTTCCATCAATCCAATGTCTCATAGATGTAACATCATATACAGTTCCATTAATAACTACATAAGCTAAATTCCCATTTTTCCCATTGTATTTAGCTAACTCATCTACTGTAAATACTCTTTGATGTTGTACTTTTTTTACTGCAGTTTTTAACTTACTAGTTTCCTCATCTAAGTATTCTGTTATTTCATCAAAAACCTTTTCCATTACCTTAATTATTGTTTCACAATACTCTTTAGGATATGTTTGCAACAAATTTTTCAATTGATTAATTTCACAATATTTTTGTTGCAAGAAATCTTTTTTAGCCATTATTTCCTCCCAAAAACATTCTTTAAATATATATTATGAAATTGAGTTGCAAATGTTAGCAAAGTGTTGTAAAATCGTATTAATAAAATCACAAATTTTTACTGACTATGACGAGAAGAGTAACTTTTGAAGGTAGTTTTAGCGAGTAAGGGACGGTGTAAGCCTTATACGATATCAACTGTGAAGAACATCTCTGAGTTTCTAACTGAACAAGTGAAAAAGGATTCATCTTTTCCTATGGGCAAGATGTAAACTCGACTAACCAAATTTAAATTTGGAGTCTCACTTAAGTAGGCTTAGACGGCTAAATGTCGTTATTAATTTACTAAGTGGCCTTTTTATTAGGCAATTTGGGTGGTACCACGTAAGTAATTCCTTTCGTCCCATTTATATGGGATGAAGGGTTTTTTTATTGTTTTTATTTAAATTTGATAATAAAAAATATTTTTTAGCAGGAGGTTATTATGAAAAACGTAGTTTTAGTAAAATCACTTTATAGAAACACTGATGAGTATTTATCTAAAGAAATTACAATTTCAGGATGGATAAGAACTTTAAGAGCTTCTAATGCATTTGGGTTTATAGAAGTAAATGATGGTTCTTTCTTCAAAAATATTCAAGTTGTTTTTGATAACAAATTAGAAAACTTTAAGGATATTTCTAAATTACCAATTAGCTCATCAATAAAAGTTGTTGGTACTCTAGTTCCAACACCAGAGGCTAAACAACCATTTGAAATTCAAGCAAAAGAAGTTATTATTGAAGGGATGTCAGACTCTGACTATCCACTACAAAAGAAAAGACATACATTCGAATACTTAAGAACAATTGCTCACTTAAGACCAAGAAGTAACGCTTTTTCAGCAGTATTTAGAGTTCGTTCTGTAGCTGCTTATGCTATTCATAAGTTCTTCCAAGATCAAGGCTTTGTATATACAAATACACCAATACTAACTGGAAGTGACTGTGAAGGTGCTGGTGAAATGTTTAAAGTTACTACTTTAGACTTTGATAATGTTCCAAGAACTGAAGACGGAATGGTTAATTACAAAGAAGATTTCTTTGGTAAAGAAACTAACCTTACAGTTTCTGGTCAATTAAACGCAGAAACATTTGCTTTAGCATTTAGAAATGTTTATACTTTTGGTCCAACTTTCAGAGCTGAAAACTCAAACACAGCTAGACACGCTGCTGAATTCTGGATGGTTGAACCTGAAATAGCATTTGCTGATTTACAAGATGATATGGAATTAGCAGAAGCAATGTTAAAATACGTAATTAAATACGTTATGGATGAATGTCCAGAAGAAATGGCATTCTTCAACCAATTCGTTGAAAAAGGTTTATTAGATAAATTAAATCATATTGTAACTTCTGATTTTGGAAAAGTTACTTATACTGAAGCAGTTGAAATGTTAAAGAACTGTGGTAAGACATTCGAATATCCAGTTGAATGGGGAATTGACCTTCAAACTGAACATGAAAGATATTTAACTGAAGAAATATTTAAGAGACCTGTATTCGTTACTGACTATCCAAAAGATATTAAGGCATTCTATATGAGACTTAATGATGATGGAAAGACTGTTGCAGCAACTGACTGCTTAGTTCCTGGTATAGGTGAAATCATCGGTGGTAGCCAAAGAGAAGAAAGACTTGACGTTTTAAAAGCTAGAATGGCTGAATTAGGGCTTAAAGAAGAAGATTACTGGTGGTATTTAGAACTTAGAAAATACGGAGAAACTAAACACGCTGGATTTGGTTTAGGATTCGAAAGATTAATAATGTACATCACTGGTATGTCAAATATCAGAGACGTTATACCATTCCCAAGAACTACTGGTCAATCTGATTTCTAAAACTTTCAAAAGAGCTAGCAAAAATACTATTGCTAGCTCTTTATTTATTTGATTAAAATTATTTTTAATTTTTTTATATTTATCTGAATAGAAGTTTAAGATTATGTACATAATTATAATGTAAATATAAAACCTGTAATACACAGGTTCCCATCCCCCCATTATTAAAAAAGCGCGTAAGCGCTTTTTTTTACATATAAATGTTAATAAAATATATGATAACAAAAAAGGAAATTAATAATATAATTTCCTTTTTGTTGTATGCTATATAATTTTTATTATTTTATACTTTGTTCGTAGCTTTCAACCATTCTCTTAACCATTTCGCCACCAACACTACCATTTTGTTTTGAAGTAAGATCACCTTTATTTATATTTTCATAATTTTGTAATCCAACTTCAGATGCAACTTCATTTTTTAATCTGTTTAACCCTTGCTTAGCTTCTGGAACTAAATTTCTATTACCGTTACTATTATTTGATGACATCTTTCATTCCTCCTAAGATAAATATTTATTTTACAATAATATGTTTATCTTAATTCAAAAGATATATACTTATATAATAATTCCATATAAACTATATAGTTCCCATATTATCTAGCTTTTTACGCTATTACAAGTTCATTATTACTACTTTATTTTGGTTAAGACTTTCTTTCACATTAATTATTCTTTGATTAGTTGATCCTCTAAACCTTAGTCCTTCCTCTTTATTATTTATTTGGAATCTTCCATCTACTAATACATCTATATTATTTAAAAGCTCACTTATTGCCGTATCTACTTTCATTACTTCTAAAAGTTTTTCAAATGTATATCCTGTATAGCACCATATATTTAAATTAGAATTCTTAAATGCTTTTGCCATATAAGCAAAACTGTGAGCCTGCTCTATTGGATCACCTCCACTGAATGTTACTCCTTTTAATATAGGATTATCTAAAACATCCTTTATTAATTTATCCATATCCATAATTTCACCATCTTCAAAACTATGTGTTTCTGGATTAAAGCAACCTTTACACTTATGTTTACATCCTTGTGCAAAAAACACCCTTCTCATTCCAGGTCCATTTACTAAACTTTCATAAGCTATTCCTGCTAACCTCACAGTTTTACTCATTTTTAACAACCCTCCAAAAGCATTATAACTTTATGCTTTATAATAATTAATTAAGCATCCCTTTAATATGATTTCTCTTTCATCATCTGTAAGTTCACCTAATTTTAACTCAAATTCTTTCATTGATTTATTAACTACATATGCCTTTATAGAAGTCTTCTTTTCTTTAATTGATTCTATTATATTAGGTACAAACAAATAGTCTCCATTGTCAAAACATAGCTCTTCCTCAAGGACAAATGGTAGCATACCCCAATTTATTAAATTAGAACGATATCTTTTTGTAGCATACTCTTTAGCTATATTAGCCCATCCCCCTAATACTTTTTGACATGATGCAGCTTGTTCACGTGCTGATCCATCACCAGGTTTAACAGCATAAATAGTACTTCCTATTCCTGTATTTTTATTATTAACATCAGTAAATACTTCTTTAATTGAAGTAAATATAGGGTCTAATTCATTAACAGCATCAATTGGTGATTCATTTGCTATTCTTGCTTTTTCAGCTTTTTGAATCTCCTTAGCTCTTCCAACATATGCTGGATCTTTACGTGATAAAGTAAATTCAGCTAAACCTAATGGATTAGAACGATATGATGAAGTTTCTCCTGATGGAATAAGTTCATCAGTTGTAGTAACTGGATCATGAATTACAGAAACTACTTTTAATAATAAATTATCAGTTAAAGCTGACATTTTAGGCCAATCCACTATATTAGGTCCAAATTTAATTTCTACTGATGGATCTGCTTTTCCTACTCCATCATAAACACGATTTTCATATATAGATTTATCAAAATAATATTTTGGTTTTGTAAAATTAACATCTATATCAGTTGCAGCTATTAAATACCCTTTATTAGCCGCTGTGGCCGCAATAGATCTAGCATCCATTAATGCAACTGATGCAATTTGTCCATTAGTTATCTTTGATCCTTCTCTATTAGGGAAGTTTCTTGTTGAGTGACGTATACTTAACCCATTATTAGCTGGAACATCTCCAGCTCCAAAGCAAGGTCCACAAAATGCTGTACGCACAGTTGCCCCTGTAGCCATAATATCTGCAATTCTACCATTTTTAACAAGTTCCATAAATACTGGTTGAGAGGCTGGATAAACACTTAATGAAAACTCATCACTACCTATTGAAGTGCCCCTTAAAATATCTGCTGCATCGCATATATTTTCAAATCCTCCACCTGCACATCCTGCGATTACACCTTGTTCAACATAAAGCTTACCATTATGAATTTTATCTCTTAATGTAAATCTAACTTTATTGTCTAAACTAATTCCAGCCTTCTTTTCAACATCAGCTAATATATCATTTAGATTTGAATTTAATTCTTCTATACTATAAACATTACTTGGATGGAATGGCATAGCTATCATTGATTTAACTTTAGCTAAATCAACATAAATCATTCCATCATAGTATGCTACACTTCCTGGATTTAATTCCTTATATTCATCTACCCTTCCATGAATATCATAAAATTCTTTTATCTTATTATCAGTTTTCCATATAGATGATAAACATGTTGTTTCTGTAGTCATAACATCAATACCAATTCTAAAATCAGCACTTAAATTATCAACTCCATCACCTACAAATTCCATAACTTTATTATTAACATACCCATTTGCAAAAACAGCTCCAATTATAGCTAGAGCAACATCTTGTGGCCCAACTCCTTTTTGCGGTGAACCTGTTAAATATACACCTACTACCTCTGGTCTATTTATATCATAAGTTTTGCATAATAATTGTTTAACTATTTCAGGTCCACCTTCTCCAATTGCCATAGTTCCTAAAGCACCATAACGAGTATGACTATCAGAACCTAATATCATTTTCCCACAACCTGCTAACATTTCTCTAGCAAATTGATGAATTACTGCTTGATGTGGTGGTACATATATTCCTCCATACTTCTTTGCACATGAAAGTCCAAACATATGGTCATCTTCGTTTATTGTTCCTCCAACTGCACATAAGCTATTATGACAATTTGTTAAAGCATATGGAACCGGGAATTTTTCTAACCCTGATGCTCTTGCCGTTTGAATTATTCCTACGAAAGTAATATCATGAGATGCTAATTTATCAAATTTTATTTTTAGTTTGTCCATATTTTCTGATGTATTATGCTCTTTTAATATATTATAAGCAATAGTATTTTTTTCAGCTTCTTCTTTGCTTGGATAATTGTCTCCAATTTTATTTTTCAATATTGAATTAATTTCATTACAATCTTCTACTATATCTTTATTATTAATAAGATAAACGCCATTTGAAAATAATTTTATCATCTTTAATTCTCCTTATCATTTTCTTCATTTAATCTCTTGTACTCTTGATAAAGTTTAACTAACTCCTTATCAAATAGTGTTCTCTTTAATCTAACAGAAGCAGCTCTTACCATTTCTAGTATTCCCTTAGCCTCTTCATCATTTAATTCAATATTGTATTCCTTAAATTTATTTATTATCCCAGCTTTACCTGAATGCTTTCCTATAACAATTTGTCTTTGTAATCCAATAACATCTGGATCAAAGGCCTCATAATTTTTTGGATTCTTTATTGCTCCATCAGCATGTATTCCTGACTCATGAGCAAACATATTATCTCCAACAATAGCTTTCCAAATAGGAAGTTCTCTTCCAGCTGCTTGTGCAACATACTCTGAAACTTCCCTAAACATCTTTGTATTTACATCAGCTTCATATCCATAAACATATATAAGAGCCATTAATACCTCTTCTAATGCAGCATTTCCTGCTCTTTCTCCAAGTCCATTTACAGTTACGCCAACATGACTTGCACCACCCAATATTCCTGCAATAGCATTTGCTGTAGCCATTCCAAAATCATTATGAGTATGCATTTCTATATCAAAGCCTGTTCTTTTATATAATTCTTCAATATTTTTTCTTATAGAAAATGGCTCCATTATTCCAACTGTATCACAATATCTAAATCTATCAGCTCCTGCTTTTTTAGCTTCATTAATAAATTCTATTAAGAATTCATTATCAGCCCTTGAAGCATCTTCTCCATTTACTGATACATATAAACCTTTTTTCTTTGCAAATTCAACTGATTTAATCATATTCTCTAATACCCATTCTCTTGATGTCTTAAGCTTATGCTTAATATGAATATCAGATACTGATACTGAAATTGCTACTGCATCCACTCCGCAATCTATAGACTCTTCAATATCACTAATAACAGCTCTATTCCAAGCCATTATACTTTTTCTACCATTATTTCTTTTTACAATTTGCTTAATTGCTTCTTTTTCATCTCCACCCATAGTAGGAATTCCTACTTCTAGTTGGTCAACCCCAAGTTCACTTAACATATCTGCAATAATTAGTTTTTCCTCATTTGCAAAAACAACTCCTGCAGTTTGCTCCCCATCTCTAAGAGTCGTATCGACTATATAGATTTTTCTGTCGCCATTGACATTTTTAATAGCCATTTTTTTGCCCCCTTTATTTTTGTATATCTTTTTTAAAATGTTTTTATAATTTGATTTATAAAAAATAGAGGTAAATGTGTGTACCTCTCCATTTTATCTATACCTTTTTTTACCATAATATCATATTTATAATAATTTCTCAATAAAAAACCAATATTTTTTTCTAAAAATTGCAAGTTTTTTATTTTTCAATTCATTTTAATAGGCTATAATTACACTTATTCCTATTATACTTTCAAATTTTGCAACTATTTTTACTTTTCCTTCATTTTATATAGTAAACCCTCATATAAGTTATATCACTATAACTTATATGAAGGCTTTACAGCTATCTATGATATTTCATAATTATTTTTATAACTTCCAGTATGAGATTTTCTATCAATTCTCTCTTCATACTTTCCTGGTCCAAATCTTTCGTCAAGACTCAAATATCCAGTTACTCTTGAAATTCCTTGTATATCTCTACTATTACACTTAGGACATTTACTTTCATTACTTAATAAATTTTCTCCACAATCTTTACAATACCTAATATGAAAGTTTACCCCTATATAGCTTATATTAGTGTGTTTATATGCATAATTTATTATATCCATTATATTCTCTGGCGAAGGTGAGTCATCTACTTCTATATATGAAATATGCCCTGCATTGCAAAGTTTATGATAAGGTGCTTCTATATCAATTTTATCTTTTATTGATATACTATAATTTACAGGTATGTGGAAACTATTTGTATAATACTCCTTATCTGTTACTCCTTTTATTATTCCAAATATCTTTTTATCATGTTTTATAAATTTTCCTGATAATCCTTCTGCCGGTGTTGCATAGCAACTCCAATTAAGCTTAGTTTCCTCTATTAGCCTATCTACATACTCTCTTATGAAACCAACTATTCTTAGTCCTAACTCCCTAGCTTCTTGTGATTCCCCATGATGACATCCCAATAAAGAATATAATGTTTCTGCCAATCCAATAAATCCAATTACCCAGGTTCCTTGTTTAAGTATTGGTTCAATTGAGTCTTCAGCTTTTAGTCCTTCAGAACCTTTCATAAGTCCCTGTCCTGCTACAAAAGGTAAATCTTTAACTCTTAAATTTTTAAGCACACTATATCTATGAAGTAAAGCATCTTTGGCTAACACTAATCTTTTTTCTAATATCTCAAAGAACTTATCTATATCTTTATTTGCTTCTATTCCTATACGAGGTAGATTAATAGTTACTGGTGCTATATTTCCTCTTCCTTTGCACCCCGGTTCACCATTAACATTTTTCATTAAATATGTTCTGCATCCCATTGTTGCTGGAATATATCCTTGATCATAATATTCCTTATTAAAATCCGCATCTATATTCATAAATGTAGGATTCATTCTTTTTGATGCTACCTCACAAGCTAATTTATATAAATAGTAATAAGGATCTTCTACTTCTCTATTTACTCCCTTTTTCACTCTAAAAATTATATTAGGGAATATTGGTTGTTCACCTTTTCCTAATCCTTTTTCATATTCTTTTAAAAATATCTCACATACTAAGGCTGCATCTTTAGAATTTGGTATACCTAAATTTATAGAAGAAAAAGGTACTTGGGAGCCTGCACGTGAATGCATAGTGTTTAAATTATATACAATTCCTTGCATAGCTTGGTGCACTCGTGATTTTAATTTTTCTTCTACTATTTTTTCTAGCTTTTCACCTTGAATTCCATAAGAAATTAATTCTTCCCTTATCTCTATTCTTGTTGGCTCAATAAATTCAGCCATATCATTGTCAAAATCTGGATGAGATTGTCCACCAAACATATCATTTTGCGTAGACTGAAGTAATATACAAGATAATTCTGCAGCTGTTTCTATACGTTTAGGTGGCTTTATTGTTCCATATCCAGTATTAAATCCCCTTTTTAATATCTCTCCTGTAGGTATATGAAGACAATTTATACTTAAATTATAAGAATCTAGGTCATGAAAATAAACTTCACCCACTTCATGAGCTTTTGCTAAATACTTAGGCATATTATAAAGATTATGCCATTTATTAGACTCTGAAGCTATTCTTAATAACTTAGCACTAAAATTGTTTCCAACATTAGCATTATCCCTATCAGTTTCTATTCCTATTTTTTCAATTGCTTTCATTAAATCTGACTTAATTCCTCTAATTCTAGTTCTTTCTCTTCTATAAGAAGAATATGCTCCTTGAATATTTTTATGGTTACTATCAATTAGAGCTTTTTCAACTAAATTTTGTACTTCTTCTACTGATACTTTTTCTTTTTGTGCAACTTCAATATATTTAATAATCCTTTGTATACATTCTAATATTTGATCTTCTCTTAATTGTTCTCCAACTTCGTCACTTGCCTTTTTTATTGCATTAATAATTTTATTACTATCAAATTCAACCTCTCTTCCATCTCGTTTTACTACATATAGCAAAATAACCGCCTCCTACAAATTCACACTATATATTGTATATTCTATGTATGAAATACAATATATAGTATTAATTCTATTTTGAACTTCTATTCTCCTTCAAATTTTTGATAAAATTTGAATAAAAAAACATTATCAATAGTGATAATGTTTTTTCTTTATCACTATTGATAATATTATCTCATATGATATACTAAGTTTATAAAATTAGACTTTCGGAGGATTTTTTATGCAAAAAATTGCTTTAATAACTGACAGTGCATGTGACCTTGATTTAAATACATTAAAAGAAAATAATATAAATTTATTACCACTTAGAATAATTTATTCTAATGGTGATTATAGAGATAGAATAGATATTTCACCTCAAGAGGTATATGATAATTTAGAAAAAGAAGTTCCTAAAACTTCTTTACCAAGTGCTCAAGAAACTGAAGATATTTTAAATAAATTAGAACAAGAAGGCTATACTCATGTAATTTGTATTTCAATTTCTAGTGGTCTTTCTGGAAGCTTTAATGCCCTAAGATTAGCTTTAGAAGATCACCCAAAACTTACTTCTTTTGTTTATGACTCAAAAATACTAGCTTATCCTCAAGGAGAAATAGTTTTAGAAGTTGCTAAACTTATAAAAGAAGGTAAAAGTTATGAAGAAATAATTAAAGAAATACCAGAAATAAGAAAAAGAGTTATTGGATACTTTACTATTAATACATTAGAATATTTAAAAAAAGGCGGAAGAATTGGTAGACTTGCTGGAACTGTTGGTGAATTACTAAATCTTAAACCTATAATAACTACAGATGAAGATGGTGTTTATTATAACGTTGCAAAAGTAAGAGGAAGAAAACAATCTTTATCAAAAATGACTGAATTATTAAAAGGATACTTAGCTAAAGGTAAATGTGAAGTTGCTGTTTTACACGCTGGTTGCGAGGATGAGGCTATTAAATATATGAATTCACTTAAAGATTTAACAAATGTAGTATCTATAAAAATAGCAGAAATAAGTCCTGCTCTTGGTATTCATGGTGGTCCTGGATTAATAGGCTTTTCTGTAAAAATGGTTAAATAATCTATGAGTGATTTTGATTTTAACAATATTGAAGATTTAAAGGCTGAAGAAAAAAGATTATATGATGAATATAAAGCCAAACTTGCAGAACTAAAAAAAGTTCAAAAAGAAAAAGAAGCAGTTGGTCAAGTATTTACAAAAGGATTATTACCTATTTATGTTCTTCATATATTAAAATCCGGCCCAACAAATGGTAATGAAATTTCTACTAAGGTTTCTGAAAGAACTAATGGATTATGGACACCTAGTACTGGTGGAATATATCCATTATTAAAAAAACTAGAAAAAGAAGGCTTAGTTATTGGTCAATGGGATGATCCTAAGAAGAAATTTCAAAAATTTTATTCTCTAACTCCACTAGGCGAAGTTGAATTTGCTAATAGAAAAAAATTACTTAAACATAAAATAGAAGAATCATTAAAAGTCTTTCAAATCGTTTATAAAGATCTTTATTTATAAAAAATACATCCAAGAATTTTCTTGGATGTATTTTTATTATTATTTATGTGTAAACTAATATAAACTTATTTAGGACGGTGTTAAATATGAAAGGAATGATACTAGATTATACTGGCAATGATGCTTTTATTTTATTAGAAGATGATTCTATTATAACAATGCCTTTAACTTCTTTTGAAACACTTATGCCAATAGGTAGTAACATAAGTTTGTCTAACTTATATAATAATTCTTCAAATACAAATTATAAACCTTGCCAAATGGTAAATAAAAGCGTTGACTTTTTGTAAATCTTTGCCTAAAATTAAATTATATTTAAGTTGCTAGGGGTGCCCCAAGGCTGAGAGATGAATTTTCATCAACCCTTTTAACCTGATCTGGATAATTCCAGCGTAGGAAAGCCATCATAGAGTTTTATATTCTCATGCTAAGGTACCCTCTTACGCAAAATAAGGAGGTATTTTTTTTATGTCAAATTTTCTAGCAACACTAGGAGAAAATTTCAAAACACTTTTTAGCAGCCCACTTACACTAATCACCTTAATAGGTTGTGCAATTTTACTAATTGCTTTTATAAAGTTTAAATCATTAAAGTTTGATTCAAAATTAGTGGCTAGAATAGGACTAGCTATTGCACTTGCCTTCATTTTGGATATGTTAAAAGTTTATACATTACCAAATGGTGGTGGAAGCATTTCATTAGGAAGTATGATTCCAATACTATTAATTTCATTTATTTACGGGCCATCAATAGGTTTATTTACTGGATTTCTATTTGGAATACTTAAGTTAATTATTGATCCATATATACTGAATCCAATTCAAGTTTTATTTGATTATCCTTTACCTTTTATGGCTGTTGGAGTTGCAGGATTCTTTAAAAATAAGTATTTGGGTGCTACATTAGGAATGCTCCTACGATTTGCATGTCACTTTATTTCTGGAGTAATATTCTTTGGTTCATATGCACCAGCAGGAATGTCTCCTATAATATACTCCCTAGCAGTAAATGGATTTGCAGTAGGTGGTGAGCTATTAATATGCTTAGCATTATTAGCATTTTTACCTATAGAACAATTAATTAAAACATTAAAATCAAATATATCATTAACATAAGTATGATTATAAATCTTTGACTTAGATAACTGAACTTACAACTCATAATTTATGAAGAGTTGTTTCATAAAAAATATACCATATAGCTTAATGCTATATGGTATATTTTTTTAATCTAGACTTATTGCATTTACTGGACAACTTGATTCTGCATCTCTTGCATCATCTTCATTTCCACCTGGCACAGGATTAGTTTTCGCTACTGCTTTACCATCATCATCCATTTCAAAAACTTCTGGACATATTGATGGACATAATCCACATCCAATACAAGTATCTTTATCTACAGATGCATTCATAACTTCAACCCCTTTAACAAACTTCAATATTATTATTTACAAAATTCTAATATGTTATGTAAGTTGAAAATTTTTTTATTTTACCAATTATCAGGTTTACTTTCTAAAATATCTATATTCCACTCTTTAAACTCATTAACTGCAACAACATAATATTTGCTTTCTGTATTTTCCTTCTTATTAGTTACTGTAATTAATGTTTTAAAATTAGTACTATCATATCCTCTATTTTTTACAGTAACTACAACATCAAAATCACTATCATTATTATTTACTAATTCTACATTTGATATAATTTGCTGTGCCTTTTCTATGAATTTATTTAAATCAGTAGAAAACACATATTTTAAGCAATCCACATCTCCCTTTATGTTAATACCAACTTTATAATTATTAATATCACTATTTTTACTAGCCGTTTGTAATACATCTAAAATAGATTGATAATATATATAATCAAAGTCTCTAGGCTTTCTTATAAATGAAAGATTTTTTATAATTCCCTCATCTAACCTATTTGAAACTGAAAATATATTTTCATCATTATAAAAATTTCCTTCATCAGTTCCTACAACATAATAAAACTCTTTTACTTCATCGCCTAAATCAAACTCAAACTTATAATCAGGTTCTAAAGTTGACTTATTTTCACTTATTTTTGCCTTTGATAATAAATTAGACATTTCCTTAATTGCACTTTCATCAGTTACTATAAACTTAAATGATGGATCCCTAGTGCTCTGTATACTTATTTGCTCTACATCATTTGAATTTAAATAATTAAAATAATCATTTTTTAAGCCTAACTTTTTCTCTATACTTTCTATTGCTGTACATCCAGAGAAATTCAATATACCTATTATTAAAAATCCTAATAAGATATGCCTTTTTAATACTCTTAACATTCGTTTCTCCTTTTACTTTTATACTAAAATAATAGGAGAAGCTTATGCTTCTCCTAATAAAGATAATTATAATACTTTATTCCAATATTGGCAATTTACTTTCTCTATTATCTTATATTTTCCCTTAGTTAAATATATGTTTTTTTGTCTAACCTCATACTATTGCATTGGAACAACAACAGTAGAATTTTTAAAATCATAAAACATTAACCAACATCCGTCCCTATCTTTACCATTTAAACTAACCCATGTAACAAAGCCAGTTCTTCCATCATAAGGTTGTTCATCCTTATCCTTTTTCCCTGGAATTGCATAAATTATATGTTTTAGATTTCCTTGAGAATCACACTTATATCCAAGCATAAAATATCCATACTTCTTTATATAAGGATAGTAATTCAACATTGGATAATAAGCTAATGTATACTTATTATAATTTGACATATTGCACATCTCATGTAAATCATGTACAGGTATTTTATACCACTTCGTATATTTTAATTCATCTATACTATCGTAATCTCTATCAAATCCTTCTACTATTGATTCAAAATATTCTCCTATACTGCCTCTTATCTTACCGCTAACAGGATCAAACTCCTTACTAGCCTCTATTTCATCTTCATAGTCTTCAAATTTTCCTCTTAAATTTTCTCTTTGAAAATATCTCCTTCTAGCTTCTTCAACATTCTCAACTTCTTGAACCTCTTTTACTTCAACTACCTCTTCAACAACTTCTTTAATTTCTTCTTTAGCAGCTTCTTCTTTTTCTTCCTCAATTCTTTCAGTCTTTTCTAGAATTATATCTTCATTAACTTTAGCTTCTACTACATGATTTTCTATAGCTTTATCTTTAGATTTTTCCACCTTAAGTTCTGGCTTTCTTGGTTCTTTTTTATGTTCTTTTTCTGCAACTTTTTCAGTTGCTCTTAATCTAACTTCCTTCGCTTTAACTATAGTATAATTCTTCCAATTTTCAGATGGCTGTTGTCCATTTAAAAAACCACACATTACAAATATAGGTATTCCATCTTTGAATTTTGCTATAGCTGTACCAGATATTTTATCAAATTGTATATCTAAGCCACCAATATTTGATACATTATATTCTTTTGTTGCTTCAGCTTTACCTGTATCAGTTATTTCTATTGGTCCTAAGTTAACTATTTGCTTCATATCTTTCTTACAGCAAATAATCATCATATAATAGTTTTCATTATCTTTTTTAAGATTTTGGGCATAAAAAGATATTTTACATTTATCTCCTTTTGCTTCTATCTTAGAATATCCAGATAATGTTTTATCACTGGAATTTGAGTACCCACGTTCATCCTCCTGTAATATTACGAAGTTTCTATACAACCTATTATTACTTGCCATTCTCTAGAACCCCCACTTTATATTAATTCCATATATTATATGTTCTATATATTGAAATATGTTATTAATTTTAATGGTGGAATTTTCTTCAATTAATCAAATTATAAAATTTCGTTAATACAATTAGATAGGGTTGCGAACTCTTCAATAGATAAAGTTTCTCCCCTTCTCTTAGGATCAACTCCTGCTTTTTCAAATGCTTCTTCAAGCTTTTCCTTAGCTGGTCCTATGCTCTTAACCCCATTCCATAAAGTTTTTCTTCTCATATTAAAAGAATTTCTTATTATATCAAAGAATAACTTTTCATTATCAACCTTAACTCTTGGTGAATCTAACTTATCAAGTCTGATGACAATTGAGTCAACTTTAGGTCTAGGAATAAAACAATTAGGTGGAACTCTTCTTACTATACTAGTATTACAATAATATTGAACTAATAAAGATAATGCTCCATAATCTTTATTACCTGGCTCTGCATTCATTCTTTCTGCAACCTCTTTTTGAATCATTATTGTTAATGATTTAAAATTATATCCTTCTTTAAGTAATTTAACTATTATAGGTGTTGTCACATAATAAGGTAAGTTTGCCACTAATTTTACGCTCTTCTCATCACCTATAATTTCATTAAAATCTACTTTTAAAGCATCATTATGTATAAGAGTAAAATTAGGATTATCTCCTAATTCTTGTTCTAATATAGGAATTAAATCATTATCTAGCTCTATTGCAACTACTCTCTTAGCTGTTTTTAATAATTGAGCAGTTAATGTTCCAACACCTGGTCCTATCTCTATAGCTAAATCTTCCTTATTAACATCTGCACCTGAAACTATATCTCTAGGAACAGAATCATCAACTAAAAAGTTTTGTCCCAAGCTTTTTGAAAATTTAAAATTATATTTCTTAACTAACTCAGCTGTTTTTACATCTTTTATATCCATCTATTTCTTCCCTTCTAATTCTTTATCAACATAATTAATAGCTTCTATAAATTCCTCTTTTGTAATACCATAATTATTTAATCTAGATAACATTTGATTTGCATTTCCATAACCAATACCTAGTTTATTTCCAAGCTTTATTCTTCTTTCTTTTGCATTTGGATCTCCATTTAATCTAAAGAAAAACATATCTTGCACATCAAATGTCTTTTCCTTTACTTCAACAGTAACCTTGGCTCTATTTAAAGCTTCTATTATAACTTCTGGTGTAGCATTTTCTACACCTATATCATCATCTTTAATTCCATCTTCTTGAGCAATATATGCATGCTTTATTCCTGGCACTCTCTTCGCTATTATTTTTCTTATTTTCTCACCAGCAAAATCTGGATCAGTTAAAACTATAACACCTTTTCTTTTTTGTGCTTCTTTTATTCTTGAAATAACTTTTGCATTTATTCCAAATCCACCAACAGCTATCATTTCCGCATCAACTGCTTTTTTAACCGCAGCTACATCATCTTTTCCTTCAACAACTATAACCTCTTTAATCAAAAGCCTTCTCTTCCTTTCCTCTATTATCTCTTATTAATTTATCCCCATATTTCTATTATGTCAAACCTTTAATTAGTTATAAGTTACTAGTTTTAAATTAATATCTTATATTAACCCCAAATATTAGATTTATATAAACCTCTTTTAAATCCTTATAATATATAAATTTCCTCTAGAGTTTTAACTAGTATTTCCTAAAACTAAAAGGCAATATCAAAACATTAAAGTTTTGATATTGCCTTTTTACTTTACCATTCTCCTGGATAAGCTAAAATATATACTGGTACGTTATATTTTCTTCCCCATGATATACAATCTGATTCTGAATTAAGGAATACATCTATAATATTTCCTTTTATAAGCCCACCTGTATCTGCCGCAATTGCTTTCCCGTAATTCTCTACGTAAACTAACGAACCTAATGGTATCACTCTTGGATCAACTGCTATTGTACTTATTCCACCAGGATTGTAAACTGGCACTGTTCCTGTCGCAGTAATTGTATCTCCTGCATAAGCAGTAGATTCACAATAGATTAAATCTCTATATTCCATTTCACCATCTCTACTAGCAAATACTCTTCTAGTTCCTTGAGCTATAATTTCATTTACAGGTTCCTTTGTAACCTTAGATTGAACTATTTCTCTAGATACTTCAACGCCATCTTTCTTAATAACTTTATAAGTTATTTCCTTTTCTCCTGCCTCACCAGCTTGTCTTACATCTTCTGTATTAATGTCTAAGTTTTCATCTTCCTCGACTATTGTTTCATAGTCAATACTTTCTACAGCAACCTCATTTAATACTTCAACTTTAACTAATTGAATTGTAAGACTATCTGATATTTTAGTATCTAGTGAAGGTGTTATTTCATCAACTCCCTCAACAAATTCAACTCCTTCAGCTCTTAGTTCATCTTTTTCAGCTTCTATCATATCTTCCACAGTATCTTCAGCAGTTTTTATAACAATTGTTTTGTTACCAACTACCATTTCTACTTCTACAGCCTTTTTAATTGTAATAACATCTTTTGATGATATCTTTTCATTTAAAGCTGGTTGTACTTTATCCTTATGAGCTATTTCTATCCCATTTTCCTCAAGTACATCTTTAACAGTCCCTTTATATGTTATAATTGCTTTTTCTTTTCCGTCTATATTTATTACTATGTCTTTTCTTATGCATGTAAATGTTATCGTTAATGCTATTATTAATACTCCGACAACACCTACCATTATTTTTGCCTTAGGACTATTAGAAAAATTGTTTTTTAAATTTTCTTTCCATTTTTCAATCATCTACATTTAACCTCCCCTGGCAAGAGTGACCATTGAATTATATAAACAATTCTTATTTTTGTCAAATTTTCCACTCTTGATTTAATGAAACTGCCTAAAATGCATTTCTATGCATTATATAAATATTAATTGAAATAAAAAAATAATGGCGTTTTTTTACAGTTTAAAGTTTGGTCGATATAGACTGAAAGTTTTTTCTATTTTTTTACAATTGATAATATTAATTTTACTTTATTTCCCATTACGAATCAAGCTATGGAAATTGTTATTTACAGCCAAATTTACCTCTTTTGAGCTAATTTCTTTTATCTCGGCTATTTTTTCTATTATATATCTAATATAATCTGATTTATTCCTTTTTCCTCTATTTGGATAAGGAGCCATATATGGGCAATCAGTTTCTACTAATAATCTTTCAAGTGGAATTTCTCTTACAACATCACAAATTTTCTTTGCATTCTTAAATGTAACTACTCCAGTAATTCCTATGTAATACCCTAATTTTACACACTCTCTAGCGAACTCTACACTTCCAGAAAAACAATGTACTGTTCCTCTAACATTTGGAAATTCCTTCATTATTTCTAATGTATCCTTATGGGCATCTCTATCATGAATTACTACTGGTAATCCTAATTCTTCTGCTAAACTCATTTGCTCTCTAAATACCCTTTTTTGAACTTCTTTATCTGGATTTTCATCCCAATAGTAATCTAATCCTATTTCACCTATAGCTATAATTTTTTTATTACTATTATATAAATTAATTATTTCCTTCTTAACACTTTCATCATAATCATTTGCATCACTAGGATGAATTCCAAGTGCTCCATAAATAAAATCATGCTTTAAAGTTAATTCATTTGTAGTTTTCAAACTTTTTTTAGAACATGCACAATTTAATATTCCAATTACCCCTTCACTTTTTATTTGTTCAAAAACAGCTTCTCTATCTTCGTCAAAAGCTTCATCATCATAGTGTGAATGAGTATCAAAAATTTCATATTTGAATTCCATTATCTTTTCTCCTTTTTATAAAATAAATTTTCTTTTTTTTATTATAACAAATTAAAGAAAAAAACTCAGACTATGCTGAGCTTTTTATTTTAATTTTATAAATGAAATTATAATTTGGAAATATATTGTTAAGATTTTCTTCAGATTTTTGACACCTAACTGACACAATTAAGGTTTATTATAATACTTGTAAAGTAGTTAAAGCATTATTATTTACCCCTAAAACCATCTTTTAAACAGGGCTTCAACCCTATGTTGTGGTTAAGAAGTTACTTTTTAAATTGGTTTCCTAGAGTTATTCGTCCCCCAAATGAAATGACTCTAGGTTTTTTTTTCTAAATTTTCTTTTCTTTTAATCTAATTACTTCCTCAGTAGCTCTTTTTTTATCAATTTTATTGAATAAAATACTACACTCTCTAATTACGCCTTCTTTTTTTTCTGTAAAACTCCAAATTCCCTCACCTAAATTTAGAGAAATCTTTATCTTGTCACACGTGTTAGGCATAAATGGATATAATAAATTAGATAAATTAACTATTATCTGAATACAATTATATATAACCTCTTTACATTTTGAAGGATCTTTACTTAATAAATTCCAAACCTTATTACTTTCAAAATACTTATTTCCCTTTTTACATAAATTCATTATATCAATTAAACTCTCATGAAAGCGTCCTTCTTCTATTTTATCCCCAAGATTAAAATATAAATTTAATATATCATTTTTTAAATTTTGGTCCATTTTTCCACTTGGTATCCTATTAGAATAATTTTTTCTTGAAAAAACTAATACCTTATTTATAAAACTTGCTAATTCATTAACCAAATCATTATTGTGTATATTTATATATTCCCTCCAAATAAAATCAGTATCTTTATCTTCAGGGGAATTTAAAGTTAAGTAATATCTAAAACTATCAACATTATATTTATTACAAACATAATCTGCCCACAAAGCCCAATTTTTAACAGTAGAAAATGATTTTCCTTCTAACTTTAAATGTTCACTCGATATTATACGTAAATTTGGATTTTTTATACCAAGTCCTGCAAGTATAGCTGGAAATATTACAGTATGAAAGGGAATATTGTCTTTTCCATGAATAAAATAAATTCTTGAATCTTCTCCTTCCCAGTACTCCTTATAATCTTCTCCACGCTCTTCTAGACATTTCATACTAGCTGTTAAATATCCCATAACAGCTTCAATCCAAACGAATATTTTTTTATCTTCATATCCATTTAATGGAACATCTACACCCCAATTAAAATCTCTAGTTACAGCTCTGTCCCTTAATCCTTCATCTAAATATCTTTTTAATATTTTTTGTGCATTTTCTCTCCATCCATACTGTCTTATATATAATCTTTTAACATCATTTTCAAACTTAGATAATGTGAAAAATAGATGTTTTGTTTCTTTTAATGTAGGCTTAGAGTTACAACTTTTGCATCTCATATCTATTAATTCACTAGAGTCAAATTCTCCATTACAATTTTCACAGCCATCACCGGTAGCTTCTTCTCCACATTTAGGACATATGCCTATAATATATCTATCAGATAAGTATTCATTGCAATTTTCACAAAAAGTTTGTTCTATTACTTTTTCATATATATATCCTTTTTTATATAGCTCTAAGATAAATTCTTTTACCTTCTCTTTATGATAATCAGAGTGAGTTTTATCAAAAATATCAAAGGAAAAACCCAATAATTTAAAACATCTTTGAAACTCAGCATGATATTTTTCTACAGCTTCTAAAGGTGTAATTCCCTCCTCCTGTGCCTTCATAGTAACCGGAGTACCATGACAGTCAGTTCCTGAAAGAAAAACAACATCATCTCCCATCATCCTATGATATCTTGCTAAAATATCTCCTGGTAATAAAACTGCAATTCTACCTAAATGTAATGGCCCATTTGCATAAGGCCATGCATTACCTATAATAATATTCATTAAATTCCCCCTTTAATCAGTGACAAGTTTTAAGTTATAGTAAAAAAGTCAGCATAGCTGACTTTTTTATATTTTCTAAAGTCGCCCTAAGGCGAATTTATTCCTTAACTTGCCACTTGTCATTTGTCACTTATTACTTGCTAACTACCTAACAACGCTTCCTGTTGGTAACTCTCCTGGATTTACTAGCTTTAATACGCTATCATCATCTGTAGCTGCAGCTAAAATCATTCCTTGTGATAATTCTCCTCTTAGAGTAACAGGCTTTAAGTTAGCAACTAAAACTACATATTTACCTACTAATTCTTCAGGTTTATAATGCATTGCTATTCCTGAAATAACCTGTCTTTCTTCTCCATTTAAATCAACTTTTAATTTTAATAATTTTTTAGCCTTTTTAACTGGTTCACATTCTAATACTTTAACTACTCTTAAATCTATTTTTTCAAAATCCTCAATAGTTATTTCTTCTTTAATTGGTTGCATTTTATACTCTTCTTTTGGCTTATTAGCTTCTAATTGAGCTAATCTCATAGCTTCTAACTCTTCTAAAGTCTTAGCTACATCTATTCTTGGGAATAAAGCTTCACCTTTTTTAACTTCAGTTCCCGGAGTTGTTCCATCAAATCCAGCTAATGAATCCCAAGATGTTGTAGTTATATTTAATTGAGCATTAATTTTTTCACTTGTGCTTGGTAAGAATGCTGATAATAATACAGATGCAAATCTTAAGCTTTCAGCTAAGTTATATAAAACTGTACCTAATCTTTCTTTCTTTTCTTCATCCTTAGCAAGTATCCAAGGAGTTGTTTCATCAATATATTTATTTGCTCTTCCTATAAGCTCAAATATATTTTCTAATGCTTCTGGAATTCTTAAATCATCTATTGCTTTTGTTACCTTAACTGGAGTTTCTAAAGCTAAACCTATTAATTCATTATCAATATCTTCTTTAGCAGTTGGTGCTGGTATTACTCCACCAAAGTACTTTTCAATCATTGCTACTGTTCTTGATAATAAGTTACCAAGGTCATTACAAAGATCTGAATTAATCTTCTTTATGAATATTTCATTATTAAATAATCCATCTGCTCCAAAAGGAATTTCTCTTAATAAATAGTATCTAACTGCATCAACACCAAATTTATCTACTAAAACTACTGGATCAACAACATTTCCTTTTGATTTTGACATCTTTCCACCATCAACAAGTAACCATCCATGACCAAATACTTGCTTTGGTAACTCTTGACCTAATGCCATTAACATAATTGGCCAGTAAATAGTATGGAATCTTAATATATCCTTACCTATTAAATGAACATCTGCAGGCCAATATTTCTTGTATAATTCATCATTATCACTTCCGTATCCTAATGCAGATATGTAGTTTGATAATGCATCTATCCAAACATAAACTACATGACCTTCATCAAATGTTACAGGAACTCCCCAGTTAAAGCTAGTTCTTGATACACAAAGATCTTGTAATCCTGGTTTTAAGAAGTTATTAACCATTTCATTCTTTCTTGATTCTGGTTGAATAAATTCTGGATGAGCTTCAATATACTCCATTAATCTATCAGCATATTTACTCATTCTAAAGAAATAAGCTTCTTCCTTTGATTTTTCAACTGGTCTTCCACAGTCTGGACAATTTCCATTTACTAATTGAGTTTCAGTCCAGAAAGATTCACATGGAGTACAGTATAATCCTTCATATGAAGATTTATATATATCTCCTTGATCATATAATTGCTTAAATATTTTTTGAACAGTTGCCTTATGATAGTCATCAGTTGTTCTTATAAACTTATCATAGCTAATATCCATCATGCTCCATAGTTCTTTAATACCAGCAACTATTTCATCAACATGCTCTTTTGGAGTTATTCCTTTTTCTTCAGCTATTCTTTGAATTTTTTGACCATGCTCATCAGTTCCTGTTAAGAACATTACATCATATCCATTTAATCTTTTAAATCTAGCTAAAGCATCTGCTGCCACTGTTGTATAAGTGTTACCAATGTGTAACTTAGTTGATGGATAATAAATTGGCGTAGTTATATAATACGGTTTTTTTGTCATTTTTCTTCCTCCTATTTTTGTAACTTAAAGCTAAAAATTTATAGTTACTAACTTATAGACTTTTAACTCAACTACTAACTAAAAAAAGCCTCTATATAGGCTTATATACCCATATAGAGGCGTTATATACGCGTTACCACTCTATTTTATATTTATTTCACAATAAATATCTCACTAGGTGACTATCATCACCTTGCAATATAACGGTTGCTACCGTATTACCCTAACTATAAAAGCTCAGATAATCTGCTCCAAGACCATCTTCATAAAGTTCAATATCACTAGTTTTCACCACCCCTAGCTCTCTTTAGATACATTCCTAAACTACTCTTCTTTTCTATGCATTTATTAGTTTTATAATATTCTAAAATGTAAAAACTGTCAACAAGTTAAATCTTAAATTTACTCTTCTATTAAAATTATCTCTCTTTCTTTTATTATTTCCCTTTCAATAATATTTAAAACTATATATATTTTTATATTCTACAGTTCTATAATATATTATAAATCTGATAATTTCATAAAAAATATTATATAGAATAATGAATTTTAACTGTTTATTAGATATAATATCATAGGGATAGGAGGCTTAATTATGGAAAATTTTAAATTTCCTAAGATTGGACTTAGAACAATAAAATCAGGTATAGCTGTCTTCTTATGCTTATTGCTTTTGCCTAATGAACCCTTTTTTGCTTGTCTTACAGCTGTAATTTGTTTACAAGATACTGTTTATAATTCAATTCATATGGGAATAAATAGAGGCGCAGGAACAATACTAGGAGCTAGCTTTGGTTTAATATTTCTTTTCTTATTTAGGTCCTTGGAAATTCATATACCAAATCAATACATATCAAAATTAGTAATATATATCATAATTGCATCAGGAATTATTTCAATGATTTATTTATGTAATATTCTTAAAAGACCAGGTGCAATAAACATAACTTGTATAGCATTTCTAGGAGTTACTACAGCTCATGCCTATAGTGATCCCTTATTTTATGCCACTAATAGAATAATAGAAACATTACTTGGAATAGTAATTTCAATATTAGTTAACAAGCTGATAACACCACCACCGCACAAATAGTCAGTAATAAAAAAAAGAACTCATATGGTAATTTCAAGAATATATATTTTCTAAAGTCAGCTTAGACTAACTTTATTTCTTAACTGAAAAAGGTTGTGCGATATAGCACAACCTTTTAATATAGCCCTTTTTATTTTATTTTCTTATTGCTTAAGCTTCTTCAACCTTCTTACCGAATATTTGAACCCCTACATATAACGCAATTAATGAAAGTGGTAATACTATATATATCGGAACTCCGAATCCAGATGGAATATATCCAAATAGTATAGTTACTGCTGCAACAAATAATGAATACCACATTTGAGTTTTAACATGCTCAATATGATTACATCCAGCTCCCATTGAAGAAAGTATAGTTGTATCAGATATTGGTGAACAGTGATCTCCAAATATAGCCCCTGTTAACACAGCACTTGTACAAACTACTACAAATGACATTTCTGGATTTATTGAATGTGCTAATGGAATTGCTAATGGCATTAATATACTCATTGTTCCATATGCAGTTCCTGTAGAGAATGAAATTACAGCCCCTAAAATAAATATTAAACTTGGTAATAAGAATGCTGGTATTGCCCCCTCTAATACCTCAACTAAGTAATATGCTGTTCCAAGTTCTTTAATTACTGATCCTAATGACCAAGCTAATATTAATATAACACCTGTTATTATTAATCCTTTCATTCCATCAACCCAAACTTCAATAGCTTCACTTAAAGTGAATATCTTTTTAACAACCCCCATTAAAATAGCAACTATTGAAGCAAATAATGCTGATTGGAATAATGCTACTGAAGCATCTGAAGCAGCAAATGCTTCCATTATACCTTTAAATGAAAATGGTGAATTAATCATAATTTCTTGAGCTACTGATGGCTCTCCACCCATTATTGAACTATATCCACTATAATAAAATGCTACTAATGCTGAAATAATTAATGCTCCGATTGGAATAATAGCATTCCATATACTAAGCTTAACACCTTCTTTTGGCTCTAATTCATCCATTTCAGCTGATGTTTCTACTGCAATTTCATCTTTAATAGACTTATCTCTATTTCTTGCTGCAACCTCAGCTTTTCTCATTGGTCCAAACTCTTTTAAAGTTAAAGCTGTTATTACTATAAAAGCTAAAATTAATATATTATAGAATCTATACGGTATTGTTTGCAGAAATACTCCAAACCCACTAGCTTCCACTCCAATTGAATTAAAACCATCCCCAATTAAACTTACTTCTAATCCAATCCAAGTTGAAATAATAGCTAACCCAGCTACTGGAGCTGCTGTAGCATCTATTATAAATGCTAATCTTTCTCTTGATATTTTCATTTTATCTGATACTGGTCTCATTATTGGACCTACTATTAAAGAATTTGCATAATCATCAAAGAATACACATAATCCTAAAAGCCAAGTTGTTAATTGAGTACTTTTTACAGTCTTAGCTTTTTTAGCTAATGCTTCTGCTATTGCCTTTGCACCACCCATTTTAGCAATTAAATTAATAACTCCTCCAATAGCAAGTACTTGAAGAACTATACCTGCATTCCATGGATCTGCAAGAGAATTTAAGGCTCTATCCACAAAATCTAGAAACGCTTGTATAAATGCACTAAATACATTATGCCCGGCAAGACTAACTAGAAAACTTCCTGACAAAATACCTATAAATAGCGAAATAACAACATTTTTTGTTATAAATGCTAATACTATAGCAACTATTGGTGGAATTAATGTCCATATTCCAAACTTATCTGCATTCACCGCTGCTGGTTCAACTTCTGCTGCAAATGCAATTGTAGTTGAAAAAATAAACATTAACATTGTAAGCAGTAAAATTTTAGAGCTTCTTTTTTTCACTTTTATTTCCCCCTTAATTAATTTTAAAATGAATAATAAGGATAATTCAAACTAACAAAAAAGACCTTGAGTTAACACTCAAGGTCTTGTATATACTAAAAATAGTATACAAATACAAGTCTCAAATGATAGCTCACCACAAAATACTTTGTGACAGTAATACATATATTTTATGTATTCCCAGCTATACAACCTTAAAGCATCAGTTGTATGCTTCGGCGATTGCTCCTTTCTTATTGAATCACAGTGCTTTCCTCATCAATAATACTATTAACTTTCGCGCCTCTACCCTAAGTTATTCACTTTTACTCTATAATAATTCGATTATATAATCAATTTCTTGCATTTGCAATAAAATTTTATAACTTCTATAAAATTTATTTATTTTGTGCTTTTTTCATAAATTCTTCAATTTCATCTACGCTCTTTATTATATCACTTGATAAATTAATAACTCCATCTTCTGTTACTAATATATCATCTTCTATTCTAATTCCTATACCTTCTTCTTCTATATATATTCCAGGTTCAACAGTAAATACAACTCCTGGTTCAAAGGTTATATCTCTATGTGGCGTTTCAATATCATGCGTATCCATTCCTAAACTATGACCTATACTATGATAATAATATTTTCTAACATCCTTTTTATCATCAATAAGTCCTAATTTTATACATTCCTCTGCTATTAAATCAGTTGCTTTTTCATTTACATCTTTATATTTCATTCCTGGCTTAATTAATTTTATAATTTCTTCATTTACTTTTAAAACTGAATTATAAACTTCCTTTTGCCTTTCAGTAAACTTACCATTAACGGGGAAAGTTCTTGATATATCAGCATTATAACAATTATATTCTGCACCTAAATCAAAAAGAATTAAATCATTTTCTTTAAGCTCTGAATTATTATCAACATAATGTAATGTTGTAGCATTTTTTCCTGCTGCAGCTATTGTTGTGAAAGCTAAACCAGTTGCACCTTTAACTTTACAATTGAAATCAAAATATGCTTCTAATTCATACTCCTTCATTCCAACACGTGCTTCAGTCATTAATCTTTCAATACCACTCTTTGTTATCTCAATAGCTTTTTTAATTTTCTCTATTTCCTCTTGTGATTTCTTTAATCTTAACTCACCAATTTTACTATAAACATTATTTATTCTAACTTGTGGATACTTACTTACTATTTCATTAGCAAATCTATGTGAAATTGTTCCTTCTCTATTTGCACTCATTTTTTCTAAATCTAAATAAAGATTTATTTCTTCTTTCATTACAATTGCTGAATGAATATCAGCATCAAATTGACTCTTAAACTTAACTTCGTCTACTGCTGTAAGCTCACTAGCTTCTTCCTTTCTAATGCTCTTTCCAATCCACTTTTCTAATTCTAAATCAATATCTTTTATATAAAGCTTAGAAGACTTTACTCCATTAATTTTTGACATAACTAATATATGTTCCTCTTCTTTTATTCCTGTTAAGTAATAAAAATTTCTATTTGGAGTAAATGGATAAGTTTGATCTCCAGTCTTTTGAATTGCTTTTCCAGCAAATAAAATTACAATTGAATTGTCTTTAATCTTATTTAAAAGATTATCTCTATTCAATTTATAAATATTTTGATTCATAGCCCTATCTCCTTTTATAATATTTTAGGATTACTTTTTATTATTCTGCTGCTAATAATTTTACACTTCTAACATTCGGTAAAGAGTTTAACCTTGCTGCTAATTGACTAACACTTTTCTCCATATGAGAAATATCAATAGTAACCGTGACATTAGCCGATAAATTTATTGGAATATCTTGATTTATTGTTAATATATTTCCTTTATAAAATGCAATACAATCCAACACCTTAGATAAAGTGCCTGACTTATGTGTCATTAATAATATTAAAGTTACCTTCTTAGATTGCATATCTTGAGCCATTGGAAATACATCATCTTTATATTTGTAATATGTACTTCTACTAATTCCAACTAATTTTATGGCCTCACTTATATCCTTTGCATTGCCAAGTTCAATATTCTCTTTTACCTCAATTACCTTTTTAAATATCTCTGGTAATGATTTTTCATTTACAATGTAAAATCTATCTTCCCCCATAATCATTCTCCATTCGATTTATTTTAGTAATATTATACAACCAAACTCTTTACAGTGCATTAAAAATTTTACATATTATCCCCTTAATTCTAAATTACGAAGAAATTTAGAATTAAGAAATTAAGATTTAAACTTAGCTTTTCTAGTTTAATTGAACTAGCGAAGCGCTGTTCAAAAATTAATCTCTTAATTTAAAATATTTCTTTGCAATATTTTTAAAATGTTACAATATTAAAAGTTTTACCATCATTATGGCCATAATAATCGCAGTCATATCTGCCATGATTGCTGCCCATACTGTATGACGTGTTTTCTTTATTTTAACGGCTCCAAAGTATACAGTTACAGTATAAAATATTGTCTCTGTAGTTCCCATAATTACTGAAGCTACTAGACCTATTGGAGTATCAGCGCCATAATTTTTTAAAATATCAGTAAAAACTCCCATTGCACCACTACCAGAAAGAGGCTTAATTAAAACCAATGGAACAACCTCCTTAGGCAAATCTATTAGTCTACAAAGCGGTGCAATTGCATTATTTAACATATCTAAAAGATTAGCTTCTCTAAATATTTGCACAGCTATTATCATAGCTAAAAGATATGGGAAAATATTTAAACATACATTTAACCCTTCCTTTGCTCCCTCAATAAACCAGTCATATACCTTTCTACCTTTTATCATTCCATAAGTTATAATAATTAAAACTATTATAGGAATAATACTTTTAGTTATATAGCTAAACATCTCAATACCCCCATAATCCTAAAAATATCTTTGCAAAATTTTACAATAAATCACACCAACAATTGCTGCTATACCAGTTGATATTATTGCCGGAAGTATTATTGCTCCTGGATTTGAAGAACCTGCTGCTGCTCTTATAGATAATACTGTCGATGGAACTAATTGAATACAAGCTGCATTCAATACTAAAAATAAAGCCATATCATTACTAGCTACACCTTTTTCAGTATTTAATCTATCCATTTCTTCCATAGCCTTAATTCCGAAAGGCGTTGCTGCATTTCCAAGGCCCATCATATTTGCTGTTATGTTCATAACTATAGCTCCTAAGGCCTTTTCATCCTTAGCTGCATCTTTAAATATAAGTTTTAATATAGGTTTCATAAGTTTAGCCAATTTTTCTGTAAATCCACTGTTTTGTGCAACCTTCATAACACCACACCAAAAACACATTAACCCGACAAGTCCAATAATAAATGTAACTGTAGTATCAATAGAACCAATTATTGCATTAGAAATACCTTCACCATTTCCAGTAAATATCCCAACTACTAATCCTAGAAAAATCATCACAAACCATATATAGTTAATCATTTTCTATTTCCCCCTATTTATTTTTTCTTTACAATATATGCCTTGCAACACCTATTTATTAGTGATAGGATAAAGATATCAACATAAGTTTAACTGAATCTATAAATCTTAATTTAGTAAGTTTAGTTACAACGATGATATACCTTCGTATTTACAAGAAGGTGTTTTCTATATTTTTTATTTACCTAACAAAGGAGATACGTCTATGAAAGAATCAAATTTAAAATTAGCTCAAAAAGATATTGATGATGCATTAAAAGCTGTAGAAGAAATGGAAAACTGTATTAACGAAGGAAACGAAAAAAATAATATAATAAAAGAAAAATTTATTACTTTAACAGAAAAAGTTCAAAAATTAGAAAATTTATTAAAGACTGAAGGAATACTTTAATAATAGAAAAAAGAGGATAGTTAATCTATCCTCTTTTATTCTACCTACTAAAATAGCAATTATTTTATATCATTATTTGATAACCTTCTTTATACCCTAATTCTCAACTTCCCAATAATATTACCTATACCTAATTGATTGTGTACCCAATTTAGAAACAACTGCTATCAGTAAACGTTATCAAATTACTTCAATTATATCATTTTTTTCCTATTACTTCAACATATTTATACAAAAAAAATAACCATCTCTAATTTTCAATAAAATTAGAGATGGTTATAAAATTATTTAGAACTTTCTCTTTGTATTAATTTATAATCTAATACATATTGATCTTGGTCTAAAGGCTTATTATTTAATATTTTAATAAGCATTCTCATTGCAACTGATCCCATATCATAACTTGGTTGCTTAACTGTAGTTATTTTTGGATAGAAATAAGATGCAACTGCATTATCATTAAATCCTATTACGCTTACATCTTCTGGAACTTTCATTCCATTTTCTCTTAATGCATTAATTACACCCATTGCAATTTCATCAGATGAGCATACTACTCCATCAAATTTTTTGCCAGTAGCTAAGAAGCTTTCAACTGCTTTATATCCACTCTTAACTTTTAAATCTTTAAAGAATTCTAAATCTTCATCAACAGCAAGACCACTTTCTTGTAATGCTTTTTCATACCCTTTATGTCTTTCTCCCCAAGCATTAGCAGCACCTTTATTAACACCAACAAAGGCAATATTCTTTAATCCTTTATCAATTAAGCTCTTTGTTGCATCATATGATGCTTGTATGTTATCAATAATTACACTTGGTAATCTACCTTCTTTGTCTTTAGATTCTGCAAGAACAGTTTTTAAATCTAATTCATTTATTATATCTAAAGTTTCTTCTTCTAAACAAGAACTCATATAGATAACACCATCAACCATTTTTTCTTTAAGTACTCTTAAATAATCCTTTTCCTTATCATAGTCAAAATCAGAGTTACATAATATTACATTATAATCATAAATATTTGCAACATCCTCTGCCCCTCTAACTATTTCTGGATAGAATCCACTTGAAATATCAGGAACTAATATTCCAACTGTTTTTGTTCTTTGGGTTTTTAAACTTCTCGCTACAATGTTTGGTCTATATCCTAGCTTTTTAATAGCATCTAATACCTTTTTTTTAGTATCTTCATTAACAACATCTATATCATTTAATACTCTAGATACCGTAGCTATTGAAACGCCAGCTTCCCTCGCAACATCTTTTATAGAAGTAGCCATATCAACATCACTCCATTTTCATTTTAATTATTAATTATACCTTTTTTTACTAATTAATACAATGAGTTTACTTATTTTTTACACTTAATAATTCATAATTTTAACTATAATATTAGTGTTTGAAAAAAGGATAGGAATTATTACTTAATCCCTACCCTTTGTAATAAAGCTATAATTATTTAATAACTTCTACAGTCATATTTAGCTTTTCACCATTTATAACTGTTTCAGTATAATTAGCTTCCTCATTGTAAACTATTTCTTGGGTTAAGGTTTCTTTCTTAATAACCTCAGCAAACTTTTTAATTACATCTAATAACATTTCGTTATCTGCTACATATAATTTAATTTTGTCTGCAACTTCAAACCCTTTATCTTTTCTCATATTTTGAATCTTAGAAATTATTTCTCTTAAGTGACCTTCTTCTCTAAGTTCTTCAGAAATATGAGTATCTAAAACAACACCAATTGAACCTTCACCAGCAAATGCATAACCCTCTAGCCCTTGCATAGTAACTAATAAGTTTTCCTTATTTAATTCAATTTCTGTTCCATCAACATTAATAACTACTACTCCACCATTTTGAATAGTTTGAGCTAATTCCATTTGGTTTCTTGCAGCTATTTCTTTTCTTATTCCTGGTATTAACTTACCATAAGCTCTTCCTAACACAGGTAAATTTGGCTTAATTTCAAAGTTAACATGAGTTGAAAGGTCAGCACCAAATTCAACTGCTTTGATGTTTAGCTCATCTGTTATTATTTCTCCATAGTATCCTGGAAGTGAATCAGTAGAAACTAACATCTTAGAAAGTGGCTGTCTATTCTTAATGTTAGCACCATTTCTTGCACTTCTTCCAAGCTTAACTATTGTATAAGCTAAATCCATTTCCTTTTCTAAGTTCTTATCTATAGCATTTTCATTAACTTCTGGCCAGCTACATAAGTGAATGCTTTCTGGAGCATTTTCATCTAATCCAACTACTAAGTTTTGATAAATGTTTTCTGTTATAAATGGAACAAATGGCGCTGCTACTTTAATTAAAGTTGTTAATACTCTATATAAAGTTACATATGCACCTATCTTATCATCAGTTAACTCTTCAGACCAATATCTTCCTCTATTTCTTCTTACATACCAGTTTGATAACTCATCAGTAAAATCTTCAATAGCTAATGCTGCTTGAGTTATTTGGTATGAATCTAACATAGAATCTACATCTTTAACTAATGTATTAAGCTTAGACATAACCCACTTATCCATTACATTTTCTGATACGAAATCATTATACTTTAGTGGATTAAATTGATCTAATTCAGCATATAACACGTAGAATGAGTAAACATTCCATAATGTTCCCATAAATTTTCTTCCAGCTTCTCCAACATCATCTATAGAGAATCTTGTTGGTAACCATGGAGCACTTGCAGTATAGAAGTGCCATCTTGTTGCATCAGCACCTTGTGCGTCTAATACATCAAATGGATCTACAACATTTCCTTTAGATTTTGACATCTTTAAGCCCTTCTTGTCAAGAACGTGACCTAAAACTATACAGTTTTCAAATGGATTTCTATCAAATATAGCAGTTGATATCGCTAATAAAGTATAGAACCATCCTCTTGTTTGGTCAACAGCTTCTGATATAAATTGAGCTGGATAGTTTTGTTCAAATAATTCTTTATTTTCAAATGGATAATGTAATTGTGCAAATGGCATTGAACCTGAATCGAACCAACAGTCAATAACTTCGTTAGTTCTAGTCATTTCCTTACCACACTTTTCACACTTTAAGTGAACATTATCTATATATGGTTTGTGTAATTCTATATCTTCTGGAACATTAATTCCCTTTTCCTTAAGTTCTGCAATGCTTCCTATACATTCTTTATGTCCGCATTCACATCCCCAAATTGGAAGTGGAGTTCCCCAGTATCTATCTCTTGAAATACCCCAGTCGATAACATTTTCTAAGAACTTACCAAATCTACCTGTTCTAATGTTATCAGGATACCAATTAATCTTATTATTATTTTCTAAAAGCTTATCTCTTAATGTTGTCATTGCAACAAACCAGCTTTCCTTTGGATAATAAAGAAGTGGTGTGTCACATCTCCAACAGTGTGGATATGAGTGTAAGTGCTTTTCAGATTTAAATAATTTATTATTTTCTTCTAACCACTTACAGATGCTTTCATCACATTTCTTAACGAACTTTCCAGCCCATGGAGTAACTTCTTCTACGAATTTACCTTCTCTATCAACTAAGTTAATGAAAGTAATTCCATTAGCTTTAGCTACTAAGCTATCGTCTTCACCGTATGCAGGTGCTATATGAACTATACCTGTACCATCTGATAAAGTAACATAATCACCATGAATTACTTCGAAAGCTTTTCCTTCTACTTTACCGAAAGGCATTAATTGTTCATATTTAGTTCCCAAAAGTTCAGTTCCAGGGAATTCTCTAACTACTTCATAGTCTTCTCCTAAAACTTTATCAGCTAAGTCTTTAGCTAATATTAATATTTCATCTCCAACTTTTGCTTCTATATATGTATAAGCTTTGTTTATACATAAAGCTAAGTTTGAAGGCAATGTCCAAGGAGTTGTTGTCCAAGCTAATATGTACTTGTTCTCTCCTCCTACAACTTTAAACTTAGCAACACAAGTTAAATCCTTAACATCTTTATATCCTTGTGCAACTTCGTGAGATGATAATGCAGTACCACATCTTGGGCAATATGGCATTACTTTATGCCCTTCATATAAAAGACCTTTATCCCACATTTGTTTTAATGCCCACCAAACTGATTCAATATATGGATTATGATAAGTAACATATGGATGTTCCATATCAACCCAATATCCAATTTGATTAGTCATTTTTTCCCACATACTTACGTAAGTAAATACACTTTCTTTACATTCTTTAACGAACTTTTCTACTCCGTACTCTTCGATTTGTTCTTTACCTGAAATTCCAAGCTTCTTTTCTATTTCAAGTTCTACTGGAAGACCATGAGTATCCCATCCAGCTTTTCTTATAACTTTATACCCCTTCATAACTTTGTATCTTGGGATAATGTCCTTCATAACTCTTGTTAATACGTGCCCAACGTGTGGTCTACCATTTGCTGTTGGAGGTCCATCATAGAAAGTGAAGTATTCACCATCTTGATTCATATCAAAATTCTTTTTTATAACATTTCTTGCAGTCCAAAGATTTGCTACTTCTTTTTCAAGACCAACAAAACCATTTGGCAATTCTACTTTTTTGTACATAAGAATTCTCCTTTCTCTACATTTATTAATTATTAAAATTATTCTCTTAAAGACATATTTTAATCCTTATTTAATGAAACTCCTTCTCCTATAGTCGAAAGAGTAATTTTTCCTTACCAAATTAAAATTTGAAGGTTCACTTAAATAAAAAAAACTTCATCCCAAAAGGACGAAGTGAATTCGCTATACCACCTAAGGTTAATAAACTCATAATTATACTATGAGCCATAATTCAGATACTTTCATATCCTATCCCTTAACGCGGGCTAACGTGATAGCTTAATCGTAAAAACTTTCAGCCTCAAACTCCTAGGTGATTTTCCTTAAGTTATCTTATGATTTCACACCAACCAATCACTCTCTTAAAAGAATAAACTAAAGTACTTATCCTAATCATAGTCTTTAATGAATTTATTATATATTAACTAATTATGCTTTGTCAATTACATCCAAAATTTTGTCATTATTTTTATTGCTAAATTTAATATTTTAAACCATTACTTATTACAATATATTAATAATATGACTATAATAATTTCCATTAATTAATAATTATTGTTATTTAATATTTAATGTTGACTATTTTAGTATACTATGATTTAATATAGTTGTTGAAACGTATTACTCAAAAATTAATTAACCTAATAATTAATTTTTGTGTTTCCTAATATCTTTGTATTTTGGAGGATCTGTTATGGAAAATAATTTAAATGCTGATATCCTTGATAAAATAACAAAAGTTTGTACTTGTAAATCTATATCTAGAGCAAAAATTAAAGAAGCTATAAAAAATGGTGCCCATACCATAGAAGAAGTTTCTAAAGTAACCGGTGCATGCACTGGAAGTTGTCATGGATTTAGATGTAAATCAAAGATTCAGGATTTAATTAACGATTATTCAAAATAATACCCAATCCAAAACTCCCCTATAAGTTTAACGATTTAAACCACTTACCTTGTAAGTGGTTTTTTATTGCAAAATTTAAGGTGAACTAATAGTTTTAAATTACTAGTTCACCTTTAGCAGTATAAGCTTCAAACTTCATCCACTTTACTGCATTAATAGTATGTGTAGTTTATATCTCTTTATACTATACTATTAAAATTTTAATTCTTAATTCTACCCATTATATATTCATCTACATATTTACCATTTCTTATTGCTGCACATTTTTTAGTTCCTTCAATTTCAAATCCAAAAGATTTATATAAATTTAAAGCTCTGGTGTTATCTATAAATACTCCTAACTCTAACCTTTTAAGCATAAGCCAGTTATCTGCTAAATCAATAATCGTAGCCATAAGTTTTTTACCAATTCCTCTTCCTTGATAATCCTTATGCACCATAATTCCTATACTACCTGAATGTCTAAGTCTAGAATTTTCAGCAACATGTAATGATATAGCTCCAACTATCTTACTTTCACCATTTTCTATTTCTTCTGCTACATACATATGTGCATTATTTCCTAAACTTTCTATAAAACTTTTACTTCTATATATTCTTTCACTAGTTATTCCTAGTATATTTTCTCTTACTCCATCCATGACCCTTAATGCATTAATTCCCTCTGCATCTTCTATTCTTATTGCTCTTATTTTTATATCCATGGTTTTGCCCCCTTAAAGTTAAAGTACCTAATTTATTTCTTTATTAGCATTAACTTCTCTTTTCTTTTTAACTGTTTAATTGCATATTCTCTTCTCATAGCCTCTACTTTATTTTCATATTCTTCAAAATAAACTAGTTCTACGGGCAATCTAGCTTTTGTATATTTTGCACCTTTTCCATTTGAATGTGCTTTAACCCTTTTTTCTAAATTGTTTGTCCATCCTGTGTATAAACTATCATCATTACATCTTAATATATATACATAATTCATATTTAACTTACCTATTCATAAAAATTTACTTTTTACAATATTATAAATCATAATATATATATTTAAAATTTATAATTAATCCAATCAATAATTCCTCCATATAGAACAATTACACAGCTTACTACTATTAATACAGTTTTATATGATAATATCCTATATTTTTCTTTCCATTGATCAATAAATACTAATTCTTTTCTATTTTTTCTACTAATCATTAACATAGCTCCTAATATCATTCCTAATGAACCTACTATTAATAATATACTCTTTACATTTTGAATAGCTTGTTCAATATTAAATTTTGATATTATTAATGAAAATATTCCAACCAAAAACGCTATTGAAAAAGTTATTAAAGTTCCAATAATAAAGCATTTTTTAAAATCATTCATAAATTCAATTGTTTTCCTCATCTATTTAATCCTCTAAACTAAAATATTTTAATATAAATGACATGCAACAAAATGATTTTTTTTAACTTCTTTAAATTCTGGAACCTCTTTTCTACAAATCTCCATACACTTATCACATCTTCCTTGGAACTTACATCCTATAGGTGTATTAATTGGACTAGGTACATCTCCACTTAGCATAATTCTTTCTCTACTTTCTTCAACATCTGGATCTGCTATTGGAATTGCTGACATTAATGCTTTTGTATAAGGATGTTTAGGATTATTATACAATTCCTCTGATTCTGCTAATTCAGCCATACTTCCTAGATACATAACTGCTACTCTATCAGAAATATGCTTAACCATAGATAAATCATGGGCTATAAATAAATATGTTAATCCTAATTCCTTTTGTAATTTAATTAAAAGATTAGCTACTTGTGATTGAATTGATACATCCAAAGCAGATATAGGTTCATCACAAAGAATAAATTTAGGTTCTACTGCTAATGCTCTAGCAATTCCTATTCTTTGTCTTTGTCCACCTGAAAATTCATGAACAAACCTATTAGCATGTTCTCTATTTAAGCCTACTTGATCTAAAGCCTTATAAATTCTTTCTTCTCTATCTTTCTTATTTTTTGCTAATCCGTGAATATCAATTCCTTCTGCTATTATATCTGCAACCGTCATTCTAGGATTCAAAGAAGCATATGGATCTTGAAAAATTATTTGAACCTCTTTGGTAAATGCTTTCTTATCCTTTCTACTTAATCCATGCACTGACTTACCTTTATAAAAAACTTCTCCCCCACTCTTATCATACATTCCAATTACAGTTCTACCACATGTAGTTTTACCACAGCCCGATTCTCCAACTAATCCTAATGTTTCTCCCTCTCTTATAAAAAATGAAACATCATCAACAGCTTTTAAAATATCTTTATTACCAACTTTAAAATATTTCTTTAAATTCTTAACTTCTAAAATCACATTTGCATCTTTACTCATTTTTTTTATCCTCCAAAATTTCATTCAACATTCCTTCTGGCATCTCTTCACTATACAACCAACATTTTGCTTGCTGAGAATTTTCAAAGGAATATTCTTTTGGTTCTTCTTCTAAACATATATTCATACAATACTTACAACGAGCTGCAAATGCACATCCCTTTGGAGGAGCAATTAAATCTGGAGGTGTGCCCTTAATTGTATCTAATAATTGTTTTCCCTTCCATTCCAGCTTAGGAACAGAGTTTAAAAGTGCCCATGTATATGGATGCTTTGGATTATAGAATATATCTCTTTTTTCTCCTGATTCTATAATTTGTCCTGCATACATTACTGCAATTTTATCTGCCATACCTGCAACTACTCCAAAATCATGAGTGATTAATATTACAGCAGTATTTAATCTATCTTTTAGCTCATTAATTAACTCTAATATTTGTGCTTGAATTGTAACATCAAGTGCTGTGGTAGGCTCATCTGCTATTAAAATTTTAGGTTCACAAGCTACTGCTATTGCAATCATTGCCCTTTGTCTCATTCCGCCTGAAAATTCATGTGGATATTGATCTATTCTCTTTTCTGCATTAGGTATTCCAACAGACCTTAATATTTTTATTGCCTCTTCCTTTGCCTCCTTTTTATTCATATTTCTATGAATAATTAAATTCTCCATTATTTGTTTTCCAATTTTCATAGTTGGATTAAGGGAAGTTAGTGCATCTTGAAATATCATTGCACAATCTCCACCTCTAAATTTTCTAATTTGCTTTTTATTATAAGCTAATACATCTTCACCATTAAAAAATATTTTACTACCTTTTTTTATCTCTCCTTGTGGAGCTTGAATTAAAGACATAATAGATCTAGCTGTAACACTTTTACCACATCCTGATTCGCCAACTATAGCTAATACCTCACCTCTATCAACTTTAAATGATACTCCTCTAACTGATTGAACTTCTCCTGCATAAGTATGATATGAAACTTTTAAATCTTTCACATCAAGAATATATTTATTTTCTTTTACCAAATTCTCCATAACTTAGATACCTCCTATTGCCTTAGTTTAGGATCTAAAGCATCTCTTAAACCATCTCCAAAAACATTAAATGATAATATTATTAGACATAAAACCATTGTTGGGAACAATAATTGATATGGATAAAATGCCATAGCTTGTTGTCCTGCTGATAATAATGATCCTAGACTAAAACTTGGTATGCTTAACCCTAATCCTAAAAATGAAAGTACAGTTTCTGAAACTATAACGCTTGGAATAGTTGATGCAACATCTAATATTATTAATCCTATTGTATTAGGTAATAAGTGTTTTATAATTACTCTCAACGGAGATGCTCCTAATGCTTCCGCAGCCAAAACATATTCAGATTCTCTTAACTGCAAAATCTGACCTCTAATCATTCTTGCAGTACCTGTCCATGCTGTAATACATAGTGCTAGCATTAATTGAAAATATCCATTTCCTAAAACAACTAAAATCAATAATGTTATAATTAAATAAGGAATACTATTTAGAACTTCAACAATTCTCATCATTATTTCATCAACAATACCACCAACATAAGCTGCTATTCCACCATATAGACATCCAACTACTACATCTATAATTGTTGCAACTATAGCTATACTTATTGATACTCTTGCTCCAATCCAAACTCTTGTAAATAAGTCTCTTCCCATTGCATCTGTTCCCCACCAAAACTCTTTGTTCGGGGATAAGTTTTTATTAGCTGTAACAACTGTTTGATAGTCTAAATTTCTTATAATTGGTGCAAAAATAGACATCAATATAATAACTACTAATATAAACAATGAACCCATAGCTATGGGATTTTTTTTCAATCTTCTCCATGCATCCTTCCAATAACTAATATTGGGTCTAACAACTAAATCTCCATCTAACTTAGATGAATCTATTAATTCAAATCTACTATCTTTCACTTTTTCCATTAATATTCTCTCCTTTATATTTATTTAACTAACCTTATACGTGGATCTACAACGGTATAAAGTATATCTGTTATAAATATTGCAATAAGATAAATTAATGCGTATAGTAATGTTAATCCCATTAATATTGGAATATCTCTATCATTTGCTGCTTGAATAAAATACTGTCCTGCTCCTGGAATAGAAAATACTCTTTCTATAAAGAATGACCCTGAAATTACTCCTGAAACAGCAACTGGTAATACCGTAATTATTGGAATAAAAGAGTTTCTAAATACATGTCTTCTAACTATCGCTAGTTCTGATAGACCCTTAGCTCTTGCCGTTAAAGTGTAATCTTGATTTATACTATCTAACATGCTTGTCTTCATTAATCTTGTGTAATAAGCTAAATAACTTCCTGCACCTGCTAGTGTTGGTAACACTGTATATTTCCATCCACCAAACCATAATTCACTTCCCTTAGGCCAACCTATTATAGGTAAATTAAATATTGGACCCTTTGCCCCGTATTTCTGTAGTAACAAACCTAATACCAGTGTAGGTACCGAAGCAAATATCATTGCCCCTATAAGAATTATGTAATCAATTACTTTACCTCTATTCATTGCTGCAACTATTCCAAGAATTATTCCAATAGTAACACCTACTACAATCTGTTGTATTCCTAACCTACTTGATACTGGCATTTTATTTTTTACTATACTAGAAACCGTATCTCCAGCATGCACTAATGATTCACCAAATTCACCCTTAAAAATATAGTTCTTTAAAGTTATAAAATATCTTTCAATTACTGGTTTGTCATATCCATACTTTTGTATAACTACCTTTTTTGTTTCTTCTGGTAACTTTTGAATCTTTTTATCAATGGCTGTTCCTGGAATTGCAGATAAAAGAAAAAAGGTTGCTGTTCCAATTAAAAAAAGAGTAATAATCATCTCAAAAAATCTTCTTATAATATATTTTCCCATAAATTTAACTCCTTTATATTTAAGTAATGCACATCAACAATTGTTGATGTGCACATATAAATTTTAAATTATTTTAACTAATTTTTACCTTCTATATAAGCATGTTTAAATTCATAAACTGCTCCAAATGAGGTAAATTGAAGATCTTTAACATAATTTTGATAGAATCTAACTGTATCTGTATAATATACTGGAGAAATAACAGCATCCTCTTCTATTAGTTTGTTTTCTAATTTTTTATATATCTCTAATAGCTTAGCTTCATCATTTTCACCCTTCGCAGATTTTAACAATTCATCATATTCTGCATTTGCATATCCTGTATGATTATTTCCTCCGTTAGATACCCAAATATCTAAAAATGTCATTGGGTCATCATAGTCTGCAGACCAACCAGTTAATGTGAAATCATATTCTAATTTATCCATTGTATTTAAGTATATTCCCCAATCTCCTTGAGTTTCAACTTCAATATTAATACCTAAATTACTTTCAATTTGTTGACTTATCCATTCTGCTCTTTGCTTTTGTAATTCAGAATCACCTTGACATAAATAAGTTAATGAATACTGACTTAAATCATCTGTTTGAAGTGATAATTCAGTTAATCCTTCCTTAAATAGCTCTTTAAGCTTGTCTGGATTATTAACATAAGTCTTAGCCTCATCAGCTAATGGTTCTTCTACTTGATCTCTGTATTTCTTATCATTAAAGTTTATAGCTGTTGGAATTATTCCATAAGATGATTGATATCTTCCTACTAAGTCATTAGTATAAACATCTCTATCTATTGCTAACCCTATTGCTTTTCTTATTTTTGCATTCTTTAATATTCCATTAGCACTTTCACTAGTTTGGTTAAAATATAAATAGAATGATCCTGGCTCATCACCAGTTTGCATTTGGAATTCTCCATTTTCTGCTTGTTGAGTCCATTTTTCTATATAATCAGTTTGAGCTCCAGTTACATCTAATTCTTGATTTTCAAATAATTGTGCTTGTGTAGCAAATTCCTTAACTTGAGTTAAGTTAATTCTATCAAGCTTAACTGAATCTGCGTCCCAGTAAGTATCATTTTTTACTAATACCATTGAGTTTCCATTATCCCAGCTTTCTATTATAAAAGGTCCATTATATACAGTATCTTTTATTTCACTAGCATATTTATCTCCTAGTCTTTCAATAACATCTAATCTTATTGGATGGAATGTTGCATATGATATCTTAGAAAGGAAGTATGGAACTGCATACTTTAAATTAAATTGCAATGTTTGATCATCAATAGCTTTTACTCCTACAGCATCAGCTGATCCTGATCCTGTATTATATTCTTCTGCACCAACAATATCATATGCTAAAAAAGCATATGCAAAACCATTATCAGGATTCAATATTCTCATAAATGAATCAACGTAATTTTGAGCTACTACAGGTTCACCATCTGACCAATTAGTTTTTCTTAAATGAAATGTCCATGTTAATCCATCTTCTGAAGTTTCCCAACTTTCTGCTCCTGCTGGAACTAATTTATCTCCTGTTCCATCATTCTCAACTCTTGTCAATCCCTCTTGAACTGCAGCAAGAATAGATGAACTTTGATTATCAGTACAATCATTCGCATCTAAAGTTGCAACCTCAAAATATATAGTATTTAACACCTGTTCATCATCTAACTTTTCACTATTGGATGAATTATTAGATGAATTGTTACTTGTTTTATTACTATTACCACAACCTGCTACAGTTAATAGCATTGTAGCTGATAGTAATACTGCAAGTATCTTTCTTTTCATAATAAATTTCCCCCTTTTTATGTTTTTTTAATTTTTATAATAATCTATAAAATTTTATAGAAATTATTCCCCAAGATTTTATTCCTTTTTTGTAATATAATTTATTTTGTTACATATTATTACATATTATATATTGCTAAATATATCATAGCTTTTTTATTAAGTCAATTAATACTATTCATCTTTTTTAACATTTTATTTACTATTTTTCTTTTTTTTAAACATTTTCTTTTAATAACATACTTAAACTCTAATTTTTAATGTCTCTATTTAATATCTCATTATAAAATTTATATAATTTAAAATTTTTGTTATATAATTAGTTTTTATTTTTATAAAAATGTCAAATATATTTTATATATTAAATTTTTCACTGTTATTTAATAGTTATGTTATAATCGTATAAGACTTAAGATAAGGAGATGTAGATAATGAGTAGTAAATTTTTCTTACATAAGGGAAAAAACAAAAGAGCTGAGCAAGGACGTCCTTGGATATACATAGATGAAATAAATGAATATGATGGCGAATATGAAAATGGAGATATAGTTGAAGTATATAACCACAAAAACCACTTCATTGGTAAAGGTTATATTAACGATAGAAGTAAAATAACAATTAGAATAATGACAAGAGATATTAATGAAGAAATAGATGAAACATTCTTTAAGAAAAGATTTGCCGCAGCATGGGATTATAGAAAGACTGTTATTGATACATCATCATGCCGATTTATATTTGGAGAAGCGGATTTCCTACCAGGATTAACAGTTGATAAATTTGAAGATTACTATGTAATTCAAATTTCTACATTAGGAATGGATAAATATAGAGATTTAATAGTTAAAATACTAGTTGAAGAATATGGTGCTAAAGGAGTTTATGAGAGAAGTGACATAAAAACTAGAGAAATTGAAGGCTTAGAACAAACTAAAGGCTTCTTAACTGAACCATTTGATACTGATATTGAAATCATTGAAAATGGTGTTAAATACATAGTTGATTTAGAAAATGGCCAAAAAACTGGATTCTTCTTAGATCAAAAGGAAAATAGAGCTGCTATGCATAGAATTTGTAAAGGTAAAGATGTTTTAGATTGCTTTACTCATACTGGTTCATTTGCCTTAAATGCAGGTATAGCTGGCGCAAAATCAGTTCTTGGAATTGACGTATCTCAACATGCTGTGGATTGTGCTACAAGAAATGCTAAATTAAATAATTTACAAGATGTTGTTAAGTTTGAATGTCATAACGCATTTGATGTTCTTGGAGATTGGTCAAGAGAAGGTAAACAATATGATGTTGTTATTCTAGACCCACCAGCATTCACTAAATCTAGAAATACTGTTAATGCTGCAATTAGAGGCTATAAAGAAATTAACCTTAGAGGTTTAAAAATGGTTAAACCAGGTGGTTACTTTGCTACATGCTCATGCTCTCATTATATGAGTGAAGAACAGCTAAAGAAAACTGTTCTTGAAGCTGCTCATGATGCTAGAAGAACTTTAAGACAAATTGAAGTTAGAACTCAAAGTTCAGATCATCCAATTCTTTGGAATTCAGATGAATCATATTACTTAAAATTCTTTATATTCCAAGTGGTATAAAAGCTTTTGCAAATAACTAAAATATAAAAAGTCGGCCTATGCCGACTTTTTAATATATACATTAATTAAAAGTAAATTAGTTAACTATTACCTTTTATATCTTACTTATTTATTATTATTTCTTATTCTCAATAATTTGATTAAGTATTGATTTTTCATTATATTTCATAGGCTCTATATCTGGAAAAAACATTATCATTCTCAAAATATACACAATCATTATTAAAATAATTGAACCTATTAATATCTGCTTAAAAAAACTTCTTTTAAAAACTATAAGTACTAATGATATAAATGGTAACCAAAATAATGGATGAAATTTAAATGCATTTATAATATCACCATTAATAACTGCTATAATAGCTCTACTCATTCCGCATGATGGACATGGAATTCCTGTTAAACCTCTTATTAAGCAAATACTTCCTGTTATTTCCCCAAAGTTTTTCATAAAGAAAAATATAATAGATAGTCCTAATAAAACTAATATTAATATCTTTCCAAGTTTAATATTTTTATTACTAAATTTAAAATATTTATTCATATCATAAACTCAATACACTTATAAATTAATAGTTGCAATATGGTATATTATTCTCATCATAATTTAAATCATTATACATAGATTTAAAGTTGCTTACCTCTTCAGAATCTATTTTATACCATTTATTATCTATATTCAGAATATCATTTTTAATAATTATTGTGTGATTACTTTCTACTCCATTAGTCTGTATTAGAAAATCCCATTCCCCTAAGGTTTGTTTTTGAATTTCTTCCTTTGGAATATCATTTATAAAGCTAATGATTTTTTCTATATCTACTTTATTATCTACAGACTTATAAGTATTTCCATCCACTATATTTTTAACTATTATCTTGTTAATGTTATTAGAATCTATAATTCCATCACCAAATCTATCTTCTAAACTAAACTCTTCTACTTCTTGTTTAGTTGCTTCATCATTCCCAATACCTCTAGTTGAAGCCTGATTGTGGCTAGCAACCTCCGGAATAGCCTCACTATACCCTGTAACTTGATTTTCTAAACTTTTCTCTATAGAATTTGACCTATTTGAATCAACTCCATATCTTATTGATGTTGCTGCTAAAAATACAAATGCAAAACATGCAGCTGTAGTCCATAGCTTCTTATTCATATACCATACATTAGTTTCATTTTTATTTTCTTTATCTAAATTTTTTAGAGTCTCTTCAAGTTTATATTCAAAAGACTTTGGTAAAACAAAATCTTCATTTTCGCTTTTACTTTTATTTTTTAAGTATTCATCAAATTTATCCATGAAGCTCCTCCTTTAAAATACTATATAGCTTTTCTTTTGCCCTAGATAATCTTGACTTTACAGTTCCTTCCTTAACATTAAGAGTTTTTGCTATATCTTTATATTTCATATCTTCAAAATAAAATAATATTGTAGTAATTCTTAAATCCTCTTCTAAGGAATTAATTGCATCATATAAAGATAAATCCTTATAATTATCATTAATTTTTATATTTTTAAAATGATCTTTATCTACAGCTACTTCTTTAGCTCTTTTTTTATATAAATTATTACTTTCATTTATTACTATTCTTATTAACCACGTTTTAAAAAACTCTTCATTTTTCAACTTTGGTATATTTTTATAAGCTTTTAATATTGCTTCACTAACTGCATCTTCTATATCCTCTTCCTTATTTAATATAGATTTTGCAACTCTATATATTGCAACTTTATTTACTCTAACTAAATTACAAAAAGCTTCTTTATCTCCACGTTTTGCTCTTTTTACTTCCATTATCAATTCATCTTTACTAAGATTATCTACTGAAGCCTCCAAATTCTTCGCTCCCTTCATCTATTAGACTTAACATTAACCCCATTTGTTCCATAAGTAAGATTTCAAACCCTTGGTTTAATTAGTAGGTGCTTCTTATCTAATTATAAATAGAAAAGCGACTGTTGCAAAAATTATTACACAGTCGCTCAAATATGTCTATTTAAAATCTTTTCCTTGCCAAATATTATTATCTACAAGTGCTTTATCAATGTCATTTAATACTTCCCATTTTTTTAAACTCCACATTGGTCCAATTAAACTTTGTCTTGGAGCATCACCTGTCAATCTATGAACTACCATCTCTTCTGGTATCATAGCTATAGCCTTACATATTAAATTAATATAATCTTCTTTGCTTAAAAGTTGTAATTCTCCGCTTTCATATTGCTCTACCATTTTAGTTCCTTTCATTAAATGTAATAAATGAAACTTAACTCCTTGAGCACCAGAATGTGCAACATAATCTACAGTCTTTAACATATCTTCTTCAGTTTCTCCTGGTAGACCAAATATAGTATGTACAACAACTTCTATTCCTCTTTCTTGTAATTTCTTTAAACTACTATCAAAGGTTTCAAAATCATAACCTCTATTAAAATTATGAGCTGTTTTATCATTTATAGTTTGTAACCCTAATTCAACCCAAAGATAAGTCTTTTTATTTAACTCTTCAAGATAATCTAAAACATCATCCTCTAAACAATCAGGTCTTGTTGCTATAGATAAAGCAATAACATTTTTTTGAGCTAATGCTTCTTCATATTTTTTTCTTAACTCTTCAACAGGTGCATAAGTATTAGTATACGCTTGGAAATAAGAAATGTACTTACCATCTTTCCATTTCTTTTCCATCATTTCTTTTCTGTCTTCAAATTGTTCAGTAATAGATAATATTCTACTTCCAGCAAAATCTCCTGATCCTCTTGCACTACAAAAAGTACATCCACCTTTTGATACCTTTCCATCTCTATTAGGACAAGTGAATCCTCCATCTAGTGATATTTTATATATCTTTTCTCCAAATTTATTTCTTAGGAAATAATTTAAGCTATGATATCTTTTTCCATTCCATTCCTTTATCATTTTTTTCTCCTTATATTAATCTGTATATTTAATGACTAATTATATTAATACTCTATTTGCTTTAAAATTAGCTTACATAACTAAAATAGAGGTAATGTATAATACATTAACCTCTTTTATTTTTTACTATATTATAAATTACTTATCAATTAATTACAATTTAATCATTTCCTCACTTTTAATATTAAAGGTATATTTACCTGTAATATCGTCAGTGATACCATCAGATTTATAAACATCAAATATTAATTTATCATCATCAAAATATTCAGCCTTAACATTATATATATCCTTATTAAAAAGCTCATCTAATTTAACATCTATCATAGTTCCATCATCTGATTTATATATGTTTAGTCTATCTATACCTGTTTTATTCTTATAATTAACAGCTATATTATCATCTTCCTTAGAAAATATAAAATTCTCTATTTGCACATTGTTTAATAAATCTACAGGTACAACCTTACTTGTAATAGGTTTTTCTAAAACTTCTTGTAACTCACTAATTGAGCTTCCTTGCGAATTTGTACTAGCAGATATATCATCTGTACCATTTTCCATTAATGTATTATCGATATAAGCAATACAAATAAAAGCATTTTTATCGTCTACAGTAGAAATAGCTATCTTTTGTCCTGTAAATCCTAAAACTACCTTTCCAAAATTATTATTAGGTACCTTTTCTTTATATAGCATAATCTTATTTTCTCTTAAATAAGTATCCTTAGGAATATTATTTAAGCTTATTACTAGACTACTTTTCCCACCTTTTTCTCCAATTATCCTTAAAGAATTATTTTTTATATATAATTCTCTTTGCGTCTTTGCTTTAATTTCACTTACGCTATAACTGTCTCCATTTCTATTTACCTTTATAGTATAACTTTCTAAATCACTCTTAGGCTCTGTACTAGAGTCTCTAATAACATTAAAAATGTAATATGCAAACTCACTACTTGCAATAGTTTTATCTAATTGAAATCCTGCTATATCAGAAACTCCTTCAGATAGATTAACATTATTATCAACTAATTCTTTTACACATACCTCGTTAGCCTTTTCTATATTGCCATTTCTAATATTTATTAAGTAATTTGTTGCTAACTCCTTTCCTTTAAATACATCAAATAAATCTAAACTTGTTTCATTATCAACCTTTACTTTGCTACATCCAATTAATATACTAATTGTTAAAACCAATATACAACTTAAAACTCTTTTAACACTAACCATATTAATCTCCTTACATATTTTATTGCCCCTATAAAAACAATCTCTTAAATTTATTTTACCTAATAAAATATAGCTTATTCACAAAAAAAGAATAATTGTACTGTAACCTTTATATATTAGATATTAGAAATATATTGGGGGGATATGCGTGAAGAAAGATTTCACTAAGATTTTTCAAGTTGCTGCTGTATTTATTGGAACAGTTGTTGGTGCTGGACTTGCTTCTGGTAAAGAAATTACTCAATTTTTTACTTCTTTTGGTTTGACTAGTTTTTTAGGAATACTTTTTTGTGGAGTATTTTATATATTGATGGGATCAATAATAGCTAAAATAGGTATTAAATATAGTCTTAACTCTTATAGTGATGTTCTAAAAATAATAAGTCCTAATTTACTTGGTAAAATAACAGGAGTAATAACAACCTTTTATTTGATTTCAAGTGCATCAATTATCCTTGCAGGAAGTGGTGCTTTAATTCATCAATTCTTTGGAGCACCTAAAATTGTTGGTTCACTAATTATGCTTTGTATTGCTTGCGTTTTTTTATTAAGGGATACTGAAGGTCTTATTGAAGTAAACTCATTTATTGTTCCTGCTTTACTATGTACAATTACACTTATTCTAGTTCTATATTTTTTATTTTGTAAAGATTCAATTTCATTACAATATATCTCTAGCTTTGAACCTCCTAAAAAAGGAGTTTTTGTTTCTACTATACTTTACGCTGGATACAACATACTTTGTTGTTCAGGTGTATTAGTTCCATTAAGTAACGAAACTAAAAGCTCCAAAACAATGGTTTACGGCATTGCATTAGGAGCTTTAGGTTTAACTTTATTATCTGGTTCTATTAACTTACTATTATTAGCTAATCAACCATATATATTTGAACTTGAAATACCATTGCTTTTAGTTGCTCAAAGATTCGGTAGTGTCATACAAGCCCTACTACTAGTAATAATTTGGCTTGAAATGTTCTCTACTGAGGTTTCAGATGTTTACTCAATTAGTAAAACATTAGAACAAAGCTTTAATATTAAATTTAAAAAGGGAATTTTTATAGTTTTAGCAGTAGCCTTACCAATATCACAAATCGGATTTTCAAATTTAATTTCAACATTATATCCCCTTTTTGGTCTATTAAGCTTAATATTCATAACACAATGTATTTATTTCTATTACAAACATAAATCAGAACTTAACTAAATTGTTCGTTACGTGGAAGCGAAAAAATGAAATATTTATTTTCCAGTAACCGTGAAATTTTCACCTAGAATTTATATAATTGATTCCGTAAAGTTGGCTAAAGTTTTTAAACTCGCTATTCGCTCAAACAGTAAAAACTTCTTTACGCAACTTTACTCCATCAATTATTAAATTCTACGGCTTAATTTCAATGGTCCTTCCAAATTAATATTTCATTTTTTCTTTTTTTCACGTAACTACCTATA